>CAKAEY010000009.1 GCA_916438365.1 uncultured Sanguibacter sp.
TGGTCTACCGGTCGCGCGACGAGCGTCGCACGCACGCGATCACGCGTGGCGGCATGTCTGACTGATCGATGGCCGTGCCCGCCGCGGTCCCTCGCCCCAAGGCGAGGCCGTGGCGCGGTCAGCGGTGGGGCAGGGGGCGAGCGTATGCTCGCCCCCGCGTCTTTATCGGGGGTTCCCGCGTTCTCACCTGTGTGAATGAACCGATAGACCCCGCGTAATGCGACCGACTGTTGGTATTGGCCGTGCGGGGGGCAGTCTGCGATGGGTAGAATAAAGCGCACTTTGTTAGTAACGTAACAGCTTTAATGCCGTATGGAGATGCCTATGAAGGGCATTTCCTCTGATTATGAGGGAGAGAGGAAACGTCATGAGCAATACCTCCCCTGCTCGGCCTCTGGCCGAAACGCTCGCCGCAATGGCGGCGTTGACCCCTGCGCAGCACGCGCTCTTGGAGCGCATCTCGCACCATGCGACGCCCGTGACCGTGGCGGAGCTGGCTCAGGAAGCCGGCTTGCACGTCTCGAGTGTGCGCGAGACCCTCGAGGGCCTGTTCGCCCTTGGCCTCGTGGAAAAGCAGCAGCTTCCCTCATCCGGCCGTGGCCGACCCGCGCTGGGCTATTCGACGATGACCCCGGCGGATCCCTCGTTTGCGGCGCAGATGCTGCACCAGCTCACCTCGTCGCTGCTGGCTTGGCTGCGCGTTGATGCGGCTGACCCGGCGGCCTCGGTGCGTGAGATCGGCTCGCGCTGGGCGGACGCCGCCCTCGAGACGATGGCCGTGCCTGATCACAGCCATAATGCGAACCGTCGCCCCGTGCGCGACACCTTCAACATCGCGTCGCACCTGGGCAAGGTGCGCCTGTTCATGAACGCCATGGGTTTTGCATCCGTCCCGCACAACACCGACCCGATGGCCGTCGTGCTGACGGCCTGCCCGTTCACTGAGCCGGGCACCCCCGACGACCTGGCCCTCGAGCTGCGTCGCGGCATCGTTGAACGCGTGTTCGAGCGGACGGCGACCGGATTTGCCACCTGGTCACTGGAGACGGATCCTTCCGACCCGCTACGCCTGACCGTCTATATTCGACGGCTCGATGAGGCGAACCCGAAGCCGCTGTCGACGACCCTTCACTTCTTTGGCGGCGCGGCCGAGGCGGCCGGTGGGTACGTGCGCGAACTGCCCTCCGCTGAGACTCCCGCGACTCTGGGCGAACTCATCGATCAGCTCAGCTTGGAGAGCCCTGAGCTGGCGCGAATCCTCGCTGTGTCGAGCTACCTGGTCAATGAGCGCTCCGCTCGTCCGGACGCTGAGCTCGCGCCCGGCGCGCGCGTCGACGTGCTGCCTCCGTTCGCCGGCGGGTGAGTTTTTAATCATTTGTGCAGGGCGGTCAGGGTTGTAAAATAATCCTGACCGCCCCCCGCGTAAGATGAACGGGAAGGCACTCCCGTCCCTGGAGGATCCCATGTCAGCTGAGATTGCAACCGGCATCACCGACGAGCCGCTGGATACTGGCGCGCTGATTGATAGCGCACGTCGGGATACGTGTGGTGCTGTGGCGTCCTTTGTTGGGGTGGTGCGTAACCATGACGGCGGAGAGAGCGTGGATGCGATCGAGTATTCGTCGCACCCCTCGTCGCAGCAGATTTTGCGGGACATCGTCATGGAATTTAAGGATCGTCCGGGCGTGCATTGCATTGTCGCGTGGCACCGCGTGGGGCACCTGGAGATCGGCGAGGATGCGATGGTCGTCGCCGTCGCTGCGGAGCATCGTGCGCAGGCATTCCGCACGGTCGAGGCCATTGTCGAGGACGTGAAGGCGAAGCTTCCGATCTGGAAGAAGCAGGAATTGACCGACGGTTCGCACAACTGGTCGGGTCTGTGAGATGACGATCGGCGATCCTTTTTCCCGTGATGCGGCCGTCTCTAGGCGCACCGTTGCGCTTGCGCTGATCAATGAGCCCGTCCCGTACGAGGCCGGGGATCCCGCGCTGGAGCGTTTCCGTCGCAATTGGCTGGTGTCCGGCATCGGCGAGGCCGGCCAGGCGCGTCTGGCAGCCGCGCGCGTGCTCGTGGTGGGCGCGGGCGGCCTCGGCTCCCCGTCCTCCTGTACCTGACGGCGGCGGGCGTCGGCACGATCGGCATCTGCGACTCCGACGTGGTCGAGGTGTCGAACCTTCAGCGTCAGCTCCTGCACGGCGAGGGCGACGTGGGGGATCCGAAGCCGGACTCCGCGGTGCGCCACCTGAGCGGACTGAACTCCTCGGTCCATTTTGAGCGCTACGGGCACGTGACCCGCGAGTGGTTGGACGAGCATGGCCGTGAGTGGGACCTGATCGTCGAGTGCACGGATAACTTCGATGCGAAGTACCTGGTCGCGGACTACTGCGCGGATTCTGGCGTCCCGCTCGTGTGGGGCACGGTCGTGTCGATGGCCTTCCAGGTGAGCGTGTTCTGGTCCCAGGCGCCGGCCCCCGTGCCGTCGCTGACGCTGCGGAGCCTGCACCCGGTCAAGCCTGCCCCCGGGACGACGCCGGCCTCGCCGAAGGTTGGCGTGCTCGGCCCCGTGGTCGGCCAAGCGGGCACCGCGATGGCGACGGAGGCTATCAAGCTGCTGGTGGGCTTCGGCGAGCCGCTGATCGGGCGCGTGCTCATGATGGATGCGGCGACGCAGCGTGCCGACGTGCTGACCTTCGCGCCGTGGGACTGAGTCCCGTCGCCGCCCCGCGCGCTGACGTCGCTGCGATCGTCGTCGGCGGCGGTGGGGAGAGCGCCTGGGGGCGTCTCCAAGCCTGACCTGACGCTCGGCGGCGTGCGCCTCATTGATCGCGTGTGTGGAGCTCTCCTGGAGGCGTGCGGCGCGGGCTGCGTGGCCGTCGTGCCGCCCGCCGTGCGTGTCCCGTATGGTGTTCGACGAACCCTTGAGGATCCACCGAACGGTGGTCCGCTGGCTGGTATTGACGCGGGCCTGCGCGCGCTGAGCGTCGGCGGCGACATCCTCGTCGTCGTTGTGTCCGTCGACGCTCCCGGGGTGGGCGCTTTTCTGCCCGCCCTCCTCGAACCCGCGTTGGGTGAGGGCAGTGACGGGCGTATCGCGGTCGGCGGCGATCCGGAGCCTTTCGATCAGTACCTCATGGGCGTCTATCGCGCGGGCGCGCTGCGCCGCGTCCTCGACGAGGCCGTGGATTCCCTTGGCTCCGTGCGAGGCGTGGGCGTGCGCCGGGTGTTGCGCGCCCTCGAGGTCGAGCGAGTGAGCGTGGGTGCCGACGCGTGCCGGGACATCGACACCCCCGAGGATGCGGCCTGGTGGGAGGCCGCCCTGAGCAAGTAACTTGTTTGTAATACCTCCGAGGGTGTAGACTTAGCTAGTAACCGTCCAACGCCCTATCCCACTCAAGGTGCGCTCATGAATCTTCGTCACGGAAAACTGTGGCAGCGACTTGGACTGACCGTGTTGTCAGGAATTCTTGTTGCGTCCTTCGCTCCCGCTACTGCTGCCGCCCCTGCAGGCGGTCAGGAAATGCATGGCGACACGGAGGCTGCCGACCTCTCCCAGACAAATACGGACTCCAGCGTCGCCGCCCCGGTCGCGTCCCAGGACCGTGCGGCCTCGGACGGCGCTGATGCGTCCGATGCCTCCGACTCCGCCGAATCCGCAGATTCAGCCGACGAGGCCACGGCCTCGTCCGAGGAAGAAAGCGCGGACGGCGTCGACGCGCAGGTCTACACCTTCCCCGGCACGGACGGTCCCACCCGCATTCATGTTCTCTCGACGTCGGGTTCTGCGGACGCCATCCTGCTCGAGTCTCGAGGCGTCTTCGCCATGATCGACGGCTCGGAGGGCGTGGGTGCGCCCGACGGCAAGGATCCGCGCTACCCGCTGCGCGACGGCGTGGTCCCTGGCTGGGCGGGGGATACCGACCGGGTTCTCGGTTACATGTCCAACCACGGCGTCACCTCCTCGAACCTTGCTTTCTACCTGGGCACGCACGCCCACTCCGACCACATCGACAACGCGGACGATATCATCAGGAAGTTCCGCCCGAAAGTTATTCTCAGCCCCGAGTATTCCGACGCGTGGATCACGGATAAGTCACGTCTGTGGGACAACCAGTGGGTCTACGACAACATGATGGCGGCCGCGCGATGGGCTCAGGGCGCGTATGGCGCGTCGATCGTGCAGAACGTCAAGGACTACAACACTCACATCACGCTGGGTGATATGGATGTCCAGATTATCCCCACGGATCCGGCTGAAAACTACAAGAAGACCGGTGTTCGCGACGCGAACCTCATCGCATATACCGCGAAGGTGAGTGCATTCGGGCATTCCGCCTACCTGGCCGCCGACCTCGAGGCCGATGGTGGCTACGAGGACCGCATCGCACCGATCGTTGGGCATGTCGACATGCTCAAGGCTGGTCACCACGGCCTGCCGACCTCAAACTCTCCGGCCTTCATGAAGGCATTGAGCCCCTCCATGATCGCCCAGACAGGGCCGGAATGGTACATCCCCGACAATCTGACCCAGAGCGTCATTCATGGCGACTCGTCCTGGGTGCCGCTGGTGGATCTGTGGTCCAGTGCGCATATTCCCTCGCTCATCGCTACTTTCGGGTCCTCCGGCATTACATACAACGATCTGTCCGCCGTCTCCTGGGGGCATGAGTACGGCCAAGAAAGTCCGCGCGCCTGGTGGTTCAAGGGTGGTCGACCTGCGGCCACGACCGGCTGGTGGAAGGGGACGAGTGGGTCCTGGTACTACTTCGCGGGCAAGCCCTCCGCCGAGGCCAGCACCTGGGTGTATGACGGCGGTCAGTGGTACTGGATGGACGCCACCGGCGCGATGGCGACCGGTTGGATTCATGACGGAAAAGCGTGGTACTACCTGGATTCCGCGGGACATCCGGCAGGTGACGGATGGAGTCTTATTGACGGCTCGTGGTACTACCTGAACGGCGGGCGCGCTGCCCTCGGCTGGTTCAACGACGCGGGTTCCTGGTACTACCTGAATGGCGCGACCGGCGCGATGGTCACCGGATGGAAGCAGATTGGTGGGGCCTGGTACTACCTGAACTCGTCGGGTGCAATGGTCACCGGCTGGATGAATGGCGGCGGCACCTGGTACTACCTGACCGGCAGTGGAGCGATGGTGACCGGATGGCTTTACGACAACGGCTCCTGGTACTACCTGGATGCAGCGACTGGCGCGATGGCAATCGGATGGTTCCAGGACGGGACCGCCTGGTACTACAGCAGTTCCTCCGGCGCTATGATGACCGGCTGGCTGAACGGTGGGAGTGCGTGGTACTACCTGACTGGCAGCGGTGCCATGGCGACGGGCTGGATCCTGGATCATGGTGCTTGGTACTACATGAACGGCACAGGTGCCATGGTCACCGGCACGCAGGAGATCGACGGTCGATTGTCGACCTTCTCTCCGTCGGGACGCTGGGTCGGCTACGCCTCCTGATCGAGGCCTCGGCGATTATCCTCACGAAGCGCCGCCCGCCGCGTATCGACGCAGGTGGGCGGCGCTTGCAATAGGTCAGGTCTTGTGGCGCGGTGGGGTGGTAGGGGCCTTTGGCATGTTGTTGGTGATGGAGGGCACTTAGACTTCCTTCCGGGGAAGATGTAGAATTTTTGCAACTAAGTGGGAAAGTGAGAGTGCGATGCTGCGAGTCCTTCATCTCGATAACTGGAAGTCTTTCGGAGCCGGTCGACTTCACGATGATCGCGGGGAAGGAGAGAAACTACGGTGGGACTCTCTACTCTGACGGAAAGTCCCGTGTCCTGCCCGTTGCGGCAATCTACGGTGCAAACGCGGCGGGAAAGTCGACCCTGCTCGATGCTCTGGCTCACCTGCAGGTCATGCTGCGAGAGCCCCGCAAGCGCGGGCAGCGCCTGCACTATCACCCGCATCAGCTCTTCGGGACGGATCGCCCCAGCGTCATTGGGGTTGAAATCGTCCTGGATGTGCAGGATGCGACCTCGGATCGAAAGGCTATCGTCTACTACGAGGTAGCCTTCAATGCGGATGCAATCGTCGAGGAAGCCCTCTACCGCCTACGCTCGGAAGATGAAGAGGCGGTGTTCGTGCGCCAGGGGCAGGACATCGCTCTTTATGGTGATCTGGAAGATGATTCGTCGCTCGACGCTGCCTCGAAGACAGTCCAGCCCAATCGTCTGTTCCTCGAGACCTGCTTCAATGCGGCTTTGGTTGACGATGGGAGCAGCCTGCTGGGTTCTGTCATCGACTGGTTTAAACGCCTCACCATTGTGGGGAGAGGCGCGCGCTACATCCTCATGCCTCAGCAGATTGCCCACGATGATGCATTTCGCGCTGCCGTTGGGCAGGGGTTGACGGTCGCCGACACCGGTATTTCAGGAATTTGCTACACGAATGTTCCTCGCGACAAGGTTCCGGCACAAGACAAGGTTCTCGAAGAGATCGAAGACCAGTTGACCGACAAGACTTCCGAGGCATACCTTACGGCTGAAAGCGGGGCTGTTTTTCGCGCTAGGCTCGGTGATGATGGTGACGTCGTGTACGAGCGCCTCGTGACCGTCCATAAGGACGGTGCTCGCGAGTTTCGTCTTCCTCTCGAGCAGGAATCCGACGGGAGCATTCGTTACCTGAATCTATTGCCGATCCTGTACTGGGCGGGAAAAAGCCAGCACTCGGGGGTTTACCTGATCGACGAGCTCGAAGATTCTCTTCATCCCAAGTTGACGGAGGAGCTGCTTCGGCTGTTCCTTGACTCATCGGGGCCGGGCGAGAAGCGTCAGCTGATCTTTACGACGCACGAGCTCCACCTCCTGCGTGTCGACCTGCTGCGGCGCGACGAGATTTGGCTGGTTGAGAAGAATGAACACCGGTCTGAATTGACGCGGCTGACCGACTTTCGCTCCGACGTGCTTCGAAAGGGCAGTGACCTGCCGCGGATATACATGTCGGGTCGCCTCGGTGGCGTCCCGCGGATCTAGGGGGCGTCATGGGTAAAAAGAAAGAGGTGCCGACGAGGCGCTCCTCTCGGGGAAAGCGTGGGAAGTCCTTTGATAAGGCCCCTCGGCCAGTCGTTGTTCTCGCCGTCGAAGGGGCAACGGAGAGGGAATACCTGAAGGCACTCAACCAGTGGCGCTACCGGGGAGCTTTTGCCTTCGATTTCTGTCGCAATCAAGGCAGGTCGTCGCTGAAGGATCTCATCGTCAGTATCAAGCGGAAGGCTGGCGATGTTGGGCGTGACGGTGCTGCTGGAGCCTGGATCGTCTGCGATGTGGATGACAACGCCCCCCATATTCACAATCTGGAGAAATGGCTGGCTGGGGTCCGTGGGTGTCACCGCGCAGTGGCGCTGTCGAATCCCTGTATTGAGGCGTGGTTCGTCTACCACTGCGCGGACGTCTGTTCGAGCCGGACCGCAAGTGCTGTCGTTGAGGAACTCGTTAGTAAGTGGGAACGGGGAGCTTATGAGAAAGCAATGGAGATTCCTCAGCGGCTCATCGAGCATACCGACGAGGCCTGTTCACGGGTGCAACGAAGGCGGTTGAGTTTTGCGGAGGGCGCGACCGCGTGGGACGAGACACCCTGGACCGACATGCCCGAGTTGATTGGATGGCTCGACCGATTGAGACCACGACGCTCCGAATGAACCGGACGCTGGGTCGGCTACGCCTCCTGATCGAGGCCTCGGCGATTATCCTCACGAAGCGCCGCCAGCCGCGTATCGACGCAGGTGGGCGGCGCTGCGCTGCCGCGCCGTTGCCTCGTTCGTTTCTGGTGTCCGGGGGCGGCGGCCTGCCGGCTCGAAAAGCCACGCTCGAGCGTGCCCCCACGCACCTCCGGTATGGTTCCCCACAAATGTCGCACGTAATTCCCATGTAAACCTTTCAAATCTTGAAATCGCATCGTTGAGATTCTGCGGTTATCTTGATGCCTTACAAAAGTGAGGTTACCCAAATTACGTGCGACATTGAGGGGAGGAGGAGAGGCCGGGGAAGGGGATGGGGTCAGCGCTGTTCGTCGAGCTGGTGGAAGATCGCGCCCAACAGAGGGGTGACCACCTCGAGGGTATCGAGCGCACCTCCGCGCGAGGCCGGGGAGGAGACGATGAGCGCGCCCGAGGAGTCGCGCGCGGTCACGCCGACGACCTCGCGGGACAGGCCCGACAGGGGCGTGTTCGTCAGGCCGTGGGCGCGGATCTGCTCGGCGATGCCGGGGATCTCGACCTCGACGATCGAGCGGACGACCTCGGGCGCGTAGTTGCCCACGCCGAAACCCGAGCCGCCCAGGACCAGGATGAAGCGGGCGCCGGCCTCGAGCGCGCCGCGGATCTCCGTCTCGAGGATGTCGGCGCTCTCGGGGATCGCCGCGATCGTCACCGGACCCAGGCCGGCCTCGGCGAGCGCTGCCGTGCAGGCGGGGGTCGCCCGATCCTCCTTCGTGCCGCGCTGGATGCGGTCCGAATAGGTGATGACGTGGGCGCTGATCTGGCTGAGGTCGTAGGCGACGGGTTTGGGCATGGTGTCCTCCAAGAGCGATGCGTACGAATGTGATCCTAGTCCCTTCCTCGCGGCGAGGTGGGTCTGGGAGCCGAGCGTGGTCGCGACGCGATTTTGTGCGTGCGTGGGCCGAGGCAAAAGAAGGAAGCGGGCGTCGGTGCGTGTTGAGAGGTGGTCTCGGCAACTCGCAAGCAGCAGAATGTTCCATTTTATGATGGATTGAGCCATGTTTAATGCGCGCGCATATTTCCCTCATATTGCAAGCAAAAGTAACGATTTGGGCGCTTGGGGGTGAATGCTTGCGCATCCGCAATTTGAGTTGTTAGATTTAATACGTTCCATTCCCTCTCAAAAGGAGACATGAGTGCGTTCCCTTCGCATTCTCCCCGCCATCGGCACCGCCGCCCTGGCCCTGGCCGCCTGCACGGGCGGCTCCACCCCCGACTCCACGGCCTCGGCCGAGGCGACGCAGCCCGCAGAGACCACCGTCCTCAACGTCTACGCCGCCGCCTCCCTCACAGAGACTTTCGGCGAGCTCGAAGAGATCTTCGAGGAAGCCAACCCCGGCGTGGACGTGCGCTTCAACTTCGCGGGATCCCAGGACCTCGTGACCCAGCTCGGCGAAGGCGCAGACGTCGACGTCCTGGCCACCGCCAACGAATCCACCATGAAGAAGGCCGCCGACGCCTCGCAGGTCGACGCGCAGACCATCTTCGTCACCAACACCCTCACCCTCATCACGACGCCCGGCAACCCGGCGGGCGTGACCGGCCTCGACTCCTCGCTCAACGGCGTCAAGCTGGTGATCTGCGCGCCCGAGGTTCCCTGCGGCAAGCTCACCAAGACTCTCACGGAGAAGCTCGGCGTGACCCTGAACCCCGTCTCCGAGGAGCAGGCCGTCACCGACGTTCGCGGTAAGGTCTCCTCCGGCCAGGCCGACGCCGGCATCGTCTACAAGACCGATGCCCTCGCCGAGGGCGACGCCGTCGACACCGTCGCCATCCAGGGTGCCGACGAGGCCGTCAACAAGTACCCGATCGCCCTCGTGAGCGCCTCGACCAAGAAGGACCTCGGCCAGAAGTGGATCGACCTGGTCCGCTCCGCCGACGGCCAGAAGATCCTCGAAGACGCCGGCTTCACGCCCGCCGCGAAGTAACATCGACGCGTGAAGTCACGCAGGACGCCCGCCGTCAGCCCCCTGCCCGTCTGGGCGGGGGGCCTCGGCGCGCTCGCCCTGTGCTTCCTGGTCCTACCCCTGGCCTTCATGCTGGGGCGCGTCAACTGGGCCACCCTCGGAGCGACGCTCGCGACTCCGGAAGCTCGCGACGCCCTGGGCCTGTCGCTGCGCACGTGCGCCGTCGCGCTCGGCGTGGACCTCCTCCTCGGCGTCCCCGCCGCCCTCGTTCTGTCCCGCTCGTGGCGGGGCGTGCGCGCCGCCCGCATCCTCGTCGCCCTGCCGCTCTCGCTGCCGCCCGTCGTCGCCGGCATCGCGCTGCTTGCGGCCTTCGGTAGGCGCTCGACCCTCGGGGCGTTCCTCAGCGGCGCCGGCCTCGACATCGCGTTCACGACGAGCGCCGTCGTCATCGCGCAGGTCTTCGTCTCCCTGCCCTTCCTCATCGTCACCCTCGAGTCCGCGCTGCGCGCCCGCGAGCAGGGGCTCGACGAGATGGCCTCCTCCCTGGGTGCCTCGCCCTCGCGCGTCTTCTGGCGGATCACGCTGCCCACGGTCCTGCCCGGCCTCGGGCGCGGGACCGCCCTCGCGTTGGCCCGCTGCCTCGGCGAGTTCGGGGCGACCCTCACCTTCGCCGGCTCCATGCAGGTGTCACCCGCACGATGCCGCTCCAGATCTACCTGGCCCGCGAGTCCGACGCGGATCTGGCCCTCGCGCTCGGCGTGGTCCTCCTCGGTGTCGCGGCCGCCGTCGTCGCGCTCACGGAAACCCCGTGGGGACGGCTCGCCTTCTTCCTTCGTGTCACGAGGCGTGGGCACACCTCCGCTTCCGCCGCTCCCGCCGCTCGCCCCGCCGCCCCCTTCACGCCCGCGGGCGAGGCAGGGGAGGGCGTGGCCGTGCGCGTCGCCGGAACCGTGGCGGCGCGCGGCTGGAACGTGGACGCGGAACTGCGCCCCGGCCTCGTCACCGCGGTCGTCGGCCACAACGGCGCCGGAAAGTCGACGCTCGCCCAGGTGATCGCCGGGACCCTGCGCGTGGATAGCGGGACCGTCAGCATCGGCGAGCGAGTCGTCGATGATGCCGCCACGTTCGTGCCTGCCCGCCGGCGCGGCGTTGCCATGGTCTCCCAGGCACCCCGCATCTTCACCCACATGAGCGTCCTGTCCAACGTCGCCTTCCCCCTGCGCGTGCGCGGGGTGGGGCGCACGCAGGCCCGGGCGGCCGCCCTCGAACAGCTGCGCGCCGTGGGGATCGCCGACCTTGCTTTCAAGCGCGCCTCCGACCTGTCCGGCGGCCAGGCCGCCCGCGTCGCGATCGCACGCGCTCTTGTCTTCCGTCCCGAGGTCCTCATCCTCGACGAGCCCACGGCAGCCCTCGACGTCGAGGCCACCGCCCAGGTTTCCGCCGTCCTGCGCGAGCGCCTGGCGGGTGCGGGAATCACGACCCTGCTGGTCTCCCACGACATCGCCGAGGTTCTGTCCCTCGCCTCCCACATGATCGTCATGGGGGAGGGGCGCATCGTCGAGGACGGCGAACCCGCCCGCGTGCTCGCCTCGCCCACGTCGGTGTTCGCGGCCCGCCTGGCCGGCCTCAACATTGTCACTGGCCCGGCGCTCGCGCGCCCCGGCA
Organism: uncultured Sanguibacter sp.; assembly: GCA_916438365.1. The sequence continues at coordinate 11,301 of CAKAEY010000009.1, forward strand.
TGGTCGGCGTGCGCGTCGGCGACGGTGCGCTGTGGGCGGCTGCCGACAGCGTTGGCCCTGGGGAGGAGTCGGCGCGCGTCGCCCTCACCTTCCCGCCCGAGGCCGTGGCCCTGTCCCGCGAGGAAGCCCACGCCTCGCCGCGAAGCGTCCTGCCCGGCGTCGTCGCGGGCATCGACGTCGACGGCTCCCTCGTGAGCGTGCGCGTCGCGCTCGCGGAAGGTGTGTTGGTGACCGCCCGGGTCACGGCGTCCGCATGGTCCGACCTGGGCCTCGGCGTAGGCGAGGGGCTGTGGGTGAGCGTGAAGGCCACCCAAGTTCGGGCGATCCCCGTCGCTGAGTCTTCCGAGCTGTAGCCGCGGCCTGTGGCCTTGATCCTGGCCTGTGGCCTCGGCGATCGCCCCGTGGATGCGGCCCCACTTTCCCACAAATGTCGCATGCAATTCCCATGTAAACCTTTTAACACTTGACATGAGATCGTTGAAATTCTGCGGTGTTCTCGATGCCTTAGAAAAGTAAGGGGACCCAAATTGCATGCGACATTGTTGGGTAAGTGGGCCAGAGTGGCGTGGTTGGGACTGTGCGGTTGGGGTTACGAGGCCACGGCTGCGCGGCCGGGCTCGCGATTTGCCGAAGGGTCTAATTTGAAACGCTTCACATGTTGTAATTCTCGTCGGACGCGTCGTGCGTCTCGCGGTCTGCGTGATGTGTCATACAGGCGATTTTCCCTGGTTCTACGCCGTTTTAGTGCCGCGTGCGAGGAAGGTAAACCATACCTTTGACGGGATACGATCCTGGCCCTAAGTTGATGGATGATTCAAGGAGGTCCTATGACAACGCAGCGCGCCAGCGAGCACCGCCGCCCCTATCAGCTCGGCATCGACGTCGGCTCGACGACGGTGAAGGCCGTCGTTTTGGACGGGAATCGCCGCCTTTTCTCCGACTACCGCCGCCACAACGCCGATGTGCGCGCATCCCTGGGGGCCCTCCTCGCCGACGTCGAGCGCGCCCTGCCCGGTGCCCGCGTCCACGCCGCCATCACCGGATCCGGCGGCCTGACGACCGCCCGCGCCATGGGCATCCCCTTCGTCCAGGAGGTCATCGCCGGCACCGAGGCCACCCAGCGCCTCCACCCCGAGGTCGACGTCGTCATCGAGCTGGGCGGCGAGGACGCCAAGCTCACCTACCTGCACCCCACCCCCGAGCAACGCATGAACGGTACGTGCGCGGGCGGCACAGGTGCCTTCATCGACCAGATGGCGACCCTCCTGCACACGGACGCCTCCGGCCTCGGCGAGATGGCGACCCGACACACCCAGCTCTACCCGATCGCCTCGCGCTGCGGCGTCTTCGCCAAGTCCGACATCCAGCCCCTCATCAACCAGGGCGCCGCCCACGAGGACCTGGCCGCCTCCATCTTCAACGCCGTCGCCACCCAGACCATCGCGGGCCTGGCATGCGGGCGCCCGATCCGCGGAACCGTCATGTTCCTCGGCGGCCCCCTGCACTTCCTGCCCGCCCTGCGCGACGCCTACAAGGCGCTCCTGCCCAAGGCCGACGCCTTCGTCACCCCCGACGATGCCCAGCTCTACGTCGCGATCGGCGCGGCCCTCCTCGCCGAGAAGGAGGCCGCCAAGAAGGTGCGCCAGGCCGAGGAAGCGGGCGCCACCTCCGTCGACGCCCGCGGCGACAAGCTCACCACCCTCATGGAACGCCTCGCCGCCGCCCCCGTGCAGGTCGAATCCCCGCGCATGGACCCCCTCTTCGCCACCCCCGAGGACCGCGAGGAGTTCGTGGCCCGCCACAGCCTCGACGTCATTCCCAAGGCCAGCCTCGACGAGGCCGAGGGCCGCTGCTGGCTCGGCATCGACGCGGGCTCCACGACGATTAAGGCCGTCGTTATCGACTCTCAGGACCGCATCGTCTTCACTCACTACGCCTCCAACGAGGGCGACCCCGTGGCCGCGGCCGTCGACATCGTGCGCGCTGTGCGAGGCGCCCTCCCCGAGGGCTGCGAGATCGGCCGCTCGTGCGCAACCGGCTACGGCGAGGGCCTGGTCAAGGCTGCCCTCACCATGGACGAGGGCGAAATCGAGACGATGGCGCACTACCGCGCCGCCGAATTCATCTGCCCCGGCGTCACCTCCGTCATTGACATCGGCGGCCAGGACATGAAGTACCTGCGCATCCGCGACCACGCGGTGGACTCCATCTCCGTCAACGAGGCGTGCTCCTCGGGCTGCGGCTCCTTCCTGCAGACCTTCGCGCAGACGATGGGCACCGACGTGCGTTCCTTCGCCCGGATGGCCATGGAATCCTCCTCCCCCGTGGATCTGGGCACCCGCTGCACGGTGTTCATGAACTCCTCCGTCAAGCAGGCGCAGAAGGAAGGCGCGGACGTGCGCGACATCAGCGCCGGCCTGTCCTACTCCGTCGTGCGTAACGCCCTCTACAAGGTCATCAAGCTCAAGGAGCCCTCGGACCTGGGTGAGCGCGTCGTCGTGCAGGGCGGCACCTTCCTCAACGACTCGGTGCTGCGCGCCTTTGAACTGCTCACCGGTCGCGAGGTCGTGCGCCCCGACATCGCCGGCCTCATGGGCGCGTACGGCGCCGCCCTGACCGCGCGCATGCACGACACGGGTGAGGGGACCTCGTCCCTGGCCACGATTGAGGCCCTGGAAGGCTTCAGCGTGGACACGACCCGCAAGACGTGCCGCCTGTGCCAGAACCACTGCCAGATGACCATCTCGACCTTCTCTAACGGCGAGCGCCACGTGTCGGGCAACCGCTGCGAGCGCGGCGCGTCCCTGGAGCGCGTGCCCAAGAAGTCGGAGCTGCCCAACCTCTACGACTGGAAGTACAAGCGGATCTTCGGATACCGCCGCCTCACCGAGAAGAAGGCGTTCCGCGGCGACATCGGCATCCCGCGCGTGCTCGGCATGTACGAGAACTACCCCTTCTGGTTCACGATGCTCACCGCGCTGGGCTTCCGCGTCATGATCTCGGGCCGCTCCAACCACGACCTCTTCGAGACCGGCATGGAGTCCATCCCCTCGGAGAACGTGTGCTACCCGGCCAAGCTCGTCCACGGGCACATCGAATCCCTGCTGGACAAGGGCATCACGACGATCTTCTACCCCTGCGTCGACTTCGAGCAGAAGCTCACCGAATCCGAGAACTCCTACAACTGCCCCATCGTGGCGACCTACCCCGAGGTCATCCGCAACAACATGGAGCGCCTGGCGGAGCCGGGCACGAAGTTCATCAGCCCCTTCGTGAACTTCGGCAACCGCGAGTACCTGCCCGCCCACCTGTCCAAGACCTTCAAGGAATACGGCTATGACATCCCCGTCGAGGAGATGAAGGCCGCCCTCGACAAGGCCTGGGAGGAGGACGCCGCCGTCAAGGCCGAGATCCGCGCGAAGGGCGTCGAAACCATCGAGTGGATGCGGGAGCACGGCGTGCGCGGCATCGTGCTCGCGGGCCGCCCCTACCACCTCGACCCCGAGATCAACCACGGCATCCCCGAGGTCATTGTCGGCCTGGGCATGGCAGTCCTCACCGAGGACTCCATCATCGACGCGCGCCTCGAGCGCCCCCTGCGCGTCCTCGACCAGTGGTCCTACCACTCGCGCCTCTACGAGGCCGCCGCCCGCGTCGGCGACGAGCCCGACCTCGAGATGGTCCAGCTCAACTCCTTCGGCTGCGGCGTCGACGCGATCACCGCCGACCAGGTCCAGGAGATCCTTGAGGGCCGCGGCGACGTGCACACCGTCCTCAAGATCGACGAGGTCTCCAACCTGGGCGCCGCGAAGATCCGCCTGCGCTCCCTCGACGCGGCGATCACCGAGCGCGCATCCCTCACCTCCGCGATTAACGAGGCCGGGGCCGGGGACGGCGAAAACGGCGCGCAACTGGCCCCCGCCTCGTCCGTGGGCCTGGTGTCGGGTTCCGTCGACACGGCCACCCTGCGCGACCCCTCCGGAGATGCCGCCCGCGAGGAGGAGGCCGGGCACATCCAGCCGCGTGCGGTCTTCACCGAGGAGATGCGCGAGGCCGGATACGAGATCCTCGCCCCCCCAGATGTCGCCGATTCACTTCCGTTTCCTCACCCCGCTGTTCGCGACCGCGGGCCTGAAGGTGCGCGTGCTCGAGCACACGAGCCGCACCTCCATGGAGGTCGGCCTGAAATACGTCAACAACGACTCGTGCTACCCGGCGATCGTCGTCATCGGCCAGCTCCTCGACGAGTTCATCTCCGGGCGCGCCGACCCCGACCGTACCGCCGTGGGCATCACGCAGACGGGCGGCATGTGCCGCGCCTCCAACTACGCTGCCCTGCTGCGCAAGGGCCTGCGCGACGCCGGATACCCGCAGGTTCCCGTCATCGCCCTGTCCGTCCAGGGCATCGAGGACAACCCTGGCTTCCACCTCGGCGTCCCGCATATCCACAAGGCCATCCAGGCATTCGTCATCGGCGACGCCATCCAGTCGATGCTGCTGCGCGTGCGCCCCTACGAGGCCACCCCCGGCTCCGCGATGGACCTGTACCGCACGTGGGACGGCTACGTCCAGGAGTGGATCACCAGCGGGCGCGTGGCCGCCCTCGGCGGACGCGTTTCCTACGGGAAGATCATCCGCGAGTGCGTGCGCGCCTTCGATGCCCTGCCCCTGCGCGACATCCCGCGCAAGCCGCGCGTCGGCCTGGTCGGCGAGATCCTCGTGAAGTTCCACCCCGACGCCAACAACCACGCCGTCGACGTCATCGAGGCCGAGGGGTGCGAGGCCGAACTGCCCGGCCTCATGCAGTTCTTCCACAACTCCGTGGCCACCGCCGCGTGGGACAAGGAGAACCTGGGTATCGAGGGCAAGCAGCGCTACATCATGCCGATCGTTTTGTGGGCGCTCAAGAAGTACGAGAAGCCCGTGCACCGCGCCTTTGCGGCCACGAACGGCAAGTTCGAGCCGCACCGGCCCATCGAAGAGATGATCGAGCGTTCCCAGGACATCGCGCGCCTGGGCAACCAGGCCGGCGAAGGCTGGTACCTGACCGCCGAAATGGTCGACATGATCGAACACGGCTGCCCGAACATCATCTGCGCCCAGCCCTTCGCGTGCCTGCCCAACCACGTCGTCGGCAAGGGCATGTTCCGCGCACTGCGCACCCGCTACCCCGAGGCCAACATCGTGGCCGTCGACTACGATCCGGGTGCATCCGAGGTCAACCAGCTCAACCGCATCAAGCTCATGCTGGCCACCGCCCTGCAGTCGCCGGAGGCGCGCGACAGCGAGATCCTGCAGCTCGTCGACGTCGAAGAGCCGGCGTCGTGCGGCGGGTCGGGCTCGGTCATGCTCGGCATGCCGACGATCCCCAGCAGGCGGGCAGCCTTCCGCTGAGCGTTTCGCCTCGTCGCGCTATGCGGGGCGCCGTGCGCGCTGCGGGCTGTGCAAGCCGTGCGCGGCGTGCGTGCCCCGGCCGTCGCGGCGCATTCACACGCGCGTGGGGGTGACTCGAGCGAGTCACCCCCCCAAGCGCGTCCGTTCGCGAGGCCGACGCGGCCTACACCGTCAAGCTTCCATACGCGATCTCAAAGCCCGCCGACGCCCAGCCCGTGCTGTACGACAGACGCACCGAGACCTCGCGCGTGCCCGAGGACGGCCAGGGCACCGGGAGGAACCCCGTCTCGCCGGGCGCGACATCCAGGGACGCTGAATACTCCCACGTTTCGTGGCCCTCCTCGACCACGCGGCACAGGAACTCCAGGTCGCACGTCGACGTGAACGTCATGTGGTTGCGAACCGTCACCCCCGAGTACGAGGGTGCCACCGTCACCGGCGCGTAGTGAAGCTCCTCGCGTCGCACCTTGCGCAGGTTCGGGAAACGTGCCTGGGAGTACTCCGGGCGCGTCGGATCGAGAGCGTGGGCGGCGCGGACCTCGTCCTCCTCGTCCCCGATCGCCCAGGCGATGACGCTCGGGTGCGCGCGATCCCGACGGAGCGCGGCCTCGATGGCCTCGTCGCGTGCCACCCCCGGGCCGTACAGGTTTGACGCGCAGTCGATGACGTACAGGCCGTACTCGTCGGCCAGATCCAGGAACCGGGCGTGCCCGGGCGCGTCAGCGATCACGACCGTGTTGACGCCGTGGCGCTTACACCACACGATGTCGTCGAGCATCTCCGGGATGTTGACGGCCAGGCCCGTGCGCCCGTCGCACTCGTTGCGGGTCACTCCCCGCAGGGCCAGCGCCCTGCCCGCCAGCCTCACCCCCTGGGAGGTCGCCTCAACGTCGTGGAAGCCGAGGTCAAGGGAAACCGTGTCCTTGACCCCCTCCTCGTCGCGCAGCGTCACAATCAGCCGGTACAGCGCCGGCTCCTCGGCGCTCCACGGGATCACGTCCAGACCCCGCGCGGTCATCACCTCATCAGGAGAAGCGACCGCAGACCACAGCCTCTCCTGCTCGGTCTCGTTCACGAGCGCGGCGTGAACCTCGACACCGCCCGTCGTTTCAACCCGCAGCGTCAGCGCGCCCGCGCGACCATCGTGGGATGCCACCGGCGCCACGTCCACGATGTGCGCTGGAGGCCTGGCCTCCAACGACACCTCGCGGAACAAACCGTGGCAGCACACCGGCGAATCCATCAGCAACACGGCGAGCGTATGCGAGTGCGTGGGCTGCAACGCGCCGGTCACGTCGAAGGCCGCAGGAATGAAACCGTCCGCGCAGAAACCAACGAACGTTCCATCAACCCACGCGTAGAGAGGGCCGGAGAAGCCGCCGAAAGTCAGCGTCATCATCCAGCCTCGCTCAAGCGCCTCCTTCAATGGGGCATCGAAGATGAACTCGCGGCGCAGAATCGAGGCGCGCACCAGGTCAGAGGGCTCTTCGTCGCCGACACGGGAGGCATCCTCCTCGCGGGCCTGACCCTCATCGCGCATCCACGAGCCGTCCAGCTCGAGGATGCCGGGCACAGACGTCGCGCCGAAATTCCGATGAGTGGGAGCACGATGAATCAGCTCCGAAGCGGTGCCAGTGGCACCGGTAACTGCCAGGTGCTCGACAGCATCTGAAGTGGCCTGCGTGACCTCCACGTCGCGTGCACCGTCAGGCGGTTCACCGACGCCCCCGGGTCCCGCAGCCATGCAACGTTAGGTTCCGGGATGTGTTTCATGTAATAAAAGTACCATTTAGTAATTAGTCATGAAACGGTATTATTTCCTGAAATGCAGGTAAATATGCCTTGACATGCGGAATAACTACGGGTGACAAATGGGACGGCGACCACATTCTGGGATTTTTGGTCACGGCGATGGGCACAAATGCCGTCCCGTGGAGGTGGCGGTCGGGCGTAACGAACCCCGGCCTCGTGCTGTACGGGCATGCGCATAAGGCACCCCGGCCTCGTCCCTGAGAAAAGGAACGAGGCCGGGGCTGATGTGTGACGCGGGGGGTGTGCCCCTCGCGCGTGCGTCGCGTGCTTACTTCGCGGTGGTCTCGCGATCCGCGTCGCGCGTGATCTTACGGGCAAAGCCGTAAAGCAGCCACGTCGCACCCGCGAAGAACAGGAGGCCCAGCACGTTCGCGACGGGGGTGTAGCCGTCGCCGATGAACGGCAGTGCCAGCGGGGACTCCGAACCCGTCGCACCCGCGATGCCCGCGTAGACGACGCCGAACAGGGACTCGCCGACGATCAGGCCGGTCGCAGCCAGCGTGCCGAAACGCTTCGCGCGCTCCGCGTCCGCCTGCTTGTCCGCCCACCTGTTGTACAGGAAGCCCGCGAGCGCGCCGATCGGGATCAGGATCGTGAGGGAAACAGGCAGGTAAATGCCCATGCCGACAGCCAGCGGAGGCAGAGCGAGCTTGCCCTTCGATGCGGGGCGCAGGACCTCGTCAATGATGATGACGACAACGCCGATCGCGGCGCCGATGCCCAGGAGCTTCCAGTCGATACCGCCGCCGAGCACGCCCTTCGCGAGCGAAGAAATCAGCGAGGCCTGCGGGGCCGCCAGTGCGTCCGGGCCAGCGCCGGGCGCACCCTGGAAGCCGAAGGAGTTCTGCATGAGCTCCAGGACCGGGGGAATGATCAGCGCGCCGAAGACGACGCCGATGATCAGCGCGACCTGCTGCTTCCACGGGGTCGCGCCCACCAGCTGACCCGTCTTGAGGTCTGCAGGTTATCGTTCGCGATCGTCGCAATACAGAACACGATCGCGGAAGTGAACAGCGTGTAGGCGATGAGCGCCGTGTTCTCCTCCGTCGTCGAACCGCGGCCGTGCACCGCCAGGATGACGACGGCCGTGATGACGACGACCAGCAGGCCGACGCCCGACACCGGTGAGTTCGACGAGCCGATCAGGCCTGCCATGTAACCGCACACCGCCGCGACCAGCAGGCCAGCGGCCAGAATGAAGAGGACCGAAATGGCGATCAGAACAGCCGTGTTGTGCTCGATCTGCGTGCCGCGCATGAACCACCACAGCAGGCCCGCGATCGGAATCATGGCCACGAAGATGGAGACGATGACCCACTTGCCGGGGATGTCCTGCTCGGTGCGGTCGATCTGTGCGCCGTCCTCCTTGGCGCCGCGTGAGGCGCGCAGCGACTCGGACATGCCGCGGGCGATCGGGCCCATGATCTTGATGAGCGTCCAAATGGCGGCAACCGCCATGACGCCCGCGCCGATGAAACGCACGTCCGTCTTGAAGACCGTGGACAGGGCGTCAGTCAGGTCATCGGCACCCTGCAGCTGGCCATTCGCGTACAGGGGCAGCAGAACGCCGTAGGAGGTGACCATGCCGATCAGCATCGCGATACCGACCGTCATGCCGACCAGGTGGCCCACGCCGATCAGGGCGAGGGACAGGGAGGTGGAGAGCATCGTGCCCGTCGAGCCGATCTTGAAAGCCGTTCCGACCTCGGAGGCCGCGACCTTCATGTAGCCGAGGAGTGCCATCACGGCCGAGGCCAGCGCACCCCAGGTGATCGCGAGCAGGCCGCGCTTGTTATCCTCGCCGGAATCCTGGGCGTCGCCGACCTTGAGGATCTCAGCGCCGGCCACGCCCTCGGGGTAGGGCAGGTCCGAGCCGGTCACGAGCGCGCGACGCAGAGGAATCGAGTACATGACGCCCAGCGAACCGCCGACCGCGCACACGAACATGGTCTCCCAGTACGGGAAGCCGCTCCACCAGCCGACGATCACGAGGCCCGGGAGAACGAAGATGACAGCCGACAGCGTGCCCGCCGCCGACGCGATGGTCTGGACGATGTTGTTCTCCTGGACCGTGTGGTCGCCCCAGAAGCGCAGAACCGCCATCGAGATGACGGCTGCCGGGATCGACGTCGCAAACGTCAGGCCAACCTTCAGGCCCAGGTAGACGTTCGCGGCCGTGAACGCCAGCGTAATAATGCCGCCGAGGATGATGCCGCGGAGGGTCAGTTCTTTGAGCGACGTTTGCTTCGTCGCGTTTGGCGCAGACACGAAAAATCCTTTCGCTGCCTTGAATAGATACCCTGCAAGAGTAGTGCATTTATGAGTGGGCGTGAATCCTATGCGGGTGCTTAATTTCGTTTTCAATCGTTCTAAATGGTCAGGTGGCGTCTGTTTCGTGTGCTGCCGTGTGATCTAGCGGGGCCATGCTCCCAGGCTGCGGTGTGGCCCTGCTCCCAGCCCGCCCGGTCGATTTGCGTGCGCAGGGGGGAGGGTGTAGTAGAGTATCCGGGTAAGGTAGCGTGTCCGAGCGGCCGAAGGTGCAGCACTCGAAATGCTGTGTGGTGTCACAGCCACCCTGGGTTCAAATCCCAGCGCTACCGCCACTGCCGCCCGGCCCCATTGGGGCCGGGCGGTTTTGTTATGCCGACGCGGCGTGCGTGGGTTGCTTGTGACGCCGCTGGTGGGCCGGGCTGCTTTGTGGGGCTATAGGCGCAAACGTGGTGCTTTAGACGGCGTGTCGTGGGTCTAGTGGGCGCGTCCGGCCCAGCCTTTGCGTGGCCAGAGTCCTTCTTCTGGGGTGGGGGTTCCTTCCGGGATTCCGTGGCGTTTCTGATCGGTGTGGTTGGGGTGTTTTTGGTGTGGGGATCCGGCGGGGTGTGGGCGCCCGTCGTGTTCCCATTGGGTCAGGACTTCGGTGGGGGTCGGGGGTTGTGGGGTGCGCAGGAGGAGAGCCCATTCGGCGATGACGGCTGGTGGTAGGCACTGGCACCGCGGTGAGCGTGGAGGAGTTCACGCACGACAGCGTTGATGGATTCGACGTGGTTGGTGGTGGCGCAGGCCGGCGGGTCGGTTGGTGTGCCGTCGGGGTTGGTCAGGTAGGTGAACAGCACTCCTTGGCGTGCCAGTCGTGCCAAGCGTCGGTAGGCGCGGCGCGTGCGTTCATGCGTGTACCACCAGGTTTTACCGGTTTTTTTGACGCCCATGCAGGGTCTTGAGCGGCGAAGGTGCGCTGTGACATCCATTCTCGGAAGGTGTGCCCAAAGTCGTGGAGCATCGTCAACCACGCGCTGGCTTGGTCGACGCTGGTGATGCTCGTCAAGCGTCGTGACAAGGCCAGCAACGCCCGTGCGGGTTCGGTTCTGGGATGCATGGTTAGGGTCGCGGATGATGTCACGATGAACGTGGACCAGGCAGCGTTGCACGCGCGTGGAGGGCCATAGGTGCGCGATAGCCGCCAAGGCGCCTGCAGCACCGTCGGTGGTGACCACATCGGCAGGAGCGAGGCGTTCAAGTAGGGGCCGTGTAGGCCTGCGCGGATTCGTTGGCCGCCCACTGCCACTCCAGCACATGCTCGCGGTCTCGGGCGATCAGCAGCACCCATCCGCCCGACAGGTGTATGCCGTCAATGAAGATCTGATCGTGGACCCTGCCCGGTGACGGGCGGGTGAGGTACCGGCACCCTGCCAGCACCAACAGGTACGACGCCGGAAAGCGCGCGCTGAGCCTTCCTGTTCGTCTTGGGTGTGCCGAGACGTCGCCCACGCGATGAAGTCTGCCAGCTCATCGGCTTGTTCGTGTCGGCGCGCACGCCCTGATGGACATGTGGTTGACAGGGCGCACGAGGTGCATTTCCACCGTTGAGCGCCCGCCGCGGTGTGTCCATTCTTCTTCATCGGCACAGCGCACACCGGGCAACGCCGAGCACGATTCGATCGTGTTCTCACCCACTACACGATCACCCCAGAAAGTCAAGGAAGCTGCGCGATTAACCGCCCGAACCTAAATAACAGCGACTTTCGCCCGCAATCCCAACCTAAACCCGGAACTTAAGCACCACGTTCGTGACCTATAGTCCGCTTTGTGTGCCCGTGGGCGGCGGCCCGCCCGCAGTGCCTTGTTTGTGGCCCCGCTGGTGTTCCGGGCGCCGGAGGGCCCGGCTGTGGGGCCGGGCTGCTTGGTGTGCCCGTGGGCGGCGGCCCGCCCGCGAGCCGTCCGCGCCGCGAGCTTCGCTCGGCGCGTCGCCTCGAAGCCCGGCCAGGCCCCGCCACCGCCCACGGGCACCGCAGCCAGGCCCCTCACGGCCCTCCGGCGCCCTTCACACCGGTGGGACCTGGTGTGTTGACGTGTGGCTTGGCGCGTCGGCTCGTTGTCCGGGCAGGCCCCGACGCCGCCCGCGGGCACCGCAGCCTGTCTCCTACTTGAACCCCATCTCTGGCAGCCAACCCTAACGCACATCATTTCTGCGCCCACACCCAATTTCGCATGCAATTCCCCCACACCCCTTTCAAATTCGAAAATCAGATCGTTGGAATTGCAACGTTTTCAGACTTTATTGAAACTTAACCCAATCGAATTACGTGCGACTTTTCTGAGGCAGTCCCAGCCACCACCCACGGGTGCCGCAACCAGGCACTGACACGCGGCATGGGGGTATCGGTCTCATCGAGGCACTCCACGGCAACCACCGCCACTTCCAGCGAGCCTCCATGGAAGAAATATCGCCCCAGCAGGGCACCCCACCGCTTGACTCACGTCCTCAGTGAAAGAAATATCGCCCCTGCTCGCTCAAAATGGGCAAAATACTGCACTTTTCGGCGTGCCGGGGCGAAGAATATTTCACGGCACCCCACAACACCTCACGCAGGGGCGGTTTTTCTTTCACCCCAGCTCCATCCCGACCCACAGGCGGGACACAACTCACCCTGCTCGGCTCTATCAGCGCACACGCGCGAAACAGTTCGCCCAGCGTCCTCTATTTCTGCTGCGGTGTGCGAAAAAGTTCGCCCTGCAAGCCCAAACGGGCGAAACGCTGTTTTCAGGCGTGCTGGGCGAGTTTTTTCGCGGAGATGTCGCTGGAGGGGCCGTGTCGGGCGAGTTTTTTCGCGCCGTGGGACTGGCAGCTGGGCCCATCTACTGGCACCCCCGCTGATGCACGGCTAAACCCCATTGGTGGCGTGGTGGGCAGCCTGCCCGCACAGTCACCCACCGGGTTAACGCGCGCAGGATGCGTTCACAGAAGCAGGTCCTGACGGGCTCGCAGGCCTCCCGCCGCCTTCCAGATGCTCAGTGATACAACGAGAGGCGGGACCCCGAAGGATCCCGCCTCTCGTTGTGTGCGGTGGCCGGGCAGTTAGTGCCCGAGCCTCAGCTCAGAAACAACGGCCGCGGCGTCAGCGCGAACGCTCAGTTCTTCCACCAGCCCTTGACGGTGTCGACCGCGTCGGACAGCGCGGAGTGGGATTACGAGAACCTGGGGATCGACGGTAAACAGCGCAAGATCATGCCAATGGCTCTGTGGCTGCTCAAGAAGTATGAAATCCCAGTTCACAAGGCCTTCGAAGAGACAAATGGGAAGTTTGAAGCCCATCGCGACATCGAAGAGATGATCTCGCGCTCAGAGGACATCGCGCGCCTTGGGAACCAGGCCGGTGAAGGCTGGTACTTGACGGCCGAGATGGTCGACATGATCGAACACGGATGCCCGAATATCATCTGCGCACAGCCATTTGTATGCCTACCGAACCACATCGTTGGAAAGGGCATGTTCCGCGCGCTGCGCAACCGTTACCCGCAAGCAAACATTGTCGCGGTCGACTACGATCCGGGTGCCTCGGAAGTCAATCAGCTCAACCGAATCAAGCTGATGCTGGCAACCGCTGTCCAACAGCACAATGCCGCCGAGCGTGATGGTGAAGAAGATGGCGTGCTGCAGTTGGTCGGGATCGATTTTGATTCTGAAGACCTGGGCGGCGAGGCCGTCGCTGGTGCCTCCAGTGGTGGTTGCGGGTGTGGATCCGGTGGTGGTTCTTCTGATGGCGAGGGACACCGCGTGGTCGGCTTGGGCATGCCTGCAATTCCGCCGAGGCGGGGTGCTGCTTTCCGCTGAGTTCAGCGTGCTCCTTCCTGGCGGAGTAGCCTCAGGAATAACCGTGTTTAAGTAGCGGATATTTTGTGAAACGGAAGGGTAACAATGCGCCTCTCAGCACTGGAACAGGTTCCGCTTTTTGACGGATCGACTCCGCATCAGGCACTGGAAGACATGGTGTCCTTGGCTCGCGGACTAGAAGAGATGGGTTTCCATCGCTTCTGGATCGCAGAGCACCACAACACACCGGTCTTTATGTCGTCCGCTCCCGAGCTGGTGATGACTCACCTTCTGGACCGAACCTCGCGTATTCGCATTGGTTCGGGTGGCGTGATGGCTATGCATCAGGGCAGCTTACAGATGGCAGAAAAGTTCTTCACTCTGGCCACCTTGTTCCCCGGACGCGTCGACATGGGATTGGGACGAGCCCCCGGCGGTGACATGATCTCCGCCCGCGCGCTCAATCAGGGCACAACAATTGATCCTGGTGCGATCAATGCTCTGATCGATGAAACTTTGGCTTTCATGCGAGGGACTTTGCCGGAGGGGCACCCCTACGCCTCGGTGGATGTCTACCCGCATCCCGATGAGCTTCCCGAACTGTGGTTGCTGGGGTCTTCAGGCCAGAGCGCGGCCTGGGCGGGGACTCGAAACATGAACTACGCCTACGCGCAGTTCTTTAGCGGCCAGCAACAGCCCGAGGTCATGGACCACTACCGCGCACACCTGCCCGAAAATCTGGGTGAAGGTGAAGGACAGACGCTTTCCGCGCTCGCGGTGAGCGCTGCAGAAACTGAAGCGGAAGCCTAGAACAAGCACTTCCCGCATTGAGCTTCCGCATGTGTTTACGACTGGGACGCCCCGTGCGGTTCCAGCGACCCGAGCAGATGAGCGCCGAAGACCGAGAAGACGCACTGCGATGGGCACAGCGCGATCGCTCGATCATCATCGGCACCTACGACCAGGTTGCTCAAACGATTGCGAACTTTGCGCGTAACCACCGCGTCGATGAAGTCATGCTGATCAGCTACATCGCTGATGTTCCACAAAAGCTTGCACAATACCGAGAGCTCCAGACACGTCTGAGCTCAAGCCTTTGAGCAGCTGGTCACTCCATCAGTGGATAGAGTTGTGGCCCCGGCCTTCAGGCGGGGGCCACAACCTTTAAAACAAACAAGCAGTGATCACAGGGCTGCTGCGAAACGCTCTGCGACGTTCTCCCAGTTCACCAGGTTCCACCAGGCCTTGACGTAGTCGGCCTTGACGTTGAGGTAATCCAGGTAGAAGGCGTGCTCCCACATGTCGATCATGAGCAGCGGCACGGTCGCGACCGGGATGTTGCCCTGCTGGTCGGTCATCTGGTAGGTCACGAGGCGCTTGCCGACGGTGTCCCACGCGAGGACGGCCCAGCCGGAACCCTGCAGGCCCAGGGCGGCGGCGGCGAACTGAGCCTGGAAGGACTCGAACGAGCCGAAGAACTCGTCGATGGCGGCGCCGAGCTCGCCCTCGGGGCGCGAGGCGCCCTCGCCGGTCATGTTGGTCCAGAAGATGGAGTGGTTGGTGTGACCGCCCAGGTTGAAGGCCAGGTTCTTCTCCCACAGGTTGATCGCGGCGAAGTCGCCGGCCTCGCGCGCGGCGGCCAGCTTCTCGAGGGCGGCGTTCGCGCCGGCCACGTAGTTGGCGTGGTGCTTGTCGTGGTGCAGCTCCATGATGCGGCCGGAGATGTGGGGCTCGAGAGCGGCGTAATCGTAGGGAAGTTCGGGCAGGGTGTAGACGGTCATGATGCTCCTCCTGGGCGTCGTCGTCGTTTGTCTATTGACTCCAAGGGTAGTACTTAAGTCCCGCCTTGCGTAGGGGTTGTGTGTCACCTTTCGCGCAGTGCGATCAACGACGAGGCCGGGGCTGATCCTCGCGACCACGCCCCGGCCTCGTGAAACGACAGACGATCAGGCCTTCGTGCGCGCCCGACGCACGAGAGCGGACGCACCGACGACGATCCACGCGGTAACGGCACCCAGAATGACACCGAAGATGCCGGACAGGAGGGTCTCGACCAGCCAGGTGACGAAGCCGCCGGCCGACGCGACCGCGTGCTCGGCGACCTCGAGGATGTGATGGAAGACCGGGACGCCGACCTCGGCGAGGTTCGCGATGACCAGGTGGCCACCGACCCACAGCATCGCGACCGTGCCGACGACGCCGATCACGTTGAAGACGTGCGGCATGACGCGCACGATCGTGCGGCCGACGTTGTCGACGGGGCCGGGGCGGTTGTCCTCGGGCTCGAGGGCACCGCGCGCCAGGTGGAGGCCGAAATCGTCGGCCTTGACCAGCAACGCGACGAGGCCGTACACGAAGAACGTCATGAAGAACGCGACCCCGATGAGGACGGCGACGCGCATGACGCCAGTCTCGCCCCCCAGGCCGGCCATGGAGACGAGCATGATTTCGGCGCTGAGGATCAGGTCGGTGCGGGTCGCGGAGGAGACGATGCCCTTCTCGAGCTCCTCGGGGGAGGCCGCGCCGGCATCCTCGTGGTCCTCGTGGTGGCCGGGCAGCCAGCCGAGCTTCTCGAGGACCTTCTCCCCGCCCTCGAAGCACAGGTACGCGCCGCCCACGATCAGCAGGAATGGGAGAAACTGCGGGGCCAGCCAGGTGAGCAGGAGCGCGATCGGCAGGATGATGAAGAGCTTGTTGATGAGGGAGCCGCGCGCGATCTTGCCGATGATGGGCAGCTCGCGCGCCGGGCTCAGGCCTGACACGTACTGGGGCGTCACCGCGGTGTCGTCGATGACGACGCCCACCGCCTTCGAGGAGGCCTTGACGGCGTTCGCCGCGACGTCGTCGATCGACGAGGCCGTGACCTTAGCGAGGGTCGCGATATCGTCGAGCAGTGCGACAAGTCCACCGGACATGGGTTTTCCTCCTATGGGCCTCTCATGGGGGCCTCGTGTCGTTACGCGCATTGTACGTGCGGGGATAGTCTAGAGTCATGACGACTTCCGTACCCGTCCCCGCCCTCGATCGTGACCTCATCGCGCGCCTGCGCTTCGACGTTATCGCGGCAAGCTGGACCACTGACACCCTTGAGACGCTGCTCAGTGACGGCGCCCTGTCCGCCCTCATGCGCGACTCGCGCCTGCCCGCCCTCGTCGAGCTCGCGGGCGTCACCGACCCGGCGGCTACCCTCACGCGCTTCTTCGTCCTCGGCCAGCCAGAGCGCGCCTCGGCCCTGGACGCGGCCCTGCTGACGCTGGGCGCATGCGGGCTGGGGTCCCTCGGCCTCGCGGTCACTATCGACGAGGCCGAGGCCGCCTCCGCGCTCGTCATGCCCCGTGCGGGCGGCGCTCCCAAGTGTGAATCCAAGGAGGAGCGTGAGGAGGCCTTGTCCCCGCAGGCCTCGAGCCTGCCGACGATGCGTAACCCCGACGAGGAATCGCCCGAGCCCGAGGTCGAGGCGGACCCGTGGATGCGTGCCCTCTTCGACCTGCGCCCCCACGCGGCCTCGCTGCCGGGCGGCGATCACGAGTGGTGGGTGGTCTCGGACCTGGCGGAGGTGCAGACCGGCAAG
Source organism: uncultured Sanguibacter sp. (assembly GCA_916438365.1). The sequence goes on from CAKAEY010000009.1 coordinate 28,163, forward strand.
CCGCTGGCCGACGACCACGTGCTCGGGATCGGTGGCGCGACCCTGACGCTCCTGGAGATGACGGTGCGCGAGCACGTTGATTCAGCCCTCGACGTGGGTTGCGGCTGCGGCATCCAGGCCCTCTACCTGGCCACGCACGCCGACCGCGTGGTGGCGACCGACCTGTCGTCGCGTGCATGCGCGCTCACCCAGTTCAACGCGGCCCTCAACGAGGCCGTCATCGATGTGCGCGAGGGCTCCCTCTTCGAGCCCGTCGAGGGCGAGACCTTCGACCTCATCGTCACCAACCCGCCCTTTGTCATCACCCCGGACTCGGTGCGCGGCGCGGCCGGCCTGCTCGAGTATCGCGACGGCGGCATGGACCGCGACAACCTGATCCGCGCGGTCCTGCGCGGCGCGCCCGAGTGCATGAACGAGGGCGGCACCCTGCAGATGCTCGCCAACTGGGAGATCCCCGTCGACCGCAACCCGGACACTCAGTGGTCGTGGCGCGTGGATTCGTGGCTTGACGGCCTGCCGGTGGACGCGTGGGTCGTCCAGCGTGACGTCCTCGACCCCGCGCGCTACGTCGACATGTGGATCCGAGACTCGGGCGGCCAGCTCATGGACCGCGCCGACTACGAGTGCGCCTTCACCTCGTGGCTGGCGGACTTCCGCAGCGCGGGCACGGGCGCGATCGGCATGGGCTTTGTGGCGCTGCGCAGGCTCGACGAGGCCGAGGCCGCCTCGGGTGGTAAGCGCGCCTACGACCTGTCCCTCGATGGGCACGCCCCGCGCGGGTGCGACGTGGCGTGGGCGCTGGCCTCCCTGCGAGCCCCGGAGCTGTGGGACGTGGCGCTGACGCGCGCCTCCGACGTGCGCGAGGAACGCCACTACGTGCCGGGCAGCCCCGACCCGGAGCTGATCATCATGCACCAGGGCGGAGGACTGGGCCGTTCCGTGCCGGTCTCCTCGTCCGTGTCCGCGGTCGTGGGTGCTTCGGACGGCGAGCTGACGGTCGGGCAGATCGCGGCGGCCGTCGCGATGCTCACGTCGGTTGAGGTTGATGATGTGCGCGCCGAGATTGAGGCACCCCTGCGCGACCTGATCCGCTGGGGATTCTTGACGTACTGAGCGGTGTTGCGTGCGCGGGCGCCGCGGCTGCGGGGCGGCCGCGGCGCTTGGCGTCAGGGCGTTGTTACTTGTCTTTCGGGGCGGAATCAGCCCGGGCCTCGTGAATGTTTACTGGCCGTAGTGGAAGCGGCAGAAATGATCCAGAGGGCTTTGCCGTCGTCGCTGATCTGGTAGATCAGGCGGTGCCGTGAGTCGATCCGGCGTGACCAGTACCCCGAGAACTCGTAGCGGAGAGGCTCAGGCTTGCCGATCCCCTCGTTTCCGTTGCGCTGGATGTCCTTGATGAGTGCGTTGATGCGCTTGAGGGTCTTGCGATCCTCGAACTGCCACCAGACGTAGTCATTCCAGGCTTCCTCATCCCATGTGATGTGCATGGTCAGTCCTCGTCGAGTTCAATGAGGTCGTGAACGACGCCCTCGCCAGCGCGGTGACGTGCGATCGATTCGCGCAGGTGGCGGGCGTTCGCGGGGGACTGCATGAGGTAGACGGTCTCCATGAGGGACTCGTACTCGTCGAGCGCCATGATGACGACGCTCTCGTGCCCCTGTCGGGTGATGACGATTTCCTCGCGGTCGTTGACGACCTGGTCGAGGACCTCGGCGTAGCGTGCGCGCGACTCGGTGTAGGTCATGATCTTCATGGGTGCTCCTCTGCTCGCCTATGTACAGAACATTGTACAGGAGATGAGAGTGTGTGTCTCCAGCCGGATGGCGATGCGCGGGGGACAGTGACTCCGTGCGATGGCCGCTGCCTGTCACGGCTTGATGTACGTGGCCCCGTCCTTCGTCCACTCGCGGATTGCGGGGATGGCGGCGGGCACTTGACCCAGCCACTCGGGCAGCGTGCCCTCGACGAACTCGTGGTTGGCCAGTGACCTGGAACAGGCGAAGAAGTCCACGCCAGCGTCGGCCGCCGCCTCCATCTGAGCAGTCCAGTCGTTCGCGCCCTGGAGCGCGTAGACCCCAGTGCCGTTCACGATGACGGTGATCCCGTGAGCCAAGCCGAGTTGTGTGAGATTGCCGAGGTTCGACAGCGCCGCGGGCCAGCGGGCGACATCTGAAACGTGGAGGATATAGTCGTAGCTCATAGTGCTCTCTTCAGTGGGAATGACGTGGCGCGAGTGGAGTCCCCGTCGGGGTACAGGGGAAGGGTATCACGCGGCGATGGGACGGCCGCTAGTGGCCTCGGTGGCGCGCTTTCGCTTTCAGGCGGGCGAGGCGGCGTTTCTCTTCAGCTTTCTCACGTTTCTTCTGCTTGGTCGTGGAAGCTCGTTCTCGTGCCATGCGTTCGCGTTCTGCTTGAATCGCTGCCTGTGATGCAGTGGAAGGAAGCGCACGGCGGGCGAGGTGGGATGCCTGGCGCTGTGCGCGCTTGGGGTTGTGGTGCGTCGCCTGACGTTGGGCCATATCGGGAAGCCCAAGCGGCCTCGTCGAGGCGGCACAGGAGAGCGTTAGCGTGAGCGAGAAGGAACTCGTAGAACTCCGCGTCTGAGGGCTGTGCGCCGAACACGATTCTAACGGCGCGAACACGGTCGGCCTCGTGGCGCTCAATGACACCGACCCAGAACTGACCATCGAAATATAGTGTGGACTCCGTCTTCATTACTCGTCTCCAGGTACACCAGGGTGGACCCGATGACGCTGGATTCTGCTCGGGGCAGCGACGGATGCGAGGCATCGTCCAGACTTCCTACTGGACTGTGCGGTTCGCGTATCAGGACTGACGACTCATTATACGTCCCGTGTTCCAGGGTGTTGCTACTGGACGATCGGCTTGCCGCCGATGGACAAGGCCTTGCGCGCGCTTGACGCGCTGCCTGATGCCCCGACTGATCTCGCGCGCGAAGCGGGGGGGCTGCCCTCAGCGCTATCGTTTCTCGTCGAGCCGATGGAGGCGGCCCCACCAGCGGGTGATCAGCCACTCGTCGTGCGTTGAGATAACCAGGGTTCCCTCCCACTCGCGCATCGCCTCTTCGAGGGACTCCAGGGCGTTCAGGTCCAGGTAGTTCGTGGGCTCGTCGATCACGAGGATCTGAGCATCGGCCCGCGCCGCGAACGCCAGCTGTGCCCTGCGTTGGTTTCCCGCGGAGAGCTCACCGAGCGGCCGGTTCCACGCCGCTGGGGGAACGAATCCCTTCCCGGCCTCCCCGATGCCCAGGTGCCACGCATCCTTGGGGATGAGGGGGTCGCCGGGCCGCGGGAGCACCTGGGGCACGAGGACGACCCCGGAGGCGGCGTCGATGCATCCGTGCGCCCCGCTGGGGGGCCCCGCGTGCGATCCACTCCAACAGGGTGGTCTTGCCCGACCCGTTGGGCCCCGCGACGAGGAGGTGCTCGCCGTAGCGCACCTCGAAGGAGGTCGGCGCGAGGCGTCCCTCCACCGACGCGCCGCGGACGGCCAGGGCGATACCCATTGCGTGTGGGTGCGGTGACGTCCCGCCCGTGGTGGTCCTCATGGCGCGAGGGAAAGAGAACCCGCCCTGGTCATAGCGGGGCTTGGGGACTTCGTGTGCCGCGAGAACCGACAGCCTCCGGGAATCGTCGTTGATGCGCCTCGTCGACACAGTTTGGGCGCGGTCTGCATAGTACTTCTGTGCCATCCGTATCTCGGTGCGGGGCTTGAAGCGCGCATGCCCCACCACCGTCGAATCCCGCTGGTGAGATACGAGTCGGCGTTTCTCGGCCTGCTGATCCGCATGGATCGCGGTGTGCCGTGAGCGTGCGGCGGCCTTGTCGCGCAGGTAGTCCGAGTAGGATCCTCCTACCCTGTACGCCCCGAAGTCCGCGGGCTCTCCCTGGGAGATTGCGACCGCCCGCCACGGTGTCGGATCCAGGTCGAGCAGCGCCGTCGCCGTGCGCTCAATGAAGGCCCGGTCGTGGCTGGTCATGAGCACCGGCCCCTGCCAGTCGTCGATTGTGTGTGCTAGGTGCTCGTGCCCGTCAGTGTCCAGGTGGTTCGTCGGCTCGTCCAGGACGAGGGCCTCTGGTCGATCGACGAGGGTGAGGGCCAGACGCAGGCGGGAGCGCTGCCCCGGGGAGAGGGAGGCGAGGGGGGCGGGAGCGGTCGAGGCCTCCTAGGTCGAGGGCCTCCAGGGTCTGTTCGAGGCGCGTGTCGATGGTCCACGCATCCCGCGTGATCATCGCCGCTAGGACGCGGTCGTATTCCGCTTCGTCGCGCGGAGAGGGGTCCCGGGCGAGGCGCTCGGTGAGGAAGTCGAAGCGCGCCGCCAGCCCGCGGATGCTCGACGTGGCGGCATCGATGAGCTGTGCGACGGTGCGGGATTCCCTGTCCCCCGCGAGTGGAGGGCGAGACGCCAGAGGGGCTCCCGGTGCTGACCGCGTGGCCGCGGGCCGATGAATTGGGGGAACTAGCTGGGTCGCGGAGAGTGCCGGGCCGGCGATCGTTCCGGAGTCCGGCTGGAGTCGGCCCGCTGCGAGGGCCAGCAGCGTTGACTTGCCGATCCCGTTCGGGCCGACGACGACGAGGCGGTCGGCGGGCCCACACGTGAAGGAGACGTTAGTGAGGACGGGCAGCGTGCCGTAGGAAAAGAAGACGTGGGAAAAGACAATCGTGGACATGACGCACCGAGGACAGAAGGAGTGGGGCAGGGGCGCGATGTCAGGAGTCCATGGGGACATTATACCGGCAACGGCGCGCCGGCGCGGTAGTTCTGCACGGAAATGGGGGCGTCCTCCCGGGGCTGTCTGACAAGACTAACGGCTTGCCGACGGACGACATGAGCATGCGGGAGGACACCTGGACAACATTCTCCCCCGCGAGCCCTCGATGGGGCCTGCGGGGGAGGAACGGCGACTACTGAGAGAACCTCAGAACAGCAGCGGCGCGAAGCCGGCCACCGGGGTGAGGAACGCGGCGCCACCCAGCACAGCTGCCTTAATGTAGGGGAAGGCGACGAAGGCCGCGATGATGAGGACCATGATCAGCGCCATAAGGATCAGGTTGTTGCGCTGGCGCTTGTACTGCTCGGGCGTCAGCTCCTCCTTCTTGCGGATGAGCGGGGCCTCGTCGTGGATGGAACCGGTGCTGCCACCGGGCTTCGCGCCCTCGTTCTCGGTCGGGAAGTGCTGGTCGGATATGGTGGTCTCCTACGGGGTGTTTAAGGGGATCAGTTGACGATCGGCTTGCCGCCGATGGACATGGGGGCGCGGGTGCGGGCCTGGGCGTCGAGGTCCTTCTCCCACGCGGAGGCGTCCTCCCAGTTGACGGAGGACAGCAGGTGCAGGGCGCCCATCTCGCGCAGCGCGTCGAGGAGGATGAAACGCGGGGCGGGGTAGGGGGCGTCCCACGGGATTGCCGTCCACAGTCCGTTCTTTCCGACGAGGAACTCGCCGCGGTTACGGTCGTGCAGGTCGTTGGCAGCGGTCTGCGCGTCCCCCTCCGCGGCCCACAGCCAGCGGGTGATGCGGAAGGCCTCCCACGTCTCCTCCCACGAGGAGTAGGAGGACTGCAGAGCCCGGTTGATGACCGCGAGAGTGTCCCAGGCCTCGTCCTCGCTCAGCCAGCCCTGGCCGGCACCCACGCGCGTCAGGTTCGCCGCGCGAATGAGGTCCCACGCGGCGAAATCGAGAGTCTGGATGCCGCGGTCGTTGTCCAGGAAACGGCGGATGCGCCAGCGGCGCTCCCAGGCCTCCATCGAGGAGTCGGCGGTCTTATTCAGGCGGGCGATCTCGTTGTCCGCCCAGCCGGGCCTCGCGCAGCGCTCGCGCAGACCCGCGAAATCCTCGCGGTGTCCGGCGCGCAGAAGCGAATAGATCTGGCGGAGCAGCCCCTCGCGGTCCGTGATATCCCAGTCGCGCTCCAACATCGCCTTCATGGTGTCCGGCTGTGCGAGCTCCAGACGGTTGACGATCTCATCGTTGCACAGCGAGTAGACCATGGACGGGGCCAGCAGGCGAGCCTGCGGGTCGGTGGCCATGTCCTGGCGTTTGCCGCTCAGATGCGGGGTGTGGTGCTCGTTGAGCTTGTTCCACTCGCTTTCCTTGCCGGCCTCGCGCACGTCGCGCGGCGCGGGAACGGCACCCTTCGAGCGCGCGGCCGCCTGCTTGAACGTAGTCGCTGCGAGGGCCACGATGACGCAGCCGATCGCGAACCAAATCGGGAACGGAATATCGGAAAGGAAATTCTGGAGCACAGACTGATTGTGCCCGATGGAAAGCAGATCACACAATTCAGGGGCGCTTGTGTGCACCACGTGGGACGAGGCAGGGTCCTCACCCCTATGTAATAGGTACCGTCGGATGAGCCCACCGGCGCCTCGCCCGGGCGCGCACGCGCGTGAGAATCCGCCACGGCCTCGTCAATGTCAAACCCGAGCGGCGTGAGACGCGCGGAAGCGCCCCCGGTACCCAGATGCGGGTGGGACGCGGTAAGGTCCATCCCAGATGCCTCGCCGGGTGCTCTCGGCATGAGGGTGCTACAAATACTGGGGAAGCGACGGAAGGGACCAGCAATGTCAGCGACGAAGCTCGTGATCGTGGAGTCTCCTGCGAAGGCAGCCACCATCGAGGGGTACCTGGGTCCCGATTTTCACGTGACCGCCTCCATCGGCCACATTCGCGACCTCCCGCAGCCCTCCGAGCTACCCAAGGACATGAAGAAGGGGCCCTTCGGCCGCTTCGCCGTCAACGTGGACGACGGTTTCACGCCCTACTACGTGGTGAACCCGGACAAGAAGAAAAAGGTCACCGAACTCAAGAAGCTCCTCAAGGAGTGCGACGAACTCTATCTGGCAACTGATGAGGACCGCGAGGGTGAGGCTATCGCGTGGCACCTCCTGCAGGTCTTGAAGCCGAAGGTTCCCGTGCGCCGCATGGTGTTCCACGAAATTACGAAGGAGGCGATCCAGCGCGCCCTGGAGAACACGCGCGACCTGGACACCGACCTCGTGGACGCGCAGGAGACCCGCCGCATCCTCGACCGCCTCTACGGCTACGAGGTCTCGCCCCTCCTGTGGCGCAAGATCCGCCCGTCCCTGTCGGCGGGGCGCGTGCAGTCGGTGGCCATGCGCCTCGTGGTCGCCAGGGAGCGCGAGCGCATGGCGCACGTGAGCGCCCAGTACTGGTCGATCGACACGGCGTTCACGTCGGCGGGCCAGGCCTTCGGCGCACGCGTCTCCTCCGTGGACGGCCATTCGATCGCGACCGGCTCCGACTTTTCCGAGAAGGGCGAGCTGAGCGCGAAGGCGGCCAAGGCCGGCGTTCTCCACCTGGACGAGGCCACCGCCCGGGCCTACGCCCGCGCGCTGGAGGGTGCCCCGGCCTCGGTCATCGACTCGGTGACCCGCAAGCCCTACCGCCGCCGCCCGGCCGCCCCCCTTCACGACGTCGACCCTCCAGCAGGAGGCGTCGCGCAAGCTGCACTGGAACGCGTCCTCGACGATGCACACCGCCCAGTCCCTCTACGAGTCCGGTTACATCACCTACATGCGTACCGACTCCACGGCCCTGTCCAGCCAGGCGATTCACGCCGCCCGCGAGCAGGTCACCCAGCTCTACGGGGCCGAGGCCGTGGCCGAGTCTCCGCGCATGTACGGCACCACCTCGAAGGGCGCACAGGAGGCGCACGAGGCGATCCGTCCCGCTGGCGACCACTTCCGCACGCCGGGCGAGGTGGCTGGTTCCCTGTCGAAGCAGCAGCTGGCCCTGTACGACCTGATCTGGAAGCGCACGGTCGCCTCGCAGATGGCCGACGCCCTCGGCTACACGGCGACGATTCGCGTGCTCACCGGCATCGAGGTGGACGGTAAGCGTCACGACGTGCTGTCCTCGGCCTCGGGCACGGTCATCACCTCCCCGGGCTTCCGCCTGGCCTACCAGGAGGGCCACGACCAGGGGCGTTATGACGCGGAAAAGAACGACGCGGAGAAGACCCTGCCCGACGTCGCCGAGGGGGATCCCGCGACGCTCACCGAGGCCACCCCGGACGGCCACGAGACCCAGCCCCCGGGCCGCTACACGGAGGCCACGCTGGTCAAGACCATGGAGGAGCTCGGCATCGGCCGTCCCTCCACCTACGCGGCCACCATCCAGACGATCGGGGATCGCGGGTACGTGACGCACCGCGGCCAGTACCTGGTGCCCACGTGGCTGGCGTTCTCCGTGACGCGCCTACTCGAGGAGAACCTGGCGAACCTGGTCGACTACGACTTCACGGCCTCGATGGAGGGCGACCTGGACCGTATCGCCGCTGGCGAGGAGAACGGCACGGAGTTCCTGACGGGCTTTTTCTTCGGCCCCGACGGCACGGGCGAGAACGGCGGCCTGCGCCACGACGTCGCCTCCCTGGGCGACGACATCGATGCGCGCGCCGTTAACTCGATCGACCTGGGTCGCGGCGTGACGCTGCGCGTGGGCCGCTACGGCCCCTACATGGAAAGGCCGACGGGACGCGCGCGAACGTCCCGCCGGAGGTTGCCCCCGACGAGCTGACGGACGAGCTCATTGACCAGCTCTTCTCCCGCGCCGCCGACGACGGCCGCGAGCTGGGCGTCGACCCCGCGACCGGTCACACGATCATCGTCAAGGACGGCCGCTACGGCCCCTATGTCACCGAGGTCCTGCCCGAGGCTGCCGAGGGCGGCGAGGAGGGCGCGAAGAAGGCGAAGAAGAGCGCCGCCAAGCCTCGCACCGCCTCGCTGTTCAAGACCATGGACATTGCCACGGTCACCCTCGAGGACGCGCTGTCGCTGCTGTCCCTGCCGCGCGAGGTGGGCACGGACCCGGCCTCGGGCGAGGTCATCACCGCGCAGAACGGCCGCTACGGCCCCTACCTGAAGAAGGGCACGGACTCGCGCACGCTGGCCTCCGAAGACCAGCTGCTGACCATCACCCTGGACGAGGCCCTGGCCATCTACGCGCAGCCCAAGACGCGCGGCCGCGGCACGGCCCGCCCGCCGCTGCGCGAGTTCGGCGAGGACCCGATCTCGGGCAAGAAGGTCACCGTCAAAAGGACGGCCGCTTCGGCCCGTACGTGACGGACGGCGAGACCAACGTGACGGTTCCGCGCGCCGAGACGGTCGAAGACCTGACGGCCGAGCGCGCCTACGAGCTCCTCGCCGACAAGCGCGCCAAGGGCCCCGCCCCCAAGCGCACGCGCAAGATGGCCGCGAAGAAGACGACGGCCAAGAAGACGACGACGAAGAAGACCACCGCGAAGAAGACGGCCACCAAGAAGGCCGCGACGAAGAAGGACAGCTGATGGCGGCGCGAGGAGTGTTCATCACCTTCGAAGGTGGCGACGGCTCGGGGAAGTCCACGCAGATCCAGTCGGTGCGCGACTGGTTTGCCAGCCGTGGCCGCGAGGTCGTCGTCACCCGCGAGCCGGGCGGCACTGAGCTGGGCACGGAGATCCGTCGCCTCGTGCAAAACGGCCCCGAAGACGTCGACGCGCGCACGGAGGCCCTCCTGTACGCGGCCGACCGCGCCTACCACGTCGCCACGGTCATCGCCCCCGCCCTCGAGCGCGGCGCGGTCGTGCTGGGGGACCGCTACATCGACTCCTCCCTGGCCTACCAGGGCGCGGCCCGATCCCTCGGCGTGGACGAGATCGCCTCCCTGTCCGCGTGGGCGACCCGCGGACTCTACCCGTCCCTGACCTTCCTCCTCGACCTGCCCCCGGAGGTCGGCGCGCGCCGTCGCACCGACGCCCCGGACCGCATGGAGCGCGAGTCCATGGACTTCCACGAGCGCGTGCGCCACGAGTACCTGCGCCTCGCGGACGCCGAGCCCGACCGCATCGTCGTCATCGACGCTGTGGGCACGGTCGACGAGGTCTTCTCTGAGATCCGCGGCGTCCTCGTCGAGCGCTTCGAGGGTGGCTCCGTCACGATCGACGAGGCCGACGACGCTCCCGTGTCTGCGCCCGCTCAGGACACCCCGGCCTCGTCCCCCGAGGTTCCCGAGGCCGCTGAGCCCCCGAGAAGCCGCGCGAGAAGAGCGCGAACAAGGGCTCGTCCCGTAAGCCCGCCACCATGGTGGGTGCTCTGGGCGAATCCCAGGGCGCGCTCTGGGATGAATGATGAGCGTCTGGTCCTCGCTCGTCGGACAGGATGCGGCGGTCGCTAAGCTCAGCGAGGCCGCGGCCTCCGCCCGCGCGATCGTCGCCTCCCGTGGCGGCTCTCGCGCCTCCGACGACGCGCGTTCCATGAGCCACGCCTGGCTCATCACCGGCCCGCCCGGGTCGGGTCGCTCCGTCGCCGCCCGCGCCTTCGCGGCCGCCCTCCAGTGCACGGGCGAGGCCGTCGGGTGCGGCGAGTGCGCCGGATGTCGCACGACGATGGGCCGCACGAACGCCGACGTCGTCTTCGCGGCCACCGAAACCTCGATCATCAACGTGGAGACCGCACGTTCCCTCGTGCTGCAGGCGCAGTCCTCGCCCTCCCAGGGGTTGTGGAGAGTCATCGTCGTCGAGGACGCGGACCGCCTCGGCGAGTCCGGCGCGAACGCCCTGCTCAAGGCCATCGAGGAGCCGCCCGAGCACACCGTGTGGCTGCTGTGCGCCCCCAGCCCCGAGGACATGATCGCTACGATCCGCTCGCGCTGCCGCCACCTCGGCCTGCGTATCCCGACCGCGGCCGCGGTCGCCGACCTGCTCGTGCGCGAGGGCGTCGCCACCCCCGAGGTCGCCCTCGAGGCCGCGCGCGCCGCCCAGTCGCACATCGGCCTCGCCCGCGCGCTCGCCCGCGACCCCCAGATGCGCGAACGCCGCCGAGCCATCATCACCGCGCCCGCCTCCGTGCGCAGCGTCGGCGAGGCCGTCATGGCCGCCGACCGCCTCCTCGAGACCGCGAAAGCCCAGGCCGACGCGCAGGTGAGCGAACGTAACGCCCGTGAAAAGGCCGAACTGATGCGCCAGCTCGGCATGGACGAGGGCGAGAGCGCCACCAAGGCCTCGCGCACGATGATTCGCCAGCTCGAGGAGGACCAGAAGCGGCGCTCCAAGCGCGCTCTCACCGACGCGATCGACCGCGCCCTCATCGACCTGCTCGCAATCTACCGTGACGTCCTCATGGTCCAAGTGGGCGGGGACGGCGAGCTCATCAACACGGACCTGGCCGACCTCGTGCGCGAGATCGCCCAGGATTCCACGCCTCGCCAAACCCTCGCACGCGTCGACCACATCGAGACCGCACGCAAGCGCCTCGTGTCAAATGGCAACCCTCTGCTGGTCCTGGAAGACATGGCGATTTCGCTGCGTCCCCAAGCCTGAAAACTGACCCGGCGTTTCTCGGTTACAATCGGGGCCATGAAGACACGCTCCATTGCGGCCTGCGCCGTCGCAGTCCTCGCCGTCGTCGCGATCGTCCTGACCGTCGTCGGCTACTACGGAACCCAACGCAGGGGACCGGCCCCCTCGACGACGGCCTCGGCCACGTCCGCGCCGATCCCCGTGTCCGCGGGGTCCGTGCAGGCCTACTACGATCAGGCGATCGAGTGGGGCGCGTGCGCCGACGGCACCTTCGACACCTTCCAGGGCGTGAACTCCTCGGACGCCAGCGAGTACCAGTGCGCCTTCCTGAAGGCGCCGCTGGACTGGGGCAGCCCCGACGGAGACCAGATCACGCTGGCGCTCGCGATCCACCGCTCCGGTGCGAAGGATGCTCCCGCACTGTTCGTCAACCCGGGCGGCCCCGGCGGCGCCGTCGTCTCCTCCCTGCCGTACTACGCCACGCAGGGAATCGGCGAGGCCGTGGTCAACGCCTACGACATCGTGGCCCTCGACCCGCGTGGCGTCGGCGACTCAACCCCCGTGTTCTGCACGACCGACGCCGAGCGCGACGAGCGCAACGCCGGCGAAGACAAGGACGTCGACACCGGCGACGAGTCCCCGCAGTCCGCGGTCGCCGCGGCGCACGAGGATTCCCTGAAGGTTGCCGCGGGGTGCCGCGAACACTCCGGCAGCCTGTATGAGCACATCGACACCGTGAGCGCTGCCCGCGACTTCGACATGGTGCGCGCGGTCCTCGGCCAGGAGAAGCTCAACCTCCTCGGATACTCCTACGGCACCTTCCTCGGCGCCACCTACGCGGGCCTTTCCCCGAGAACGTCGGCCGATTCGTCCTCGACGGAGCCCTGGACCCCACGCTCAGCGTCAACGAGGTCTTGGCCCTCCAGATGCGAGGCCTCGACGCCTCGCTCCAGCACTGGATCTCCGACTGCGCCACTCAGGCCACCTGCCCGATGGGACGCAACCTCCAGGAGGGCATCGAGACCGTGCGCTCGTTCCTCGACTCCCTCGAGGACAACCCGATGCGTACGAACGACCCGAATCGTCCGCTCACCGAAAACCTGGCCGTCACCGCGCTGACCGGCGCCATGTACAACACGCAGTGGTGGCCCCAGCTGACCCAGGCCTTCGGGATGGCCTGGCAGAAGAACGACGGCAGCGGCCTGCTCGCCATCGCGGACACGCTGAACTCGCGCAACCCCGACGGCACCTACCAGGACAATTCCTTCGACGCGATCAACGCGATCAACAACCTCGACTACTCGCCCGAAGGCACCATCGAGCAGTGGGCCGCCCAGGTGGAGACGCTCAAGAACGAGCTGCCGATCCTCGGCAAGTACGTGGGCTACCCGTCGGCCGGCCTCGAGGCGTGGCCCACGAAGCACGCGCGCCGCTCGCGCATCACTGCGCAGGGGGGGCGGCCCCCATCGTCGTCATCGGCACGACCCACGACCCGGCGACGCCTTACTCCATGGCTCAGGGCCTGTCGGGCCAGCTCGCCAGCGGCGTCCTCGTCACCGTCGAAGGCTGGAACCACACCGCCTACCGCCGTGGCGCCAACCAGTGCGTGACGCGGGCCGTCGAAGATTACTTCGTGAAGGGAACCGTGCCCACCGACGGCCTCATGTGCCAGTAGGGACGTGACTCACGACATCCCTATGGTGGGTGTCTTGGTTTGCGCTCGGCGCGATTCGTCCAGTAGAGTTGTGCCGTTGCCTGCACGCCCCGGAAACGGTGGAACGGCAGGCGCGGCCGCCTTAGCTCAGTCGGCAGAGCGATTCACTCGTAATGAATAGGTCGTGGGTTCGATTCCCACAGGCGGCTCAGATACGCCCACCCGGTTCCGGGTGGGCGTTTTTGTATGTGTGTGTGCGGTGTCGCGGTGCTGCTTGTGGCTTGTTGCCCCACGGGTGTTCCGGGCGCCGGAGGGCCCGGCCGCCCGCGAGGCTAGGCGACCTCACTTCGTTCGGCGCCGCGCCTCGAAGCCCGCCCGTGCCCTCCGGTCCCTCCGGCGCCCTCCACACCAGTGGCGCTTGGTTGCTGATGTGTGGCTTGGCGCGTCGTCTCAAGGCCCGCCCTGGCCCTGCCACCGCCCATCTATTTCGCACGTAATTCCCCTGAGGCTTGTTCAAACATTGAATTTACATCGTTGGAATTGCAACGTTTTCGTGAGGTCTTAAACAATGACCGAGATAAATTACGTGCGAAATTTATCTGGCGCTTGTCTCACCGTTGTGCGTGGAGCTCCGCAGCTGGGTCTACCAATCCCTCCGCGCCGGAAGCAATGGGGGTTTTGCACTACACGAAGCCTGCTGGCGGCGTGTCGCCGGCGTGTCGAACCCTCGTGTAGTGCAATTCCCCCCCGATTGGTGCCGCCGCCAGCCACGGGTATCGCGTCTGGGCCCTGCAGACCAGGCGGCCCGGTTATCTGAAACCCCTGTCGCCTTTGCGGGCGCAGGCCGTGCCTCAACTGAAACCGTCATCGCCTTTGCGGGTGAGAAATGGGCGTTTTTGGAGCGTTTTTCGGTTGCAGTGGTGTTGTTGGTTTCAACGGTTGCTTTTCAGGGGCGCGCAGTGGTGATGGGGGTTTCATGCTGGCCTGCATCAGTGGTTGCGGAGGTGTCATTGGTTGCATCGTCGCCACGTCACAGCGTCCTGTGCGAGAAAAAGTTCGCCCTGCTTGGTCTGATGGTGGGTGTGAGCGCGAAAAAGTTCGCCCGGCGTACGAAAAATGGCCGAAAATCGGTGGTTTGTGGCGTGCTGGACGAGTTTCTTCGCACCAACCGGTGTTGTGCCAAGGACTTGTAGACAATGCGGCGCACTTCAGGCTTGCTGTGGTGGGGGTTTTGCAGCATTAGAAGCTGGCTGGCGGAGTATCTACGGCGTGTCGCAGCTCTAATGATGCAATTCCCCCCGTTTGGTGGCGGCGGAGCCGCGAGTTGAGGGGGTGTGGTCGCCAAAGTGCAGACCCATTGGGTGAAGAGAGTCCAAAAACGACTGGTTTTGCTGAATGGGTCTGCGATTTGGCGGAATCGATCGCTGTCGCGGTGTGTTGGTCGCACGTCACCCCCCGAACATGCGCCTCAATCTCTTGTTGTGCACAGCCCAGCATGTAGAGGCATCAATCGCTTGACATCTTGTGAATCATGCTATACGACGGTTCTATCTAGCAATGAAGCTAAGTCTGGAAGGGACTGATCATGATGGATGGACTCATCTCATTTGGTCTAGGACTCTTAACGTTGGTTGCTGCTTTCTGCTTGGCTGGTCTAGCGCGAGCGATGCGAAATGACAAGTTGCCACCGAATATGTGGGCGGGAATCAGGACGAAGGCAGCATCAGAATCGGAGTCGTCCTGGTATCAGGTTCAACGAGCAGGTTCAGTGCCGCTCTTTTGCTTAGCCGTTGCTTATGCAGATTCAGGTTTACTCTTTATCCTTCAAGGAATCTACCATGAGACTATTTCTGCACTTATCCCGGTAGCCGTGTTTAGCGTGCACAGTCTTGTTGGAATTATGTGGATATATAAGGCAGGCTATAACTCCGAGCCATCACAAAACCAGGGTGGAACCAGTGAGTTCTCCGAGTGAATTGAGGAAAACTGAGCAGCTAAACCCTCCTAGTGGAAGCTGGGCGCGGCTGCCCAAGTTCGCATTAGCGGGTTAACGTGCGCGTGAGAGGGGCTTGGTGAAGCTTCGGTTGCATATCGGCGCGTCGCGCCGTCGTGCTCCTGCAGGTCTCACGCCCCAAATGCCGACCCCCAACCGCATGAGGCAACCGTGGCCTCGGGCAAGATTGGTTAGGCGAACCTGAGTCGAAAAATGAAATAGTCAATGATGTTAAAACGCTGAAATCCGAGGATTATTCCCTGACAGCAACGAGATAGTGAAACATCTGACCAAAGGGCGGATAGCACTAGAAATCCTGGGACCAAAGGGCCAAGATGGATGTGTCTGAAGGGCATGGCCCCACAAGGGTAAGCCCCGTACCGAATACACATGCAGAGGAGAAACAACATGACCGTTGAGTCCACCGGCTTCAAGGCTTCCGACGTTCTCGCAGGCAACCTGCAGAAGGTCCTCACCGACGTGACCGCTCTGTCCCTCGTGGGCAAGCAGCTGCACTGGAACATCACCGGCGAGGGCTTCCGCTCGCTGCACCTCTACCTCGACGCGGTCGTGGACATCGCCCGCGAGGCCTCCGACGAGATCGCCGAGCGCATGCGCGCCCTCCAGGTCGTCCCCAACGGCCTGCCCGAGGTCGTCGCCCAGCGCAACACCCTGCCGACCGTCCCCGAGACGATCATCAAGACCACTGACGCCGAGGAGCTCGCCGTCGCCGTCATCAACGCGACCGTCGGCACCATGCGCGACGTGCACGAGAAGGTCGACGCCGAGGATTCCGCCTCCGCCGACATCCTCAACGACTACATTCGCCGCTTCGAGCAGCAGGCGTGGTTCATCCGTTCGCAGAACGGCCAGGCCTGAGCCTGACTCCTCCGTGAGGAGGGAGCGAGCCGCGTAGGCTCGCATCAACAACGTGGGGTGCCCCGCCTGTCGCAGGCGGGGCACCCTTGTATGTGGGCGCGAGGGGCGTGGGCCCTATTGGGGATTGAAGGCTGCCGCAAGGCTTCGGCACTGCCCGAAGCGCGCAGGCCCCGGGAGGTGACACCGAGTCAGCGACACGGGGGAACGTGAACATTAGGCTGGTGGCGTGACGAATTCCCAGGACACAGCAGGTACCGCACCCACCTCCAGCGACGCGCAGCAGGGCGAGGCGCAGCCCGCCCTCGTCCTCGTCAACCTGGGGACGCCGACCGCCCCCGAGCCCGGCCCGGTGCGCGCCTTCCTGCGCGAGTTCCTCTCCGACCGCCGCGTCATCGAGATGAGCCCGCTCCTGTGGAAGCCCATCCTGGAGGGCATCATCCTGCGAGTCCGACCGCGCGAGGTCGCCGGCAAGTACCGCAGCATCTGGATGGACCAGGGGTCGCCGCTCATGCACTACACCCGCGAGCAGGCCCGACTCCTCGGAGAGCGCCTGCCGGGCGTGCGCGTCGAGGTCGCGATGCGCTACGGACAGCCTTCGGTCGGCTCGGTCCTGGACCGCCTGCATGCGCAGGGTGTGCGCCGCGTGGCGATCCTGCCGGCCTACCCGCAGTACGCGGCCTCGACGGTGGCGACGATCAACGACGCGGTCGCCCAGTGGATCGGGCGCAACCGCGATGGATTCGAGCTGCGACTGCACCGCTCCTTCCCCGCCGCCCCGCGTACATCGGCGCGCTCGCGACCGCCCTCGAGCGCCATTGGGAGCGCGTGGGACGTCCGAACTTCCTGACGGGGGACCGCGTCGTCGTGTCCTTCCACTCGATCCCGGTCGCCATGGACGAGGCCGGGGACCCCTACCGCGCCGAGTGCCGCCGTACGGTCGCCGCCCTCGAGTCGCGCCTTGGCCTGGCGATGGGTTCCCTGACGGCCACCTTCCAGTCCGTGTTCGGCCGGGCCGAGTGGCTGGGCCCGCAGACGATCGAGGAGATGGCCGAGCTGGGCGCGGCGAAGTGCCCGCGCGTGGACGTCATCTGCCCGGGCTTCATGGCGGATTGCCTGGAGACGCTCGAGGAGATCGACCAGCTCAACCGCGAGACCTTCGTCGAGGCCGGGGGAGGGGACTTCCACTACGTGCCGTGGGGTAATGACTCTGAGGGTGCGGTCGCGTCCCTGGAGGAGCAGGCTCGCATCGCCCTCGCCGGCTGGGTGTAGGTGCGCTGTCACAATCGAGCTGTCACAATCGACCGGCGGACGAAACCCTCCGGCGGATGCGGCCCCGGCCTCGTAACGTGGAGGCATGAGCACGCCTGACTGTACGACCTTCTCCACGCTGGCCATCCACGCCGGGTTTGACCCCGACCCCATCACGGGTGACGTGGTGCCTCCGATCCACGTCGCATCGACGTTCGTGCAGGATCGGCCCGGCGAGCTGCGAGAAGGCTACGAGTACGGGCGCTGCGGCAACCCGACGACCAACGCTTTCGCGGGCGCGCTCGCGGCCCTGGAGGGGGCGACGCACGGCTTCGCGTTCCCGTCGGGCATGAGCGCGGAGGACACGGTGATCCGCCTGCTGGCGCGCCCCGGCGACCACGTCGTGCATTCGACCGACGTGTACGGGGGCACCCACAAGCTCCTGAGTGTCATCAAGCCCGCCGAGGGCATCACCTCCGAGGCGGCGGACCTGACCGACCTGGCCGAGGCCGAGCGGGTGATCCGTGGGTCGCGCCCGCAGATCGTGTGGGTGGAGACGCCCTCGAACCCGTTCCTGCTGGTGACGGATATCGCTGCGATTGCGGCCCTCACGCACGAGGTCGGCGGTCTGCTGATCGTGGACAACACTTTTGCGACGCCGGTCCTGCAGCGTCCCCTCGAGCTGGGTGCGGACGTCGTCGTGCATTCGACGACCAAGTACGTGGGTGGCCACTCCGACGTGGTCGGCGGTGCGTTCATCCTGCGCGATGGCCTGGAGCTGCCCGCGCACGTCGAGCCCTTCTTCGGTGAGCGTGACGCGGCCGCCGAGGCTGTCAAGCTGCAGATGGCCCTCGGGCACGTGCCCTCCCCGCGTGACACCTACCTGGCTCACCGCGGCCTCAAGACGCTGGCCCTGCGCGTGGAGCGCCACTGCGCCAACGCGCACAAGGTCGCCGAGTTCCTGGCCACCCACCCGAAGGTCACGGCCGCCCACTATCCGGGGTTGGCCTCGGACCCTGGCTACGAGCTGGCGCGCACGCAGAATCCGGCCGGTGTGGGCGGCGTGCTCTCCTTCCAGGTCGCCACCGAGGAGGCGGCGATCGAGCTGACGACGCGCACGCGCGTCTTCGCTCTGGCCGCGTCCCTGGGTGCGCCCGAGTCCCTCATCGAGCATCCGGCGATCATGACCCACTCGACGCGCGTCGGTGGCGTGGGCGGAGTGCCCGGCACGCTCCTGCGCCTCGCGGTCGGCCTGGAGGATGCGCAGGATCTGATCGCGGACTTGGATCAGGCGCTCGCGCAGATCTGACGTCAGCCCTGCCGGGTGGCCGCGCGCCTCGGGTTCCCCACAAATCTCGCACGTAATTTAATGTGGTCAGTTTTTGGCTGCGACCAGAAACGTTGCAATTCCGGGCATGCGATTTCAAAAGTTGAAGGATTGCTGAGCGAATTACGTGCGACTTTGGGGGAAGGGGACGAGGCCGGGGTTCCCTGGGCGGTGACGCGCGGTTAGTGGTGGGTCCGGCGGCTCAGTGAAGCGTGGCGGCCCAGTGAAGCGTGGCGGCTCAGCCAGGTCGCTGCCGCCGTGGCACCGCCGACGGCGAGGACCGCAGGCACGAGGATCGTCGCGCCCTGGCCGGTGAACTCGATGACCAGGATGAGCCCCGTGAAGGGTGCTTTCATGGAGGTGCCGAGGAACGCTGCCGCGCCGATGAACGCGAAGGCGGCTACTTCCGAGCCGGGCCAGGCGGCGGCCCACGGCAAGCCGATGACGGCTCCCAGTCCCGCGCCGAGCGCGACTGCGGGGGTGAGGACGCCGCCCCAGCCTCCCGCGCCGATCGTCAGGAACGTGGTGGCCGTCTTGGCGAGGAGAACAAGGAGAGCGAACGCGACCCCGCGCCGGCCGCCCACGTCGCGTCGAACTGCGTCTGCGCGCTGGCCTGCCCGTTGCCGAGCACCGACGGAATGCGGGTGGACACCAGGCCGACGACGACGAACGCGATCGGCAGGGTGATGAGGATGCGCCAGTCGCGCGGGCGGATCGCCCCGGTGCGCGCCACGGCCTCTTTGAGGACCCATCCCGCGGCGCCGAGCACCGGCCCCATGAGTGCGCCGAAGACCGTCAAGGACAGCGACGGCGTGAGGGTTGGGACCGTGTAGAAGAAGGCCGGCCTCGTAAATCCCGTGGAGATGAGGACCGCGATCCCCGAGGTGATGAGCGCGGGGGCGACGGCGCGCGGCGACAGGGACACGAGGAGGATCTCGAGGGTGTAGATCGCGCCCGACAGGGGGGATCGAGTAGACGGCGGCCAGGCCCGCACCCGCGCCGCACGCGACGATGATGCGCCGGTCTTCGGGGGTGAGGCCCAGGCGGTCGGCGGCGGCCGCGCTGAACGCGGCGGCCATCTCGCGCGGGGCGACTTCGCGTCCCACGGAGGCGCCGAGGCCAACGATGAGAACCTGGGTCAGGGCGTGCCAGGTGGCGCGCAGGGGAGGCATGGGGGTCCCGCCCACCGCGCCGGAGACGGAGGTGACGGCCTTATTGCGGCGGAACAGCAGGAACCACGACAGGGCGCCGACGATTCCGGCGAGCGTCAAGACCCCGACGCGCCGGGCGGGAGAAACAGCGCTGACAGCCTCCAGGAGGGTGCCGCCGTGCATGTCCCAGGCGATCGCCTGAATCCAGTGGAGCAGATGGATGCACGCCAGGCCAACGAGGCCGGCGATGATACCGGTGAGAAGTGTTGCGACTGCAAAGCGGCGCGTGCTTACGGACATGGCGTGTCGGCGTCGAGGCGCTCGCTCACACGCGTGAACAGGCCGGTGAGCATGTCGATTTCCTCGGGCGTGATGTCGTTGAGGAACAGACGGCGGATGACGTCGCGCTGGACCAGGGCGGCCTCGTCGAAGAGGGTCTTGCCGGCCTGCGTCAGAAAGACGAGGCCTCCGCGGCCGTCGCCTTCGCACGGGCGGCGCTCGATGAGGCCTCGGGATTCGAGGCGCTTCATCGTGTGGGTGAGGCGTGAGCGTGAGAAGACGACCTGGTGGGCCAGGCGGGAGGGGCGCACGCCTTCCTCGCCGGCGCGGTCGGTCATGAGAAGCACGGAATATTCGGGCATCGACAGTCCGGCCTGGCACTTTGAGGGCGGCTTCGATGCGCTCGGTGAGGCGAGCCGTCGTCGTGAAGTAGAGCTCCCAGGCCGCCGCTCGGGGGTGGTGTGCTCGGCTCACTGGGTCTCCTCGTTCGATGCGTGTGGGTGAGGTCAAAACGGCCTCGGGCTGCCTACGAGTATAACTTTCAATTAGACCCAGGTATAAATCGGTGCTGCGCGCACGTCACGTTCTCAGAATGAATGATTGAATGATCGGAATTGTTTGAATTGCGTTACTCTAATTGCAGTGCAATATGCATCTGAACTCATCAGCGAATCCAAATACTTCGAGAGGAATGAATACATGAAAAAGACGAAGAAGATTGTCGAAGTTGTCGACGACTTCGATGGCACCCCCGCCGATCAGACCGTTCGCTTCGCCTTCAATGGCGCGTCGTACGAAATTGATCTGAGCCGCGAGCACTTCGAGGAATTCGCCGAGGCCATTCAGCCCTACATTAAGGCTGGCCGCAAGGTTGGCTCGACCCGCCGCCGTGGCAACGCCGGCAACCCCACGCAGCGCCTGGAGAATGCGAAGATTCGCGCCTGGGCGAAGGAAGAGGGACACGACCTGTCCGACCGTGGTCGTATTCCCGCTCCGATCGTTGAGGCCTACCGCAAGGCCCACGCCTGATTCACGACGCAATTGTGGGCGCGCCGAAAGGCGCGCCCACAATTCTTTATTCATGCGCCTGAGGGGCGGCGCGCGTTATGCGTGCCGCCCCTCAGGTGCGTCGGATGTCAGTTGTCCTTGGAGACGACGTTGTTCGCGCCCGAGTCGCTGCCAACCTGAGGAGCGTTTCCGTCCTCGTACTGGACAGCGTTATTGGAGCCGGTGAAGGAGACCTTGCTGGCGGACTTCACATCGACGGCATTCGCGGAGCCGTTGATCGTGATCTCGGAGACGGCCTCGCCCTCGATGTGGTTGTTCGAGCCGTTGATGACGACGGTCTTCGTGCCCGCGGGGATCTCGACGTGCGCGTTGGACTCGTCGACTGTGAAAGTACCGGAGGCATCGGACTTGCCGGAGTCCTTGGACGTGTCGGACTTGCCGGAGTCGGTGGAGGCGTCGGTCTTGGTGTCCGTGCGCGGGTTGCTCGACGCCTCGGGGGCGGACGAAGCCGCGGGCGCGGAGGAGTCGCCGCCGGAGACGTTGGCGGTCTGGGAGCAGCCGGTCAGGGCCACGGTGGCGACGGCCAGGGCGGCCGCGGCGGGAAGGAAGGACTTCAGGGGCTCTTCATAATTGGGGGTGTAGTTGGGGTCTGAATCCTCCGGTTTCGAGGAGGCAGCGGGTGATGTAGTGGGTGAGGTTTCGGAATCCGAGGGCAGAGCCGCGTAGGTGTTCGAGGCGGCCGTTGATGGCTTCGGTGGGGCCATTGCTGGTGTGGGGGTGGTCGAAGTAGGCCAGGATGTCCCCGGCTCGACGTTTGAGTGTCCTGCCCAGTGTGATGATCTCTGTGAGGGAGCGTGGCACGTCCGCGTCGCTGAGACAGGCTATTTCGGCTTGCATCAGGGCCTTACCGCGGATTTTGTTGGGATCGCGGTAGGCGTCGATAATGTTCTGGTAGACGTTCCAGGTGACCTCGAGGGCGATGTGCTCGTCGCCGGAAACAGGTCAAGTATCTGGTACTGCTGGCCTAGGGTGAGTAGGCAGGATCTGGTGTGGAGCATACGGCGGGCCTTGTACAGGGGATCCGTGGCACGCCCGCGCCGGTGGTGGAGTTCTTGCTGGATGCGTCTGCGGCATTCATCGAGAGCATCACCGGCCAGGTGCACGACGTGGAAGGGGTCCATGACCGCCCTTGCGCCGGGGAGTTCTTCGGCGGCTGCGCTTTTGAACCCGGTGAATCCATCCATCGCGACAATCTCAATGCGCTCGCGCCACGTGGCAGGCTGGGAGGCCAGCCAGGTTTTGAAGACCTGCTTGGAGCGGCCCGGGACCATATCCAACAGCCGGGAGGGGCCGCTGCGATCATGGACGGGCGTCAAGTCCAAGATGACGGTGACGTATTTGTCGCCGTATGGGGTGTGGCGCCACACGTGTTCATCCACGCCAATGACGCGCACGCCTTCGAACCGGGTCGGGTCGTTGATCAGTGAGCGCTCTCCTTCGGCCAGGACAGCAGTGTTAGCGGTATTCCAGGACACGCCCAAGGCCTGGGCAACGCGCGCCACCGTCAAATGGTGGACGACCAGCCCAGTGAGCGCCCAGCGCACCGCCGCCCGTGAGAGCTTCGCGCGTGGATCGGCCGCTTGACTCATATCCTGACGCCACACGTGAGCACACGTCTTGCACCGGTAGCGGCGCACGCTCACATGCAAGATCGTGGGACGCCACCCGCAGGGCTCATGCGCCAAGCGCCTGACCACCGTGTCACGAGAAATGCCCTGGCACCCGCAACGTCGACACCACCGGTCCTCACCAGCAATCCGGCAAGCCAACACTGCATGGTCTGCCTCAATGCGCTGACCCGTCACCTCCAACCCCAAGCCATCCAGGCGCGTGAACGCGCTCAGATCAGGGCGATCAAAGATAGTATTGGACATGTCGAGGTCTTTCAGATGGACGGTGTCGGAACCCCCATCATCGGAAGACCTCGACCCATACCCGGCCACGACACGCCCAACCCCGCCCACAACACCTACACCCTCAAATGCGAAGAGCCACTTCAGGGACATGGTGTCTCCCTTTCATATATTGATCAATTGGTCAAAATAATCAGGGTACTAGAAGGCGGGGATGAAGATCTCGACGCGGCGGTTGAGCGCACGGCCAGCCGGGTTATCCGAGCCGTCGGCGTTCTCGTTGGGCGCGATGGGCTTCGACTCGCCGTAGCCGGTCGCATCCAGCATCGCGCTCACGCCGTCCTTCTTCAGCTCCGCGGACACGGCGTCCGCGCGCTCCTGCGAGAGCTGGAGGTTGAAGGCCTCGTCCGAGATGGAATCGGTGTGGCCGTAGATGTGGGCGGTGGGAACCTTCGCGTTGTTGAGCACGCCCGCCAGGCTCTTCAGGGTCTGGGCGGCATCGGGGCGAATGTCGGACTTGCCGAAGTCGAAGAGGACGCCGTCCTCCAGGGTGATGACCGTGCCGCAGGACTCGACGGGCTTGAGGGACTCGACGGGCGGGAACTTGCCGAGCTTACCGACCTTCTCAACCTTCGGGGCGTCCTTGACGGTCGCACCGTTGACGGTCGCAGTGCCGTCGCCGTTGTTCTGGATCGTCAGCTTATCGTCCGTGTAGCTGCCCGTGCCGTCGCCGTTGTTGATGATCGTGACGGTGCCCTTGGAGAACTGGCCGGAGCCGTCACCGTTGTTGATGATCGACTCCATGGCGGTCGCATTGGAGTAGTTGCCGCCGCCATTGCCGTTCAGGATGATGCTGGTCGTCGTCGTGGAGTAGGTGCCCGAACCGTCGGCCTTGACGTTGATGGTCACCGTGGTGTCGGCGTTGGTGTAGGTGCCCGAACCGTCGCCGCCGTAGATGATGGAGATGGGGCCCTCGGTGATGACGCCGGAGCCGGTGCCGTCGTTGACGACCGTTCCCTTGTCGCTGGAGGAGACGGCGGAGCCGTCGCCGCCCAGGACGGTCGAGCCGGACACCAGGGACGTGCCGTCACACTTGGCTGGGGAGACCGTCACGCCCGGAACGGAGGCGAGGGACGTGGAAGCTGCCTGGACGACGGCCTTATCCGCGTTCGAGGCGAACACGTCGATCGCGGGAACCGAGAAGAGCGGGATCGGGGGGATCTCGCCGGGGCGGTAGCCCGGGACAGTCGGAACCGAGGCGGGGGTTGCGGACTGGGTGGGGGCAGCCGTGGTGGCCTCGGCGGTGGGCGCAGCCGCGGGAGTCTGGGGCTTCGAGGAGCCGCAGGCGCCCAGAGCGAGCGTGGTTGCAGCGACGAGAGCGGAGGCTGTCAGGGTGCGTCGTGTGATGATCATGAACCTAACCGTACGGGAAAATATGAGGGGAACACACTGTTCCGGTAATCATGTAAAACCGCGGAATATCAAGGAACTCAGGGGTACTCCGAGGGCAACTCAGGGGGTAATCAGGGTACGCCCGGGGTCTTTGTCTGCGTAAGAATAGGGGGCCTCCTGTCGCGGTGTTGGGGGAGGGGCCTCGTCCCCACGTGGTTCTGTGTCCAAGCTGTGGCGTGATCAACCCCACGGGATGTATGAGGGGTGCCTCCACCTGTGGGACAATGGAGACATGAGCTACAAACTGGTGCTGCTCCGCCACGGCGAGAGCGAATGGAATGCAAAGAACCTCTTCACCGGTTGGGTGGATGTTCCGCTGTCGGACAAGGGCCGCGCGGAGGCTACCCACGGTGGCGAGCTCCTCAAGGAATCCGGCGTTCTCCCGGACCTCCTGTTCACGTCGATGCTGCGTCGCGCCATCATGACCGCGAACCTCGCCCTCGACGCTGCCGATCGCCACTGGATCCCTGTTGAGCGCAACTGGCGCCTCAACGAGCGTCACTACGGTGCGCTCCAGGGTAAGAACAAGAAGGAAATCCGCGACGAGTACGGCGAAGAGCAGTTCATGCTGTGGCGCCGTTCCTTCGACGTGGCTCCGCCCGCCATCGAGGCCGGCTCCGAGTTCTCGCAGGATCAGGATCCCCGCTACGCCGGCGAGCCTGTCCCCATGAGCGAGTGCCTCAAGGACGTCATCGCGCGTCTGCTGCCCTACTGGGATGAGGCCATCGTTCCCGCGATCAAGACCGGCAAGACCGTCATGATCGCCGCGCACGGCAACTCCCTGCGTGCCATCGTCAAGCACCTGGATGAGATCTCCGACGAGGATATCGCCGGCGTCAACATCCCCACCGGCATTCCGCTGGTGTACGAGCTCGACGAGGAGACCCTCAAGCCCATCAAGAAGGGCGGCACCTACCTGGATCCCGAGGCCGAGGCGAAGATCGCCGCGGTCGCCAACCAGGGCAAGTGACCTGACGTCAAGCCCCGACCTCGTTGATGCTGACGAGGCCGGGGCTCCGTCATGCCCGGAAAACCGCCCTTTTTGGGGTGTGATGCCCGTCCATATGGTGCACGTTTAACCGTGAGCAGGATCGCATGCTGGGACGAATTGCGGTCGTGCTTGAAGTTGGTTTGTGTCGATCCTTGTATGCGTGTAACCTTGAGCTTTCACACTGTATGGGTCGGTTTTGCTCGCCAGCTGGTAGAATAGTTGTGCTATCCACGCAAGCATCCAGGAGTCCATCCATGTCGTTTGAAATCGGTCAGACGGTCGTCTACCCGCACCACGGCGCAGCCACGATCGAAGAGGTCATGACGCGAACCATTCGTGGTGAGGAACGGACGTACCTGAAGCTGCGTGTGAACCAGGGTGATCTTGAGATTCAGGTTCCCGCCGAAAACGTCGACATGGTCGGCGTTCGCGACATCGTCGACGAGGACGGCCTTGAGGAGGTCCTCTCCGTCCTGCGCGCCCCCTACATTGAGGAACCCACCAACTGGTCGCGCCGCTTCAAGGCGAACCAGGAGAAGATCGCCACCGGCGACATCGTGAAGGTCGCCGAGGTTGTGCGTGACCTGACCCGCCGCGACGACCTGAAGAAGCTGTCCACGGGCGAGAAACGCATGCTGACGAAGGCGCGCGGAATCCTCACCTCCGAGCTGGCCCTGGCGCGCAATATCGAAAAGTCCGCCGCCGCCGAGCGCCTCGACGCCGTCCTGGCCGAGGGGCGCATCGAAGTCGAAGAAGATGCCGTCGACGAGTGAGGCCCGCGCGGTCCTGACGGCCGCCGGCTCCGGCTCTCGCCTCGGCTGCGAGGGGCCGAAAGCCCTTGTTGAACTCTCGGGTCGCCCCCTTGTTTGGTGGGCGGCCCGCGGCCTACGCGCCGGGGGAGTGGGCGCGATCGTCGTGACGGCCCCGGCCTCGTCGATCGAGGAATTTCGCAGCGCCCTGTCCGATATCGACGATCTGACCGTCGTCGCTGGCTCCGATCGCTCGCGTCAGGAGTCGGTGGCCCTCGGCCTGGCTGCGCTCGGGAGGTGCGAGGCGGACACGGTCGTCCTCGTCCACGACGCGGCGCGGCCCCTGACGCCCCCGCAGGTCACGACTCGCGTCATCGACGCGGTCGCCGGCGGTGCGGGCGCGGTCATCCCGGTCCTGCCCGTCACCGACACCCTCAAGACCGTGGACGCCTCCGGCGTGGTCGTCGGCACGCCTCGCCGCTCCGACATGGTGGCCGTGCAGACTCCGCAGGGCTTCCGCTGGGGCGTGCTCACGCGCGCGCACGAGGCGGGTGCCTCCCTGGGCGTGGACGAGGCCCGGGCGGCCACGGACGACGCCGGCCTCGTCGAGGCGATCGGCGGGACCGTGCACACGGTCGCGGGTGACGAACGATCCATGAAGGTCACGCGCCCCCTCGACCTGGCGCTCGCGCGGCTGCTCGCCGACCAGGAGCAGGCGGACTGAAGCGATCAGGGTGTTTCCGAGAGCGCCCCACGCGCGCCAGGATGCGCGTCAAGGGGGGCGGAGGCCAACCCCGACCGGCCGTGCGCACCCGCGGCACGCTGCTCGCCCGTCAGGCAGGCCAGCCGGCGGGCTTGTCGTCGATGAGTGCCCGAACGAGAGTGACCCCGCCGTCAGTGGCGAGGACGCCGCGATACTGGGGGCGGCACGCGAAGCAGCCGATGAGGCGCTGGAGCTGTGCCGGCGTGAGGTCCAGGCACGTGATGTCAATCGTCGTGGGTGCCGGGCTGCCCGTGGTCGTGATGCGCGCCTTCTTCGTGGAATCCCTCTTCACGGTGACGAGGTCGATGCCCGCGAGGTAGGGCATCCGATCCCAGGCGATGGTGACCGGCTCGGCCTCCAGCAGGGGGTGGAACTCCAGGTGGGTTGGGGTGAGTGTCAGGATCGGGCCGCGGTGGATCGTGTTGAGGCGATAGGCGGTGCCTCGCCGAATGAACAGGGCGACTCCAGTCGCGGCCAGACCAAAGACGACCGTGACTATATCCAGGCCGATGGCCAGCGTACTGATAGCACCGCCGGTTGCGGAGGAGGCGGACGGCAGGACCGGGCTGTGCGTGAGCGCGCACGCGACCAGGGAGAGAGGGAACATCGCTGCCAGCAGGATGAAGTCCGCGGTCACCAGCTTGATGGGCGCGATCATCGGCGTGAGGCCAACGCCCCCGTTGGAGAGCGCCAGATCCGGGCCTCGGCGAATCCTCCGAAACAGCTCCGCGGCGTAGTACAAACGCGTCGATGCTTGGCCAGTGAAGAGGAAAATCACGAGGATGAGCATGGAAAACGGGGAGAGCCAGAGGAGAAAGAGGTTGAGCAGTACCACGAAGCTGTATAGGGGCTGCGGGAACAGTCAGGGCGAACACCGCCGCTGAATTCAGGGGCGCGTCGTATTTGTTGGTCAGCATCAGTGCCTGCTCTCTGAAGTCAACGGCGGCGGTGGTCTCGCAGGGAGACGAGCGCCCAGCCCAGGTCATGCCCTGCCAGCATAGCGCACGTGAGCCTGACCCCTCCGGGGACGCCAGTCAAGCGAGCTTCCCCGGCCTCGTTCCCACCGCCCCCGGACGTCTCCAAACGTGGGCAAGCGCCCCTCAGGCGTCCGGGTCCTGCCCTCGCAGGAGCGCGCGCACCACGTCGACGCCGCCCGCAGTGGCCAGGATGCCACGGCGCTCGGGGTTGCAAACGAAATAACCGATGGTTCGCTGGAGTTGATCCTGCGTCCAGTCCAGGCACGTGATGTCAATGAGCGTCGGCACCGGGCTCGCCGTGGTCATGATGTGCGCCCTTTGAATGACGTCGGCCCTCACGGTCGGGTAGTCGATGGCTGTGACGTAGGGGGCCTGATCCCAGGGGATGCGGATCGGTGTGGGGGAGGGTAGGGGGTGGAACTCTAGGTAGGTTGGGGTGAACGTTAGAATTGGGCCGCCGTGGATCTTGCTGGGCTTGTATGCGGAGCGGCTGCGTACTACCACGGCAATCACAGAAATAACGCTGGCGCTCACGATGGTAACGGCATCGAGGGCAAGTAGCAGGGCAGTGAGGTTGGGAGAGAAGGTCGAGGTTCGCTCCAGCGCACATCCGATGAGGGCGAAGGGGAACAGAGACAGACACGTGCAGAAGAACAACGTGTTCACGTTGATGGGTAGCCTCAGATAGGCGACGGACACGGCCCCGTCGGAGTGCGCGAGGGATGGGCCCCGACGAATCCTGCGAGCCAAAGCGAAGGCGAAGTAAAACAATGACAACGCCATGCCGGTAAGCCAGGCAACACCGAGCACGAAGATGCTCAGGGGTGCCAACCAGGCAACGGTCATCCAGCCCAGCGCGACGATGCTTGCGCAGAAAGCATAGATGAGCGTGACTGCTAGCGATGCCCCATTCGGGCTTATCTGGTACTTGTAGGTAAGCAGCATCTTCCTTCAATCTCCCGTGGGTTCACTGTCAGGGTATCGGCCGGTTGGTGAAATCTCCAAGTGGCTGCGCGCGTCAGGGGGCCGTCAGGAGCGAACGCACGAGTCGGGCGCCCTCCGGCAGGCCGAGCTTCGCGCGCTCCTTCGGCTTGTTCACAAAGTAGGCGACAAGGCGCGCAAGTTGACTGAACTTGATGGGTGTTCCCGTCATGTCAAAGACCAGGTCCTCCTCAAGGCCGTCAAGCGACACGTGAACGAACAAGCACGGGCCACTGGCAGTGGTGTCCTCGTGGCCGCCCGTGATGCTGGGATGCAGGTCCCACGGGATGCACGTCGGCTCTTTGTCGGTGAGGGGGTGGATCTCAAAGTATTCGGGAGAGACCCGCATGAGCGGCCCCTGGTGGATAGCATCCCGGCGATAGGGAGAATCCACGAATGTTAAGAAAAACAACCCCGAGACAATGCAGCCACCAACCGCGGTCACGATGAAGCCAACGATCGAGTCCCCCAAAGCGTACTCAATGAAGAGCGCAATGGGCGCGCAGCCGATCCCAGGGGCGGCCATGGCTTTGCGTGCCCGATGCGCGCCGAGCGAGGGGTAGAGAGCTGCCCCTTGATCCTCGACATGTACCTTCACGCCCATGGAGCGCCGCACTAGCTCGACGAGGCCAATGAGGAAGAAAGCAATCCCCAGGAGAATAAAGAACCCCGCGAAAAACAGGGCGAGACCCGGTGGTAGGCGCCTTACCGTCATAAGTGCGAGGACGCCTAGGAAGATGGAACAACACGCGGCCTGAAACCCGTAGAACACCTTGCGCAGGCGCTTATCCGCGGCGGCAACACTGAGCGGTGCGCCGTTTGCCATCATCAGCCTCCTTCCTGGGTGACATCCCAGCATATGACATGCGGTCAGGACGCGCTGGCGGTTCCCCGGCCTCGTTGTGGGGGTGCTTCCAGCGACAGACCCGCGCTCAGGCGTCCGGGTCCTGCCCTCGCAGGAGCGCGCGCACCACGTCGACGCCGGTCTCGGTGCCGAGAACGCGCCGCCGCCGGGGGTTGGAGGCGAAATAGTCGATAAGTCGCTCGAAGGCGACGTAGGAGAGTCCCGGATCCTTTAAGTGCAGCCACGTGACACCGTCCTCGCCATCCGAGGTCCAGTGGATGGCGGTCAAGCCTTTGACGGTCTCGCCCATGCCGGTCGCATCACTCCAGTTCACATCCTTGATCCGAAGGAGAAGGTCTCTCTCGGCGAAGGCAAAACCCTCGGGAAATAGAAGGAACTTTTGTACCTTGACATCACGCGGTTGGGGGAAATACAGACCTGGCACTTTCACGAGAAGGTAGATGATGAAGACACCCGCGCCGAGTGACATGAGGAAGCCATTTTTTGTGCTCGACGAGAATGCGAGAGGAATGAGGCAAAGAGCAATGCTACTTAGTCCCCATGCGAATCCAGCGTTACGACTGCGGGCAAATGTAGCGTCCCCGGTGAGCAGCAGCTCGGTGACCGTGCGCTCCTCCTGGCTCGTCGTGGTGGCAGTGACCCGCGGTGGGCGGCTGGGTGCGCGCGCGTAGGCAACGGCGGCTGGGATGAAGGCGACGAGGAGAATGCAGACGATAGCGAGCCCGTAACGTAGGCCGAGGGCGGGGAAGCCGAGCGCGATGAGGGCGACGAGGACAAGTGCTGCCGCGACTCCGACGGCATAGAAGCACGCGGGGACGATCCATGCTCGTCGCATGATGGCGTCTGCTTGGCTCGGGGTCAGAGGTCGGCGGATGAGTGTCAGGGGGAGCATGGGCTAGCCCGCCGTTAGGATGTCGGTGACGAGCTGCGGGCCCTGCGGTGTTCCGAGCGCTGCTCGATCCTCGGGATGGGCGACAAAGTGGTTGATGAGCCGCGCGAGTTGCCAGTAGCAGATGGGCATCCCCCTCATCTCGAAAACGAGCGCCTCCTCGGAGTTGCGGGTGGATACGTGCATCAACTGATGCGGCTCGTTGGCGGTGACGAAAAGCTCGAAACCCTCAATCTGGGGATTGCGATCCCAGCGGATGCGTGTCGGGTTGTCGTGCAGGAGGGGCTGAATCGACAGGTGATCGGGGCCGAGTGTGATCAGCGGTGACCGGTGGATGCGTGAGGGACGATAGTCTGTCACGTTGAACATTGTGTATCCGAGGAACGAATAGGAAAATCCCAGGATTAGGCTCATGACAGAATTAGGCTGAATAAGGAACAAGAGGAGTGTGATGGGACCGCAGATCATCAAGAACACGGAGCTGATCGACGAAGCGTAGAAGGGAAAAATAAAGGGGTAGAGGGCGATTCCTTCCGACTCGACATGCATGAGGACTCCCCGGCGCTGTTGAAGGATCTCGGCGACGCCGAGTGTGAGGGAAGTGAGAGCGAGGAGAATCGGGACTGCGACGAATAAAAACGTGTAGGCGATTGGGAAAAAGCTGCGGAAACAGAAAAAGAAGGCCGCGCAAAAAGCGCCAACGGCGGCGATAAAAAAATTTGCGCGTGCCTTGGATAGCCGTTCGTCAGCATCGGATACGCTATACAAATTGTTGGACTTTACCATGATCCTCCAAACATGTAGTAAGGTAGGTGAGAGACAAATGCGTCGGCACGATCCCGGTATTCGAGGGGAATCTTTTCGTAGAGGGTGTCTGCATGTGCTTCTGTGGTTAATCCGGTTACAACACCGGTTATCATGCCGGCAATTCCACCAGCTGCAACTCCGAGGGGGCCTGCCTCCGCGCCACCAGCCATGCCAATAACCGTATCGGTCACAACGCCGCCTAGAAATGTGCCGACTGCTAACCCCACCCCACCGGTCACTGCCTTCTGAGCCGGTGTATCTGATGTCACTACTTCATAACCCAGCATTCCAACTCCGACAACCGTAGCGCTCTTGGATAGTCCTTCTCCAATTCCGCGCATTGCAGATAGCCTTTGTTCAGGCATGGCTTTAAATTTGCCAAGAGATGCATCAGAGATAGCGGCTGCGAGTTGCTTTGAAGCTGCACTTTCTGTAGTGCTGGACGATGCAGTCTTTAAGGAGTGAAGCGTAGTGTGCTGTTCCTGCGTCCCAGAGGGTTGAAGCAGCTTCGGGTAGCAGCTGCCATGGATCGCGAATGAGTCCATCTGCTCCATCATTGACGACGCGTGCAAATATTAAGGTTATACACTCTTCTTGAACTGAGCGTACATGTTTGATTACCCATTGCTCGAGATCGTCTCGTACATCCTGAACTCTTTGTTCGAGCTTATTATAAAGTTCAATTTGTTCATTGTGTGAGAACTTGCCGTCGGGGCTTCCTATTTGTGGGCCAATTGTAGGTGGGGTGCCGTAGGGAGATTCTGCATAACACTTTCCCAGGGTTGGTTCTGGAATTGGGGTTGGTGGCAATATGTCGTAGTCATTTATAATGGCTAGGCTAGCGTATTCGGCTTGTTCGCGAATCGATTGCATATCGCGATAGTGATAATCGAGTTGTTGAGCGTAAGCGCGTAGTGACTCGTACGCAGAGTAGAAGCGGTCTGTGAGCTGTTGGACTTTGGATCCCATGCTGACGGCTGCATCGTCATAGCTATGCGCAGCTTCTCCATTCCAGGCGTAAAAGTTCGTCCGTAGTCTGTTCCTAAACTGATCTGAGAGTTCATAGAGGGCCTCGTAAATTGTGTACAATTTGTCAGCCGCTGCGCGAATGTCTTCGGGGTCGCCGTAAATTCGGGTGTCGATTGCTGCTTGGTCAGTCATGCCTGCGCCTGCTTATTTATGTTATCGAATGCTGCGGCAGTGTCTGCTTCATTTTGTTCAAAAGATGAGATTAATGCTTCGAGGGAATCGCGTGTGTCACCAAGCATGAGTGTTAGAGTGCTGGCATCAGTTGAAAGAGCGCCAAGCATATCTGTAATGATGAATGTTGCGATTCCGGCGTCGATTTCCTGTGGCATGGTGGGAGCCAAGCGATCCAATCCTGCCGCTGCAATGGTGTAGGTTTGCTTGAGTTCGGCCAGAAAATCGTCGGTGCTGACCTTTAGGTCACCCTTCATACTCACTCATCTTCCTTATGATGTCGCTGACGAAGTGATCGACAACGAGGTGTGTGTAGCCAGTTTCTTCCTTGATTGTCGACAGCTGGGCAGTTGGGATGGCGGCCCAAGGCTGCTCATCGCCAAGCGCGTCAAGGAGCCTATCGAGTGCTGTGTATGCGAGAAGAATTTTCTCCTTCTGAGCTCCGTCTGCAATCGATATCTGGACGAGTCCTTCCTCGTCTAGCCAAACAGGGATGTAGAGGTAAGGAGGGGCTACATCGGGGTGCGTGTTAACGGACATCTCTGCCATGTGGACAGCATATGACATGCGGTCAGGACGCGCTGGCGGTTCCCCGGCCTCGTTCCTGGGGCGGCCCGAGGAGAGCGTGAAGCGCGAAACGTGGTAGTTTCACCCTGGACGCACACGCGTCGCCGAGCACTCCCCATCGAAGGAGCCCGATCCCATGAGCACAACGCCCACCACCCCACACCGCGTGATCACGCGCCAAGTCGTCGAATGGGCGGCCTGGGACTGGGGTAGCGCCGCCTTCAACGCGGTCGCCACGACCTTCGTGTTCACGACCTACCTGACCAGCGACGGCGTCTTCACCGACTCGGGCACCGCCTCGACCTGGCTCAGCAACGGCATGACGATCGCGGGCCTGTTCATCGCCCTCCTCGCCCCCATCACCGGCCAGCGCGCCGATCGACGAGGCCGGGGCGGGGTCTGGCTCGGATGGTTCACCGGGCTGGTCGTCGCCTGCATGCTCGCCATGTACTTCGTCCACCCCGAGTCGGTCCTTGGGCCCCGCGGCGCCCTCATGCTGGGTATTGCGCTGCTCGGCCTGGGTAACGTGTTCTTCGAGTTCGCCTCGGTGAACTACAACGCGATGCTCAACCACCTGGGCGAGAAGGAAGACCGCGGCAAGATTTCGGGCTTCGGCTGGGCGTCCGGCTACATCGGCGGCATCGTCCTGCTGCTCATCCTTTACGTGGGCCTCATCGGCGTGAACCTGCTGGGCGTGCCCACGGACGAGTACCTGCCGATCCGCATCTCCATGGTGATCGCAGCCCTGTGGCTCGGCGGCTTCGCGATCCCCGTCATCCTCCACCCGCCGCTGCCCAAAAAGGTGCACACCGGCGGTGACCACGAGTCCATCCTCGACTCCTACAAGCTCCTGTGGCGCACCGTTCGCACCCTCAGCTTCGAAGCCCCGCACACCCTCTTCTTCCTCATCGCCTCCGCCGTCTTCCGCGACGGCCTGGCCGGCGTCTTCACCTTCGGCGCGGTTCTGGCCAAGACGGCCTTCGGTTTCAGCGCGGGCGAGGTCATGATCTTCGCGATCGCCGCCAATATCGTCGCCGGCCTGGCGACCGTCGCCTTCGGCTGGGTCGACGACAAGATCGGCCCGAAGAAGGTCATCATCCTGTCGCTGTCCGCGATGGTCGTCGCCGGCTTCGGCGTCTTCTTCCTGCACGCCCGCGGCCCCATCGTGTTCTGGACACTGGGCCTGGCCCTGTGCGTCTTCGTGGGCCCCACTCAGTCCGCGTCGCGTTCCTTCCTGTCGCGCATCATCCCCGCCGGTCGCGAGGGCGAGGTCTTCGGCCTCTACGCGACGACCGGCCGCGCCGTGTCCTTCATGGCCCCCGCCATGTATAGCCTCTTCCTCATGATCGGCAAGGCCGTGACCCCCGCCGGCGAGGACTACACCTACTGGGGCATCCTCGGCATCATGCTGATCCTCGGCTTCGGCCTGGCCCTGACGATCCCCGTGAAGGCGGACCGCGCGACGCTCCACCACATGGAGGGCTAAGCGCCCAGGGGCACGAGGCCGTCCAGGCGCGCCCCGGCCTCGTCCCCGAGGGTCCTGCGCCACACACATCGTCCCCGACGCAGCCGAGTGATCCTCGGGCGTCGGGGACGCGTCGTTTATCGGTCGCTACGTGGCCGGAGTGAACGCGACAAGGCTGTCGCCCGTGACCCCGATCAGCAGATCGTCGAAGACCCACGCGAGGGCTTGAGAATCGTTGAGTTCCTCGGACTCGTAGGTTGTGCTGTTGGTGATATCGAAGAAATGGACAGTGGTCTGCGATTCGCCGCTTCCCTTCACGAAGAGCGCGGACGCGTCAGCACTCATGCGCGAATATGTGGGGACGACAGCACCATAACCCGCTTCATCGAAGTAGGAAACGCCTCTGGTGTGAACTATCGGGTAGGAGGTGGCGCCGGTGGGACGCACAGACAGGCAATACTCGTCGTGCTCGTGGTCCAAGGAGATGGAAACCTGTCCGGTGGTCCACACCGGCATGTCCTTGGTGGCGTAGGCCTTGATCTCCTTGAGCGAGGGCATGTGACCATCATCCGTGGGTGGGAATTTGTTGAATTCAACCTCGTACGTCTCGACGAAGGACCCCGACGCGTCATAGGCGCTCACCGTTCGATAATCCTCAACGATAAACACGCCGTCGCTCGCAACGATGATCCGAGGAATATCGCGCTCGCCCTTGGGCGGCCAGTCTCCCAGAGTCGTCAGATCGCCAGTGTGGGGGTCGACGATCTGCGGGGTGTAATGCTCGTCGTCAACCGGAACGAGCACCGACGAGCGCCCGTTTGCAGTGAGCACGCCATCGGTTGGGTGCGTGATGTCGGACGTACGCAGGCCCTCGTGACGCTGCGGCGAGGTCGCGGTGCTCCACTGCTGCGTCCATTGCCCGTCCTGCTCTGTCCACCCGCTGCACGACTCGCGCGTGTCACAGGTGACGACGATACCGTCGACAACACCCATGGGCAGAGCGTCTCCCCAGGGGGCCTGAGACTGGGTACCTGTCGCTTTGTCGACCACGAGCCCGTCGATCAGGAGCTGCGTGTCAGTGGTCAGGGAGGCGGGGTTGGGCGTGGCTCGGATGGCGGGAGCCTGCGGGCCGCTCGTCTGCCAGAGTTCGCGTGCATCGGTGCCGGACACGTCGTACGCCATGATCGTCGCTGATGATGGGGCAGTGCCCTCCAGGCCGTAGACGAGCGCGTAGACGGTCGTGCCGTCCGTGACGAGGCGCGGGGGCAGAGATGATGTCCACTGGCCGATGGGAAGTTTCCACGCGACGGCGATCCCCGACGACCATGCTGAGGACAGGGTGTGCGTGTCGGTCGCATCTCCGTGGTAGCCCACCGGAGACGAATCCGCCCACACATGGGAGGCGTTGGCGTACGTTGGTTTGTCCTCGTGAACAGGGAGGAAGGTTCGGGCCAGGCCGTAGCCTGCGATCATCGTTGCCACCACGACGGCGGCGATGATCAATACGTGGCCTCGTTTACGAGGAGTCTCCATCGTCATGTCGTTCGCATCGGCGCGCTGGTCGGCGGTCATAGTCCTCGTCCTCTCGTGTTGTGTCTGTCGTTGTCGTTAGAACGAATGCGGTGTAAAGGCTGCGATGCCCTCGTCGGTGACCGCAATGAGCAGGCCTCGGGCGTCGGGGACGAGTCGTGTAGAGAACCGCTTACGGGGTCCGTGGCGTCACGGCGATGACCTCGCCGCTGCGTGCCCCCACGAGCAAGTCGTCGAAGACCCACGTGAGGTTCGTGGCCTCGTCCAGCTCCGGCGACACGTAGGTCATCTCGCGTTCCACGCCGAAGAAGAAGGGACCGGTGGGGGTCGATGGCAAGCACTGGACGAACAGCGCCTTGCCGTCTGCGCTGGCGCGCACCTGCGTGGCGGACCAAGGATCCGTCATCGCGTGGTCGGAGAATGACTCACCGGGGTTGATCGTGCGGCTGGAATTTCCGCTGGTCGGGCTCACCACCAGGAGATAACCGTTGACGTCCTTCGAATAGGCCGCTCCACAGTGGCTGTCGTCCACTGCGCGCCGCCCTGCGTCATGAAAGAACTGAGTTCTGCCGTAGTCGGGAGAGCGCGGTCTGACGCCGGGAAATGGTCGAGCGTCCACCCGGCCCCGACAGTGCCCACGACCTCGCCCGCGGTGTTGTAGGCAGTACTCTCCTTCTCGCCGGCGACGAGGACTCCGTCGCTCGCCAGCGTGATCCGGGAGACGGAAGGGCCTGCCGCGGAGGGGGCCTCCCCGAGCGTCGTGACTGCGCCCGTGGCCGGGTTGATGAGCTGCGGGGCCTGGTGGGCCTCGTCGACCGGGACGACCACGGCAGCGCCCGCGCCGCTGCCGATGACGGCGCTCGCGGGAGCCGTCAGACCCGAGTGGGCCAGGCCCGCGCGGCGCTGGGGTGAGGTCGTCGTGGACCACAGTCTCGTCCACGCGCCCGAGTCGCGGGACCAGCCGGAGCACGAGCTGAAGGTGTCGCAGGTGACGAGGACGCCGCCTGCCACCCCCATCGGCAGGTCGGAACCCCAGGGCGCCTGCGTCTGGGCGCCGGTAGACCGGTCGACAATGATGCCGCTCAGCAGAATCTCCTCCGAGGTCGAGACGGAGGACGGGAACGCCTCGGTGCGAATTCGGGACGGTTGGGGCCCGGTCGTGGTCCACTGGGCGACCGGCTCGCTGCCCGATACGTCGTAGGCAGACACCGTGGCGACGGCCTGGCTCCCGCTGCCGTAGGTGAGCACGTACAGGGTCGACCCCTCTGCGATCAGCTGCGCGGGCAGGAGAGTGTCGCTGGTGGGCAGGATCCACGCTGTCGAGACGCCCGAGGCCCACGCGCTGGAGAGCTCGTTCGTGTTGGTGGCGCTCCCCCCGGTAGCCGGTCACGTCCGGATTCGTTTCCTGCTCCGATCCGGTGATGTGCGGAGGCGGGGTCGCTGCCGGGCCGGGGAGCTGGTGGGCGCTCGTGCTCAGCGAGGGCGCGAGGAAGGCACCGAGGCTCGCGACAAGCGCGACGCCCGTCAGGAAGAAGCGCCCGTGCAGCGTAGGCGTGGTTCTCGTGGAAGTCCCGTAGAGGGGGGCGTTGGTACTCATGGGAGTGTCATTTCTGTCGTCGCTCGGGCTGGAGGCTCGCGGGCAGGTGTTCGTGGGTTGGAACATCACGAGGCTTTGGGGGTGAAAGCCACGATGCCGTCGATCGTGACGCCGATGGCCAGGTCATCGAAGGCCCACGAGAGGTCTTTCGCGTCGTGGAACTCCGCCGACCCATGTCCCTGGCCGCTGGCCGTGTCGAAGAAGAACCGGTTACCCGTGGTATTGGCTTCGACGGACTCGACGTACACGACCGACATGTCGGCGCTGGCTCGGACCTCTTCGGGCCAAAAGTTGCTGGAGTGGTACTGGTCGTTGTTGGCGGGATCAAGGTCGAATGCTGGGCTTCCGTCGCTCGGCGTCACCGTGAGGGCGACGGCCCCCGCTTGGGCAGTGACCACCGCATTCGACCACGCGGGCAGTCCTCCGACCAGGAAATCGGTGAGTTCCGATGTGGAGGGCACGCGTCCGTCGCGCGTCGGTGTTCTCAGCGACTTCTCATAGGAATGAGTGCCCGTGATGAAGCCGTCGGCGTCGTAGCTAACGAACACGTCGTCGTTGAAAGCCACGAGCCCATCGCTGGCGATGGCGAAAGACACCACGTTGTTGTCCCTATCCCTGAAGGGGCTCGCAGAGGCGGCGTCCGTGACCCGCCCGGTTCGCGGATCAATCAGCTGCGCCAGGTGCGTCGGCGAGTCCACCCGCAGGACAACCGACTGGTGTTCTCCGGCACCGATCACGGGAGTGTTGGGGTACGTGAGCATGGCCGAGGTGGACAGGCCACTCCGTTGGCGGGCTGTGGTTGTCTCCCACCGGCGCACCCACGAGGAGGACTCCTGCGTCCAGCCCGAGCAAGCCTGTTTCGTATCGCAGGCTACGACGATGCCATCAATGGCCGCGAGCGCCTCCGACCCCTCCCATGGGGGCCAGGGACTGGGCGCCCGTCGCCTTGTCGATGACGATGCTGCCGACGATGAACTGATCCCCGTCGGACACGAAGCTGGGTCGCCCGAATGACTCGGGGCGGGGGCCCGTCGTGCGCCACAGCTCGCGTGGCTGCTTGGAGGAGATGTCGAAGGCCGCAGCGGTGACCTGGCGGGCGGTGGGATTGGGGTCTTCGAAGATGGTGTACAGGGTGGTGTCCTCCACGGTCGTGATCGCGCGGGGGCCGTACTGTGAGGACGGGAAGGGGATCTTCCACGCCGTCTCGACGCCCGAGGCCCAGGCGGGGGAGATCGATCCCGTGTTCGTCGCCGCTCCCGAGTAGCCGACGGTAGGGGTGGAGGTGAATGAATGGTGAGGGTCCTGACCCCCCAGGGTCTGCGTGAGCTGACGGATGCCGAAGAATGCGGCCAGAACGACGATGACGCACAGCAGAGCCGCGAGGAGGACTGGCCTCCCGCGTCTCCTCGCGTGGGGCCGCGCACTGGCGGGTTGGGGGATTGGGGGCGTCCCGCTCGGCGGCACCCACTGCTCGGCCTGCGGGGGAGTGTTCGTGCCCGGATGACCATCATTGCTCATGGGTAGTTTCTATCACACGGCAGTGTCGGTGTGTTAATCGGATGGTGACCTCAGGAGGACGCCGGTACGAACGCCTTGATGCCGTCCTCGGTCATGCCGATGATCACGTCGTCGTACACCCAGGTCAGCTGCGTGGCCCGCGCGGGCGACAGGGCGTGCGTATCGATGCGGGGCCTGCGTCTAGTTGGTCGCGTGGGTGGCCCGGACCATGAGGGCGCTTGCCAGCGCGGCCACGCCCTCGCCTCGGCCCGTAAATCCCAGGTGATCCGAGGTCGTCGCCGACACGGTGACCGTGCCCCCGGCGATCTCGCTCATGACCGCGCAGGCCTCGGGCAGTCGAGCGGCCATACGAGGCCGATTCCCCACCACCTGCACGGTCGCGTTGCCGAGCACCCAGCCGGCCTCGGCGGTCATGCGGCGAACCTCCTGAAGGAGCGCGCGCCCCGAAGCGCCCGCCCACTCCGGGCGATCCACGCCGAACACCGTGCCCAGCTCGCTCAATCCGGTAGCCAGCAGCATCGCGTCGCACAGTGCGTGTGCGGCCACGTCCGCGTCCGAATGACCCTCAAGGGGGCGCTCGCCCGGCCACTCGAGGCACGCGACCATCAGGGGACGCGGCGAGTCGGGTGCGGCGAACGCGTGGACGTCGACCGCTTGGCCGATGCGGAAAGGCAGATCAGTCATGGAATCAGGGTAGCGTCACGAGGAAGTCGGCGTGAAGGCGATGAGGCCCTCGTCTGTCACCCCGACCAGCAGGTCGTCGAAGACCCACGTGAGGTTCTGCGCAGCCGTCAACTCGGTCGAGGTGTACACCTTGTTGTTCGCCATGTCGAAGAAATAGACGCTCTGTTCCTTGTATCCGGTCTTCTGAACGAACGCGGCCGCCCCGTCGGCGCTCGCTCTCGCGTGCGTGGGCGCGAACAGGCAGAAGCTCCCGTAGCCGTCTGCGATCCCCTTCATTCCCTCCGCAGAGTAGGTTGCGGCACCGGCCGTCGTGTGCAGGTGAGGACCTCGCACTTGTCGCCGCTCGCCTCCATCATGCCCGTCGTCCAGGGGGTCTTACCCGAGGTGAAGAACGCCTCCAGGTCACTCAGGGTCGGCACGGTGCCGTCATCCGTGTAGACCTTGTTCTTGGTATTACGGTCAAAAGCAGAGATGAACGTGCCAGTGACATCATACTTTTCGAGCTGGTTGGCCTTTTTGTCCAGGATCAGGCCATCCGCTGTCGGATACAGTGCGGTGTGGCTCGAGGGCTGTTTGAAACGGCCCTCAGCCCCGAGCGTCGTCACGACACCCGTGTGGGCGTTGATGATCTGCAGGTTCCTGTAGTCATCGACGGGCACGATCACGGAGGCATCCTCGCCTGAACCGATTGTGGGGGGGCACCTCCAGCTGCCGGACTTTGGAGTTATTCGATTGATGCCCCGTGATGGCCTGCCACAGGCGCTTCCACGAGCCGGAGGAATACGTCCACCCTGAGCAGGTCTCGTAGCCCGAACAGGTCACCAGGACGTCGTCGACCAATGCCATTGGCTGGTCGTCCTCCCACGGCCCCTCCGCCTGAATGCCCGTCGACTTCGAGACGAGGATGTTGCCGACGATCAGCCACTGGCCGGCGGAAACAATGCTGAAATTCGACGTTTCATGTGTCATCCGCACAGAAGCATCCGACGATGTCCACAGCACGGAAGGTGTCGAGGAAGAGACATCGATGGCCGCGATCGAGAACGATCTATTCGTATCGGACAGAGACGCCATGTAGATCGTCGTTCCATCGGCAAACAGCCGGGTCCTCGTTCTGTGTTCCTGCCCCACGTCGCTACGAGGATCGGGCAACGTCCATGCGACGCTCACGCCCGCGGCCCAGTTCGACGAAAGAACGTTCGTGTTGGTGGCCGACCCCTGATACCCCTGAACGGTGATGGGGCCCCTCGTGACACTGCTGAAGGAAGGTGCGAGCGCCATGAGCCTGGGCAGAGCGAGAACAAGAGCGACGACCACGAGGACCGCACCGATAATGACCTTCTTATCCAGCAGCCGCTCGTACAAGGCGTTGCGAGCGAGGCGCTGCGGATCGCGTTTCCTGCGCGGAGGGCGAAGGCCCTTCCGGGGTGCGCTCGCGGGGGACGAGGCCTCGTCGTGAGATGCTGACGAGCGGGGCGTCGCCGTGGTTCGCGTCGCGCCCGTGACGAGCGAACCCAGGACTGGCTTCAACGACGAGGCGACGCCCGAGTTGCCCGCCGCGCTGCCTTGCGAGTGCTCGGCGGTACTCTGCGTCGTCGGCTCGGCTCCGGTCGCGGGGCTGGAATCCGCCTCCGGGGGAGCCCAGCGGGAAAAGTCGTTGCTCACACCACGTTTGTACCACACGCCCAGGGGGAGCTTCCCCCGATCCTGCGCCCCGGCCTCGTCCATGCATGTGACGAGGAACGAGCGCCCTCGCAGGCCACGCCCCCTCTCCGATAGGATCGACCCGTGCGCTACATTTCGACCCGACGCGGCCCCAACACGCCCACCCGTTCCTTCAGTGACATCCTCCTGGAAGGCCTCGCCCCCCGACGGCGGCCTCTACCTGCCCGAGGCGTACCCGACGCTGTCTCGCTCCGATCTAGACGAGCTGCGCATCGTCCTGCGCGAGGACGGCTACGCGGCCATGGCCGCCGGCATCATCTCGCTCTTCGTCGACGACATCCCCGCCGACGACCTGAGCGCGATCACGGCCCGCGCCTACCGCACCCCCGCCTTCTCCGACCCCCAGATCGTCCCCGTCGACGCCCTGGAAGGCACCGACCTGCACATCGCCCACCTCTCGAACGGCCCCACGGCCGCCTTCAAGGACATGGCGATGCAGCTCCTCGGCGAGCTCTTCGAATACGAACTCACCCGCCGCGGCGACTGGCTCACCATCGTCGGCGCCACCTCCGGCGATACCGGCTCCTCCGCCGAGTACGCGCTGCGCGGCCGACGCGGCCTCTCCGTCGTCATGCTCACCCCCGCCGGCCGCATGACCGCCTTCCAGCGCGCCCAAATGTTCTCCCTCCTCGACTCCAACATCGTCAACGTCGCCGTCGACGGCGTCTTCGACGACTGCCAGGACCTCGTCAAGGCCATCAACATGGACGCCGACTTCAAGGCCACCTGGCACGTGGGCGCCGTCAACTCCATCAACTGGGCGCGCCTGCTCGCCCAGGTCTGCTACTACGTCGCCACCTGGCTGCGCGTCACCGAGGAAGGGGCCGACGCCTCGTCCAAGGTCAGCGTCGTCGTGCCCTCGGGTAACTTCGGCAACGTGTGCGCTGCCCACATCGCCCGCCAGATGGGCCTGCCGCTGGGCACCCTCGTCGTCGCCACGAACGAGAACGACGTCCTCGACGAGTTCTTCCGCACCGGCGTCTACCGCCCCCGCTCCTCCGCCGACACGCTGGCCACCTCCAGCCCGTCCATGGACATCTCCAAGGCCTCGAACTTCGAGCGCTTCATCTTCGACCTGCTCGGCCGCGACGGGGACGCCACCCGCGCCCTCTTCGATGAGGCCCTGACCCGCGACGGCTACTTCGACCTGTCCGGCACGCCCGAGTTCGCCGCCCTGCGCGACACCTACGGATTCATCTCCGGCACCTCCACGCACGCTGACCGCCTCGCCGAGATCGCGCGCACGGAAAGGAAAGCGGCTACCTCCTCGACCCGCACACGGCCGACGGCGTCCACGTCGCCCGCGCGGTGCGCCCGCAGATCGAGGGCCCGCTCGTCGTCATGGAGACCGCGCTGCCCGTCAAGTTCGCCGACACCATCCTCGAGGCCACCGGCCACCTCCCGCCCGTACCCGAGCGCTTCGAAGGCATCGAAGGCCGCGAAGAGCGCGTCACGGCACTGGCCAACTCCGCCGAGGACCTCAAGGCCCTCATCCGCGAACGCGTGCGCCCCGGCGCCTGAGTTTTCTTTCACTCGACGAGGCCCGAGCCCCCACCCGCGAAGCCGCACCGTTTCGCCTGACGGGGCCCGGGCCTCGTTACATACTCCCGGGGAGCGCCCGTTTCCTCCGCCCCCTCTGCGCGCCAGGTAGGATTGATGCCATGCTGCACCTGTACGACTCCAAGAGCGCCCGCATCCAGCCCCTCAACCCGGTCACCCCCGGCAAGGTCGGCATCTACCTGTGCGGCGCCACCGTGCAGGGATCCCCGCACGTCGGCCACCTGCGAGCCGCCGTCTCCTTCGACACCCTGATCCGCTGGCTGCGCCGCAGCGGCTACGAGGTTACCTACGTCCGCAACGTCACCGACATCGACGACAAGATCCTCACCAAGTCGGCCGAGGCCGGCTGGGACTGGTGGGCCTGGGCCTACCGATTCGAGCGCGAGTTCACGCAGGCGTACGAGACCCTCGGGGTCGAGGACCCGACCTACGAGCCGCGCGCCACCGGCCACATCCCCGAGCAGCTCGACCTCGTCCAACGCCTCATCGACGCGGGACACGCATACTCGGATGGGCGCGGCAACGTCTACTTCGACGTCCACTCCCAGGCCGACTACGGCTCGCTCACGCGCCAGCGCCTGGCCGACATGCGCACCACCGAGGACGACGCCCAGATCGACGAGGCCGTGGAGGCAGGCAAGCGCGACCCCCGCGACTTCGCCCTCTGGAAGGCCAGTAAGCCGTCCGAGCCGGCCACGGCCTCGTGGGACAGCCCCTGGGGACGCGGCCGCCCCGGCTGGCACCTCGAGTGCTCCGCCATGTCGCGTCGCTACCTCGGCGATGAGTTCGACATCCACGGTGGCGGCATCGACCTGCGCTTCCCGCACCACGAGAACGAGCAGGCCCAGTCCCACGGTGCCGGCTGGCCGTTCGCACGCCTGTGGGTCCACAACGCCTGGGTGACCACCAAGGGCGAGAAGATGTCCAAGTCGCTTGGCAACGTCCTGTCGATCGGCGCGCTCACCGAGGAGTACCCGGCCGTCGCCGTGCGCTGGGCACTGTCCACGGTTCACCACCGCTCCGCCATCGAATGGGGCGCCGAGACGCTGCCCGCCGCGCACGCCGCCTGGGAGAAGTTCTCCACCTTCGTGGCCCGCGCGATCGAGGCCGCCGGTGAGGCTCCGGCTTTCGAGATTGCGCTTGCGCCCGCCGACCTGCCCGAGGCCTTCGTCGCCGCCATGGACGACGACCTCAACGTCGCCGGCGCGCTCGCGGTCTGCACGAGCACCTCAAGGCCGGCAACGCCGCGCTGGCTGCTGGAGATCTTTCTGGTGTCTACCGCGAGCAGGTCCTGGTCCGCTCCATGCTGGACGTGCTGGGCCTCGATCCCGCCTCCGAGCAGTGGCGCGGACAGGCCGGCATCGGCGCGGGTGCCTCCGGCGCGGCTGCGGCCGAACACTCGGCGCTGGACGCGCTGGTCCAGGCCGTTCTGGAGGAGCGGGCCGCTGCGCGCGCCGCCAAGGACTGGGCGCGCGCCGACGAGCTGCGCGACCGCCTGGCCGCCGCCGGCGTCACCGTCGCGGACGG
The DNA here is from genome assembly GCA_916438365.1 of uncultured Sanguibacter sp. The sequence continues at coordinate 72,781 of CAKAEY010000009.1, forward strand.
CCGCGACGGTGCCACCTGGAGCGTTGGCTGAGCTGCTGCTGAGCTGAGGCCTCGGGAGCGCGAGCTCCCGGGGCCTTGTGCGTGTCGGCGATTGTCTCGCTGATTCCGCGTTTGTTCTTGTGATTGGGTGCGCTGCACCCGATCTGTAGGCATTGCACCCCTTCTGATCGGGTGCAGTGGCCCATAACGGGTGCAGCGGCCCATAACGGGTGTCGTGCCCCGTAACGGGTGCAGCGGCCTGCGCGCTGTTTCGGTCGTTGCTAGGCCCGCCGTCCGAGCGGCGTGTTGGTGTGTTGATAGGTGGTTTCGTGCGTCGGCTTCCAATCGAGCTGGTTCCCCAGTAATGTCGCACGTAATTCCCATGCCCATATTTCAGACATTGAAATGCGGTTGTTGGAATTGCAACGTTTGTGGCCTATCTCGAAAAATGACCGGGTTAAATTACGTGCGAAATTGAGGTTGGGAGTGTGGGCAGGGTGCTTTAGGAGGGCTGATGCCACTGCCGCGAGAGATGAGCGGTGGGCAGTGGTGGCAGCTAGGCCTCTTTACGGGCTGGGGTAACCCTTCAATCGGTGGGCGCGCAGCTCGATGCGAGCCGAGGCCTTACCCTGGTGTCAGGTCGACGGCCTGAGGCGTCGCCACAGATGGGGAGGATCAGCATGGAGTACGTGGCGCTGCTGCGCGGCATCAACGTCGGCGGCACAAACAAGGTCGTCATGAGCGAGCTGCGCGAGCAGGTCGCCGGCGTGGGCTACACGAACGTGCGCACCTACATCAACAGCGGCAACCTCCTCTTCGAGGCCGAGGCCGAGGCCCCGCGCGAGGACGTGGCCCAAAGGCTCGAGGACCTCCTGGCGAGCCGCTACGACTTCTCGATCCGAGTGGCGCTCCTGACGGCGCAGGACTATCTCGAGGAGCTACACCACCTGCCCGACTGGTGGCACGGCGAGGTCGCCCGCCGCGACGCGCTCTTTTTTACGCGAGGCTTGGATCGCGCCCACGTGCGCGAGCGGATCGAGGCCATGGATCTGGGGGACGAGGCCGTTTACTTCGGTGAGCACGCCGTGTTCTGGGGCAAGTTCCACGAGAAGGAATTCCTCAAGACCGCCTACCACAAGCGTCTCCTGCGCGAGGACTTCTACCGCCAGGTGACGATCCGCTCCGGCTCGACCGTCGAGAAAATCGCCTCGATGCTCGCGCGGGAGTGAGACGACGCCCGGTCGGCGGCCTCTGCGAGGCTGAGGCGAGTGTGAGAGAGGTGTCGTGCTGCCAGCCGCCGTGATCGCAGGGTTCCCCAGAAATGTCGCACGTAATTCCCCTTCGCGTATTTCAAGAGTTGAAATCAGATCGTTGGGATTCTGCGGTTTTTTGGATACCTATGAAAAGTAAGGGTACCCAAATTACGTGCGAGTTGTGTGGGGAGCTGCCCAATCGTGATTTTGGCCCCCGCGCGCGCCCCTGTGGCCCCGATGCGGCCCGAAACCCGTACGCTTGTGTCAGTTCACGAGAAAACGAGGAGACACCATGGCCTCACACAGCGGGCGCCCCGGCGCCATCCGTAAGAAGGGCACCAAGAAGGGCGCGCAGGTCGGCACCGGCGGCCACTCGCGCCGCCGCCTCGAAGGCAAGGGCCCGACCCCCAAGGCCGAGGACCGCACCTACCACCCCGCCCATAAGCGCAAGGTCAAGCGCGAGGCCCGCGAGGCCCAGGAGGCCGCGATCGCTCGCGCCCGCGCGAAGTCCTCGATCCGTATCAAGCCCGGCCACGAGCTGATCGCTGGCCGTAACCCTGTCGCCGAGGCCGCCCGCGCCTCGGTCCCGATTGAGCGCGTCTTCGTCCTCGACAATGTGAAGGATGATCGCGTGGAGGAGGTCGTGCGCCTCGCCTCGACCATGGGTGCGCCCGTGTACGAGGTCACCCGCCGTGACCTGGATGTCGCGACCGACGGCGCTGTCCACCAGGGCGTCGCCATCGAGGTGCGCGGCTACGAGTACGCCGACGCCTCGGACCTGATCGCCGGTTCCCTGCAGCAGCTGGGCCACCCGCTCCTCGTCGCCCTCGACCAGGGTGACGGACCCCCACAACCTGGGCGCGGTCCTGCGCAGCGCGGGCGCGTTCGGCGCGGACGGCGTCATCATCCCCGAGCGCCGCAGCGCGGGCGTCAACACGACCGCGTGGAAGGTGTCGGCCGGTGCGGCCGCCCGCGTGCCCGTGGCTCGTGTGACGAACCTCGTGCGCGCTCTCGAAGAGGCCAAGCAGGCCGGCTACTTCGTGGTCGGCCTGGACGGCGGCGGCGACGCGCCCCTGCGCGGCCTGTCGCTGGCGGACGGCCCCCTCGTGGTCGTGACCGGCGCTGAGGGCGCGGGCCTGTCCCGCCTCGTGCGCGAGACCTGCGATCAGATCGTGTCGATCCCGATCGCGTCGACCGTCGAGTCTCTCAACGCGGCCGTCGCCACGGGCATCGCCCTGTACGAGGTCGCCTCCCTGCGCACGCAGGGCTGAGCCTTCCGAACTGTCTGTCGTCTCGCCGCGGGCGCGCTAGCGCCTGCGGCGAGACTCCTTTTTGGCGGCTTGGCGCATTGCGATCACGTTCCGCCCCGCGAAGAGGTGGTCTTTCGGCAGGTCGCCTTCAAAGAGGAGAGCGGGCTGCGCGAGTAACAGCTCGTCGAGCTGCAACGTGACGGCGAGGTCCTGCAGATAGCTGCCGATGTCTTCCTTGGTGGTGGGGGTGTTGCGCTGGCTCACCTGAGTATCGAAGCACCACACCTCGCTTGCGAGATGCCCTTCGGCCGAGTAGGGCCGTGCTGCGACCAGGAGTCGCGACGTCTGAAGGCGTGACGTTGCCGCCGGCCGAGAGGCGGAGTGAGGGAACAGGTCGCTGCGCGCAATCGCGTCAGTTACGGTGGAAAAGAGACCGCCCATCGTATCGAGGCCGTCTGCGATCTCGGTGCCAACCCACCCGTTCAGGGCGAGCTGCTCGCGCATCCCCGGCGTCTCCACGGGGGGTGCTCCTCCACCTCGACGCCCAGTAGTTGATGCAGCATGCGACCGCCTGGTTCGGGTCGGTCGCGACAAGCGCGCATGTACCTGCGGCGGTTGAAAATCCGGCGCAGTGAGAAACCAGGGGTCATGACCGCTCCTTCGACGGGAGGAACTTGGTGACGGGATCGAGGAAGCTGCCCCGCATCTGGGCGATGTTGGCGGGGGAGAGGGGGTGGTCCTCGGGCAGATCCTCACCATCGACGAGGCGCGGGGGGAGCCAGGAGGATGCCCTGCTGGTGCAGGGCCGTGTGCAGGTACTCGAAGACGCGGGCGAACGGATCCTTGCCGGGGCGGGCGCGCTGAATCGCAGTATCCCAGCGGAAACACCACAGCTCGGTGCAGGCCTGCTCGGCGTCGGGCATCGGGCGGGCGGTGATGATGATCGTCGTCTTGTTGAGGTGACGCAGCTGCGCGCGCACCGCCTTCGCTGACAGGTGGATGGCGAGGCCACCCAAGAAGAGGCCCGGGGCGATCTCGCCAAGTTCCAGGAACGTGTCGTTGAAGCGTCTGCGTGAGGCCGTGACCTGCCCGGGCATGACCGTGACCTCGGTGCCCGACCAGCCGATGTCCGCGAAACGCTTGCACATCGTGGTCGACTCGCGCTTGATGCCGATGGCACGCCAGAACTGTGCGCAGCGCGCGACGGCCTCCGCCGGTGGACACGACACGGTGTACACCGTCATGGGGCGCCTCTTCAGGAGCGAATCCAGTGGCAGGCGCGGGGGAGTGATATCCATCAGCACTCCTGGGGATCGGGGTAAGGAAGCTAGGTTATCAGTGCAAGAGGTGTCTGCTGAAACACACAGACGAACGAAAACGATACGATGAGGCCATGAGCGTCCTGGGAACCGTCATCGTTGGCATCGTCATCCTCATCGGAGTGATCGGCGCGGTCGTGCAGATCTGGCCCTCCGCGCCCGTCGTCGGGGGTGCGATCCTCGTGTGGGCGTGGATGACCGGCACGCGCGCCGCGTGGATTATCTTCGCTATCGCGGCGGTTGTCCTGATCCTCGGAACGGTCCTCAAGTACGTGATTCCCGCGCGCGGCATGAACAAGGCGGGAATCCCCCAATCCACGCTCGTGTGGGGCGCCGTCGGCGGCGTCGTCGGATGGTTCATCGGCCTGCCCCTCGGCCTCGTCCTTGGCATGGTCGTCGCCATCTTCGGTGTCGAGTACCTGCGCACCCGCGACACTGCGAGCGCCTGGACGGCCACCCTCCACGCCCTCAAGGCCTTCGGCTGGACGATCGCCATCGAGCTGATCGCCGCGCTGACGAGCGCCACCGCGTGGGGCGTGGGCGTCGCCCTGGTCGCCGCTGGAAACTGACGCGACCAGCCGGTGCCCCGGCCTCGTCGTTCCTCCGGTACGATGGGTCTGTTGCGCGCGCCCGCGTAACAGACCCAACTAAACGGAGATACTCATGCCCGCCGTCATCGTGCTCGGCGCCCAGTGGGGCGACGAAGGCAAAGGCAAGGCCACTGACCAGCTCGGCCAGCACACCGACCTCGTCGTGAAGTTCAACGGAGGAAACAACGCCGGACACACCGTCGTTATTGACGGCGAAAAGTACGCGCTGCACCTCCTGCCCGCCGGAATCCTCTCCGAAGGCGTCACCCCCATCATCGGCAACGGCGTCGTTGTCGACCTGGACGTGCTCTTCGAGGAGCTCGAGGACATCACCTCGCGCGGCGTCGACTGCTCGCGCCTGCGCATCTCCTCCAACGCGCACATCATCCCGCCCTACAACCGCCTCATGGACCAGGCGAACGAGCGTGCGCGCGGCAACAACCTGATCGGCACGACGGGTCGAGGCATCGGCCCCACCTACGCCGACAAGATGAACCGTATCGGCCTGCGCATCCAGGACCTCTTCCACCCCGAGGAGCTGCGCGCCAAGGTCGAGGCCGCCCTGGCCCCCAAGAACACCATTTTCGAGGCCGTGGACCTGCAGGTGCTCGACCCCGCCGAGGTGTCGGATCACCTGCTGTCCTTCGCGGAGCGCATCAAGCCGATGATGTGCGACGTGTCCCTCGTCGTTAACGACGCGCTGGACCGCGGCGACACCGTCCTCTTCGAGGGCGGCCAGGCCACGATGCTCGACATCGACCACGGCACCTACCCCTTCGTCACCTCCTCGAACCCGACCGCGGGCGGCGCGCTCACCGGTGCCGGCGTCGGCCCGACCCGCATCGACCGCGTTGTCGGCGTCGCCAAGGCGTACACGACGCGCGTCGGCGAGGGTCCGTTCCCCACGGAGCTGGACGACGAGGTCGGCGAGGCCCTGCGCACCAAGGGCGGCGAGTTCGGCGTGACCACCGGTCGCCCGCGCCGCACCGGCTGGTTCGATGCCGTCGTCATGCGATACGCGACGCGCATCAACGGCCTGACCGACATCTGCCTGACCAAGCTCGACGTGCTCTCCGGCTACGAGACGATCCCCGTGTGCGTGGCCTACGAGGTCGACGGCGTGGTCACCGAGGAGATGCCCCTCGACCAGGCCGGCTTCGAGGCCGCCGTGCCCGTGTACGAGCAGCTGCCCGGCTGGAGCGAGGACATCTCGCAGTGCCGTTCCTTCGACGAGCTGCCCCAGGCCGCCCAGGACTACATCAAGCGCCTGGAAGAGCTGTCGCGCTGCCGTATCCAGTCCATCGGCGTGGGCCCGGACCGCGAGGCCACGATCGTGCGCTACCCGCTCATGTGACGGTTCACTGAGACGGCAGTGGGGGCCGGTGCTGCGACGCAGCACCGGCCCCCACTTGTTTCACGCGCCACCGTTGGCGCGCATGTACGACAAAGCACGCCGAACCGAATGCGCCTGTCGGCGCGAAGGCCGCTCGTAGCGGCAGAGTTTGGAGCCCGGGGCATACCGGTCCGGCGTGCTCCACAACTGTACGACCGCTCAACGCCGGCTCGCATCCCGTGGCGGCGTGCATCAACCCACACGGGGCGTGCGCCACAGCGCACCTCTTCGCCGAGGCCGTGGCAGCGTGAAGCGGGTCCGACTCCGTGCCCAGTGCCCTGGAGAGCCGACCCGCGCGAGCGGCCCCTGCCTCGTCGGGCGCGCACATGTGGGACCATGGAAGCGTGATGACATCGACCCCGCCCACGCGGCGCCCGCAGCGGCCAAGGCCGTGGACGTCGCCGCGACACCCTGGCCACCCGGCACGTGCCCAACAGCATCGGTACCCTCACCGTTACCCTGCTTGCGGCGGCGACCATCGTCGCGTGGTGGCTGCCCGGGTCTCGCTGGAGTGTCGGTCCCATCGTCGCGCTCGCATCCTTCCTGCTGGCCCTCGGCTGGCCGACGCTGGCGCGCCTGCACATGCCGTGGCTCGCCCAGGCGGTCCTCGCCCTGGGTGGGGCGCTCACCCCCATGGCCGTTGCCTACTGGAAGAACCTCGACATCGCCGTGCCGCTGACGGGCATCACCCTGGTTTTGCTGGTCGCGGCGACGATCCTGGATGCGCCCGCACCTCGCGACCACTCCGTGGGGCACACGAGCGAGCACTGGGGCTCCACAGCCCTGAGCGCCGCGCTCGCCTCGTCGGTCACCGGCCTCCTCATCGTCACCTCCGGATCCATGTGGGTCTCCCCTGACCGTCCACGAGCGCTGGTCCGTCATCGTCCCCATGGCGGCCCTGATCGCCGTCATCGGCGCGGCCTCGGCGCGCTCGGGACGCAGCGCAAAGGCAGGCGTCGTCTACGCGATGCTGACCGGCATCGTCGCTGGCCTCGTCGCCGCGTCGATCGCGTGGATCCTCGGGCAGACCTCGGACCTGCTGCCCGTCGTCTTCCCCTTCATCGCTAAGCGTTTCGGTGAATTCGCCGCCTTCCTGACGCTCGGCGGCGTCACCGGCTTCGGCGTCGGCTTCGCCGTGTCGGTCGTCGACGCGCTCCTGGGCGAGCGCGCGTCCTCCGCGCAGTTCGCCAACGTCCTGGGCCGAGGTGCCGCGAAGTTCCTCGTCGCTGCCCCTGCCCGTCTACGCGATGATCCGCATCGGCGGCATCTGAGACCCCATGACGGCTGGGCGACCGCCTGGCCGCACCCTGGCCTCGTCCCTATTTCGCTGCCAGCTGCGCGCGCCCCTGCTCGCGCGCCCACGTCCACCCGAGGCGTTAGGCTGGAGCCATGATGGTGATACCTGCTGACCTGCCCGCACTCGTCGCTCCCGTCGCGTGGATGCTTGGAACCTGGGAAGGCTGGGGGCATGTATGCCGCCCCCGCAGCCCCCGGCCGGGAAGAACCCGCCGAGGATTCCCCCGTCATCGAGGAGATCCGCGGTGACGTCGTCGGCGAGCAGATGCGCCTGGTGACCCGCGTGTACGCGGGCGTCGCCTCCGAGCCGATCGACCCCACGTGGGACGCGGCGAAGGGCCTGTCCGCAATCAAGAAGGGCGACCTGATCAGCGAAGAGACCGTGTACGTCTCCGTCGCCCCCTCCGACGCGCCGCTGCCCCCGCCCGGCCAGTACAACTCCCGCGAGTTCACGGCGACCTCCGCGTCCACCGAGGGCCACAGCGCCGTGTGGGACGGCGTAAGCGTCGGCCCGCGTGTGCAGATGGTCTCCGACGCGATCGCTCTCGGCGTGGGCGCGACCCGCGTGACGCACCTGGGCCGCATGTTCGGCCTGGTCGCGGGCGAGCTCATGTGGACGCAGGAGCGCACGCTTGACGGCGAGGACGAGGCCGACGTCGAGATCTCCGGCCGCCTGCACCGCACCGAGCAGGCCTCCACTGAGTCCGGCGAGGTCATCGAAGGCATCGACGACTCCCAGGACGGCTTCCTTGTCTGAGTCCCCGCTCGACTCCGAGTTCGTCGACGAGGCCGTGGCCTCCTTCGGTGCGACCGCGCACTTCGGGGATCCGTCGGGGGAGCAGTGGGCCCTCGAGGGCGGCCGCGCGCTGGTGCGCCGCCCGGACCTGGCCGTCATCTCCGTGTCGGGGGCGGATCGGCTGACATGGCTGACGTCGCTGGCCTCCCAGATCGTCACTGACCTCGTGCCCGGCGCGAGCCGCGAGCTGCTGATCCTCTCGCCCGAGGGGCGCGTCGAGCACTGGGCGGGTGCGAGCGACGACGGGGAGGCGCTGCACCTGATCGTGGAACGCTCGGATCTTTCGGGGTTCGTGGCGTTCCTCGACTCGATGCGTTTCGCGCTGCGCGTGAGCGCCCAGGAGCGCGATGTTGCCGTGTTCTCCTCGGTCCGCGCGGGCGCCAATACGCCCGAGTCCGTGGCCGGCCTGCCCGGACACCTGTGGACCTGGGAGGATCCGTGGCCCGGTGTCGTGGACGGCGGTGCTGCCTACTTCAGGGCGAGCGTCATCCCGGTGAGCGCACCCCGATGATGTTTCACGCTGTTTCACGCGATGCTGCGGACGAGTTTGAGGCCGCGTGGCTGTCCGCTTGCCCCGAGTCCGGCTCGCGCCGCCGCGCGGGGTACCTGGCGTGGGAGGCCATGCGCATCGCCGCGTGGAAGCCGCGCCTGGGCCGCGAGACCGACGCCCGCGCGATCCCGCCCGAGGTGGACTGGCTGCGAACCGCCGTCCACACGGCGAAGGGCTGCTACCGCGGGCAGGAAACCATCGCCCGCGTCCTGAACCTGGGCCGGCCCCCGCGCCGCCTCACCTACCTGCAGCTGGACGGCTCTCGCGGCGACCTGCCCGCGCCCGGCACGCCCATCGAGGTGGGTGGACGCCAGGTCGGCGTCGTCACCTCCTCGGCCCGCCACGCGGACGAGGGGCCGATAGCCCCTCGCGCTGATCGCCCGCGCCGTGCCCGTGACGACCGTCTTCGATATTGACGGCGTCGCCGCCGCCCAGGAGGAGATCGTGCCCGTGCACGGCAAGTCCTCCGTGTCCCCGCAGACCCGCCCGGGCGCCGACCTCTCGCGCGAGGCCGGCCAGCGCGGCGGTTCCACGGGCTTCGGCGGCCTCGGCTCCGCCCTGGGGTCGCGCTGATGCGCGCCGTCATCCAGCGCGCCACCTCGGGAGAGGTCCGCGTCGACGGTGCCGTCGTCGGACGTCTCGCCCTCGATACGCCCGCCGGGGCGGGAGGCGCCAGGGCCTCGTCGTCCTCCTGGGCGTCCAGCGCGGCGACGGGCCCGAGCAGGTGGCCACGGTCGCCCGCAAGATCGCCGAGCTGCGCATCCTCGACGACGAGCGTTCCGCGCTCGACGTGGGTGCCCCGGTCCTCGTGATCTCGCAGTTCACCCTGTACGGGGACACTCGCAAGGGTCGCCGTCCCTCGTGGACTCACGCCGCCCCCGGGGAGGAGGCCGAGCCCCTCGTCGACGCGGTCGTCGCCGACCTGCGAGGCCGGGGCCTGCACGTCGAGACCGGCCAGTTCGGCGCGATGATGGAGGTCTGCTTTGGTCAACGACGGGCCCTTCACGGTCCTCGTCGAGGCGTAGCATCGCGGGTTCTGTCGCGACTGTGCTTGTTTCGGGTGAGAAGGTCGTGCAGAACCATGCTCGGGCTTGTTACCGATGGGGTGTTACACCGGATCGGTAAGGTTCAACCCCTTCTGATCGGGTGGAATCTTCCCGATCAGGTTGAATCTTCCCGATCGGGTTGAACGCTCCGGGGTGCCGCATTTGAGCTTGTTCCTAAAGTGGTGTTACACCACTTAGGGGGTATTACACCGGCTGGGAAGTGGTGTAATGCTCCCCTAACTGGTGTAATGCTCCCTAACTGGTGCAGTGCTTCTTCTGGGGCTGACTCCTCGGCCTTTCGGCATTGCCGCTTTGTGTGGTTTCTCGAAAATGTCGCATGCAATTCCCATGGCAACCTTTCAAGCATTGAAAAACGGTCGTTGCAATTCCAACGTTTTGAGGCGTCAGTGAAATCTGGCGTGGGGGAATTGCATGCGGCTGTGGGGGAATTGCAGCATTAGCGGCTCGACACGCCGGCGACACGCCGTCGCGACGCTTCTAGTGACGCCAAACCCCCGCTGCGACCGCCGGACCTCAATGGTCCCGCCCGGTGGCCCCGGATTTGCCTGTCGCTGCCGTGCATTCCCTGCCCCCGCCTCGGCCTTGCCCCTGGTCCGCCGCCCCGTGATCCAACCCCGGCCTCGTCCCTGCGCCCAGGGCGAGCGCGCGCACGGCGCGGGAGCTTTCCGTAGGCTGTAACCAGTCAACTGGGACGGGTGTGCGCCGAGCTCGGCGAAGTGCCCGTCTCGTGAAATGAGGAGAGGCATGTTCGAACGCTTTACCGACCGCGCTCGCCGGGTCGTCGTGCTCGCGCAGGACGAGGCCTCGCGGTCTCAAGCACAACTACATCGGCACGGAGCACCTGCTGCTCGGCCTGATCTCCGAGGGCGAGGGCGTCGCCGCCAAGGCCCTGGAGACGATGGATATCAAGGGCGAGGCCGTGCGCGCCTCCGTCATCGAAATCATCGGCGAGGGTGAGAAGCCGGTCGAGGGCCACATCCCTTCACCCCCGCGCGCCAAGCGCGTCTTCGAGCTGAGCCTGCGCGAGGCCCCTGCAGCTGGGCCACAACTACATCGGTACGGAGCACCTGCTGCTCGGCCTCCTCAAGGAGGGTGAGGGCGTGGCCGCCCAGGTCCTGACCAAGCAGGGTGCGGACCTGGCGCAGGTGCGTCAGACCGTCATCCAGATGCTCAGCGGCTACCAGCGCGGCGACGACGAGGGCCGCGAGTCCGTCGGCGCGGGCGTGGGCGGCTCGGGTGGTCCCGAGCGTTCCAACTCCGCGATCCTCGAGCAGTTCGGCCGCAACCTGACGCAGGCCGCGCGCGAGAACAAGCTGGACCCCGTCATCGGCCGCCGCGTCGAGATGGAGCGCGTCATGCAGGTCCTCTCGCGCCGCACGAAGAACAACCCGGTCCTGATCGGTGAGCCCGGCGTCGGTAAGACCGCGGTCGTCGAGGGCCTCGCCCAGGCGATCGTGCACGGCGACGTGCCCGAAACCATCAAGGACAAGCAGATCTACAGCCTCGACATGGGGTCGCTGGTCGCCGGCTCGCGCTACCGCGGCGACTTCGAGGAGCGCCTGAAGAAGGTCCTCAAGGAGATCCGCACGCGCGGCGACATCATCCTGTTCATCGACGAGATCCACACGCTCGTGGGTGCGGGTGCCGCCGAGGGCTCGATTGACGCCGCCCAGATGCTCAAGCCCATGCTGGCGCGCGGCGAGCTCCAGACGATCGGCGCCACCACGAACGACGAGTACCGCAAGTACATCGAGAAGGATGCGGCCCTCGAGCGCCGCTTCCAGCCGGTGAAGGTCGAGGAGCCCAGCGTCGACGAGACGGTGGAGATCCTCAAGGGCCTGCGCGACCGCTACGAGGCGCACCACCGCGTCATCATCACGGACGCCGCGATCCAGGCTGCCGCCGAGCTGGCGGACCGCTACATCTCGGATCGTTTCCTCCCCGACAAGGCGATCGACCTGGTCGACGAGGCCGGTGCGCGCCTGCGCATCCGCCGCATGACCGCGCCGCCGGAGCTGCGCGAGCTGGACGAGAAGATCGCCGAGGTGCGACGCAACAAGGAGGCAGCCATCGACGATCAGGACTTCGAGAAGGCCGCGTCGCTGCGCGACGAGGAGTCGAAGCTCTCCGAGGAGCGCAAGGCGAAAGAGGAGGCCTGGAAGGGCGGCGAGTCCGATGAGATCGCCGAGGTCGGGGATCAGGAGATCGCCGAGGTCCTGGCCATGTCGACCGGCATCCCGGTCGTGCGCCTCACCCAGACTGAGACCGCGAAGCTGCTCAAGATGGAAGACGAGCTGCATAAGCGTGTCATCGGCCAGGACGAGGCCGTCAAGGCTCTCGCGCAGTCGATCCGTCGTACGCGCTCGGGTCTGAAGGATCCGAACCGTCCCGGTGGCTCGTTCATCTTCGCCGGCCCGACCGGCGTGGGTAAGACCGAGCTGGCCAAGGCCCTCGCCGAGTTCCTTTTCGGCGACGAGGATGCCCTCATCCAGCTGGATATGTCCGAGTTCTCGGAGAAGCACACGGCCTCGCGCCTCTTTGGTGCTCCTCCCGGTTACGTCGGTTACGACGAGGGTGGCCAGCTCACGGAGAAGGTCCGTCGCAAGCCGTTCTCGGTCGTCCTCTTCGACGAGGTCGAGAAGGCTCACCCGGACATCTTCAACTCGCTGCTTCAGATCCTGGAGGAGGGTCGCCTGACGGACTCGCAGGGCCGCAAGGTGGACTTCAAGAACACCGTCATCATCATGACGACGAACTTGGGTACTCGCGACATCAACAAGGGTGTCCTCACGGGCTTCCAGACCGCGGATAACTCGACGCACGACTACGGCCGTATGAAGTCGAAGGTTGCCGAGGAGCTCAAGCAGCACTTCCGTCCCGAGTTCCTCAACCGCGTCGATGACACGATCGTGTTCCCGCCGCTGACCAAGCCCGAGATTGCGCGCATCGTCGACCTGATGATCGCCAAGCTGGCCAAGCGTATGGAGGCTCAGGACATGCGCCTGCAGCTGACGGACGAGGCTCGCGAGCTGCTCGCGGACGTGGGCTTTGACCCGGTCCTGGGTGCGCGCCCGCTGCGTCGTGCGATCCAGCGTGAGATTGAGGATGCGCTGTCCGAGCGCATCCTGTTCGGAGAACTGCAACCCGGTCAGGTTGTCACCGTTGGCGTCTCTGGAGAGGGTAAGGACCGCACGTTCACCTTCAATGGAGAGTGATTTACTCGCCAATTGTCTTTGGCTGACAAACCAGTCACTGGGAGGGTGGCCCGTCGCACAGCGATGGGCCACCCTCTAGTTGTTAAGTAATCGCACATCTGATAGATTCTCGTTAACCATTAGCATGCGGTGTAGTCGTGCCACACTATTTATGGGGTATTGCTCATCGATCGAGAGAGGCCATATGTCCGCGAAAACGCGACACAATCGGATCAGTGCGAGGCGCCGTCTGCCGGCGTTCATCCTCGTGCTGCTCGTTGTTGCGCTCTGCATCGCGGGTGTCATCTACAAGGGCGCGGAGGTGACCCAGGTCAACGTCAACGACGGTGGTATCTGGGTGACCAACAAGTCCAAGCAGATGGTCGGCCACCTCGACTACGAGGCCCGCATCCTCGACGGCGCGCTGCGTACCGAGGCCACCAACTTTGATGTCGGCCAGGCGGGGAGACTGTCACCGTCTCCGACCTCACCTCGTCGACGGTTGCGCCCGTTAACGTCACCCAGGTCTCCCTCGGCTCCCTCGACGGCCCCTGCCCGCGGGATCCGCGGTCATGCAGGGCGGCGACGTCCTCGGCGTCCTCGATGCGTCCGACGGCACCCTCTGGACGACCTCCGCCGTGAACCCCAGCCCCTTGAACCTTTCCGAGGCGGCGGCCCTCTCCTCGAACATGGGGGCCAGCGCCTTCGTGACCGGCTTTGGACGGCTCCGTCTACACTCTGGCCGCCTCGGGCACGCTGACGACCGTCAAGCGCCAGGGAGCGGTCGATCAGGCGCAGACTTCCGCGGTGGAGGGGATCCCCGAGGACGCGCGACTGAGCATGACGGTCGTCGGCGACCGGGTCGTCGCCCTCGACAGCGAGTCCAACACGCTCTTCCTGCCCGACAACAAGCGGATCGATCTGAGCGCTGCCGGCGTCGAGACCGGCGGCGTCCTCCAGCAGGCCGGCCCCAAGGCCGATTCGGTCCTGCTCGCCACGCCCACCTCCCTCGTGACGATTCCCGCTGGCGGGCGGCACCCCGACGATCACCCCCTCCACCGAGGGCGGCGTCAGCGGCACCCCGGCCGCGCCCGTGCGCCACGAAGGCTGCGCGTATGGTGCGTGGACCGGCAGCGGCGCGTACATGCGCGCCTGCGACGATCCTTCGGCGAACAAGCAGATGGTCGTCGATACGCTTTCGACCGCACGTGAGATCGTCTTCCGCACGAACCGCAAGGCCATCGTCCTCAACGACGTCGCCGAGGGCAGCGTGTGGCTGCCCGACTCGAACATGGTCCTCATGGATAACTGGGACGAGGTCGAAAACGAGCTCGAGGAAAACGAGGACGAGCAGGACAGCCCCGAGCTGACGAACGAGGTCGCGGACCCGCAGCAGCGCGAGGAAAATACCCCGCCCGAGGCCGAGGATGACGAGTTTGGCATCCGCCCGGGCCGCTCGACCGTCCTGCCCGTGCTCGACAACGACTCTGACCTCGACGGCGACGTGCTGACTGCCGCGCCGGTCACACAGCCCGACTGGGGCGTCGTGACCGTCGCGCGCGGAGGGCGAGCCCCTGCAGATCAGCGGCGTGTCAGCCGCCCAGGCCGGCTCGACGACGTTTACGTACGCGGCCTCTGACGGCCAGGCCTCGGCCGAGGCACACGTGCGCGTCACCATTCACCCCTTCGATCAGAATGAGGCACCCGCGCAGCTGCGCGTCCCGACCGTCAAGATCGGCGCGGGTGCCCAGATCCAGTACGAGGCCCTGAGCGACTGGCGCGATCCCGACGGCGACCCCATCTACCTGAAGAACGCCGAGGCCCCCGAGGGACTGAAGGTCTCCTTCACCGAAGATGGCTCCGTCACCATCACCGAGGAGGGGGGCGTGGCCGGCCCGAAGTCGATCGTTCTCACGGTCGCCGACGACCAGGGCGGCGAGACCCGCGGCGAGCTGATCGCCGACGTTCAGGAGCCCGGAAACCTGCCGCCGTCTGCGAACGGCGACCTCTTCCAGGCGCACCCGGGCGAGACCGTCACCCTCGATCCGTTGAAGAACGACACCGACCCGAACGGCGACCAGCTGACCCTGGCGGCCGTCTCCGGTGCGCCCGCCGGCGCCACGATCCAGCCCGACCTGGATCGTGGAACCATCGACTTTAGGGCGACCGAGCCGGGCTCCTACTCCTTTGCCTACACCGTGTCCGACGGTATCGCGACGACACTGGGCATTATTCGCGTCGAGGTCACGGCACCCTCGAGCGAGCCCCCCGTCGCCGAAAACGACACGGCGGTCCTGCCGCAGGGCGGCTCCGTCCTCGTCGCGCCGCTGAACAACGACTACGATCCCTCCGGCGGCCTGCTGTCAATCGTCTCCGTGGACGCCTCGAGCGCCCCGGACATTGAGGTCGCCCTCATCGATCGCCACCTGCTGCGCGTCACCGCGCCCGCAGGCCTCGAGCACACGGTGCAGTTCAGCTACACCGTGTCCAACGGCGTCGGCGAGGCCACGGCCGACGTGATGGTCATCCCCGGAGCGGCGGACCGCTCGGACCTGCCGCCCATCCTCAAGCCCGACCACGTGAAGGTGCGCGTCGGCGACGTGGGCACCGTGTCGGTCCTGGCGAACGACCGCTCGCCCGCCGGCCTGAACCTCCAGGTCGAGTCGACCCTCGAGTACGACTCCGGCTCCGCCCTGGGAACCCCCTTCGTCACGGGTAACCAGGTGCGCCTCGAGGCTGGGCAGACCCCCGGCCTCATGGACGTGACCTACTCGGTCATCGACTCCGCGGGCAACCGCGCATCGAGCACCGTCACATTCGAGGTGATGGGTGCCTCCGATCAGAACCAGGAGCCGCGTCCACGCGACATCACAGCCTGGGCAGCCGCGGGGCAGACCACCCGGATCGCGGTGCCCCTGGACGGCATCGACCCCGACGGCGACTCCGTGACCCTCAGCGGCCTCGGCTCGTCCCCGCAGCTGGGCAACGCGACTGTTGGCCCGACCTGGATCGATTACACGCCGAACCAGAACGCCACGGGCACCGACTCCTTTACCTACACGGTCGAGGACCGCCAGGGCGGGCGTGCCTCTGCTCGCGTGCGCGTCGGTATCTCGGCCGCGCCGACGCTCAACCAGAACCCGGTCGCCGTCCCCGACACGGTGCTGACCCGACCGGACCGCATGGTGACCGTCAACGTCCTGTCGAACGACGTGGACCCGGACGGCGATCCGCTCTCGCTGGACGATGACAGCCTCGAAACGGCCACGCCCGAGCTCGACCCGCAGGTCCTGTCCTCCTCGACCATCCAGGTGCACACGCCCTCGCAGGCCGGCACCTACCTCGTGTCCTACGTGGTGAGCGACGGTCGCGGCGGCTCCGCCCGAGGCACCGTGACGGTCTACGTCCAGGACGACGCCCCGCTGAAGGCACCCATCGCCCGCGATGACTTCGTGTCCTACGAGGAGCTGCCCACCGACGGCTCGGCCGTGCGCGTGAAGGTCCTCGACAACGACGAGGACCCCGACGGCAGCATCAACGAGCTGACCGTGACGACCGCAGAATCTGGCGTGACCGTCGACGGCAATGACGTGCTCATCCCGGTGATGGACAGCATGCGCCTGGTCGTCTACACGATCACGGACCGCGACGGACTCACCAACTCCGCCGTCGTGACCGTGCCCGGCCGCGATACGACCGCGCCCTTCCTCAACACCGCTAGCCTGCCCATCGAGATGGACGCGGGTACCTCGCGCACGATCAACCTGGCGGATTACGTGGTGACGCGCTCGGGCCGCAGCCCGCGCCTCGTGGATGACTCCTCCCCGGTCGCCCAGACCGGCCTGGACTCGGTCGTCGCCGACTCGTCGACGCAGCTGACGCTGACCGCGAACGCCTCCTTCGGCGGCAACTCCGCGTTCCTCATCCAGGTCGCGGACGGCGACGCCTCCGACGCGGGTACGCTCACAGCCTCCCTGTCGCTGCCCGTGCGCATCAAGGCGACCCAGAACCAGCCGCCCACCTTCGCCCCGACCGCGATCCGCGTCGAGGCCGGCGGCGCGGCCGTCACGCAGGACCTCAGGCTCGGCGTGCGCGACCCCGAGGGCACGGACGTCTCAACCTTCACCTACGCGATGGGTTCCGCCCCCGACACGATCTCCGCGTCGCTGTCGGGCACCGTCCTGACGGTGTCCGCGCCCGAGAACACCCCCGCCGGCTCCGCCGGTTCCATCGCCGTGAGCGTCACGGACGAGCAGGGCAACACGGTCAACGGCTCCATCCCCGTCGAGGTCGTCGGCACCACGAAGCCGCGCATCCAGGTGCCGGCATACTCGCTGAAGACCTCGGTGAACACCCCCGTGAGCATCGACGTCGCCTCGCAGGCCACCAACCCCTTTCCGGACACGCCGATCTCTCTCGAGGGTGCCGCAATCTCGCTGGGGGACGCGACCACGTCGACGTCCGGCACGGTCGTTACGATCACGCCGAATTCGGCGGGTACCATCTCCGTCGCCTACCGCGTCAACGACAAGCTCAAGGACCCCTCGCGCGTCGTCCAGGGCATCATCACCGTCACGGTGACGGGCAAGCCCGACGCGCCCACCGGCGTGGTTGCCCGGGCCAAAGGCCCGACGGGTGCCACCGTGTCCTTCAACGCTCCCGCATCCAACGGCGAGCGCATCACCGAATACCGCATCTACAGCGGCGGTAGCCAGGTCGCCAGCTGTACCGAGACCGTGTGCGAGGTGAACGGCCTGACGACCGGCCGCAGCTACACCTTCACCGTGAAAGCAGTGAACGCCTCCGGCGAGTCTGACGGCGCGGAGTCGAACTCCGTGACGCTCTCCGGCGTCCCGGATCGCCCGGGCGGCCCGACCGTGACGGCCGGTGACGGTCAGCTTGCGGTGACGTGGGATGCGCCCGATAACAACGGTTCGCCCATCACCTCCTACACCGTGTACGCGACGATCGCAGGTGCCGCGGCGAGCACATGCACGACCAACGGCGAGCAGGCGTGCACCGTGAAGAACCTCGTCAACGATCGGACGTACACCGTCACGGTTGTCGCCACGAACGCGAACGGTAACTCCCAGGCGTCCCCGGGTGTGAGTGGCACCCCGAAGGCGACGCGACGCGGGCCCGATCAGCCGGTCATCACGAGCGCCAGCACGGCCCAGCAGCGCGACGGTAACGCCGCTCTGGCGACCATCACCTGGTCCCTGGGTAGCTCCGGCAGCGCCGGATGGGGCCAGACGATTGTGTCGATCAACGGCAGCACCAAGACGGTCTCGGGCGGAACCACCTCCACCCAGATGACTGTTCCCTACGGCGTGGCCCTCACCGTGTACGTGACCGTCAGTAACACGAATGGTGACACGGCGACCTCTTCTGGCTACGTCATTCCGGCGGTCGTCCACGAGGATCCCACTCCTCCCAAGACGACGCCGCTGGCCCCCGACGCGCCGCGCCTGGGCCCGCCCTCGGATAACGCCCTGGGCAAGCTTCGCATCGCCAATGCCCGCCTGAAGGAAGGAAACGGCTACACGGCCGCCGACCTGGAGCTCTTCTACGCGGATAGCGCGGCGGGGTGCACGGCCCCCCGGCAACCCTCTGCGCCTCAACAATGGTGACCGCGGCGACTTCGACATCGGCCCGCTCACCCCGGGTGCGACGATGACCTTCTACTTCTGCCAGCGCGGCAAGAAGGACGACGGGTCGTACGTCTGGAGCCCGGTCACGTCGGCTAGCGGCACGGTCGGTAACGGCCAGCGCAGCCGTGACGATGACGACGACAACACGTCGATCCCCGTGTTCAACGTGTCGGTCACCCCCTACATCAACAGCGCGTCCGTGTCGTGGACTATCCCCGCCGGCGTCAACCCCGTGCAGACCAGCGTGTGGATTAAGGGGATGGAGGGGTCGACTAAGCAGACGTTCAGTGGTCCGATGACCTTGTGGGCGGTCCAGGGCCTGGCGCCAGTCAACCGGTACACGGTTGTCGTCGAAATGGTCGGTGCCGGTGGGACGCACCGGCAGGTAGAAGCCACCTTCACAACCACCGAAGCGGCTGAGAATATCGACGCGACTTTCACCGGAAAAACCACGTGTTCGAACGGGCAGGAATGCGGCTCGATGACGCTGACGGCCAAACGAGCCTCCCAGTTCGGATCGGGCGTCACGCTCATCTGCACGGTCAGCACCGGGCGACCCGCTCAGGACACCGAGTTCCGCTTCTCTCGGGACACGCCGAGCATACCGGGTATCCTGACGGAGGCAATCACCGCTCGAGAGCTGAATGCGCGGGACATCGTGAAGAGCTGCCGAGTCGAATAAGACGACCATACTTTCCCCGTTACGAGCAACAAGAGAAACATAGGACAACTCATGACCCTTTCCATTGAGGATGCAACCAGGTTCGCCCAGGTCTTCAAGGGCCTCGTCGACGGCGTGTCCGTGGCGGTCCTGGACAAGCGCCAGGCCGTGCGACTCGCACTCACGACGATGTTCGCCGGCGGCCACCTCCTGCTCGAGGACGCCCCCGGTACCGGCAAGACCGCGCTGGCGCGCGCCATCAGCGCCGTTATCGACGGCACGCACTCGCGCATCCAGTTCACCCCCGACCTGCTGCCCTCGGACATCACCGGCGTCAACATGTTCAACCAGAAGACGGGCGAGTGGGTCTTCCACGCCGGCCCCGTCTTCGCGGAGATCGTCTTGGCCGACGAGATCAACCGAGCGTCGCCCAAGACCCAGTCCGCCCTCCTGGAGGTCATGGAAGAGGCCCAGGTGACGGTCGACGGCGTGCGCCGCCCCGCCCCCCAGCCCTTCATGGTGATCGCGACCCAGAACCCCGTCGAGCAGGCCGGCACCTACCCGCTGCCCGAGGCCCAGCTGGACCGCTTCCTCATGAAGACCTCGATCGGATACCCCTCGCGCTCCGCGATGATCGACGTCCTCGACGGCTCGGCCTCGCCCGACCGTTCAAAGAACCTCAAGCCCCTGCTGACGGGCAAGGACATCGTCGCCTGGGCGGCCCTGGCCTCGGCGAACCACACGGACCGCGCCGTCCTCGACTACGTGGCCGCGCTGGCGGAGGCGACCCGCGAGGACGAGTCCTCGCTGCTGGGCGTGTCCACCCGTGGTGCCATCGGTATGGTGCGCTGCGCCCGAGTGTGGGCGGCCGCGCAGGGACGTAACTTCGTCCTGCCCGACGACATCAAGGCCCTCGCGGTGCCCGTGTGGGCGCACCGCGTCATCGTCGACCCCGACGCAGCGTTCTCGGGCGCGACCGCCGAGGGCGTCATCCAGCGTGCCCTGACGTCGGTGCCCGCACCGGCCGTCGGCGCGTAAGGAGGCACCGGATACAGCGATGGAAGGGATGCGAACGGACACCCCCACGATGGTCTCGCCCAGACGGGCGCAGGCCGTTCGTTCGCATCCCCTCAAAGCTCTCGTGGGCGCGGTCACCCCGACCGGGTGGGCGGTGATCACGCTCGCCCTCGTGGGCCTCGCGCTTGCGGTTGTCTTCCAGTGGGTCGAGGCCCTGGCGTGCGCTCTCGCGGGTGTCGTTGCCCTGCTGCTCGCCGCGATGCGCGTCGCGTGGCGTCCCCCGCACGTCGTGTCGATCCGCGTCCCCAACGAGCGCATCGTGGCCGGCCAGACCGCCGTCGGCGAGATTTCGGTGCGCAACGAGCGTGCCCGTTCTGTGCGCTCGGGCATCATCGAGCTGCCGATCGGTACGGGCACGGGCGAGTTCGTCGTGCCCCCGCTGGGTGCTCACGAGACCTGGGACGAGATGTTCCTGATTTCCTCGCGTCACCGGGGCCTCATCAACGTCGGCCCCGCGCGCGCCGTGCGCTCCGACGCGCTCGGCCTGCTGCGCCGCGTGCGCATGTGGGACGAGCCCGTCCTCCTGCACGTTCACCCGCGCACCGTGCGCGTTCCCTTCGATGCGACCGGTTTCCAGCTGGACGTCGAGGGCGTGTCCACGGGCAAGCTCTCCAGCTCCGACGTCTCCTTCCACGCGCTGCGCGATTACGAACCGGGCGACGACCGCCGCGCGGTGCACTGGCAGTCGACGGCTCGCCTGGGCAAGCTCATCGTGCGCCAGTACGAGGAGACGCACCGCTCCCACCACGTGATCGTCTTGGATACGTCGCGCGACGCGTGGGATCACGACACTTTCGAGACCGCGGTCTCCGTCGCCGGCTCCCTGGGCCTGGCGAACCTGCGCGAATCGCGCCCTGTGTCGCTGACGACGACCGAGGGCTGGCTGCCGTCGGGCGTCGCCATGCGCATGCTGGATGCCCTTTCCGAGGTGGGGGCTCGCTCCTTCGGCGACCTGGCGCGCCGTGTGCGCGAGGCAGTGGCGCAGCGTCCCGGTGTCTCCGCCCTCACCCTTATCGTTGGACCGAACGTGACGGACACGGAGGCCGCTCACCTGGCGCGCCTGGCCCCGATCGACGTCCCGGTCTCCATTATTCGTATCGGTGCGGAGGGCGTGCGAGCCCGCCGTGACCTCGGCCGTGGTGTGCTCCTGGATTGCTCGACGCTGGACGACCTGCCGCGCATTATCGTCGCCGGAGGCCTGGCATGAGCAAGAGCGTCGACACTAAGCCCCGCGCTCAGCGCATCGATTCCCAGGACGAGGGCGTGGCCTCGTCCGTCGAGGCGACCGAGCGCCGCGAGGCAGCAGCCCAGGATCAGACGCCCGCCGGCGCGGGCGAGTCGCCGGCACCCAAGCCTAGGACCACCCGCAATCGTCTGCTGACGATCACGCAGCGCTTCGCGACGTTCCGCACGCGCCTGCCGATCTGGTCGCTGCTCGTCCTCGCCCTGCTGTTCGCCGGCCCGGTCGCGGCTTTCGAGCCCGTCTTCGGCGGGGGAGTGGGGGCGATCGCCGCGGGCGCGGGCGTGGCCTGCGGCCTGCTGATCGCCGCCGCCTCGACGCGCTGGCGCTGGGACGCGCTGACGACCGTCCTGAGCGTCATCGTTACGTACTTCCTGCTGGGCAGCGCGGCCGCCCTGCGCGCCGAGGCCCTCTACGGGTTCCTGCCCACGGGCAAGACGCTGCAGGTGATGGTGCTGGGTTCCTTCCGTGCGTGGAAGGACCTGCTCACCCTGACGCCCCCCGTGTCGGTCTACTCCGGCCCGGCCCTCGTGCCGTGGATGTGCGGCCTCGTGTGCGCCGTCCTCGCGGGCCTGATCACCGCCCGCTCCGGACGCGCGGTCCTCGGGTCGATCCCGCTCGTCCTCATGGGCGTTATTTCGGTCTTCTTCGGCCTCTCGCACCACGCGCTGCCCGTGTGGGCCGTGCTGGCCTGGTGGGCGCTCCTGGCCGCCTGGTGGGCGCTGGCCGCCCAGTACCAGCGCATCACGCTGGGGCAGGACGTCCTCGTGGGTCGTTCCCCCTCGGGCGGCGGCGAAGCGACGGCCGTACGACAGTCGCGTTCGACCGTGTACGTCGGCACGCGCCTGCTGGGTGCCCTCGCCGTCCTCGCGGTGTCCGTCGGCGTCGCGCTGCCGGCTGCGGCGTTCCTCGGCGCGGGCGGGACTCGCATCGTGGGCCGCGACCTGGTGGACCCGCCCCTCGACATTCAGGCCTACCCCTCGCCTCTGTCCTCCTTCCGCCACTACACGACGGACCTGAAGGACGAGACCCTCCTGACCGTGTCCGACCTGCCGGAGAACCAGCGCGTGCGCATCGCGGCGATGGACGTGTACGACGGCACGACCTTCGGTATGTCGACGAAGCGGGGCGACGGACACACGGGCTACATCCCCGTGGAGTCCACAATTCCCGGCCGCGCCGAGGGCGACTCCCTCGTGACCGTGACGACGAATGGCCTGTCCGGCCCGTGGGTGCCGGTGCTCGGTAATGCTTCGGAGATCGCGTTCACGGGTGCGGGCTCCGCCGCCCAGAAGGACGGCCTCTACGTGGACACGTGGGCGAACGCCGCGCTGACGACCGGCCCCGCGGGAACGATGACCTACAACGTGCGCACGTCCTTCGCCGAACCCGTGCGCGACGAGGACCTGGCGTCCCTGTCGGTCGTGCCGCTGTCCACAACGGATAAGAACGTGCCCGAGGGCCTGGCGACGAAGGTCTCTGAGATCACCCAGAACGCGTCCACGGCGCTGTCTGCCGCGCGCGCGATCGAGCACTACCTGGCGAACAACGGCTACTACCTGAACGAGAACACGCAGTTCTCACGCCCGGGTGTGCGTACGGACCGCCTGGAGCGAATGCTGAGCAGCGACGATCAGCTCATCGGCGACGACCAGCAGTACTCCGCGCTCATGGCCCTGATGCTGCATCAGCTGGGTATGAACGCCCGCGTCGTCATGGGTGCCTACCCCGAGGGCGGCTCCCAGGGCGGCCCCGCGACTCTGCGCGGCTCGGATATCCGTGCGTGGGTTGAGGTCGAGTTCGAGGGTGGCGTCTGGGCTGTCTTCGATCCCACGCCCCCGCGTGACCATACGCCGCAGACCCAGGTCCCCAAGCCTCGGAGCGTGCCGCGCCCGCAGGTGCTCCAGCCCCCGGAGCCCCCGGAGGCTCCCGCGGAGCTGCCGCCGACGACGCGCGACCAGAACGCCGACCCGATGGAGCCCCCGGCGGAGCCCTTCCCGTGGGGTCTCGTCGCCGGCATCTCGGGTGGCATCCTGTTGATTCTTCTGCCGCCGCTGGTGATCCTGCTGTTTAAGGCGGGGCGCCGCAGGCGTCGGCGCCGTGCCGCCGCCGTGGGCGCGCTGGTCGGCTCGTGGGACGAGGTCGTGGACTTGGCCGCGGACTCCGGCCTGCGCATCGACGTGGGGCATACGCGCCAGGAGACCGCGTGGTCCCTGGCCTCCCAGTGGGAGCTCGGCGAGGATCCGGGCGACCCCTTCACCCTGGTGACGGGCGAGGTGCGCCACGGCGACGACGGCTCGACGGACTCGGTGGAGATCGACGAGGCCGAGGCCGGCGCGGGCCGCTACGTCATCGACGGCTGGAGCCGCTTCGGCGACGACGTGCCCGCCCCCGTGGTGATCGCGCGCTACGCGGATATCGCGAGCTTCGCCTCGAACGGTGCCTCGCGTGACCGTGCGCGTGACGCGTGGGCCCAGGTGCGCTCCCTGCGTACCCAGGTGAGCAAGAAGGCTGGCTTCCTGGCGCGCGTGCGCCGCGCGCTGTCCCTGCGCTCCCTGCGCATGCGCCGCAAGTTGCGACTGAGTGCGTCGATCGCGCGCACGATGGATGAGGAGAAGAAGGCGTGACGCCAGCGGTTGCGGGTATGAGGGGCCCCGAGATTCCCGGTTTCCAGTGGGTGCGTCCGCTGGGCCAGGGTGGCTTTGCCGACGTCTTCCTGTACCGTCAGGAGCTGCCGAGCCGCGAGGTCGCCATCAAGGTCGTGCGTACGCAGGGCGATGAGCGGGGCACGAAGGAACTGCACCGCGAGGCCGACGCTATGACGCTGTTGGCCGGCCATCCCGCGGTCGTCGAGCTGCACGGCGTAGGCACGACGGCAGACGGCCGCGCCTACCTGGTGATGGAGTATTGCCCGGTCGCCGACCTGCTCACGCAGGTGCGCGCGCGCCCGATGTCGCTGGCCAAAGCCCTCGATATGATGATCAAGGTGTGCGGCGGCGTGGAGATGTTCCACCGCCAGGGTTACGTGCACCGCGATATCAAGCCGTCCAACATCATGCTGGACGCCTACGGTAAGCCGGTGCTTGCCGACTTCGGCGTGGCCTCGAAGGTGGGGCAGTTGGAGGTCGGCGCGTTTGACGGCTTCTCGGTGCTGTGGGCTCCTCCGGAGCAGCAGGACGTGAATTCCCCGGCCTCGCCCCTGCAGGACGTGTGGGCGTTGGCCGCGACGACGTGGACCTTCGTGACGGGGCGCAGCCCCTTCGAGGATCCGATCGGCGACAACTCTGCCGCGTCGATTGCGAACCGCGTGCAGCGTGGCCGCATGCGTGGGCTGGGCCGCGCGGACGCGCCGGCGGAACTCGAGCGCGTGCTGCGCGCGGCTATGGCGATCGACCCGCAGGAGCGCACCCAGACCGCGATGGAGTTTGGCCAGGGGCTGCAGCGCGTCCAGAAGGAGTTGGGCCTGCCGCGTACGGAGATGGAGATCAAGGAGAAGCGCTCCAAGGCCTCCGCCCCCGTCTCGGGCGACCAGAAGACGCGCCTGCGTGGCGCTCCCGTCATCGACCCCGATAAGACGCGCCTGCGCTCCTCAGCCTCGTATTCCTTCGAGGGCGGGGCGGGCTCCGGCGGCGTCGAGGCGGTCGCGGACTCCTGGAAGATCGAACGCTCCTCGGACGTGGACGAGGATTCGATCGGTCGCGTGGTCGAGGATTCCTCGGGTGCCAAGCGGGGAATCTCGCCCGCCGTGGGCGTGCTCCTGGCGCTCGTGGCGGCGGTCATTGCCGCCGGCCTGGTCGTGGGCATGCTGCGCGGCGAAGGATCGTTTACACGCATTTCTCCCGCACCCGAGACGACGAGCGCGTCGCCCGCCCCCGGGGACGCCGTGGGGTCGGCACCGCCGCAGGCGTCAGGACTGACGGGAGAGTATGCCGATGGCGTGGTGACGTGGACGTGGACGGCGCCGACCGGCCCGGCCCCGGCCGATATCGCCTACACCTACGAGGCCACGGGCCCGGCAGGCACGTCGCGCGGCCGCGTAGAGACCACAACGGCGATGGTGGATGGCGCAAGCGGCGAGAATTGCATGGAGATCACGACGATGTCCCGCTCGTCGGGGCGCATGTCCGAGCCGCTGCGCGCGTGTGTGGACGTGCCGTGATGCGGGTCATGCAATCGGTTCAATTTTCTCCACCGCGACGCATCGCGTCTCAGCGAGGCGCTGGTCACGTCGCGTGTAGAATGTTCAGTATCGCGCGTGGTCCCTCGCGCTCAATGCAGCTAAAGGATGAAGGCACATGTCTCTGAATGAACATGCGGAACGTCCCGCAGTTCGATGGGGCGCCTCGACCGACATCGGTCCGGTCCGCTCCGAAAACGAGGATTCATGGCTGGCGGTCCCTCCTGTTTTCGCCGTCGCAGATGGGATGGGTGGCCACCTGGGTGGTGCCCAGGCCTCGTCGAGCGCGGTCATCACCCTCCAGGAGTTTCTGAGCGCCGATCGTCTGGGCAATCGCCCCGTCGACTTGGTGGACCTGTCCGTCGCGATCGACGCTGCGGCGACGGCCGTCGCCTCGCTGGCACCGATCGATAATCCGGCGAGCGCCCCGGGCACGACCCTGTCGGGCGTCATGGTGCTGCGCACCGCCGAGGGTCCGTACTGGCTCTCATTTAACGTGGGTGACTCCCGCGTGTATGTCGTGGGCGGCGGGGGCATTCGCCAGCTCACCCACGACCACTCTGCGCTGCAGGAGGCGCGCGACCTCGCGGCCACCTCGGGAGCGCCCCGTGTGATCCCTCCCGCAAACGTCGTGACAAAGGCGCTCGGTGCCGGGCAGACCGGAAGTGTGAAAGCCGACTACACAATCATGCCGCTGGAAGAGGGCGATCGGGCGGTCATCTGTACAGACGGCGTGCACGGCGTCCTGCGTGATTCGCAGATTCATGCGGTTGTTGCGGCCGGCGACGGCCCTCAGGGGACCGCGGACACGCTCGTGCGCGCGTCGCTGGAATCGGCCACCCGGGACAATACGACGGCTGTTGTAGTTTACGCAGGAACCAAATCACGAGTAACATTGACATCGAATGTCATGAATCGGATGATTCAACCAGTACGTCCGGCGTCGATCGAGACCGCTCGCCGGGTTCCTCGTAGAGAAGGCAGTAACTGATGCTTCAGATTGGACGTTTCCTGTGCCGCGGGCAGGCGCGATGCTCGTCACGGGCCCCCTCGGTGCGGCGCTGGTTCCGCTCGACTTCGCTGACTCCGCGGCCGACGTGGTGTGGGGACGCGCTGACACTCAGGCGTGGTTGACGCACGTTCAGGCCGAAAAAGGCGACGCGCTCCTCCTGGACTGTGCGGGCGAGCAGCCCTACCTGACCGTGCTGGGTGACATCCAGCTGCGCATGCGCGCCGCCGGTCAGATCACCGAGCAGGTGTGGACCGACCCGATCTGGGCGTGGCCCTTCAACCCCGGCGAATGGCAGACCTTCGAGGCCACCATCATCGACGGCGACGAGGTGACGTGGATGGTGCCCGCCGCCGACCGCGTCGAGGCCGGCGAGATCCGCATCGGTCGCGCGCTCGACGAGGTCGAGGCCCTCGCGTCGATGCCCGTCGATACCATGGGCTTCCTCATCAACCCTGACATCCCGGATCACGAGCGTCGCGCCCGCCGCGAGGCCCGCGAGGAGCTGCCGGAGCCGACCGTGCACACCGCCTCCGTGGACCTGGCCGCCGTCGAGGCCCAGTTCCTCGCCGCGACCAGCAATGGCCCCGTGTCGCTGAGCTCCGCTTCCCGCACCCCCGATGACGTCGACGACGCCTCGGACGAGCAGGTCGAGGAAACGCCGAGCGAGGAGGCGCCAGCGAAGGACGCCGAGCAGCCTTCGGGCGAGCTCTACGTCGTCGCCGCCGCGGAGGAGCCGCCGGTCGACACCGCTGAGTCCGCCGAGCGTGCCGGTGGTTTCGGCGAGTCTGGCACCCCGGCCTCGTCCGAGTTTGTCTCTGAAGCTCCCGTCGCTGAGCCTTCCGCCGCCCCCGAGGCCATGAGCGCCGAGGGCCTGGCCGGCCTGGGTGCTGAGACCGACACCGAGGCGACGATCCTGCGCCTGGCGCCCACGAACTCTGGCCCCGCCGCGCCCGTCGCGTTCCTGATTCACGGCGGCACCGTGCCCGTCGAGGTCTCCCGCGACGTCGTCATCGGCCGCGACCCCGACGCTCGTGCGCTGACCGGTCGCCCCGTCGCGACCGTCCTGCGCGTGCCCAGCCCGCAGACCGAAATCTCCCGCTCGCACTGCGCCGTCATGATGACGACCCCCGGCTCCTGGGCCCTCATGGACCTGGGGAGTGCGAACGGCACCGTCCTGCGCCACGCCGACGGCTCGTTCCAGGACGTCACCCCCATGGTGACGATCGCCCTGAACGACGGCGACCTCATCGACGTCGGTGAGGGGACCACGATCGAGTTCCGCGTGCGCTGACACAGCTGATTGACGCCTGTGGGGTAGACCTGACGGTCCGCCCCACAGGCGTTTGTATTAGCCTGGTGTGCGTCACTGCCTCCCCCTGCCCGGGGTGAGGCGGCATGTTCTTCAGCCAGCGGAAGGTCAGTCCCGATGAGTCGTCGATCGTGGGGCATCCTCGTCCTCGTCCTCGTGTGCGTCGTTGCGTTGGTGGCGATCGCACGTGTTGCCTACCAGAGCAACGCCGATAAGAGCGTCGAAGATGCGGCGCGATACTACGCGGACGCGATCGCCGAAGGGCGCGTGGAGGATGCCCTCAAGGTCGAGGTGGGGGACAGTTTCGGGGACGCGACGAAGAATGCGGATCATGCGGTTGATCTTCGTGGCGCCGTGGCGTCGGAACCCGTGTGGGTTAAAGAGATACGCGTGCACAATCAGCCCGATCTGCATGGGCGTCAGGGAGCGGTCATCGAGTTCAAGGTCGGTGAGAACTCCGTTAATCGTGAAATCTACCTGGATCGCGTCAAGGAGCCTCTGAAGAGTGTCGGCTATTGGCGCGTCGTCAGCAGCGCTGCGCGAGCGGTGCGCGTCGATACGGAAGGGTATGGCAGGGATGTGACCATCGGTGGGGTTTCCATTGGCCCCCTCGGGCGGACAGCCTATGACGAGAACAAGGCGAAATATCTGCCCGCCAATTATCTGTGGTACCGTGCCGGACAAGAAGTCACGGTCTACGCATACCCCGGCATCTACGATGTTGCGGTCGACACCGCCTCCGAACATGTCCGCCTGACGGTGGATCAAGCGACCGCGAAAACGACCATGGATCTCGGTAAAGACGTCGAGAAGCATGGAATCAAGGCGGTAGCCACTACTGATGCCGTGTTGTGGCTCAAACACAATGCGGAGGGGTATCTGACCGAGTGCCTCCAGGGTGGCAATCCGGATCGAACGATCTGTCCCTCTGAACGGCTGTCGGGCGTTCAGCAGGTGAGCATCGGGTCGATGGCGGGAAGCTATCCCACGGGAATTCGCCTCTCGGATGTCGTCGTGCGTACCTCGAGTGAGGAACGCACTCTCCAACTGACGGGCGAGGTTGTCTTTGATCCCTCGAACGACCTCCACATGCTGCTCAAGCCGCTATAGGTTGGGGCATTGACCGGCTGTTGAGTGGCTGCGCCTTTGAGTGGGAGGGCTGCGGCGTTGCGGCTGATCAGCTGGCTTTCTCATGTCGTGTACCCGGCGAGGAATGATCAGCGGGCTGCCCCGGCCTCGTGTATGTAAGGACAATCATACTCGTGCGCGCCTTGAGGTGACCTAGGTCCCTTGATGCGTGTATCCTTACCTCTGGTAGCGGCCCACTGATGGGCCGGACATTGCAAACACGGAAGTTGAGGACCACGATGGTCAAGTACGTATACGACTTCTCCGAGGGCGACAAGTCCATGAAGGACCTGCTCGGAGGAAAGGGAGCCAACCTTGCCGAAATGACGAAGCTCGGCCTGCCTGTTCCCCCCGGCTTCACAATCACCACCGAGGCATGCCGCGCATACCTCAAGGACTCCACGGTTCCCGAGTCGCTTGCCACCGAGGTCACCCGCGCCCTGCGCGGCGTCGAAGACAAGATGGGCCGCCACCTGGGCGATCCCTCCGACCCGCTCCTCGTCTCCGTGCGAAGCGGCGCGAAGTTCTCCATGCCCGGCATGATGGAAACCGTCCTAAACATCGGCCTCAACGATAAGTCGGTCCTCGGCCTCGCAGCCGTTAGCGGTAACGAGCGCTTCGCGTGGGACTCCTACCGCCGCCTCATCCAGATGTTCGGCAAGACCGTCCTCGACATCGACGGCGACCTGTTCTCCGACGCCCTCGACAACCTCAAGGCCGAGCGTGGCGTCAAGGGCGACACCGAGCTGACCGCGGAAGACCTCAAGGGCCTCGTCGAGACGTTCAAGGGCATCGTCAAGGAACAGACCGGCAACGACTTCCCGCAGGACCCGCGCACCCAGATGGACATGGGCATCGAGGCCGTCTTCCGTTCCTGGAACACCGAGCGCGCCCGCATCTATCGCCGCCGTGAGCGCATCCCCCACGACCTGGGCACCGCCGTCAACATCTGCACCATGGTGTTCGGCAACATGGGCGAAACTCCGGCACCGGCGTGTGCTTCACCCGCGACCCCTCCTCCGGCCACTCCGGCGTCTACGGCGACTACCTCGAGAACGCGCAGGGCGAGGACGTCGTCGCCGGTATCCGCAACACGCTGTCCCTGTCCGACCTTGAGCGCATCAACAAGCCCGTCTACGACGAGCTGCGCGCCATCATGCGCAAGCTCGAGACCCACTACCGCGACATGTGCGACATCGAGTTCACCATCGAGCGCGGCAAGCTGTGGATGCTCCAGACCCGCGTCGGCAAGCGCACCGCCGCCGCCGCGTTCCGCATCGCCACCCAGCTCCTGGGCGAAAAGCTCATCACCCGCGACGAGGCCCTGGGCCGCGTCACCGGCGACCAGCTCACCCAGCTGATGTTCCCGCAGTTCGACGCGAAGGCTGACAAGGAGCTCATCGCTCGCGGCATGGCCGCCTCCCCGGGTGCCGCCGTCGGCAAGATCGCCTTCAACAACGCGCAGGCTGTCGAGGCCGCCAGCGAAGGCGTCAAGACCGTCCTCGTGCGCCGCGAGACCAACCCCGACGACCTGCCCGGCATGGTCGCCGCCGAGGGCGTCCTGACCGCCCGCGGTGGCAAGACCTCGCACGCCGCGGTCGTCGCCCGTGGTATGGGCAAGACCTGCGTGTGTGGCGCCGAGTCCCTCGTCATCGACGAAGCTGCCGGCACCGTCACCATCGGTGACCTCGTCCTGACCGCCGACGACACCATCGCCATCGACGGCCAGACCGGCGAAATCTTCCGCGGCGAGGTCCCCGTCACCGACTCGCCCGTCACCACCTACCTCGCCGAAGGCCTCGAGGCTGGCATCGCCGCCGCCGGCGACGATGAGGGTACCCGCGAGCTCGTCGAGCCGTCGACAAGCTCCTGTCCCACGCCGACAAGGTCCGCCGCCTGCGAGTGCGCGCCAACGCCGACACCCCCCTCGACTCCAAGCGTGCTATCGAATTCGGTGCCGAGGGCATCGGCCTGTGCCGCACCGAGCACATGTTCCTGGGTGAGCGCCGCCCGCTCGTCGAGCGCGCGATCCTCTCCGCCCCCGAATCCGCCGAGCGTCAGGCCGCGTTCGACGAGCTCGAGAAGCTGCAGAAGCAGGACTTCCTGGAGATGCTCGAGGTTATGGACGGCAAGTCGATGACCGTGCGCCTCATCGACCCGCCGCTCCACGAGTTCATGCCCGCCCTCATCGAGCTCGAGACCAAGGTCGCCGTCGGCAAGGCCACCGGCACCCTCGACCCCGCCGACGAGGCCATGCTCGTCGAGGTTCGCCGCATGCACGAGCAGAACCCCATGCTGGGCCTGCGCGGCGTGCGCCTGGGCATCTACCTGCCCGGCCTGTTCGCCCTGCAGATACGCGCCCTGTGCGAGGCGGCCGCCGAGCTCGTGGGCCGTGGCCTCGACCCGCGTCCCGAGATCATGGTTCCGCTCGTCGGCTCCGTGCGTGAGCTCCAGCTCGTGCGTGAAGAGGCCGAAGGTATCATCGCCTCCGTCGCCACCTCCCGCGGCGTGGACCTGTCCGGTGTCTCCATCGGTGCCATGATCGAGCTGCCGCGCGCCGCCATGACGGCCGAGGACCTCGCCGAGGAAGCCGACTTCTTCTCCTTCGGCACCAACGACCTGACGCAGACCGTGTGGGGCTTCTCGCGCGACGACGTCGAAGGCGTGTTCTTCCCGCAGTACATCGAGGCCGGCATCTTCGGTGTCTCCCCCTTCGAGTCCATCGACGTCCACGGCGTGGGCACCCTGGTCTCCGAGGGTGTGCGCCGCGCCCGCTCCACCAAGCCGAACATCAAGCTCGGCGTGTGTGGCGAGCACGGTGGCGACCCGCTGTCGATCCACTTCTTCCACAATGTGGGCCTGGACTACGTGTCCTGCTCCCCGTTCCGCGTCCCCGTCGCCCGCCTCGAGGCTGGCCGCGCCGCGGTTGAGGATCACGTGGACATGACCGCCTGATCGCTGGCGGCGCCGTGCTGAGCGCCGCTGCGTGAGCGTGACGAGGCCGTGGCCGGGAAACCGGTCGCGGCCTCGTGTCGTTGTGGGTGCAGGCGGGACGGGCTGCTTGTGGCCCCACGGGTGTTGCGGGCGCTGCGTGAGGTCGGGCTGCTTGATGCGCCCGTGGGCGGCGGCCCGCCCGCGAGCCGTCCGCGCAGCGAGCTTCGCTCGGCGCGTCGGCTCGTTGTCCGGCCAGGCCCCGCCGCCCACCGGCACGGCGGCAGATCCCTCGGTGCCCTTCACACCAGCGGGGCCGGGGGTGCTGATATGTAGTTGGCGCGTTGCCCTGATGCCCAGCTATGGCTGTCGATCAGCAATTCCGCACGTAATTCCTCGATGACTCATTCAAACTTCGAATTTGCATCGTTGGAATTGCAACGTTTTTGGGGCATCTCGAAAAATGACCGCGATAAATTACGTGCGAAATTTGGCTGGCGGTTGTGTCGTTTCCGCCCGCGGGCACCTGCAGCCAGGCCCTCCGCACCGGTGGGGTCTGGTGTGCTGTTATCGCTAGCCCCGACGCTGCCTCGCATTCGGTACAAAGTTCGCCCTGCATGGCTTGTTGGCGGCGACAGCGGTACAAAGTTCGCCCTGCACGGCTTGTTGGCGGTGACAGCGGTACAAAGTTCGCCATGCTCGGGCAAAACCCGCCAAATTGTGCCTTTTTGGGTGAGCAGGGCGAGTTTTGTACCGCACGTGCGGTGAGAAGGGGTGAGCAGGGCGAGTTTTTGTACCGGAAGTGGGGCCGTGCGACTCGTGCAGGGCGAGTTTTGTCTCGCCGTGGCACCCTCCTCGTTCCCAGTTGTCGGCCTTGCGTCGCCCGTGGGCACCGCGGCCAGCCACCGAGCCCCGTAGTCCACCCTGGCTTTGCGGTCTCGCAGCGTCCTTTACGTCGGAGGTGGGGGTTTTGCACTACACGAAGCCTTCTGGCGCGTGTCATCGGCGTGTCGGAGCCTCATGTAGTGCAATTCCCCCCGTTTGGTGGCGGTGAGGCCGCGGTGCGAGGTGGTGCGGCGCCCAAAGTGCAGATCCATTGGGTGAAAACAGCCAAAAATAGGCACTTTCGGCGGAACGAGTCTGCACTTTGGCGGAATCGATGGGTGCGCGTGTGTCGACTGATTGATACGGCGCTGCGAGGTGTCATGCTCGCCGAGGTCAGGCCAGCCGGACCCTCCTATTGGCAGTGTCAACCCTTCCATGCGCAGCTAAAGCCCATTGGTTGTCAAGTCCCGGGTTTTGTGGAGACTTGTTTAGGCCGCTTCCTTTCGTGTTGTTGTGTGTTGGTTTTCTGCTTGTTGTGGTGTGATTCCGCCCAGGGCGAGGTGAGGGCGGCTTGTGTTGTACCAGTGGACCCAGGCTGATGTTTCGCGTTCGACCTCGCGCCGATCGCGCCATGGACCTGTGTAGCCCGGACGTGCTGTGTTGTAGATGAGTTCAGCTTTGTATAAGGAGTTCAAGGCCTCAGCTAGAGCGTTATCGTAGGAATCGCCGGTCGAACCCACCGACGCTACTGCCTGGCAACGGGCGAGAGCTTGGCCGTAGCGCACGTCGCGGTATTGGACGCCTCGGTCGGAGTGGTGCACGAGCCCACGAGTGTCTATATCATCGCGGCGTCGCTGGTAGATAGCCATGTTCAACGCGTCCAGGGCCATGTCGGTATGCAGCGAGGACGCGACTTTCCAGCCCAAGATTTTACGCGAGCACACGTCGGTAACGAAAGCGACGTAGACCCAGCCAGCCTGGGTTGGCACGTAGGTGATGTCCGCGACCCACAACTCGTTGAGATCATGGGCCCCGAAATGCCGATTGACCAGGTCCAAGGGGCATGCATGGCGCGGTGCTGAGGCCGTGACATGGCGGGTCCGACGCCGACTCACGCCACGAATGCCCATACGCCGCATCAGTCTCTCGACCGTGCATCGCGCCACGTGTCCCACGCCCAACTCGTGAGTGTTGAGGAAGGCGTGCATCTTGCGCACCCCGAACACACAGTAGTTCTCCTCCCACACCTGCCTCATCACACGCATCAGCGCCTCGTCGCGCACGCTGCGCGCCGACAAGGCACGAGTCCGGGCAGCGTAATAGGCGCTGGGAGCAACCCGCACCCCTAACTGGGTTAAAGCAGTGCAGATCGGCTCGACTCCCCACCGATGCCGGTTGGCCTCGATGAAATCGTAGACTAGCGTCCGAGGCGGTCGAGCTCCGCCCCGAAAAAAGTCGACGCCGCCTTCAAAATTTCGTTGGCCCGCCGTAGCTCACGGTTCTCAGCTTCCAGCGCCCGTATATGGGCCTCTTGTTCACTGATCTCGCCACGCTCATTGCGCCCGCCCTGCTCCACGGCGCGCACCCACGTACGCAGCGCCTCAGGATTGATCCCCAACTGGCCGCTAATGCGCTTAATAGCACCCCTACGCCGCCCAGGATCAGCACGAGCCTCCAACGCCATACGCGTCGCACGCTCACGCAACTCCATCGAATACTTACGCTGACCAGACATCCCAAACCTCCAATCCGGCCTAAGACACTCTCCACAATACCCGGGACACATCACATCAGGTGGCATGGTGGGCAGCCCACCCAGGACACCACCTATCGGGTGAACGTGCGCACCGGTGGGCCCACACTCCACCTATCGGGTGAACGTGCGCATGAAGGGGCCCAGGTTGCCGTCTGTTGGCTGAGATATGGCCGGTTGCGTTTGCGTTTGCGTGCGGCCGGTTGCGGTTGCGCGGTCGGCTGCGCGCAACGCGTGAACCGTCGGCTTTCGTGCGAGTACAGCAGCGCCCCGCCCGAACCCGGGCGGGGCGCTGCCGCACACAACAATCAGGCGTTCTGCAGTACTCCCTGCATGGCGAACATGAGGATCACCATGATCGTGTTGTTGAGGGCGTGGAACAGCCACGAGTAGGCGACGTTCTTCCCGGACTTCACGTACACGAGGGTCAGGACGATGCTGAGCGGCAGGTACGAGAAGAAATCCTGCCACTGGTGGGTGTGCATGTAGGCAAACAGTGCCGCGGAAATCGATGCGACAAGCCACGTGGGGGCGTAGGCGCTGAGCTTACCGATGAGGATGTGGCGGTAGAAGACCTCCTCAATCACGGGCACGCCAACGGTCACGAAGAACGAGAACACGAGGCCAAGGGTCCCGTCGAACAGTGCATTCATGACGCCCTGTTGGTTCGCAGCAATCGGCGGGTTGAGCCCGTAGAGGGCGAGGCGGACGGAGGCCTGGACGATGACAACCAGGAACCATAGGCCGAACAGGATCGCGATCTTGCGGATGGGGTGTGTGCGCAAGTAGGTGAACGCGGGGAAAAACTCGCGCGCAAAGAATGCGAGGACAACGATCAGCAAGACCGTGTCGATCGCGAGGTTGATGGCCGTCAGGTTCCACGATGCGGGGAACAGTGATGTTGGTACTCCCTGATGTGTCCCGGGTATTGTGGAGAGTGTCTTAGGCCGGATTGGAGGTTTGGGATGTCTGGTCAGCGTAAGTATTCGATGGAGTTGCGTGAGCGTGCGACGCGTATGGCGTTGGAGGCTCGTGCTGATCCTGGGCGGCGTAGGGGTGCTATTAAGCGTATTGGCGGCCAGTTGGGGATCAATCCTGAGGCGCTGCGTACGTGGGTGCGTGCCGTGGAGCAGGGCGGGCGCAATGAGCGTGGCGAGGTCAGTGATCAAGAGGCCCGTATCCGGGCGCTGGAAGCTGAAAACCGTGAGCTACGGCGGGCCAACGAAATTTTGAAGGCGGCGTCGGCTTTTTTCGGGGCGGAGCTCGACCGCCTCGGACGCTAGTCTACGATTTCATCGAGGCCAACCGGCATCGGTGGGGAGTCGAGCCGATCTGCACTGTCTTGTCCCAGTTAGGGGTGCGGGTTGCTCCCAGCGCCTATTACGCTGCCCGGGCGCGCCCCTTGTCGGCGCGCAGCGTGCGCGACGAGGCGCTCACAGACGTGATCAGACGCGTGTGGGAGGAGAACTACTGTGTGTTCGGGGTGCGCAAGATGCACGCCTTCCTCAACACTCACGAGTTGGGCGTGGGGCACGTGGCGCGATGCACGGTTGAGCGCTTGATGCGGCGTATGGGTATTCGTGGCGTGAGTCGGCGTCGGACCCGCCATGTCACGGCTTCAGCGCCGCGCCATGCATGCCCCTTGGACCTGGTCAATCGGCATTTCGGGGCCCATGATCTCAACGAGTTGTGGGTCGCAGACATTACCTACGTGCCAACCCAGGCTGGCTGGGTCTACGTCGCTTTCGTTACCGACGTGTGCTCGCGTAAAATCTTGGGCTGGAAAGTCGCGTCCTCGCTGCATACCGACGTGGCCCTGGACGCGTTGAACATGGCGATCTGCCAGCGACGCCGCGATGATATAGACACTCGTGGGCTCGTGCACCACTCCGATCGGGGCGTGCAATACCGCGACGTGCGCTACGGGCAAGCTCTCGCCCGTTGCCAGGCAGTAGCGTCGGTGGGTTCGACCGGCGATTCCTACGATAACGCTCTAGCTGAGGCCTTGAACTCCTTATACAAAGCTGAACTCATCTACAACACAGCACGTCCGGGCTACACAGGTCCATGGCGCGATCGGCGCGAGGTCGAACGCGAAACCGCCGCCTGGGTCCACTGGTACAACACAAGCCGCCCTCACCTCGCCCTGGGCGGAATCACACCACAACAAGCAGAAAACCAACACACAACAACACGAAAGGAAGCGGCCTAAACAAGTCTCCACAAAACCCGGGACTTGACACCCACCAGGAAGAACGCGGCGTAGGGAATCCCGAAGATCGCGATACGCAACCACTCGGCGCGGGTGGGGCGCGCTGGGGGCGAGGCCGGGGCCGCCTCGCTCAGGGGCTGTGCAGTCGGGTCGGTTGCCATGGGTGGTGTTCTCTTCCTGTCGAAAATTAGACCGCCCGAATATTTTGCCAGATCTTGACCTTGCAAGGAGTGTGGGCGGTCAAACTGTGAGGCGTGAGTAATTCGCGCTATCTCGCCATTTTTATGGCAGCGTGTCAGCAAGTGGTCGGCCTGGGCCCTTGGTCCCTCGTGGAGGGCGTGCGTGCGCGCTACGTGCGGTCACGGCATGGTCACAATTTAGGACAACCTAAACGGACTACTTTCCACCTGGGGGAGATGTGGCTACGCTCAATGCTTAGGAATTCCATCATCCCGGCGTTACCTAATCGCCGGATCGTCAGGAGGCAAGCGGTGACAGTGCTTCGCGCTCACGCGCATAGTATTCGCGCTCATGTAAACAACGTCGGTCAGCGACTCAGTCGCGTCCTCGTCGTCGCAGTCATGGCGGCTCTGGCCGTGGCAATGTTCGCCGCGCCCTCGCGCGCTGCGGATCAGACGTGGAGCGATGTTTCGACCACGATCAACGGCCTGATTGACGAAGGCGTGTCCACCTACAAGGCGGGCGATGCCACGGGTGGCAAGGACAAGGTCAACGACGCCTACTACAAGCACTACGAGATTACCGGTATGGAGAAGCAGGTTATGGCCCGCATTTCCGGTTCGCGCGTCTCGCAGGTGGAGATGGAGTTCTCCCTCCTGAAGAAGGCCATGACCGACGGCGATAACGCCGGCGTCGATAGCCACGCTACGACCCTCAAGCAGTACATGGTCGAAGACGGCGCGTCCCTGGACGGTGTCGCGCCCGGCTCCGCCGCCCAGGCCGCCTCGGATGACTACAGCCCCGGCGCGTGGGGTGAGGTTGCCAAGACCATCAACGGCATCCTCGAGGACGGTGCCAACGCCTACAAGGGTGGCGACGCCAAGGCCGGTAAGGACAAGGTTAACGAGGCCTACTACAAGCACTACGAGATCACCGGCATGGAGAAGCAGGTGATGAGCCGTATTTCCGGTTCGCGCGTCTCGCAGGTGGAAATGGAGTTCTCCCTCCTGAAGAAGGCCATGACCGACAACGATTCGGCCGCCGTCGACCAGCACCTCTCGACGCTGACGAACTACATCCGCGAGGACGCCAACAGCCTCGACGGCTACACCGGTAAGGCCGCTGAGAAGACCAGCGAGGGTTCGGGCACCTCCCCGTGGATCGCCCAGTTCCTGCCCTCCCTCCTCGTGATCCTGCGCGAGGGCATGGAGGCGATCCTGGTCGTCGCCGCGGTCCTGGCCTACCTGGCCAAGGCCGGCCACAAGAACAAGGCCCCCATCGTGTGGGGCGGCGTGGCCCTCGCCCTTGGATTGTCAGTGGGCCTGGCCTTCCTCTTCAGCTACGTCACCTCCCTGGCGGGTGCCAACCAGGAGCTCCTGGAGGGCTTCGCGGCGCTCTTCGCAGTCGTCATGCTGATCTGGGTCTCCAACTGGATGATCAACAAGTCCTCCAACAAGGCGTGGGATGAGTACATCAAGAAGCAGACGGACGCCTCGCTGACCAGTGGCTCCCTGCTGGGCCTGGCGTTCATCTCCTTCCTCGCGGTCCTGCGCGAGGGTGCCGAGACGATCCTCTTCTACGTCCCGATCGTCGCCGCCGCGGGCGACAAGGTCCACTACGTGTGGATCGGCCTGGCGGCCGGCCTCGTGGCCCTGGTCATCATCTACCTGCTCATCCAGTTCGCGGCGGTCCGCATCCCGCTGCGCCCCTTCTTCACCATTACCTCGCTGCTGATGGCCTTCATGGCCTTCACGTTCACGGGTTCTGGTATCGGGGAACTTCAGGAGGCGGACGTCGTGTCCCTGACGCCCATCTCCGGCTTCCCCACCATTGACCTCTTGGGGATCTACCCCCGAGTGGAGAACCTGGCCGCGCAAGCCATCGTTCTCGCCATCATCGTCGGTCTCTACTTCTTCGGAAAAGCTCGCCTCGCCCGCGAGGCCGCCGCCCAGTCGCGGGCCGAGGAATGACAGCAGTCGAGCGACACCGACTTTTCACCCAACCAACACGCACAGGAGATCATCACTATGAAGCGCTCTCTGTTCCGCGTCGGCGCGGCCCTGGCCACGCTGGCCCTGGCAGGCACTCTGGCTGCCTGCTCCAACAACTCCTCCTCGTCCTCCAGCGAGAAGCCCGCGGGGCCGGCCTCGGCTTCGGCTGACTCTGCCGCCCCCCGCCCCCGGCGAGGACGCTGGCTTCGAAGAGCAGCCCCTCGGCGACGACGTTCACGTCGGCCCGCTCGTCGTGGGTGGCGTCTACTTCCAGCCCGTCGAGATGGAGCCCCAGGTGGGCACCCCGGCAGCCGAGTCCTCGATGCACATTGAGGCCGACATCTCCGCCGCCGCCGACAACAAGCTCGGCTTTGGTGCGGGCGACTTCATCCCCGGCCTGACCGTCGACTACACGATCAAGGACAAGTCCGGCACGACCGTCCAGGAGGGCACGCTCATGCCGATGAACGCGTCCGACGGCCCGCACTACGGCCTGAACCTGCCCAAGCTCGACGCCGGCACCTACGACGTGACCTTCTCGATCAAGCCTCCCACGGGCTGGCTGCTGCACACCGACAAGACCACGGGCGTCGAGGGCCGCTTCTGGACTGAGCCGCTCGTCGCCGAGTTCCCGGATTGGCAGTGGGATCCCACGGCCGTGTCCTGGTGATCGACGCGCACGCTTCGTGGGGCCGAGGCAGTGGTTCCTGTGAGGGATCGGTTGCCTCGGCCCCCACCCCGTGGGGGGACTAGACTCGACACCGGAATCGTGAGACTTCGGTGAACCTTTATTTCGGGAGGAAAGCCAATGCTTCAGCAGATGAGCGAAGCAACCTTGACGCTGCTGTTGACGATGCTCGCCGTCGGCGCTGTCATCCGCTTCATGCCGGCCACGGGCCGCGGCCGCCAAGGAAAGAAGGCCCGCTCGCGGGCGGTCTGGTTCGGTATCGCGTTGGGCCTGGTGTCTTCGTTGGCGCTGACGGCCGTCAATGTCGAAGCCCCCAAGCTGGTCAACCGCCAGACGGTCGGCCTGTTCACCCTCCCGATCGCGATTGCGCTGGCGCTCGTCTTCTCGTGCTCGTTGCCGTGCGCTCGCGCCGCATGCGCTCCCTTCTGCCCGGCGACGCCGACGACGAGGCCCGGGCGGCCTCGGCGGTGGAAACCGCGCTGCCCGGTGATGTCCTCGTGCGTATCGTCGGCGCCCTGTTCATCGCCGTCTCGCTCTTCCGAGCCGTGCCCACCGCCATGAATCAGGCGCTCATGATGATGTCGGGCGGCGTTGAAATCTACTCGACTCAGGTTGTCCTCGCGATCCTCGGCTACGTCCTGGCGTGGCTGCTCGTGAGTTTCCTGGCGTGGGTGTCCTACCGGATGTGTGCGTGGAATAACCGCGTGTGGCCTGCGGGAGTGATTCTGGTGTCCCTGCTGGTCGACTATGCGCTGCTGATCGTCCGCATCATGAAGGCCAAGCACTGGATCACGATTCCCAAGTCGTCGTGGGATGTTATCTCCTGGTTCATCAACCACGAGGCCGTCTTCACGATCGTGGCCGCGCTGGCCCTGTGCGTGGTCGTCGTGTTGACGTGGCGCGCGTCTCGCGCGATCCCGACTGTCGGGGCTAACCCGGCTGAGGGCCGCCTGGGCCGTGCGCGCTCGCGGCTGTACAAGTCCATGGCGGGCACCGCCGCGATCGGCTACCTGTGCGGCGCCCTGCTGATCACGGTCGGCGTGGCCTACGGCAGCCAGGAGGTTGAGCTCTCTCCGCCCGAGTCCTTCAGCGTTGTCGACGACCAGGTGAGCCTCAACCTGGCCGACATTTCGGACGGCCACCTGCACCGCTTCGAGTACACGACCTCGGGCGGCGTCAAGGTGCGTTTCATCGTCATCCAAAAATCCGGCTCCTCCTTCGGCGTGGGCCTGGACGCGTGCGATATCTGCGGCCCCACCGGCTACTACGAGAAGGACGGCAAGGTCATCTGCAAGCTGTGTGAAGTGGCGATGAACATCGCGACCATCGGCTTTAAGGGTGGCTGTAACCCGATCCCCATCGAC
Source organism: uncultured Sanguibacter sp. (assembly GCA_916438365.1). The sequence goes on from CAKAEY010000009.1 coordinate 113,667, forward strand.
TACAAGGTCTCCAACGGCACGCTGACGGTTCCGATCTCTGCGCTCGAGGCCTCGGCCTCGGTCTTCGCGAAGTAGGGGCCCGCATGTTTTTCCGAATGCTCCGCGGCGCCCTCACGAGGCGCGGCAACCGCCACCTGATGATCGCCCTGACCGTCGCGCTGGGTGCCTGCGTGGCCACATCCATGCTCTCCGTCATGTTCAACGTGGGCGACAAGGTCAACCAGGAACTCAAGTCCTACGGCGCGAACATCGTCGTGCGCCCCCAGGGCGCGGCCGTCCTCGATGACCTCTACAACACGGGCGAGGCCGCCGAGGCCCACTCGTACCTGCGTGAGGACGAGCTGGGCAACATTAAGACGATATTTTGGACCTACAACATCCTCGACTTCGCGCCGCTGCTGAACGTGTCCGCGACCGACGCGAGCGGTGAGCACGTGCCCACGACCGGCACCTGGTTCAGCCACCACCTCGAGCTGGCCACCGGCGAGAGCGTCGAGACGGGCCTGGACAGGCTCCGCGGATGGTGGGGGCTGGAGGGCGCGTGGCCGGCGGACGACGACGCGGACGGAGCGGTCGTGGGGACGGCCTACGCTGCCGCGCACGGGCTGGCCGTCGGCGACTCCTTCACGCTCACCCGCGAGGGGATCACGCGCGACTTCACGGTGCGCGGCATCATCACCAGCGGCGACGACGCCGACCGCGGCGTGTTTATTCAGCTGGCGCAGGCGCAGGCACTCATCGGGCGTGAGGGGGCAGTCGGCAGCGTCGAGGTCTCCGCCCTCACCACGCCGGATAACGACCTGGCTCGCAAGGCCGCGAAGAACCCGAACTCGTTGACGGTGAAGGAAAAAGAGACCTGGTACTGCACGGCCTACGTCTCCTCAATCGCCTACCAGATCGAGGAAGTCATGACGGACTCCGTGGCCCGCCCGGTCCGCCAGGTCGCCCAGTCCGAGGGCACGATCCTGGAGAAGACCCAGCTGCTCATGGTCCTCGTGACCGTGCTGGCGCTCATCGCCTCGGCCCTGGCCATCGCGAACCTGGTGACCGCAGGCGTCATGGAGCGCTCCAGCGAAATCGGCCTCATGAAGGCCGTGGGTGCCAAAGATAAACAGATCATCGCGCTGTTCTTGACCGAGACGATCGTCGTGGGCTTGATCGGCGGCGTGCTCGGCTACGGCGCCGGCCTCGCGCTGGCGCAGGCGATCGGGTACATGGTGTTCCACTCCTCGATCGCGTTTGCGCCGGTCGTCGTCGGTCTCGTCGCCGTCCTCGTCATCCTCGTCGTCCTGGGAGCCTCCATCCCGGCGATCCGCTACCTGCTGCGCCTCAACGCGGCTGAAGTCCTGCACGGAAGGTGATGCCCATGTCCAGACGAGCAATGTTCTGGCGGATGGTTATCTCCTCCATCCTGCGCCGCCGCTCCCGCGTCCTCATCGCGGTCCTCGCCGTCGCCATCGGTGCGACGACCCTGTCCGGCCTCGTCACGATCGCGGTCGACGTGCCCGCGCAGATGGCCCGCGAGATCCGTTCCTACGGTGCCAACCTCGTCGTCACCCCCGCCGGCGACGTGCCCATCACGGACGAGGCCGTGGCCGCCGCGACCGCTCAGGTGCCCGCGAGTGCTTTTGGTCGGGTCTGCGTCCTTCGACTACGAGACCGTCACCATCAACGACCAGCCGTTCGTGGCGGGCGGCGCCGACCTGGCGGCCGTGCACGCCATGAACCCGTATTGGTACGTGGATGGGGAGTGGCCCTGAGGCCTCGGGCCAGATCCTCGTGGGCGAGCAGGTTGCCTCGACGATCGACGTGAAGGCCGGTGACACGATCACGGTCAGCCAGCTGGACGCCTCCGCGTCCTCGAAGGGCGCGCAGGTGCAGTCCGGCACTCCGGCCGCGGGCCTGAAGGTTGATCCGCGCACCGTCACCTTGACCGTGTCCGGCATCCCTCAAGACCGGCGGCAACGAAGACGGCTACGTGTACACGTCCGCCCAGGACATGAGCGCGCTGACCGGGCAGACCGACACCGTGTCGCTCGCCGAGTACTCGATCGCCCTGGAGGGCGACCAGCTCAGCGCCATCGCCGACGCGATGAACGCCGCGAACCCCGACATTCACGCTCAGACCGTGCGCCGCCTCGCTCAGTCCGACACGGGCGTGCTCGCGATGCTGCGTTCCCTGCTCGTCGTCATCACCGTCATCGTGCTCGCCCTGACCATGATCGGCGTGTCCACGACGATGATCGCCGTCGTCACCGAGCGACGCAACGAGATCGGCCTGCGCAAGGCCCTGGGAGCAACCGCGCGATCCATCACCCGCGAGTTCATGGGCGAGGGCGTCATGCTCGGGCTCATCGGAGGCGTCCTGGGTGCCGGGGCCGGCTACGGCCTCGCCGTCCTCATCTCCACCTCCGTCTTCCACCGCTCCATCTCGCTGCACCCCGTGATCCTCCTCGGCACGGTCGCCTGCTCGATCCTCATCGCCGTCCTCGCCTGCCTCCCGCCCGTGCGTCGCGCACTGGCCGTCGACCCCGCGCTCGTCCTGCGCGGAGAATGAGAGTCACCATGACAACCCCCGACACCACCCCACCGCCGCTGCCGACGCGCCCTGAGGCCGCCCAGGCCTCGTCGGCCCCCACTGACGCCCTGCTGACCCTCGAAGGGGTCTCCAAGATCTACGGCGACCCTGCACGCCCCTCGACAACGTGTCCCTCGAGATCCCGCGCGGCCAGTGGGTCTCCATCGTCGGCCCCTCCGGATCCGGCAAGACCACCCTCATGAACATCGTCGGCGCCATGGACACCGCCACCAAGGGCACCGTCATGCTGGACGGGCACGACATCTCCGACCTGACCGCCGACGAACTCACCGAGGTGCGCTGCCGCACCATCGGCCTCGTCTTCCAGCAGTTCCACCTCATCGGCCACCTGACGGCCCTCGAAAACGTCATGGTCGCCCAGTACTACCACTCGATGCCCGATGAGAAGGAGGCCCTCGAGGGCCCTCGACCGCGTCGGCCTCGCCGACCGCGCCACCCACCTGCCCCGCCAGCTCTCCGGCGGCGAGCAGCAGCGCGTGTGCGTGGCCCGCGCCCTCATCAACTACCCCAAGCTGCTGCTGGCCGACGAGCCCACCGGCAACCTGGATGAAACCAACGAGGAGATCGTCCTCGACCTGTTCAACCAGCTCCACCAGGACGGCACGACCCTCATGGTCGTCACCCACGACGCGCTCGTCGCCGAACAGGGCCAGCGCGAAATCCGACTCGACCACGGCAAGGTCGTCAAGGAAACCTGGCACGACCACGACTTCGAACAGCGCGCCTCCGGGCTGGCTCCCTGCCCGGCCGCGACGGCGACGCGCGCAGCGGAAAGGACAAGGTGCGATGACCACGCCCACCACTGTTGAGAGCCGATCCCGCTGGGTCGCCCCGGCCTCGTACGCGGTCCTCGGCGCCCTCGGCGCGACCATCCTGGCCGCGTGCACGCCCAACACCGGCCTGGACATGAGCAAGCCCATGAGCGACGGCACCTGGACCGCCCAGTCCAACCCCGACGACCAGGGCTCCATCGGCACCATCACCATCACCGTTGAGGGCGGGCGCATCACCGCCACCTCCTACGAGACGACCCTCGCGAACGGCACCGACAAGGGCGCCGACTACGGCAAGAACTCCGCCGGCGAAGTCTTCAACCAGGACTACTACAAGAAGGCGCAGGCCGCCGTCGCCTCCTACCAGGAGTACTCCGACAACCTCACCAAGGTCGGCGACCCCGCCAAGGTCGACGTCATCACCGGCGCCACCGTCGCCCACCAGCAGTTCGTGCAGGCCGCCATCCGCGCCATCGCCGCCGCCCAGGGCGTCTCGGCCGAGGCGGCCGACGACATCTCCATCCCCGGCCTGAACGACGCCACCAAGGACGGCGACCTCGACAAGGACCTCGGAGGCTCCGACGGCTGAGCCGTCGCGTTTCGCCGGCACCCCGGGGGACGAGGCCGTGGCCGGGTCCGCGGAAAATGCACCCACGTGGCGCTCCTCCTTCCCTGCGATGGGCACCCGCGTCGACATCATCGGCTGGGGCGGGGACGGCATGGCGATCGTCAACGCTGTCGTGGGCATTGTCGCGTGCCACGAGGACATGTGGAGCGTGTTCCGGCCTTCGTCTGAGGTGTCGCAGCTCAATGTCGCTGTCCGTGATGCCGCGCGCGGTGACGGCACCTTCCGCTGCGGGTCAGATTCCGCCCAGGCCGGCCCCGGCCTCGTCGTGAGCGAAGAAACCGACCGGCTGCTGCGTGACGCGCTGGCGCTCGCGGAGGCGACCGGGGGAGCGTTCAACCCGCTGATTGGACCGCTCGTTGCCGCCTGGGATGTCAAGGCGATGCGGGCCGCGTACGTAGCGGGTGCGCCGTTGCCGCCCGCGCCGTGTGGGCATGTTGTTGAGGCGGCGTTGCGCGCGTCGTCGTGGGGCTTGTTGTCGCGCGTCGGCGAGCGGCGCTGGGCGATGGGGGTCCCCGGTGAGTCCGTGGGTGGCGTGGATGTGCCCAGCCCGCGCCTCGACCTGGGTGGGATCGCGAAGGGATACACCGCCGACGCGTGCCGCGACCTGGCGGTGGCCATGGGGGCGCGCGGCGTCCTCGTATCGGTGGGGACCTCGTCGGTGTCGGTGTTCGGGACTCGCGCCGACGGTTCTTCGTGGCGCGCCGGCCTGCGCGACCCTCATGGAGGGCCCACGTCGGTCGCTGGCGTCGTCGAGCTGCCTGCGGGCGGCATGGCGTCCCTGTCGACGTCCGGCGACAACCTGGGGCCGCTGGGTGGGTCGGTGTGGGGTGTGCGGCTGAGCGTGCGGCCGGGGCCGCGTCGGATCGTGCGGCTGGGCGTGAGGCTGGGGCCGCGTCGGATCGTCGCGCGCGTGAAACACCGCGTGAAACACCCGGTGGCGGCGGTCGAATTTTCGACCACCACATCATCGACCCGCGCACGGGATACCCCGCTCATGCAGGTGTGCGACAAGTCAGTGTCGTGGCCTCGTCGGGTGTGCTGGCGGAGGCCCTGTCGACGGCGCTGCTCGTCGAGCCGTCCATCGATGTTTCTGATGTTCTGGCTCGCTGGGCCCGCGTGACGGGTACCCCGGCCTCGGCGAAGGTTGTGGGCCTGGTGCGCGCGGCGCAGGGGTGACGCCGTGTGTGCGCCGCATGTGAATCGAGTTGGGGCCTGTGGCGGTTGAGACCATCGGGGGCGTGAGTAGCCGTTGCCGAGCTTTTGCCTGCCTATATCGATACTGCGTCATGCGGTGGGAAGCTCTGCACTAGTTAGGGAGCATTACACCAGTTAGGGAGCATTACACTACCTGGGAAGTGGTGTAATACCCGGCTAAGTGGTGTAACACCACTTAGGAACAAGTGTATATGCGGAGAATGTTGCCAGCTGGCCGATGCTGACCGCCGATTGCACGGAGAACTTGCAGGTGCGTGTGAGAGAGCGGACGTTATCCACATCCCCTCGGAGCAGCGTGCCTCTATCCACAGGTTCGTTCTCAGGTCGTGACGTGGCACGTGGTCTTGCCGATGATGGGGATATGAGTGCTCAATCGCTAACTGTTATCAGGTCTTCGACGAATGGACGGCCTTCAGTAGGTGATCTGTCGTCGGGCAACGTTATTCGTATCCAGCGTGGCCGCTATGTCAGGATCCATCGATCCGGGCCACCGATGACGTACTGGGAGATATGGGCTCTCGTCGCCAGGGCTCGATTACTTGTCGTGAGTGACAGTAGCTCCTGCTCCCCGATATTCGTAGGTGCTAGTTCATTCGTTGCCCGGTCGATACCACTGTGGGAGGCAAATCCCGATGTCGTGATCTGGTGCGGGTCGCGGCATGGGCGGCGCTCAATGCCGGCGGTCACCATGCAAACGGTGACTATTCCTTCGACGTTCGTGTGTTCGACAGTGAAGAAACCTTGTGAACGCAGCGTCGAGATCGTTGATCGGTTGCGATGTGAATCTGTCGTTGAGGCCGCGGTTCGTATGGCTTGTTATTCGGAACGTCTCAGTGGATTCGTGGCAATTTGCATGGCATTGCACCGCGAGTCTCGGTTCGTGGTGCTATCCCAGGAAGAAAGCAGACAACGAGCGCAACGCGTTCGAAGCAAGATGCTTGAATGCTTGGATCTGTATCGGCAGCAAAAGGAATGCGTCCCCTACAGGCGGGCACAGCGCTTGATAGCCGCCGCTGACCCCGGGTGTGACAACCCAGCCGAGGCTGCACTGCTGTGGGTCTTGAAGTCGGTGAGTGCCTTCGAGGTCGTGACCCAGCTTGAAATTATTGTCAATGGACGCCGATACTTTGCGGACATTGCGATTCCGGGACTCATGATCATCTTCGAGTTCGACGGCATTGGAAACTTGGCAAGGATGATGCTGAGTTTGCGCGGGCGAAGCGTGACTGGATCCAGCGAGAAAATGACTTGCGCTCTGCGGGGTGGACGATATACCGGGTCTCATGGCGGGATTACGAAGACTTCGCTGCGTTACGTGCGTGGGCAATTCAGCTGCTTCGTCCGCATCAAGTTGCCATCCCTGAGTGTGCTGAGGCGTTGTGGGCGTTGCCGACTGCTGCCTGTGATGGTCCGAGTCGGCGTTTTCATGTCCACGCGCGATGAGTGATGCACTAGTTAGGGAGCATTACACCAGTTAGGGAGCATTACACTACCTGGGAAGTGGTGTAATACCCGGCTAAATGGTGTAACACCACTTAGGAACAAGCAGAAACGAGGATGATGGGTCCGGCTGTCGCGTTCGTAGGAGGTAGCGGGGCCTGGCAGGGCTTCGAGCCGACGCGCCGAGCAACATCAGCCGCGAAGGTCCCACAGATGTGGAGGGCGCCGGAGGGTCCGGAGGGCACGGGCGGGCTTCGAGATCGACCACTCCGAGCCGCAGGCTCGCGTGTGGCGATCTCGCGGGCGGCCGGGCCCGACGGCGCCCGGAACACCCGTGGGACCACAAGCAACAAAAGTAGGAAGGCTGCCGTCTGTCGGCACGCCAAGCAGCCCGGCCACGAAGTCGGCCTCACAGCAAAGGTCCGGCGGCACCCGGAACACCCGTGGCACCGCTCATCGACACCAGAATTCAGGCGGAACGCCCCGCGAGCAGGGTCGCCAGGTGGACGCCCCCGCGGCCTGCCAGCTGGGCGGCCTGGGTGCGGCATGAGAATCCGTCCGCCAGGTACACGGCATTGGGCTGTGCCGACAGGGACGGCAGCAGAGAATGCGACGCGACGGCCACAGACAGGTCGTAGTGGCCCGCCTCCATGCCGAAATTCCCGGCCAGGCCGCAGCATCCATCGAGCCTCCTCACGCGCGCGCCCAGCGACTCGAGCAGCGCCTGGTCAGTGTCCCACCCCATGACGGAGTAGTGGTGGCAGTGCGGCTGCGCGACGATCTCGACGCCCTCCAGGCTCGGCAGACGACGCGCGGACGCGGGAAGGGCCGAGAGCACCTCGGCGAGGGTGCGCGTCGCGGAAGACACCAAAGCCGAACGCGGGTCCTCGGGCAGCAGATCCAGCAGGTCGTCGCGCAGCACCGCTGTGCATGACGGCTCGACGCCGACGATTGGGATCCCCGATGCCGCGAAAGGCGCGAGTACGCCGAGCAGGCTCGCCAAGTGCTTCTTCGCCCCCGCCAGCTGACCCGTCGTAATCCACGTCAGGCCGCAGCACGCGTCCGGCGCGACGATCGGCGCGAAGCCGTTCGCCTCGAGCACATCGACGACCGCGCGAGCACCGGTGTCGTCCAGGGTCTGGCTAAACGAGTCCGCCCACACGAGCGCGTACGGCCGTCCGTCGGGGTCGCGCGGCCCGCTCAGGATCGGGGAGTCCGCCATCGACGAGGCAGTGGCCCCCTCGCGCTCGGGGGGGGGGGTGGACGAGGCCTGGGCACCGCCGCGCTCGCGGGCATCGGTGGCGGCATCCGACGGTGCTGTGGCGGGAATCCTGCCTGCCAGCAGCGAACGCTTGCGAGCCCACGCGGTGAAGGTGCCGGACTGGAGGGCGGGCATGCCTCGGCGAGGGTCGAGGCCGATGATGCGGAAGGCGAGCGAGCGCAGGGGAGCCACGGACATGATGGCGTTAGCGACGGCCGCCAGGCCGGGCACGCGCGCGGTGACGCGGGTGAGGCGAGGCAGCCAGCCGAGCGTGTAGTGGCTGAGGGGGCGGATGCGTCCCCGGTAGGTGCGGAAGAGCGCTTCGGAGCGGTAGCGGGCCATGTCGACGCCGGCGGGGCAGTCGGCGGAGCAGGCCTTGCAGGCTAGGCACAGGTCGAGGGCCTCGAGGACTTCGGGGGAGTCGATGGCCTTGACGAGCTGCGAGTTCGCGGCCTCCTGCAGGATGCGGGCGCGCCCTCGGGTTACGTCCTTCTCCTCGCGCGTGGCCAGGTAGGACGGGCACATGAAGGTGCCGGATACTCCCGCGCGGCACTTGCCCACGCCGGTGCAGCGGTGGACGGCGGCCGTGAAGTCGCCGCCGTCGTGGGTGAAGGCGAAGCCGCCGTCCGCGGGCATGGGGCGCGCGGCGACGCGGCGCAGGTTTGCATCGAGGGGGTCGACGCCGGGCTGGAGCTCGAGCGCGCCGCCCGAATTGTCGGCAGCCACGCCCCCGCGCGCAGCAAGAGCCCGCGCCCGGGCGCGGGAGGCGGCCTCGGCCTCGTCCATGGGGGCGGCGAGCACCCCGGGGTTGAGGAGGTTGTCCGGGTCGAAGACGTGCTTGACGCGCGCGAACAGGTCGAGCATGTCGGGGGAGTACATGAAGCGCAGGAGCTCGCCGCGGGCGCGCCCGTCGCCGTGCTCGCCGGAGACGGAGCCGCCGTGGGCGGCGCAGATGCGGGCCGCGGACTGGAGGAAGGCGCGCGAGTGGGCGACGCCGCCCGGTGTTTCGAGCGGCATGGCGAGGCGCACGTGCACGCAGCCGTCGCCGAAGTGTCCGTACAGGAGCCCGTCGATGTCGAACTCCTCCATGAGGGCGGTGAAGTCGCGCAGGTACGCGCCGAGGTTCTCGGGCGGGACGGCCGCGTCCTCGAAGCCGGGCCAGGCCTGCTGGTCGCCGCCGCCCGCGCCGTCGGGTGGGGTGCGCCCGCCCAGGCCAGCTCCGTCGGCGCGGATCCTCCACAGGGCCGAGGCCTGGGCCCCCGGCGGGTACACGACCGTGTCGATGGCGGCCGAGTCGGCGCACAGGGCGCGTGCGCGCTTCAGGGAGGCGGTGACGTCTTCGCCGGGGGCACCGACTTCGACGAGGAGCCAGCCTTCGCCCTCGGGCAGGGCGGGGACGGCACCGGGGCCCTTGTGTGCGCGCACGACGTCGACGAGGCGGCGGTCCATGCCCTCCACGGCGAGGGGGGAGTGGGCGAGCAGCGCGGGCACGTCGTCGGCGGCCTCGATCATGGAGCGGTAGCCGAGGGCGGCGAGCACGGGCGCGTCGGGCAGGGGCACGAGGCGCACGGTGATCGACAGGATGAGGACGAGGGTGCCTTCGGTGCCCGCGAGCATGGCGGCGAGGTTGCGCCCGCCCTCGGGGGTGAGGTGCTCGAGGGAGTAGCCGGAGACCTGGCGCTTGAAGCGACCGAGCTGCGTGCGGATTGGTGCCAGGTTGGAGTCGATGAGGGAGGCGAGGCCCGGCACGTCGCGAAGCGCCGAATCGTGCGAGGTCGTGGCCGTGAAGCGGCGCCCCTGCCCGTCCACGCAGTCGAGGGAGACGATGTTGTCGGAGGTGCGCCCCCAGGCGGTCGCGTGCGGCCCGCACGCGTTGTTGGCGACCATGCCGGCGATCGTCGCGCGGTTCTGGGAGGAGGGGTCGGGGCCAAAACGCAGGCCGTGCTTCGCCGCCGCGGCCTGGAGGGTGGAGCCGACGCAGCCGGGCTCGACGGTGGCGGTGCGGGCCTCGGGGTCGACGGAGACGACGCGGTTCATGTGCCGTGAGAAATCGAGGACGAGGCCGGGGCCGATCGCGTTGGACGCGCACGAGGTGCCGCCGCCTCGGGCGGTGAGGGGGACCCCGTGGGCGCGGGCGAGGTCGAAGGCCGCGATCGCCTGCTCGGGCGTGCGCGGGAACGCGACGGCCAGGGGCGGGATGCGCGTGAGGCCGGCGTCGGAGGAGTAGCGCGCTCGCGTGCCGCTCGAGGCGTCGACGTCGATGAGTGCGCGCAGGTCCGTCAGGAAGCTCTCGCTCATGGTGCCAGTGTGTCACGCGGGCGCGGATGGGCGGCGGGTATCCGGTGTGCGGATAGTCGCGCGAGGCCGTGGCCGGTGGGCGCGCGCATGGGGGGCCGCGGCGCTGTAGGCAAAAGGAGAGGGCCGAGGCGGTTGGTGCCTGCGGCCCTGACGATTACGCGGGTTCCGGGTCGTCGTGGAACAGCTTGGGGAAAGGTGTCACGGGGACGGGCATGCGCTCGATGGGAGGAAGGTGGGGGCTGACCATCTGTTTGGACTTTGGGTACAGTCGGGGCGACGACTCCGTGTTCAGGCAGTAGGGGGACAGTTCGCGGCGCGTCTCATCGGACGCCGGAACCTGCGGTTCTGGCGCCGAATATTCAACGATACGCAGCTTATCTCTGCCCATTGAGTGCCACCCTGTTCTGTTTCATATGCTCAGCCGCGCAGTAGTCTAACCGGGTGGAAGATGCCGCGCCATCCGGATTCCGAGCGACATGTGTCATCGTACACGACATTGGTCCCAAGCCATCGCATAACTGAGAATAGTTGCTCAGAATGTGTCAGTGGGCTACTTGCCGCGTTCCATCTCTATGGCCGCCCACTCGTCGTCAGTCGTCTGTTTGCCGCCCGCGATGATGTTGGCGAAATCCTGCGAGGTGCGTGCGCCCTCGATGGCCATGAGGACACCGTTGACGTTGGTGAGGGCGCGCTCGAGAGAGGCAAGGTTGGTGATGGTCGTCGCGCGCATCGCCGTGACGGCCTCGCCCTCGGACTGGATGGCATTCAGGTCGTCTGCCCGTCGGGTCGGCATGGTGTTGTGCTAGCTCACTATTCTACCGGCTTGAAAAAGCGCGGGCACGGTGGTTCTTGTGGCCGAGATGGCTCGTCGGCACCAATAACCATTGCCAATACTTACGTGGTATCTATCGCAATGTGCCTGTGTCATCCGTGTTTCTTTTGGAACGTATGAAACAATGGCCACGAGCGCCCCATACACGTGAAGGAAAGAGCGATGGCCCTGTTTGAGTTCGAGGATGGTCACCTCGTACCCGCTCAATTCGGATACCCGGTCGCCCAAGACCTGGGACCCGAGCTCGTTGACGCTATCTGCCAGCAGGTCCTGCAGATCGTCTCGCGTCCCCTTTTCCCCGTGACCTGGCGCGACATGACCGGCCAGGATGACGAGGAGACGCCCCGCCTGACGGCCCTCGACGTGAGCGGCCAGATCGTCTCCGTCGAAATCCTCAAAGAACTCGACTCCGAGACCCTCATTACCTCCCTGTCTCGACTGGCAGAGGTCGCCTCGATCTCCTGGTCGGACCTGGCCGCCGAGTACCCGTCCGGCCCCGATGGCTTCCGTACCGGTTGGGCGCAGTTCCGCGACTCGATGCCCCCCGCCGTCGGCCCGGGTCCCCGCCTGATCATGGTCGCGGGCGACATCGACCCCTCCGTGCGCCCCGCCCTGTCCGTGCTGGCCTCCTCCGGCGTCGAGGTGCACCTCATGAACCTGCGCCAAATGTCCAACGGGCGCCTCTTCCTCGACGTGAACGCGGTGGGCCCGCGCCTCTACGGCCACGCCCCGCAGCTCCTCGCGTCCGCCGCGGCAGCGCCCGAGCTGGCCGCCGCGACCGAGCAGGCGGCCCCGCTCGACGATCGCGCGCCCGCGGAGTCCGCGATCCCCGCGCCTCCCGAGGAGAGCGCCGAGGCCTCGAACGACGAGGACTCCGAGACCCCCACGACGCGCCCCACGCCGAAGGTCGCCCCGCACCTGCGCGAGGTCTTCACCTACCCTGATGGACGAGGAGCCCCCGGCCCCCTTCAAGCCCGCCGCCGAAGAAGCCGCCGACGAGCAGTCCTCCGACGAGGCCGTGGAAGCCTCGCGCGACGAGGCGGAGCTGGGCGACGAGCAGCCCGATTCCGAGCCCGAGGTCCGCGCGGATGTGGCCGCCGGTGCCCAGGACGCCGAGGTCGTCGCGGAGTCCGACGAGAGTGCGCAGTCGGCAGTTGAGGCCGCCGAATCCGAGGTCTCGGAACAGCGCGCCGAATCCGAGGTTGAGCCGGTCGAGGACTCCGAGGCGGAGCTGGCCGACGCGCAGGACGACGAACCCCAGGCCGGCGAGCAGCCGTCCTCCGAGGACGAGAAGCCTCGCTGGGAGCGCCCCGCCCACATGAGCCGCCGCGCCACGCGCCGCGCTCGAGAGGAATCCACCGAGCTCAACGACGGCGGTGCGACCGACGCGGCCACGGCCTCGTCCGTGGATCGCTCCGATGAATCCCCTGAGGTCACCCAGGCGCGCGCGGAGGGTCTGCCGGTCCTCGGCCGCGACGAGGCCGGGCTGCGCACTCTTGCGGAGATTCTCGGCCAGGACACGCCCCTCGTGGCGCGCAGTGAGCTGGGCCTGCCCGCCGACCTGGTCCTCTCCGCGAACGGTGCCATCTCGGGTGCCGGCCTCACCTACCCGTCGCTCGACACCCTGCTCACCGCGCGCGGCCTCGGCCATATCGACGCGTGGGGCCAGGTGCGCATCGGCGACCGCCTCGGCCCGACCCTGGCAGAGGCCCTCGACGAGATCAACCGCGAGATCGTGCGCGAGTACGCGCAGGCTCCGCGCGGAACTCACTCCGCCAAGCACTGACGACGCGGCCGATACGGCATGCATGCGAAGGAAGGCCCGGGATCACGCGATCCGGGGCCTCCTCGCTACCTGACGCTCAGTGCACGAAAGCGTCCAGCCAGCCGCGCATCGTCGCGTACACGGCCTCGCGCACGGGCGCGTCCGACAGGACCAGGTCGTGCTTGCCGGGGAAGCGAGCGATCGTCACCAGGTCCGAGAGACCCAAGCTCCGCTGGGCGATGACCGTGGGGTCCAGGACGGTGTCGGAGGTGAAGACGCGCTCGCACCACTCCTCCTCGAAATAAGCCGACGTGGACACCATCGACAGGACCGGGCACTCCAGGTGGACGCGCTTCTCGATCGTGTCGTGCCCGGCCATAATCGCCTCGAGCCACGAGGCCGGGACCGGGTAGGACTCGGGGCGCTTCCACTCCTGGATGATCGGCCAGCCCGCGACCGATGGGTCTTCCGCCGACAGCCCCTCCGGGATCGGCAGGCCCGAGGAGGCGCGCCCCGCGAGTGAGCGTCCGTAGTGGCCGGTCCCGCCCGAGGGTACCTCCCACATGGGGTTACGCGACGCGATCCGGCCGATGACCGGGGCCATCGCCCCGCGCCAGGCGGCCATCGACTGCATCTCCAGCCAGGCCGAGTTCAGGATGAGGCCGTCCAGGACGCCCGGGTGGCGGTGCGCCCACAGGGTCGCGATGAGGCCGCCCGTCGAGTGGCCCATGAGGACGATCGGCTCGTCGTCGCGCTCGCAGCGGATGATCTCGACGGCCTCGCCGATCTCCTCGTCGTACACGGACAGGTCGTCGGCGTATCCGATCGTCTGGTGGGGGCGCAGGGACCGCCCGTACTTGCGCATGTCCAGCGCGTAAAACGCCGCCCCCGCCTCGCGCAGCCGATCCGCCATCTCCGTCTGGAAGAAGTAGTCGTTGCGCCCGTGCAGGTACAGGATCGTCATGCGGGCGCTTGCGGGCGGGGTCGCGCGCACGAGGGTGGCCACGCAGGGTCCCTCCGCGTCGTCGAGCAGCTCGATCGTGCGCGACTCGTACCCGTCGCCGAGGATGTCGGCGCGCCACGAAAGTCCGGGAGGACCGTCCTCGCCCCACGGGGCCATGACGTCGCGCTCGGGCACACCCTCGGGCGACGAGGCCGGGGTGTCCACCCCCGACAGGTCGGGCAGGCCGCTCGTGTCCGGGATCGGCTCGTCGCCGGGCGTGGGATTGCTGGTAACGCTCATGGGGTCAGCATAACGCGCGAGGCCACCCCGGCCTCGTTGATGAGGAGAAGAAACCGGGGCGGCCTCGCGGAGAAAGGGCGCCGATCAGGCGAAGGAGGACGCGCGCGAGGGGATGCGCTCGTTGAGGAACTCGTCGAGGAGAGCGGTGAGCTGGTCGTGCTCGATGAGGAAGCCGTCGTGACCGTGATCGGAGTGGATCTCGCGGTAGAACGCGCCCGAGATGCCTGCCGCCATCTGCCAGACCTGCTCGGGGAAGAACAGGCGATCCGAGTCGACAGCGACGACGAGAGTGCGCGCGGTGACGGCCTTGAGCGCCTCGACGACGCCACCGCGGTCGCGGCCCACGTCGTGGGAGAGCATCGTGCGGCACAACGTCACGTAGGAGCCCGCGTCGAAGCGGCGCACGATCTTCTCGCCGTGGTAGTCCAGGTAGGACTCCACCGCCAGGCGTCCGCCGTGCAGGGGATCCTCGTCGTTCTGGGGGATGCGGCCGAATCGCTCGTCCAGCTCCGAGGGGGAACGGTAGGTCGTGTGCGCGATCTGGCGGGCGAGCGCCAAGCCCGCGGTGGGGCCGGGGCCCGCGTAGTAGTCGCCGCCGCGCCACGCCGGATCCAGCTGAATCGCGCGGATCTGCGTGTGGGTCCACGCCGCCTGGTCGGCGGTCGTCTGCGCGCCCGAGGCAACGACCACGAGGCGGCGCACGCGCTCCGGGTAGCTCACCGCCCACTCGATCGCCCGCTGGCCGCCCAGCGACGCGCCCACGACGATGCTCCACTCGCTGATGCCAAGCAGGTCAGCCAGGCGGGACTCGGCGTACACCTGGTCGCGCGTGGAGATCACGGGGAAGCGCGAGCCCCACGGCACCCCGTCGGGAGCGAGGGACGCCGGGCCCGTCGAGCCCTGGCAGCCGCCCAGCACGTTCGCGGCCACCACGTAGTAGCGGTCCGTGTCGATGATGCGCCCCGGTCCCACGATCTGCTCCCACCAGCCGGGGGTCGGCTGTCCGGGCGCCGCCTCGCCGCACACGTGCGCGTCGCCGGTCAGTGCGTGCAGGATGAGGACCGCGTTGGACGAGGCCTCGTCCAGTTCGCCCCACGTCTCGTGAGGCGAGCGTCACGGAGGGCAGGATCTCGCCGTTCTCCAGGCGCTGGGCGCCCAGGTTCGCGAACTTGCGGAAGGCGACCGGGTCGCCCTCGCGCCACGCGCCGGACGTGGGTGCGGGGGGCAGGTTGTGACGACTCATGATGTCCTTCTTTCGCGGGGGGCGGTTCGCTGTCGCGGGAGGCGGGGGCCGCGGCGGCCTCGGAGCATCAGGAGTGTGTGTATTTGTCCCCGAGGCCGCCGACGGGTCTGTTAGGCCGTGGCCGCGCGGGCCGCGTCGAAGCCGAGCTGCAGGTCGGCGAGGATGTCCTTGATGTTCTCCAGGCCGATCGACAGGCGCACGGTGCCGGGCGCGACGCCGGCCTTGGCCAGCTCCTCCTCGGTCAGCTGCGAGTGCGTCGTCGAGGCCGGGTGGATGACGAGGGACTTCGCGTCGCCGATGTTGGCGACCACCGGCAGGAGCTGCACGCCGTCCGCGAAGGCCCGGCCGGCCTCGTACCCGCCCTTGATGACGAAGGAGAGCAGGCCGCCCGTGCCCAGCGGCGCGTACTTCTTGCCCAGCTCGTAGTAGGGGGAGGACTCCAGGCCCGCGTAGTTCACGGACTCGACGTCCGGGTGGGCCTCGAGGAAGCGGGCGACCGCCAGCGCGTTGGAGACGTGGCGCTCGACGCGCAGGGACAGGGTCTCGATGCCCTGCGAAATGAGGAACGCGTTGAAGGGGGAGGTGACGGCGCCCAGGTCGCGGTTGATGAGCGTCTGGATGCGCAGCAGGAACGCCAGGTTCGCGCCCAGCGCGCCGCCCACGCCCATGTCGCGGGCGTAGACGAGGCCGTGGTAGGACTCGTCGGGCGTGTTGTAGAGGGGGAAGCGCTCGGGCTGGGAGGCGAAGTCGAAGTTGCCCGAGTCGACGATCGCGCCCGCGATCGAGGTGCCGTGACCGCCCAGGTACTTGGTGGCCGAGTGAACGACGATGTCGGCACCCCACTCGATCGGGCGGACCAGGTAGGGGGTGGCGACCGTGTTGTCGACGATGAGGGGCACGCCGACCTCGTGGGCGACCGTTGCGATCGGCTCGATGTCGAGGATGTCGCCCTGCGGGTTGGGGATGGTCTCGCCGTAGAAGGCGACCGTCTTGTCGTCGGCGAGCGCGCGCCAGGCCTCGGGGTCGAGGGGGTTCGCGACGAAGCGGGTCTCGATGCCCAGGCGTCCCAGCGTGTTCTTCAGCAGGGTGACGCTACCGCCGTACAGGGAGGGGGAGGCGACCACGTTGTTGCCGGCGACGGCCAGGGCGAGGATCGACAGGGCGGTCGCGGACTGGCCGGAGGACACGAGAAGGCCGCCGACGCCGCCCTCGAGGGCCGCGATGCGGGCGCCGACACCGTCGGTCGTCGGGTTGGTCAGGCGCGTGTAGATGGGGCCGAGCTCCCTGCAGGGCGAAGCGGCTCGCGGCCTGCGCGGTGTCTTCAAAGGCGTAGGAGGACGTCTGATAGATGGGCAGCGCGGTGGCACCGGTGGCAGGGTCGATGTTGTATCCGGCGTGAATCTGCTTGGTTTCGAAGGACCAGTCGTTGGCGGTCATTGTGCGGCTCCTTGGGTGAAGGGGTGGTTCGTCTCTGATTCCCCTCCGGCGGGCCGCAGATGCGGTGAAGTGAACATGCGTCGAGGCGCGTCCCGCTGTCGGGGGACTGCGCGGCAGTCGCTTGTGCTGACGCGCAGTCAGCGGCACATTCGACGGTTCATGCCTCCAATTGTTTGTCATCGACGAGGCAGGGGCGCGGCGGTCCCGGATGGTGGACTTTTGTGACAGGCAGGGTGTGGCGGCGTGGGTGTGAGCAGGCTCATAGCGACGGTTGAAAATGTTATGAAAGCGCGAGTATTTGCGCGGTAATCATGGTGTTGGTGGCGCATATGTTGCGATTGTTGCATGTGTGAAAGTTGAGTTTTGTGGTGTGTTTGTTGCCAAGTGTGACGAAAGTGGATAGGCTCTTTTCCAGTACGCGCGCTCCGGCGCACCTAATTGGACGAGATGAGACAACGATGAGACGACGCGGAACCATTCGCATGGGCCTGACGGCTATCGCCGCCTGCGCCCTCCTCGTGCTGCCCCAGATGGCGCAAGCCGCCCCCTCTGAGGAGGAGATCGCTGCCGCCCAGGCTGCCGAAGAGGCCGCGAAGATGAGCGTCGCTCAGATTGAGGTCAAGCTCGCCGAGGTCAACGCCAGCGCCGCAACCGCGATGCAGAACGCGCAGATTGCCGGCGAAGACCTCAACGAGGCCAACATTGCGCTGAATGAGGCGACCTCGACCGCCAATCAGGCGTCGGCTGACGCGGACGCCGCCGAGGCCGCCTTCCAGGAAGGCAAGCAACAGATCGCCTCCGTCGCACAGGCCGCCTACCGTAACGGCGGTGGCACGCTCGACGCGCTCGCCCCCTACCTCGACTCCGATGGGCTGCGCAGCGTCGAGACCAAGCAGGCCGGCATCAGCTCCTTCTCCGCCTCCGCCGAGGCGAAGATGCAGAATGTCGCCGCGCTCGAGCAGGTCGCCAAGGTGACCCGCGACGCCGCGAACACGGCGCTCGCTAACCAGCAGGCCGCCACGGACGAGGTCCAGAAGCGCACCGACGCCGCCAACCAGGCCGCGACCGCCGCCCAGAACGAGGCCGCGCGCGTCGCCGCTCAGCGCGGCGCCTACGTGCAGGAACTGGCCACCAAGCAGAACACGACCGTCGAGCTCATCAACGAGCGCGAAGCCGCCCTCGAGGCCGAGCGCCAGGAAGCCGCCCGTATTGCCGCCGAGCAGGCAGCCGCTGCGGCTGAAGCCCAGCGTCAGGCCGACGCCGCCGCAGCCGCCGAGCGCGCTGCAGCTGCCGCTGCCGCCGCCGATGCCTCGTCCTCCTATGACGATGACGGTGACGACTCGTATTCCGCGCCCTCGTATTCCGAGCCCTCCTACTCCTACGAGGAGCCCTCGTACTCGGCACCCTCATACTCGGGTGGCGGTGCCGACACGGCCATCGCAACCGCGAAGAGCTACCTCGGAGTGCCCTACGTGTGGGGCGGCGAATCCTACGGCGGCGTGGACTGCTCCGGCCTGACCATGCTCGCGTGGGGCAGCGCGGGCGTGGACCTGCCCCACCTCTCGCGCGCCCAATACGGCTACGGGACGCACGTGCCGATCGGTTCCATGGAAGCCGGCGACCTGATCTTCTGGTCCTCCAACGGCACCCAGTCCGGCATCTACCACGTCGCCATCTACCTGGGCGGCGGCCAGATGATCGAGGCGCCCACCTTCGGCGTGCCCGTGCGCATCACTGGCGTGTACAGCTGGGGATCCATCATGCCCTACGCCGTGAGGCTCTGAGCCGCGTCGTTGCATGATCGTCCGGGGGCCGGGCAGACAGTGAGTCTGCCCGGCCCCCGGCGTTTGTGTGCGGGCTTGTGTGGGTTGTGTGTTGTGGGCTTGTGTATGGCTGGGCTTACACGCCGTGTGTGGGGAGAGTTTTGTACCGGTTTGGCTTTGAGGTGGGGGTTGCTGGGAGAGTTTTGTACCGGTGTGTGTGCCCTGTGCGGCTGGTGAGTGGTGGTTTGCGGTAAAAAGTTCTCCCTGCTTGGGTTGTTTGCTTCCTGGCCGTGATAATTTTCTCCCTGCTCGCGCCAAATGGTCTGAAATGGGCGTTTTTCGTCGTGCTGGGAGAGTTTTGTACCGGTTTGGCTTTGAGGCGGGGGTTGCTGGGAGAGTTTTGTTCCGGTTTGGCTTTGAGGCGGGGGTTGCTGGGAGAGTTTTGTTCCGGTTTGGCCTTGAGGCGGGGGTTGCTGGGAGAGTTTTGTACCGGGGCGTGTGCGCTGCGTGGCTGGTGGGTGGTGGTTTGCGGGAAAAAGTTCTCCCTGCTCGGGTTGTTTGCTTCCCTGGCCGTGATAATTTTTCTCCCTGCTCGCGCCAAATGGTCTGAAATGGGCGTTTTTTTCGTCGTGCTGGGAGAGTTTTTGTACCGGTTTGGCTTTGAGGCGGGGGTTGCTGGGAGAGTTTTGTACCGGTTGTGGCTTTGAGGTGGGGGTTGCCGGGAGAGTTTTGTACCGGGGCGTGTGCGCTGCGTGGCTGGTGGGTGGTGGTTTGCGGGAAAAAGTTCTCCCTGCTCGGGTTGTTTGCGTCTGGACCGGGATATTTTTCTCCCTGCTCGCCTCGAATGGGCTGAAATAGGTGTTTTTTGCTGTGTGGGGAGAGTTTTGTACCGGTGGGCGCCTGTACGGGGGTTTACGGGTCAGCAATGGAAAATTTCAACGCCAGTAACGCGACGGTCGGTACGTGCGCGGTCGGCACGTGTGCGGTGGCCACCTGAGGGGCCGCGATAGCCACTCAATGGGCCGCGAGTCTTACCTGGTGCTGCCGTCATGAGGCCACAAGTTCCGGATGGCGCGCCCGGCGCAGAAGAGTGCCCCGACGAGGAATCCGCGAGCGCGCTTGTGGGGTCATGTGGCTAGCATGAAGGCATGGAAAACTCAGCCCTTCACAGCGACCGACACGAACCCGGTGCCGCGTCGGCCGACGAAGAGGTGTCCGTCCCGCTTGACAACTCCACCAAGCGCGCGTTCCGGGTCTTCGTCGGACTTATCGTGATCGTCGTGTACGGGCTGTTCTGGCGATTCGGCCTGCGCGGCTCGTGGGGACAATGGTCGATGCGCGCGCAGATAGCGGCCGCCGTCATCCCCGCCTTCTTCATCCTCCTGTGGGTCCCCGTGGTCTGGGCCTCGCTTCGGTGGACGCTCCGCGACTTCATCAGGGCCCAGAGAGCGCCCCTCCTCGCCAAGCACGCGAAGAAGCCGCAGCCCTTCGCCGCCGCCTTCTCCTTTGCCCTCACTGCCGGCATCCTCGCGTTCGTCGCCTCCCGGGCATGGGGAGGCTACGGCCTCGCCGTCCAGGACTGGTGGGACGGGCCGACCCGCCACGAGAACGTGAGCTGCCAGAACGTGCGCGAGGAGGGGGGACGAGACCTTCCTGAAGCGCGCAAACAAGACCTTCGTCATCTTCGACCTGGTGGGCGCCGACGGTTACTCGCAGCACTTTGAGCTCAGGCGCTCCGACCTCGAGAAGGAGATGGAACGTGAGGATAGTCCCTACATCGCCATCATGACCCTGTGCGAGGCGCAGGCCCCCGGCTTCGGCGTCTCCGTCTACGAGCGCACGGGCACCATCGCCGAGGCCTGGCGACGCGAGTAGGGGACGGGCGGCTCTCACCGATTGACCCACTTCGGGGACAGGGGCGAGGGCTGGGCTAGTGTGGTCGCATGGCAACGACCTCGGATACGGCCGCGCAGACGGCCCCCGGTAACTGGATGAATGAGCTCTTCACCTCGAAGAACCTGACGCCCGCGCAGAGGCGCTCGAGGTGGGTGATCATCGGCATCTGGGTCATCATGGCGTACATCTCGGTGTGTGTCGTGGTGGGGGTCGACCCGTGGACGAAATGGAGGCTGTACGCGGGCCTTGCCGGCCTTGGGGTGCCGCTCCTGGTTCTCGTGTTCTGGTTCCCGGTTGTCTGGGCGTCGTTGCGGTGGCTCGCGCGGGTGGCCTGGAGGTGCGTCGTTCCGTCGTCGTCGGGCAGGCGCGGAGGAGTTCTGTCGCTCCTCGCTCCGCTCCTTGGGCTCGGGATGTCCGCGTCGATCCTGTGGGCGTTTGGGTACGCCTCGCTGTATTTCCTGACCCCCTACGTCCAGGATTGGCGTTCGGGGACCGTGCGCCACGAGGCCGTCACGTGCCGTGATTTCGAGGTGGACAACAGCATCACGCACTCCGGCGGAGGTCACGCCAGGGCACAGTACGTGTTCGAGTTGGTCAGCTCGGACGGCTCGTCGTGGGAGTACATGGAACGCAAGAGCTGGATGGATGACAGGGTGGAGGCGGGCGAACAGCCCTACGCGACGGTCATTGACGCGTGCCGCTCAGAGGGTGCGGAGATCGGGATCGTCGTGTATCCGCACTCGGGAACCATTATCGAGGCTTGGAAAACAAACTGATGTGCTGACGTGTGGCTGGGCACGTTGCCCTGAAGCCCAGCCAGGCCCCGCCGCCGCCCACGGGTACCGCAGCCTGGCCCCCTCCATCGCGCAGGACTCGCATCGAGCGGTCACTTCCCACATTCCTGAGCCCACACCCAATTTCGCATGCAATTCCCCCACGACCCTTTCGAATCTTGAAATAACATCGTTGGAATTGCAACGTTTTCAGACTTTATTGAAACTTCACTTAATCGAATTGCATGCGAGATTGCTGGGTAGCGGGTTTGTAGCTGCGCGTGGGCGGCGTTGCCTACGTGCATATCATCGGGTTTACGTGCGCGTTGGTGGGGCGAGGCAGCCGCCGGTGGCGAGGAGCGACCCGTTGCGGATCCCGCCGCGACCCGGTTGCGGATCCCGCGAGCGCGCTTGTGGGGTCATGTGGCTAGCATGAACGGCATGACTGCCTCAGACACCGACACCGACCCCCATCGAATGGGCGCGACCCCCGCGGTCCCGCAGGTCGTTAAGCCGTTGCCTGCGTACGTGTACACACTGTTCCTCTTGTTCGTTGTGGTGCCTCCGGTGTGGGGGTTCATTGGTTTCCTGAGCAGGGATCACTGGACGCAGTGGGCATTCCGGTTGGCTCAGGCACAGGTGATCGTCGCGGGCATCGCCGTCCTCGCCTTCCTGCCAATCGTCTGGACCGTGCTGAGGCGTTTCTTCATCGACCTGATCCGCAGGATCAAGCCGATGCCCGGCGGCAAGCATGCGGCGGAAGCCCAACCCGGCACGATGTTCCTGGGGGTTGTGGCCTCGCTCGTGGTGCTCGGACTGGTCGGTACGGTTGCGTGGGACTTGTGTGGTCAGGCCGCCCTCGACTGGCGCGACGGCCCCGTTACCCGCGAGGGTGTCACGTGCACCGCCATGAATCCCGAGGCGCGCGACGATGGGCCTTTCGTGCACATCGAGCTGACCGAGGAAGGTGAGGGCCGTGCGCGCCTACGACCTGCGCGAATACGAGCTTGAACGCCACGCAGACAAGGGCACGCCCCTGTATGCGACGATCGTCGAGGCCTGCCAGGCCCCCGGCACCCAGATCGGAATTTCTCTCTACGACCGCACGGGCATCATCGTCGATGCGTGGAAGAACTAGCGTGCAAAGCGCGGATATAGGACACTACGTGTTGCTGTGCGGCGCTGGTTGTTGCTTGTGGACCCGCAGGTTTTCTGGGCGCAGGGCCCGGCGCCCGCCATACCGGTGGCGGTGGGGGTTTTGCAGCATTAGAGGCTGGCTGTCGGCGTGTCGCCGGCGTGTCGTGGTTCTAATGGCGCCATTTCCCCCGTTTGGTGGCGGTGAGGTCGCGGTTCGAGGTGGTGTGGTGCCCACAGTGCAGACCACCTCGGCGAAAAACGGTGAAAACGGGTGGTTGCGGGTGAGGTGGACTGCGTTTTGGGCGCAGTGGTGTCAGTCGTGGTGGCCGCGCCGGGCGGCGGGTATGTGAAAGGGGCCGCGCAGCCGCAAGTCCGCGCGGCCCCTTGTCGAAAGCTATGAGCTCAGTGCTCGCCCGCGTGCTTCTTCAGGCGCTCGTAGGAGCGGCGAATCTCGGCCTCCGCCTCTTCGCGCCCCACCCAGTGGGCGCCCTCGACGCTCTTGCCGGGCTCGAGATCCTTGTAGACCTCGAAGAAGTGCTGGATTTCTAGGCGGTGGAACTCCGACACGTCGTCGATCTCGGTACGCCACGAGGCGCGCTGGTCCGAGGCGGGGACGCACAGGACCTTGTCGTCGCCGCCCTTCTCGTCGCGCATGCGGAACATGCCGAGCGCGCGGCAGCGGATCACGCAGCCGGGGAACGTGGGCTCCTCGAGAAGCACCAGCGCGTCCAGCGGATCCCCGTCCTCACCCAGGGTGTCGTCGATGAAGCCGTAGTCATCCGGGTAACGAGTGGACGTGAAGAGCATACGGTCCAGGCGGATGCGACCCGTCTCATGGTCGATCTCGTACTTGTTTCGGTTCCCCTTGGGGATCTCGATGGTCACGTCAAATTCCATGGCCGCGCCTTCCGCTTCAGCCCCGAAACTCGGGGGTCCAGTTGGTTGTGTCGGCGCATGGACGGGTACTGTAGGTACCGAAGTAACCACGAAGGGAAATCCATGCATCGCACGTCTATGGGGGCCATTGTAAAGCGCTAGCGCCGCACTCGTGGCGACGGTGGCGCTGGTGGGTGCCGGTTGTTCGACGCAGACGGCCACTCCGGCGGACGCCCCCACTGCCTCGACGCTTGAAGGCGCAACGATTTCCGGTAACGCAAAGGGTACCGGGAACCCGGTTTCCGCCGAGGAGGTCCAGGCGCTGTGGGCGCCGGTCGCGGCAGCCGCGGCTGAGGGCGGGTACACGGCGTGGGGGACGGTCGTGGATGCGCAGACCGGTGAGGTCCTCCTGGATGCGGCCGCCGCCACCCCTCACACGCCCGCCTCGACGACGAAGACCCTCGCGGCTTTCTCCCGCGCTGCATCACCTGGATCCGACGGCGACGCTGGCGACCAGCGCGCTCCTGGGCGCCGACAACCAGACCCTCTACCTGGATTCGGAGGGCGACCTGCTCCTGGGTATCGGCACCTCCGACGAGGTCGAGGTCTCGGGCCGCGCGGGCCTGCAGACCCTCGCGAAGGACACGGCCGCGGCCCTGGCGCAGCGCGGCATCACGTCGGTGACCCTGAATTGGCGCGGCACTCTCTTCGAGGGCGCCTCGCACCTGGCGTCCTGGGATGCGCAGGAGGTCGGTGCCTACGAGGGCCACGTCGGCCCCATGGCGATTGACGCCGGACGCACCTACGAGGGTGCCAACTCTTTCTACTCGGACGCGCCGGGCCGCGTCGCCGAGGTCTTCTCGCAGGCCCTCGGCGCGGAGGGGATCTCCGCGACCCTCGGCGAGGCCGGGGATGCCCCCGCGGGAGCGGGAGCCGTCGCCTCGGTGAGCTCGGCGACGATGGGGGAGCAGCTGCGTTGGATGCTCGCGCACTCGGATAACACTCTCGCCGATCAGTACTGCCGTTTCGCCGCGCGCGCGGCGGGCGCCCCCGCCACCTACGAGGGTGCGACCGAGACGGTGCGCAAGACCCTGACCGAGGCCGGCGTCCCCACGGAGGGCCTGACCCTCGAAGACTGCTCGGGCCTGTCGAGCAACGACAAGATCAGTGCGAACACCCTCGTCGGCGTCCTGAAGGCCTCGTACGAGGGCACGGGCACCGAGGCGGACACGATGCGCCTCCTGCCGTGGGCGGGCCTGGTCGGCACGCTCTCCCAGCGTATGACCGAGGAGCCCGCGGCCGGAAACGTGCAGGCCAAGACGGGTTCCCTCCAGGAGGTCACCGCCCTGTCCGGGTCCGTCATGACAAAGAGCGGGCGCGTCCTCCTCGTGTCGATCGGCCACGACAACGTCACCGAGGGTGCCTACGCCACGCGCGGCCACCTGGACGCCTTCGAGGAAGGACTGGCCGGGCTAGACTGAGGCCATGGATATGCCGTTTGGCCCGCGCAACGTCGCGGGAGTTCTCGCCTCGTTGTCCTACGCGGGCCCCTCGGCCTCTCGCGTGGGTGCCTCCGCCGTCGTGGCGCGTCTGCGCCGCTCGGTCGCCTGGTCGGATCGCAGGCTCGCCGAGCTGTCGACCCTGCCCGAGGCTTCTGAGAAGGTGGCCGGCTCCCCGACCCTCGTCGTCGACCGACGAGGCCTGATCCGCTCGGTTGGATCGCTCCTGGAGAGCTTCGAGGATGCGCGTACGCCCAAGGTTCTGGCCGCCGAGGCCGTCATCCTGCGCGCCCTGGCCAAGGATGCGACGGGCATCTGGGACGTGCGCTCGGGCAGCCGGATCCTCGTGGCCCCCAACGTGCTCGCGGACGCGCAGCGCTACGCCCTGGATCAGACAGACTGGTGCCGCTGGGTGTCCCTGTGTACGGGACTGCGCGGCGTCCACCTCACCTACGCCCCTCACCTCGTCCCCTATATCGCCGACCTGATGCGCTCGCTGCCCGAACGCAGCGACGAGCTCGTGCGCGTTGTCCTGCTCCTGGACGCCCTGCCCACCGCGGAGATGGAGGTTCTCACGCCCCGCGACCTGCCCTCGATCCAGTGGCTGCGCACGCACCGAGCCCACGCGGGCGGCGTCGCTCTCGTGCGCGCATGCGCGGCGGCCGGCATGCCCCTGGCCGGG
Source organism: uncultured Sanguibacter sp. (assembly GCA_916438365.1). The sequence continues at coordinate 139,027 of CAKAEY010000009.1, forward strand.
GTCGAGGCCCTGCAGGCGCAGACCGAAGGATTTGCGCGCACCGTCGTACGCGAGGGCGCGATTGCGGAGCTTCTGTCGAGCGTCGATGCCCTGCCGAGCGCCCGCGAGTACGCGGAGCCGACAGCGTGGCTGGCGCGTGTGCGCTGACGCCTCGAGCCGCGTGGGTGCGAACCCGCGCGGCCCCCTGCGCGCCTGCTCCCTGGCGGTGCGCGACCACCTGACCTCCTTCATCGACGAGGCCGGGGCCCTCCCGCTCTCATCGTCGGCCTGTCGGGAGGCGCGGATTCGCTGGCGCTGGCGCTGACGACGATTGACGTGGCCTCGCGCGCGGGAATCCCCGTTGTGACGGTGACCGTCGACCACGGGCTGCGCGCGGGCAGCGGCGAGGAGGCTCGCCGCGTCGCGGACCTGGCGACCTCCCTGGGGGCGCGCGGCGTCGTTGAGACCGTGGCGGTGGACGGCCCGGGAGGGCCCGAAGGCGCGGCCCGCGACGCCCGCCGAGCCGCCCTGCGAGCGGTCGCCCAGCGTGAAGGTGCCCCTGATCCTCCTCGGCCACACGATGGACGACCAGGCTGGAGACGGTCCTCCTGCGCCTCGCGCGCGGATCCGGCCCCTCGTCCTGCGGGCCATCGCCCCCCATCTCGCGCGACGATGACGGGGTGACGTGGCTGCGCCCCTCCTCGGGCTGCGGCGAGCGGACACGGAGGCGGCCTGCGCCCAGGCGGGCCTCACCCCGGTTGAGGACCCGACCAACGACATCGACGGGCCGTGGCGGGCCGCCGACGGCAGTCCGCTGCGCCGCTCGGCCCTGCGCCACCGGGCGATCCCCGCCCTGGCCTCGGCCCTGGGGGTGGACCCGGTTCCCGCGCTGGCCCGCACGGCCGCCCTGTGCGCGGCCGACGACGACGCCCTCGCACAGTGGGCGCGCGCGCTCGCGGACTCGGCGACGCTGGGGGAGGGGCATGACTCCGAGAAGGCGCGCCCGTCCCTGGCGGTGTCCGACCTGCTGGGTGCCCCCCGCGCGGTGCGCACCCGGGCGCTGCGCGAGGCCGCCCGCTCGGGCGGAATCCGCGCGTTGTCCAGCGCCCACGTGGACGCCCTCGACGACCTCGTGGTCGCGTGGCGCGGCCAGGGGCCCATCGACCTGCCCGGAGGCTCCGCCTCGCGCGTTGGACGCGGGGCGAACGCGCGCATCTCTTTCGTCGCGCGCGAAGTAGGCGACCCGACGGCACCAGACCCCGCCTAAACGGCGGGAACACGCCGCGACAGAACCCATCGGAGCGGCCCGGCGCTGACCCGCGCGATCACAGGATGTTGCGCTGACAGTGAGAATCTCGTCCTCCCTGGAACAGGCGAGCGTTTGTGTGGCACGCTTATAGTGGAATCGCTCGCGTAGCATCGATACGAAAAGAGGACACGGTGGACGCCACCGATATGGGTAACGACCTGAAAGAAATCCTGGTCACCGCCGAGGATATGGACCGTCGGCTCAGCGAAATGGCCGAGCAGATCGACCGCGACTACGCGGGCGAAGACCTGCTGCTCGTCGGCGTCCTGCGTGGCGCCGTCATGGTCATGGCGGACCTGTCCCGCAAGCTGCGCACCCCCCTCGAGATGGACTGGATGGCCGTGTCCTCCTACGGGTCGGGCACCAAGACTTCGGGCGTCGTGCGCATCCTGAAGGACCTCGACCAGGACGTGGCCGGACGCCACGTGCTCATCGTCGAGGACATTATCGACTCCGGCCTGACCCTGTCCTGGCTGCAGGCGAACCTCCTCGGACGAGGCGCCGCCTCCGTCAAGATCGCGACCGCCCTGCGCAAGCCGGAGGCCGCCAAGGTCGACGTGGACGTTGCCTACGTGGGCTTCGACATCCCCGACGAGTTCGTCGTCGGTTATGGCCTGGATTACGCGGAAAAGTACCGTAATTTGCCGTTCGTCGGCACGCTGCAGCCGCACGTCTACAACAACTAAGAACGCTTACCTGTAGGGGACCCACGTGAACGAGAAGATCAAGAACAAACGCCCCAGCCTGGGCTGGGTGATGGTTCCGCTCATCATGCTGCTCGCCGGCGGCTGGTTCATGTGGGGCTTCTTCAGCCCTCGCGCCGTCACCACCTCCGAGGGCCTTGCGCTCATCTCGGGTGACACGGTCGAGCAGGTTGTCCTCAACGAGGGCACCCAGCAGGTGAACCTGACGCTGACGGAAAACTACGTCCACCAGAGCACCGGCGGCGACGATAAGACCGTTGATCTGGGCAAGAACGTCTACTTCACGTACTCCTACGTGCAGACCAAGGACATCCTCGACACGGTGGCCGACAAGGCTCCCGCGAAGGGCTGGAACGCGGTGCGTCCCCAGTCCGGCATCCTCGGTGGCGTCGTCCAGCTGCTGGTTTCGCTGGTGATCCTGGGCGGCGCCTTCTACTTCATCATGCGCTCCATGTCGGGCTCGCGGATGATGGGCGGCTTCACCCAGTCCCGCGCCAAGGAATTCAACCAGGAACGCCCGGACGTGACCTTCGCGGACGTGGCCGGTGAGGACGAGGCCGTGGAGGAGCTCGAGGAGATCCGCGAGTTCCTGGCGTCCCCGGACAAGTTCCACAAGGTGGGCGCGCGCATCCCGCGCGGCGTCCTGCTCTACGGGCCTCCCGGGACCGGTAAGACCCTGCTCGCCAAGGCTGTGGCCGGCGAGGCGAAAGGCACCCTTCTTCTCGATCTCCGGTTCGGAGTTCATGGAGCTCTACGTCGGCGTGGGCGCCTCGCGCGTGCGCGAGCTCTTCGAGCGCGCCAAGAAGAACGCGCCGGCCATCATTTTCGTCGACGAGATCGACGCGGTGGGTCGCCACCGCGGTAGCGGCATCGGCGGCGGCAACGACGAGCGCGAGCAGACGCTCAACCAGCTCCTCGTCGAGATGGACGGCTTCGACGAGCGCGCCAACATCATCCTGATCGCGGCGACCAACCGACCCGATATCCTCGACCCCGCGCTGCTGCGCCCGGGCCGTTTCGACCGCCAGATCGCCGTCGAGGCCCCCTGACTTGAAGGGCCGCGAGGCCATCCTCAAGGTCCACGCGCAGGGCAAGCCCCTCACCGCGCAGGTTGACCTGCGTCAGATCGCCAAGCGCACGCCCGGCTTCACGGGTGCCGACCTGGCGAATGTCCTTAACGAGGCGGCGCTGCTCACCGCCCGCTCCGACATGCAGTTCATCGATGAGCGCGCCATCGACGAGGCCATCGACCGCGTGATCGCGGGCCCGCAGAAGCGCACCCGCGTCATGAACGACCACGACAAGGCCGTGACCGCCTACCACGAGGCCGGCCACGCCCCGCCGCCGCCGCCCTGAACTACACGGACCCGGTCACGAAGGTGACGATCCTGCCGCGCGGCCGCGCCCTGGGCTACACGATGGTCATGCCCACCGAGGACCGATTCAACAAGACACGCAACCAGCTCCTCGACGATCTGGTCTACGGCATGGGCGGGCGCGTCGCCGAGGAGATCGTCTTCCGCGATCCGTCGACCGGCCCCGCCAACGACATCCAGCAGGCCACGAAGACGGCCCGCGCGATGGTCACCGACTACGGCATGAGCGACCGCATTGGCATGGTCAAGCTCGGCGACGCCGACACCGAGGCCTTCGGGCACGGCAGCGGCGAGGGCCCGCGCTCCTTTTCCGACGAGACGGCCGCGATCATTGACGAGGAGGTGCGTCGCCTCCTCGACAACGCGATGCGCGAGGCGTGGCGGATCCTGTCGGAAAACCGCGCGGTTCTGGACACCCTGGCCTCCCCGCCTGCTCGAGGAGGAGACCCTCGACGAGGCGCAGCTCGCCGAGATCTTCAAGGACGTCGTGAAGGCCCCCGAGCGCCCCGTGTGGAACTACCAGTCCGACGCGGCGGTGCCCGGCGTGGTCCTGGGGCACCCGGTGGGGATCAAGGCCGAGGACGAGTGGACGTCCGTTCCTGAGCCGGGCATCGATGTATCGCCGACTGACGTCATCGGTGCCTCGGGAGTGGAAGAGGAACAGGAATGACCCTACGATCCCGCTGGCGTTGAGAAGGCGTCGCGCGACCCTGCTCGTCGCAATCGGTGAGGACCCCGAGCGCGAGGGCCTGGTCGGCACCCCCGATCGCATGGCGCGCGCGTGGCGCGAGATGTGCAAGGGCCTGACCGAGGATCCGCGCGAGCACCTGCGTACCCAGTTCCACGCGGGCACCGACGAGCTGGTCCTGGTCCGTGACATCACCTTCTTCTCGGTGTGCGAGCATCACCTGCTACCCTTCTACGGCCGCGCCCACGTGGGTTACATTCCGCGCGGCGGCGTTGTGACGGGCCTGTCCAAGCTGGCCCGCGTGGTCGAAGGCTACGCGCGCCGCCCCCAGGTCCAAGAGCGCCTGACCGCCCAGGTTGCCGACGCGATCGACGAGATCCTGAACCCCCAGGGCGTCATCGTCGTTATCGAGGCCGAGCACATGTGCATGTCGATGCGCGGCATCTCCAAGCCCGGCTCCTCCACTGTGACCAGCGAGCTGCGCGGCATCATGAGCGACGGCGCGACCCGCGCCGAGATGATGGCCCTCGTCCCGTCCGGGAGCCGATGACGTGAGTAACCTGCCCCTGCCCGCCGCCCCGGCCTCGTCCCCGGTCCCGCCCCTGGCGCTGCCCGGTGACCTGACCCCTGCCCTGCCGGTCGGACGGCGGTCATGGGCATCCTCAACGTGACCCCCGATTCTTTCTCGGACGGGGGACGCTACACGGACGTCGCGGCCGCGCTGCGCCACGCCCGCGAGATGGTGGCCGCCGGTGCGGACCTCATCGACGTGGGCGGGGAGTCGACCCGCCCTGAACTCGACGCGCATCAGCGCAGACGAGGAGTGGGCGCGCATCTGCACCATCGTCGAGTCCCTGGCCGCCGACGGCGTCATCGTGTCGGTGGATACGCTGCATGCGTCGACGGCCCGCGAGGCCGCGCGCGCGGGTGCGGCGATCATCAACGATGTGAGCGGCGGGCGCTGGGATCCCGAGATGAACGCGGCTGTTGCGCAGTCGGGCTGCGCGTACGTCGTCCAGCACTACCGCGCGCTGCCGGGCATGCCGGGGGAGCACTTCGACTACGGGGACGACTCGTGGGCACGCTCATCGAGCGCGTGGGGTCCCAGGTTCAAGACGCTATTGATGCTGGTGTGACAGCTGATAAAATTGTGGTAGACCCGGGCCTCGGCTTCTCGCTGACGGGCGACCAGTGCTGGCAGATCCTGCGCGAACTGCCGCGCTTCGCGCAGGTCGGATACCCCGTCCTCGTCGGAGCTTCTCGCAAGCGTTTCGTCAAGGCCCTCGGGGACGACGTGGACGCGAACAGTGCGGACATCGCCGCCTACTGCGCGGCAGCTGGCGCGTGGGCCGTGCGGGTCCACGACGTAGCAGCCACCGTAGCGGCCATCGCCCGAAAGGAGAACGACGTTGACTAACCGACGCGTCATCATCGCCCTGAAAGGACTAGGGGCGCTCGCCAACCACGGCGTCTACGAGTTCGAGCGTGACCGCAACCAGCGCTTCAGCGCCGACATCGTCATGTGGGTCGAGACCGCCGGCAACGCCGACGACATCGCAGCCACCGTCTCCTACGCGGACATCGCCGACGAGGCCATGGCCGTCCTCACCGGCACCGCCGTCGACCTCATCGAGACCCTCGCCGAAACCATCGCCTCGCGCGTCATGAGCCACGAGGGCGTCGTCGGCACCGAGGTCACCGTCCACAAGCCCGACGCCCCCATCGACCACCCCTTCGCGGACGTGTCCGTAACCGTGCGAGCGGGCCAGACCGACGCGATGCCCCTGTCGCTGTCCCTCAAGGGCATTTACGAGGCCGAGGACGGCTCCGTCCTCACCGGCGAGATCGAGGCCTACGGCCGCGCCCAGGCCCCCAGCCCCGCCGAGCAGGAACAGAGCGGTGCCCTGCCCACGCGCCGCGACGTGCAGGCCGCCCACGCAGCGCCCGCGCACGACGCGACGCGCCCCGAGCGCCTGCGCTCGCGCCGAGTCGTCCTGGCGATCGGCGGCAACCTCGGGGACGTGCCCGTCACCCCTCATGCACACGGTCGAGGCCCCTGTCCCTACATGGAGGGCTTCCAGATCGACGACGTCTCGCCGATCATGCGCACCAAGCCCGTGCTGGCCCCCGGCCAAGCCCCCCAGCCCGACTACTGGAACGCCGTCGTCGTCGGCTCCGCGATCGCGACCCCCGACGAGCTGTTCGCCCAGACCAGCCGCATCGAGCGCGAGCTCGGTCGCGAGCGCCACGAGCGCTGGGGTGCTCGCACCGTCGATATCGACATCATCCAGATCGAGGGCCTGGCCTCCTCCGACCCGGTCCTCACCCTGCCGCACCCGCGCGCCAAGGAACGCGCCTTCGTCCTGGCGCCTGGCTCCTGTGCGAGCCCGACGCCATCCTCGAGGGCGTGGGCCGCGTGTCCGACCTGCTGGCCAACACCCCCGACCGCGAGGGCATCATCGACGCCGTCGACGACTGGCTGGAGGACCCCGCGGCCGTCATGGCCGACTCCGACCAGCTCCTCGCCCAGCGCGCCGAGCAGGCCAGCGCCGACATGCGCGAGCTCATCGAGACCCTGACCGGCGAGATCAGCCAGGTCAGCGACCTCGTCACCCGCCCGGGCGAGAGCGCCGATCCGGTGGAGATTCCCGCCGCCCACACGGTCCTCGAGGACTCCTTCGACGACGTCGAGGAGGCCGCAGCCTCCGCGCAGGCCGAGCAACCCGAAGCCGCCCCCGTCTCCGTCGAGGAGGACCCCGCCCCTCGCGCCAGCATTTGGAGCCGCCTGTCCGCCGTCCAGGATTCGGGCGAGGCAACGAGCGCCGACGAGCCAGAGGCCAGCGAGCCCACGGCTGACGAGCCAGAGGCCGACGAGCCCGCGTCGCACGACGTCGACGTGCCCGCGGCCGAAGCTCCGGCCGCGCAGAGCGCCTCCCAAGCTGATGAACCCGACGCGGACCCGCAGGCCGCAGCCCCGCAGGGCGAGACCCCGCGGACGAGGCCGCGACCGCCCTCGGCGGTGCCCGGCCCGCCCCACCGTCAGCGCCGCCGCACGGACGACGCCAAGGCCTCGTCGCGCCCGTCCTGGCACCCCGTGTCCTCCGTGCCCGCCGACTCCCCGGCAGGTCGCATGACCCGCAAGATCGGCACCGGCACCTACACGCCGAGCGGGACCGAAAAGCCCCGCTGGGCCCCCGTGTTCGAGTCCAAGCGCGAGGAGTCCCGCTCCAAGATCGCGCTGCCCGACTGGAACTTCTCCGTGGGTGCCTCCCACGACGTGCGCGTCGTCGACGACCGCTCCGGCCTGGGGCGCGACGACGAGCCCCCCAAGGCCACCGTGCATGCCGACGGACGCTCCACCATCCTCGCCCCCGGGCTGCCCGACAACACCCCCGTCGGCCCCATTCCCGAGGACGAGGCCACTCAGACCGGCATCCTGCGCCGAGTCGTCGTGCGGCCCACGATGACGGGCGCGATCCCCATCGTCAAGAGGCGTTAAATGAAACCCCTGTCGATCACCTGGGTGACGCTGGTCGGCTTCGTCTGTGCCCTCCCTCAGCTTCCTCGGCTTCTTCGCGCACATGCGCGCGGGAGGCACCCCCTGATCGTCACGCCCGGCCCGGCTGTCGTTCGCGGTCGCGACCGCGCTCCTCATCTGGTCTGGCCTGGCTGTGCGCCGACTGCGCGCGAACAAAGACACGTGGATCGACGCGATCGGCGCGATGCGCGTCGCCGTGTTCGCCAGGGCCAGCGCGATCGTCGGAAGTGCGCTCGCCGGTGTCCTCATCGGCGTCATGATCGTGTCCCTCACGCAGCTCGAGGCCTCGGCGATGGTCGCCAACGCGATCGCCTCGGGCATCAGCGGCCTGGTCGGTCTCGTCTGGATTATCGTCGCTCTCGTCGTGGAACGCTGGTGCGTCATCAACCCGGACGACGACGGATCATCGAGCTCGCACAAGCGCAGCGCCGCCGCCTAAACAACGCGTGTGGGAGTCCTCTCGCGCGCGAAAGTGAGCGTGCCCCGAGCGTTAGTCGCGCCCCGATCGCGCGGGCCGGTATCGTGGACGCGTGGCTGACCAGCGTAAGAATTCCCCGGCGACCCTCCCCCCGTCGCTCCGCGTCCGCATCCGGGCGCGCAGGCGACCGCGCCTCCCGTGCTGCAACGGGCGGTCGGGGAGCTTCGACGCGCGCGGCGTCTTCCGCCGGAGCATCGAGCGCTAAGCGGGGGAGCGGGCAGGCGCGCGTCGGCCCACGAAGGCCTCGTCGGGCGGTGGACGCCCGCCCGTGAACCTGTGGCCCCGGCGCATCATCACCGGCCTGGGACTGATCCTCATCCTCGCGCTCATCGTGTGGGGCATCGTCGCCGCCGTGCGCGCCATCGCGGGAGCCTTCAGCGCCGATCCCACGCCCCAGTCGACCCCGCAGCCCGTCGTCCAGTCCGGGGCCCTCGACGCCTCCGGATACGCGCCTCAAGGGCGGCCAGGAGGCCACCGCCGACGGCCTGCTCACCGACGGCACCACGATCGACATTCCCGCCTGCCTGGACCGCGACATCACGGCCACCGCGAAGGCGAGCTCCGTGGCTTCTGGTTCCGCGATGCCCGTGACGCTCACGCTGGAAAACCGCGGCGCGGTCGCCTGCTCGACGTCGCTGACGCGCTTCAACCTGGCGGTGACGACCGGCGACCACCAGGTCTACGACTCGCGCTGCGCCGACAGCCAGCAGTCCTCCACGACGCTGCTGCTGCGCCCGGGCGGCACCTGGTCCGGCACGCTGCGCTGGGATGGATACGTGTACACGAACGGCTGCACGGCTCCCTGCGGGCGGCGCGAGCGCGGCTGCGGCCGGCACCCTCAAGGTCGCTGTCGCGATGGGGACGCGCGAAGTTGGCTCTACCGTCGTCGACGTGACGCCTGCGCCCACCCCCGCGCCCCAGTCGGGAGCGCAGTCGGGCACCCAGTCCGGCGCGCAGTCGGGCCGCTAGGGGCTAGCGGCCGCCGGGCGGCTACCAGCCGACGATGCCTGCGCTGACGGCCTGAGCCTGATGGGCCAGGTTCTCCTTGATGAGCTTCGCCCGGTAGGGGCCGATCCCTCGAGCGCCTCCAGGTCCGCAACGGTGGCCGCGCGCAGCTGCGGCAGCGAGTTGAAGTGCGCGGACACGACCTTGATGGCGCTCCACGACAGGTGCGGCACCAGGGACAGGGCGCGCATGCCGCGCGGCGCGATCCGCGATCCAGGTCCGCGACCTCGTACACGTCCAGGCCCAGGATGTTCGAAATCGCGGTCAGGTCCACGATCCGCCCGAGCCGAGCGAGGACAGCTCGGCCTCGACGCGGGCCAGGTCATCCGGGTTCGCGATGTAGTCGCGCATGACGAGGGCGCGCTCGGACGCGGAGCCGCGCACGAGGTCCTCGACCTGCAGGGCCAGCAGGCGGCCCTCTGAGCCCAGCTCCTCGAGGTACTCCGTGATCTCGGAGGTGATGCGCCGGATCATCTCCATGCGCTGCATGACGGTGGCGACGTCGCGCACGGTTGCGCTGTCGCGCATTTCCAGGATCGTGAGGGTCTGCAGGACCTCGTCGAGGCGCTGACTGTAGCGGTCGAGCGTGTCGACGGCCAGGTTCGCGCGCGAGAGCAGGGCCTCGGGCTCCTCCACCAGGCGATGCTCGGACCCCACGTAGATGGAGATCATGCGCATGGACGCGGACAGGGACAGGACCGGCAGGTGGGTCTGGCGGGCGGTGCGCTGCGCGGTGCGGTGGCGCATACCCGACTCGTCCGTGGGAATCATCGGGTCCGGGAAGAGCTGCACGTTCGCCTTGCGGATGCGCCACTGGTTGGGATCGATGATGACCGCGCCGTCCATCTTGCACAGTTCGCGCAGGCGCGCGGCCGTGAAAGCAACGTCGAGGTCGAAGCCGCCCGAGCATATGGCCTGCACCTCCGGGGTGTACCCCAGGACGATGAGAGCACCCGTGTGGGAGCGCTGGATTCGTTCCAGTGCCTCTCGCAGAGGCGTGCCGGGCGCGACTGCGCGTAGTGCGTCACGAAGGATCGCTGCATCGGACGTCAATGTGATTCCCTCCCAGAACAGTCGGTGTGATTCCTATTATTGCGAGTCCGCTGGGAAAGCGACACGAATAGCCGTCGCCAGATCCGACACAGTAAACACGGTGATGCTGTCGACTCCCGACAGGTCCTCGCTGCCCTGGGCGGGCACGATCGCCGCGGAGAAACCCAGGCGCGCGGCCTCCGCGAGGCGGCGCTGGGTGCCCGTGCAGGCGCGCACCTCGCCCGTCAGCGAGATTTCGCCGACAGCGACGAGGTCGGTGCGCGGGGGTGCGCCCTTGAGCGAGGACACGATGGAGATGGCCATCGCCAGGTCGATGGCGGGCTCGACCGTGCGTGCGCCGCCGACGGTGGAGACGTAGACGTCCGCCCCCGACGTGTCCGCGCCGATGCGGGCCTGCAGGACCGCGAGGATCATGGCCACGCGCGCGTGGTCCACGCCCGACGTGGTGCGCCGCGGCGAGCCACCCGACGAGGGGGCGACGAGGGACTGGATTTTCCGTGGGCAGCGGGCGGCGCCCTTCCAAAGAAACGGCCGCGCACGTGCCGGGCACGCCGCGCGTCGTGCGCGACAGGAACAGGCCGGAGGGGTCGGCGAGGCCGTAGATCCCCGAGTCCGTCAGCTCGAAGCACCCACCTCGTCGGTGGGACCGTATCGGTTCTTCACTGCGCGCAGCAGGCGCAGGCGCGAATGACGGTCGCCCTCGAACTGGCAGACGACGTCCACGAGGTGCTCGAGGACGCGCGGACCGGCGATGCCTCCGTCCTTCGTCACGTGGCCGACGAGCAGAGTGGGCAGGTCGGACTCCTTGGCGACCCGGATCAGCGAGGCAGCGACCGCGCGCACCTGCGCGACGCCGCCCGCCCCGCCCTCGACCTGGGCGGAGGAGATGGTCTGCACGGAGTCAACGATGAGCAGGGGAAGGGCGCGAGGCCTCGACGTGCCCTGAGGACGACCCCGAGCTCCGTCTCGTCCGCGATCAAAAGGTTCGGCTCGAGCGCGCCGATGCGTTCTGCGCGCCCGCGCACCTGGGCCGCCGACTCCTCGCCCGTCACGTAGAGGACGGGGCCGCGCCCGCCCGTCGCCGCCGTGCGCGCGGCCTTGGCGGCCACGTCCAGCAGCAGCGTCGACTTACCCACGCCGGGTTCGCCCGCTAGGGAGGATCACCGCGCCGGGAACGATGCCGCCGCCGAGGACCCGGTCCAGCTCGCCCACGCCCGTCGAGCGCGACGAGGCCCGCTCGCCGTCCACCTCGCCGATCGGCAGGGCGGGGCGGCGCGGGGAGTCGCGGCCGCGCGCGGCCCGCCCGAGGCCCTCGCCGGCCTGGTCGACGGTGCCCCACGCCCCGCACTCGCGGCACTGTCCCACCCACTTAGGGAGGTCCACCCGCACTCGGAGCAGCGGTAGGTGATCTTCTTTCGCCATGCACTCACCGTAACCCGGCCCGCCCTCATCTCAGGTTCCCGCGCCCGGGCGGCGTAGCAGCCCTGGTGTTGGGGGAGCGGACCGGGTTGGCGCCCCGGCCTCGTCGACGAGGCGGGATAACCCAAATACGCCACTGTGGTCAGGTTCTCGTCCGCGTCGAATGGCCACGTACCGCCGCGAGAACTCCGTTCAACAGGTCGTAGATTCCTCGGTACCTGTTGTTCTCTTCAGGGTTTATCCATAGGGTTGGTCGGTGTGTATCCTTGGGATGGTTGCCCATACCCCTGTGCGGATACAGACAACGCCCCACACCAGTGCGCACATTGAGACTGAGGAAAGCCACATGAACAAGGCGAGTCGATCGCGAAACACCTGGCCGAAGCGGATACCGGCGCTCGCCGTCCTATTGGTGTCCGCGATGCTGTGCGTGCTCGCGGTCGTGTATCGGGGCGTCGAGGTCACCCAGGTGAGCGTCGACGACGGCGGCATTTGGGTGACGAACCAGGACCGCAAGCCCTCGGACACCCTCAACTACGACGCCCCTCATGCTGGACGGCACGGTCTCGGTGAAGTCCGCGTCCTTCGACATCGGCCAGGAGGGCGGTGACGTGACGCTGGGTGAGACCGTGAGCCGCACGGTCACCCCGGTGCGTCCGACCTCCTTCTCCTCGGTCAGTCCGTCACCCCTGCCCGACAACGCGGTCCAGGTCCAGGGCGGGTCCGTCCTGGCGGTCCTCGACCCCAATGAGGGGCCTCCTGTGGGTCGGCAGCGCCAACGAGCCTGCCACCATGTCGCTCCTGCGCGAGGACGCGGTCGCCAACGACCTGAGCGACGGCATCGTGACGGTGTCGAACACGGGCACGGTCTTCGCATACCTCCCGGGTCCTCCAAGCTCGTGACACTGACGAGCGAGGGCCAGGCCTGGCGCGCCAAGACCACGGAGATCAAAGGCTTTACGCCCGCCGGGACGCCGACGATCACCGCGGTCGGCGACAAGCCGGTCGTCTACGACCAGACCGGCAACAAGCTCGTCCTGCCCGGCGGCAAGGTGCGCGACCTGTCCGAGGAACACGTGAGCGGCGCCGTCCTGCAGGCCCCCGGCGACGAGGCCGCCTCGGTCCTCCTCGCGACCAGCGACGAGCTGGTGTCCGTGCCCCTGAACGGCAAGGCGATCGAGCGCCAGGAGGCCTCGGAGAGCGGCCAGAAGGGCACCCCCGCGGCCCCGGTCTTCCACCGCGGTTGCTCCTACGGTGCCTGGGCGGGCTCGGGCGCGTTCGTGCGCACCTGCACGGACTCCACGCGCAACCAGGCGCAGACGGTCTCGAGCCTGGCCGAGGCCTCCTCTGCCGTGTTCCGCACGAACCGTACGCGCATCGTCCTCAACGACGTCTCGACGGGTACGCTGTGGCTGCCCGACAAGAACATGGTCGTGGTCAGCAACTGGGACCAGATCCCCACCGAGGAGCAGGAGGAAGAGGACACTCCGACCCCCGACGATCGCGAACAGGTCTCCGAGCCGGAGCACAAGGACAAGAACACGCCGCCCGAGGCCGTGGATGACGAGTTCGGCATCCGCCCGGGCCGCTCGACGCTGCTGCCCGTCCTCGACAACGACTCCGACGATGACGGCGACGTGCTGACGGCGCGCGCGGTCACCAACCCCGAGTTCGGCTCGATCGTGCGCACGAGGGGCGGCCGAGCCCCTGCAGATCACGGACGTCCCCGAGAATATGACGAGCGGATCGACGTCCTTCACGTACGAGGCCTCGGACGGCCTTGCGGCCGCGACGGCGAACGTGACTGTGACGATCCACCCGTGGAGCCAGAACGAGGGCCCGCGCCAGCTCAAGCACCCGGTCATCAAGGTGGGTGCGAACGCGCAGGTCGAGTACAACCTCCTGTCGGACTGGATCGACCCGGACGGCGACCAGTTCTACCTCAAGTCGGCGACGGCCCCCGAGGGCATGGCCGTGCAGTTCTCCGAGGACGGCACGGTCCAGATCCGTGACTTGGGCTCGGGCGCTGGCGTCAAGGCGATCGCCGTGACCCTGTCGGATGGCCACGCCGAGACCAGCGGCGAGCTGAAGGTGAGCGTCCAGGAGACGGGCAACGTGCCGCCGGTGGCGCGCGCCGACTTCTACGTGGCGCGCGTCGCTGAGCCGCTGACCATCGACCCGATCGCCAACGACACGGATCCCAACGGCGACGCCCTGTCCCTCGTGGCGGCGGGCACGGCCCCTGCGAGGCACCTCGGTCTCCGCTGACCTCTCGCGCGGCACGCTGACGTTTACGGGCTCGGTGCCGGGATCCTTCCAGTTCACCCTACACGGTCTCCGACGGCCCGTCGACGACGGTCGGCGTCATCCGCGTCGACGTGGTCGACGATGACACGAACGCTCTGCCGATCGCCGAAGACGACCTGGCGGTCCTGCCCTCGGGCGGCGCCTCGCTGATCGCGCCGCTGGCCAACGATACGGACCCGTCGGGCGGCGTCCTCGTCGTTCAGTCGATCGACGTGCCCGCGAACTCGGGCCTTGAGGTCACGCTCATCGAACGCCACCTGCTGCGCATCACGTCGCCGGGCGGCCTCAACGATGTCACGACCTTTACCTACACGGTCTCCAACGGCGCGGGTTCCGCGACCGCTCAGGTGAGCGTCATCCCGACGGATGCGCAGAGCGACGAGACCCCGCCTGAGACCACGCCGGACACGGCGAAGGTGCGCGCCGACGACATCGGCTCGGTGAGCGTCCTGTCGAACGACCGCTCGCCGATCGGTCTGACGCTGAGCCTGGACCCCGACGTGCAGGTCATGACCGGCGCCGAGCTGGGCACGGTTTTCGTGACGGGCAACCAGGTGCGCCTGGCCGCCGGCTCCGAGGCCGGCGTGGTGCGCGTGGCGTACACGGCCGTCGACTCGGTGGGTAACCGCTCGACGTCGACCGTCACGTTCGAGGTCGTGGCCGCCTCTACCGCGAACAGCGCGCCCGTGCCCAAGGCGCTCAGCGCCTGGGCCGTGCAGGGGCAGATGACGCGCATCCCGGTGCCCCTGACGGGCATCGATCCAGACGGCGACTCGGTCGCTCTGGTGGGCATCGACCAGCCGCCGGCCAAGGGTAGCGTCGTGCTGGGCACGGAGTGGCTGGAGTACACGCCCTCCGACAATGCGACCGGAACGGACACCTTCTCCTACATCGTCGAGGACCGCCTCGGCGTGCAGGGACGCGCCCGCGTGCGCGTCGGCATCGCCCCTCCGGGCTCGCAGAACCACAACCCGACGGCCGTTCCCGACTCGGTGACGGTGCGCCCGGGGCGTGAGGTGAGCGTCAACGTCCTGAGCAACGATCTGGACGCGGACGGCGACTCCCTGTATGTGGACACGGATCCGTCGACGGTGTCCGTGTCGGATCCGGCGGCGACGGTGACGGTGGCCCAGGACCTGGTGACGGTCAAGGCTCCCGCCACGGACGGCGTGTTCGTCGTTGCCTACCAGATTGAGGACGGCCGAGGCGGCCGCGCCCAGGGCCAGCTGACCGTGACGGTGGACGCTGACGCGCCGCTGCGCGCGCCGATCGCCCGCGACGACGTCGTGCCGGTCTCTGACCTGCCCTCGGACTCAAGCCCGTGAGTGTTGCCGTCCTCGTCAACGACGAGGATCCGGACGGCACCACGGCTGAGCTGAAGGTGTCCTCGGACGCCTCGGGCGTGAGCGTGTCGGGGCAGAACCTGTTGATTTCCCCGGACGCGCGCCGTCGCCTCGTCGTGTACACGGTGACGGACCCCGACGGCCTGAGCGCGAGCGCGGTCGTGACCGTTCCGGGCACCGACCTGCTGGCTCCGCGCCTGGACACGACGCGCATCCCGGTGGCGATGCGCGCGGGCTCCACGCTCACCCTCGACATGCACGACTACGTGCTGGTGCGCGACCACTCGCGCTCCCCGATCATCACGGACGCCTCCTCCGTGAAGTTCAGCGGCGGCCTGGATTCGGCCTCGCTCCAGGACCCCACGCACATCACGCTGAGCGCGCCCGACACGGCCTCGGGCAAGGCCTCGGTGTCCTTCACGGTGCGTGACGGTGCCTCGGACGACGCCTCGGCCCTGACATCGACCCCTGACGATCCCGATCACGATCAAGCCGGCCAGGAACCTGCCGCCGCGCCTGACCCCGACCCCGATCCTCGTGGGCCAGGGTGAGTCCGTGACGGTCGACCTCACGCAGATGGTGGACGACCCGGACGACCAGGCCAAGAACAGCTTCTCCCTACGCCGTGGTGAAGGCCCCCGGCGGTGTGGACGTGTCCCTGGACGGCTACAACCTGACCGTGTCCGGCAAGAAGGATCAGTCCAAGGGGCCGGTCGGCGCGATTACTGTCAGCGTCGACGACGGCTCGGGCGCGGTCAACGCCGACATTCCGGTGACGATCGTGAAGTCCTCCAAGCCCCTCGTGACGACGACGGAGGCCCGTATCAAGGCGAAGGCCGGCCAGACGGTGGACGTGAACCTGTCGGAGTACACGACGAACCCGTTCCCGGATCCGCTCGTCGTCTTGGACGCGTCGGTGCACGTGGGCCAGGGAACCGCCTCGGGCAATGGCAACGTCCTGTCGGTGACCCCCAAGGCGGGCTTCCACGGCAACATGACCGTCGTGTACCGCGTCATGGACGCGACGAACGACCCGGATCGCGTGGTCCAGGGCCGCGTTGTCGTCCAGGTCGTCGACCGTCCCGAACCGCCCCAGAACGTATCGATCACGCCGATGGGCGCGGGCACGGCCTTCGTGCGCTTCGACTCGGGTGCCTCAACGGCGGCCAGATTACGGGCTACACGATTACGGACAAGTACGACGGTAAGACCTACGAGACTCGAGATCCGGGCACGCAGATCACGGGCCTGGTGAACGGAGCGAAGCACTCGTTCACGGTCGTCGCGCACAACGAGGCCGGGGACTCCGATCCGTCGGCACCGTCCGCCGAGGTGCTCATCGACATGGCGCCCGAGCAGATGGCGGCACCCACGGTCACTGGCGAGGACGGTGCCCTGAACGTCTCGTGGACGGCACCCCACAACGAAGGATCCGCGATCCACACGTACACGGTGTTCCTCACCGGACCCGGTGGCGGCCAGCCGATTCCCTACCCGGTGTCCGCTCCGCAGACCAGCCTGCGGATCCCGGGCCTGGAGAACGGCAAGATGTACACGGTGACGGTCCAGGCGCAGAACAAGGCGGAGACGCCGTCTCCGGCGTCCTCACCGACCGAGGGCTACCCGCACGGGAAGCCGGATCAAGCGACCGGTGTGAGCGCTGTTGCAACCGGCTCGGCGGGCGATCCGAACGAGGCGACGGTTGAGGTTACGTGGACCCCGGGATCTCCCAATGGCAAGGGATGGGGCCTGGCCACGGTTTCGGTCAATGGCGTGGAGGTGAAGGTTGCGTCTGACGCTCGTACTGCCACGCTGTCGGGCGTGCCGACGGGCAGTAATGTGTCTGCATCGGTGACGCTGTCGAACTCGGACGGGGATACGTCGGCCCCTGCCACCACGTACGTCTCGATCGCGACCGTGCCTCTGCCGATCGATCGCCCGACTCTGCAGGGCAACGGCACGCGGGGGCAGCTGGTTGTCTCGAATCTGAGGCCCAAGGAGGGACACGGCTTCAGCGCAGCCGAGCTGACGGTGCGCTACTCTTTGACCCGCGGTGGATGTGCGGACGGAACGCCGATCTATAACGGTGAAGGAATCGATGTGGGCGGCTGGCAGGAGCGTGAAGTCTTCTTCTGCCAGTCTGGTCGCGGCCTCAAGGGAATGAGGTCGCGTCGGACACCGTTTCTGCCGTTGGCCAGCCCACGGCCAAGCCAGATCCGGTCACCGTTCGTGTCTCGGATGTCGGCAGCACTTCTGCCGTCGTGCGCTGGGATCCGATCGGTGCCAACCCCGCCTTGTCGGGTATCAAGGTGTACCTGAATAACAGGGAGCAACCCGTCGGGGTTGGCGCCACGGAGGCGACCTTCAGTGACCTGGCACAGGGGCACGGAGTACTGGCCACGGTTGCGGCGACTAACGACTGGGGAACGACTCAGATGCAGGCGAACTCGTCGGTCGTGACGAAGCTGGACGTGAACCCTGACGTGGACGGAGGCCTGCCAGGGGCGCGAGAAGTACGCGCCCCGGGTGGATGCCACACCTTTAAGCTCAGTGCTCCGGGGTGGGCTGACACGTCGCTTGCTCACAAATGTACGATCCGTTCGGATCTGGACGGCTGGACCGAAGAGGTGACTATCGATCGTGCCGGTCCCATAGAGTCGAATATCGCGACGCGGGCGGATTCCGACGCGACGTTCGCGCAGAACGTGCGCATTGTCGGCGATTGTCGCCCGGTGAGGTGAGCCAGTGAAGAAACTACGTCGACTTGTGAGGAATGCGTGGCGCGCCCTGAGCGCCCGCGTGCAGGCGCTGCCCGGCTACGAGGGCCTCGCCCGCTGGCTGGGCGCGCTGACCCCGGTGGGGTGGGCGGTGATCGCGGCGATGCTCGCGGGCACCGTCGCGGCCCCTCGCCTTCGGCTGGCTGGAGGGCTTCATCGTGGCCGTGATGGGCTTGGTGGCCCTCGTGGTCGCGGTCGCCTCGGTCGCCTCCCCGTCCCCGCTGTCCGTGTCCCTGCGCATGAAGAACGACCGCATCGTCGCCGGCCAGGTGGCGGTGGGCCGCATCCGCGTGGTCAACGAGTCCGGGCACCGCTCGGGTTCGACCCTCGTGGAGGTGACGATCGGACGAGGCAGTGGCGAGTTCCTCGTGCCTCCGATCAGCGGAAACGGCACGTGGAACGAGTCTTTCTCGGTCATGACGAAGCGCCGTGGCGTCATTAACGTGGGCCCCGCGCGCACCGTGCGCATGGACGGCCTGGGTCTGCTGCGTCGCGTGCGTTCGTGGGACGACCCGATCCTCGTGCACGTGCACCCGCCGACGGTGCGTTTCTCCTTTGACGCGACGGGCATGCAGATGGACGTCGAGGGCGTGGCCAGCGAGAAGCTGACGAGCTCCGACGTGTCCTTCCACGCCCTGCGCGACTACGAGCCGGGCGACGACCGCCGCGCGGTGCACTGGCCGTCGACGGCGCGCCTTGGTCGCCTGATTGTGCGTCAGTTCGAGGAGACGCACCGCTCGCATCACATGGTGCTGTTGGATACGCGCGTGGACGCGTGGGATCGGCGCTCCTTCGAGACGGCCGTGTCGGTTGCGGCCTCGCTGGCGCTCGCCGGCTCGGGCGAGGCCCGCACGGTGTCGATGCACACCGCGGACGAGTGGATCCCCACGGGCTCGCCCATGGCGATGCTGGATGCGCTGTCCGAGATGGAGTCGTCGACGCGCTCGGAGTTCGCGGGCATCGTGCGCCGCTGCATCATGGAACGAGGCGGGATCTCGGTGCTCTCGATCGTCGTCGGTGCCGGCGTGGATGACGAGGAGGCGGCTCGCCTGGCGAACATCGCCCCCGTCGACATCATCGTGTCGGTGATCCGCGTGGTCCCGGGCAGGGCGCGTCGCCGCCGCAAGATCACGCGCGGCGTCATCATCGACTGCCCCTCCCTCGAAGACCTGCCGATGCTCGTGTCGCGGGGGGTGAACGCGTGAGTACTCCTGCTCGCAACGCCTCGCGTCCGGCTCCTCCGCCGCGTCGCTCCCGCCGCCCCGTCGCCCAGGAAACCACCATGGGTGGGTCGATTCACCGCGCCGCCATGCCCGCGTGGTCCCTGCTCGTCCTCGCGGTCCTCTTTTTCCGGTCCGATCCTCATGTTCGAGTCGGTCTTCGGCGGCGGCCAGGGGCGCGATCGCGGCGCTCGCGGGCGTCGTGGTCGGCCTCGTGGTCGCGTGGGCGGCCGCCAAGTGGCGCTGGGACCCTGCTGTCGATCGTCGCGGCGGTCGTGGCCTCGCACTTCCTCTTCGGTGGCGCCGCCGCGCTGCGCGAGACGACCCGCTGGGGTGTGGTTCCGACGTCGCGGACCATTCAGACGCTCGTTGTCGGTTCGGTCGAGGCCTGGAAGGACCTCCTGACGCTGACGCCGCCGGCCGGCTCCTACGTGGGGCCCGCGATGGTGCCGTGGATGGCCTGCCTCGTGTGTTCGGTCGCGGCGGGTGTCGTCACGGTGCGCTACGGGCGCCCTGATGTGGGATCCGTGCCGCTGATCCTCGCCGGCGTGATCGCGATCGTGTGGGGACCGTCGAACCACTCGCCGTCCTCCCTCCTGGTCATCGCGTGGTGGGTGGGACTCATCGTGTGGTGGGCGTGGGCCTCGGCGATTGGACGCGCCCGATTGGGTGCCGACATCGTCATTGGTATGGCCTCCGCGACGACTTCCGCGACGACGACCATGGGCGGTTCCTCGCGCCAGATCGTGCACGTGTGGTGGCGCGTGGGCATGGGCGCCCTCATGGTGGGCGTGATGGTCGCTGCGGCGATCCCCGCAGCGTCCCTGCTGGGCCCCACGGCCTCGGACCGCGTCGTCGGACGCGACGTCATCGAGCCGCCCGTGGATGCGCGCCAGTACCCCTCGCCGCTGTCCAGCTACCGCCACTACAACAAGGACCTCGAGGACGAATCCCTGATCCGCGTGTCCAACATGCCCAAGGAGGCGCGCGTGCGCCTGGGTGCGATGGACGTGTACGACGGGACGACCTTCGGCATGGGCGTCACCAACACGGCGGACGGCACGGCCGGATACCGCCGCGTGGGGTCCACGATCCCGGGCCGCAGCGCCGACACGGCGGGCGTGCAGACCTCGGTGTCGACCTCGCAGCTGCTGGGACCGTGGGTGCCCACGATCGGCCAGGTGTCGGTCCTGCGTTTTGAGCCCTCCGCCCCCAACGCGGCCGAGCAGCAGGATGGCCTGAACTACGACCTGTGGGCGGAAACCGCCCCTGACAACGGGGCCGACCGGCCAGCTGAGCTACTCGCTGAGCACGACGATGCCGCGCGAACACGCGGACTCGGAGTTCGCCAGCGTGAACGCGGCGCGCTACACCGGGGAGACACGAACGTCCCGAAGGACGTGGACTCCCCTGGCCGCGGATCACACGTCGACCGCGCGCTCGGACCTGGAGAAGGCGCGCGCGATCGAGCAGTTCCTGCACACGGATGGCTACTACTCCAACGACGACACGATCAATTCGCGTCCCGGCTCCTCCCAGGACCGTATCGAGCGCATGATCAGCGCCGAGGCGCTGGTGGGCGACGACGAACAGTACGCGACCCTCATGGCCCTCATGCTGCACTCGCAGGGCATCAACGCCCGCGTCGTCATGGGCGCCTACCGCGAGGGCACGTCCGGCAGCGTCGACCTGACGGGTTCGGACATGCACGCGTGGGTCGAGGTGGAGTTCCCCGGCGTGGGATGGGCGACGTTCGACCCGACTCCGCCGCGCGATCAGCAGCCCACGACGCAGGTCAACAAGCCCAAGTCTGTGCCCAAGCCGCAGGTCCTGCAGCCCCCGGAGCCGCCCGAGCAGCCGGTCGAGCTGCCGCCCGCGACCCGCGACCAGGCGACGGACCCGCACGACCCGAACGGCGTCCACATCCCGTGGATGGCGATCGGCACGGTGTCGGTGTCGCTCATCCTGCTGCTGGGCCCGGTCCTGGCTGTGCTCCTGGCGAAGTCTCGCCGCCGTAAGAACCGCCGCCGCGCGGAGGCTGCCGAGTCGGTGCGCGGCTCGTGGGATGAGCTCGTGGACACCGCGATCGACTCCGGCCTCGTCGTCGAGCCGCACCTGACGCGCCAGGAGGTCGCGTGGGCGCTGGCCTCGCAGTGGACGCCCAAGACGTCCGAGGACGACGAGGAGGGGACCGCCAAGGCCCGCAAGGCGCGCAAGCGCTCGGCTGCGGACGTGCGCGTGCCCGGCTGGTCGCTCTTCTCGGGCGCGGTTCCCCGGGCCGTCACCGTGGCGCGCCGCGCGGACGTCGCGGACTTCGCTGCCGGCGGTGCCCGCCCCGAGGACGCGGAGCAGGCGTGGAGCGACGTGGATGAGCTGCGTCGCGAGTGGGCGGCTTCGGTGTCGCCGTTCGCGCGACTGCGTTACGCGCTGTCGCTGAAGTCGCTGCGCTGGCGCCGTCGCGCCCGCCGCCAGGCTGACGCTGCTCGCAAGGGCGGCCGCTCGCTGGCCAAGCGCATGGGCAGTAGGAAAGGGAAACGTTGATGGATAGCGACGCTCGCGTCGGAATGGTGCCGTCGCTGCCGGGCTACGAGTGGATTCGTCCGCTCGGGTCGGGTGGTTTCGCGGACGTGTTCCTGTGCCGTCAGGAGCTGCCCAGCCGTGAGGTGGCCGTCAAGGTGGCACGCAGGGACCGTGGGGCGGACGGCGAAGCCGGTATCGCCCGCGAGGCCGACGTGATGGCTCTCGTGTCGGGTCACCCGGCGGTGGCCCAGCTCTACGGCGCTGGGCGCACGCCGGATGGCCGCCCGTACCTGGTGATGGAGTATTGCCCGGTCGCGAACATTCTCGATCAGGTGCGCGCAAACCCGATGTCGACGGACCGCGCGCTGTCGATGGTGATCCGCATGTGCGGCGGCGCTGAGATGCTGCACCGCGCGGGCTACGTGCACCGCGACATTAAGCCCAGCAACGTCATGATCAACGCCTACGGGTCGCCGGTGCTGACGGACTTCGGCGTGGCTGAGCCGGTGGGTGCGGACCCGCGCGGCGGCCGCGACGGATTCTCGGTGATGTGGGCGCCGCCCGAGCAGATCGCGGGTACGGCGCGCGCTCACCCGACACAGGACGTGTGGGCCCTGGGCGCGACCCTGTGGACGCTTCTCATGGGCCGTTCTCCCTTCGAGGTGGAGGATGGGGACAACTCGGCTCACGCGGTCGCCCAGCGCGTCGCCCGCGGCCGCGTGTCGCGCATCGACCGCCCGGGTGTGCCCGACGCTGTGACGGCCATCGTGCGCCGCGCGATGAGCCTGGATCCGGAGCAGCGCTTCGGGTCGGCGGCGGCCCTCGGCTACGCGCTGCAGACGGTCGAGCGTGAGATGCACCGCCCGGTCACGGAGCTGAAGCTGAGCGTGGTGGCCTCCTCGAGCGCGCCCTCCTCGGCCCTGTCCGCCCCGTCGTCGGCGGCCCTGGACGCGGAGCGCACGCGCACCCGCCGCGGGAGTTTCGCGGATGGTCCCCAGGCCTCGTCGAACGAGGCGTGGGCCGGCAATTCGACGACGAACCGAACCGGGTTGGTTGAGGGCCAGTCGAAGCGTCCGGTGTGGGTGGTGCCGGTCCTCGCGCTCGTGATGGTGCTGGCGACGGCCGGCCTGGTGGTTGCGATGCTCACCGGCGGCGGGCACAGCATCCGCCTGGGCGGTGGCGGTGGCGGCGGATCCACGCCGACGCCCTCCTCGAGCGCGGGGACAGTGAGTAATTCCGATCAGGGAGACGCGGGCGCCGTCCCGCCCGAGGCCGTGACCGGGTTGACGGCCACCCCGAACGGCAACGAGATCCGCTGGGGCTGGGAGGTGCCCGAGCAGGGCCAGTACCAGCCCGGAGCGCTGGAGTTCAAGTACGTGCTCACCCGCCCGGGCGAGGCCGTGGTGGCCGAGACGATGCGCCGCAACAGCCTGACGACGACCGCGGTGAGCGGCGAGAACTGCCTGACCGTGAGCCTCGTCGTGACCGCCACGGGCCGCGAGTCCGCACCGGTCACGCAGTGCGTGACGGTGCCGTAGGGCGCTGGCATCGTGCTCCGTCGAGCGTGGCGCGACGGCGCATGACCGAGTGGTAGACTGTCGTGTTGCGCGCCGCCGGAGCGCGTGGCGAAAGGATGTGTCATAACGCGCGATATTGCCCGAACGCTGCGGCGTGGCATGGGGGTTGCCCTGGCGGGCACGCTTGCCGTTGCAGCCCTCGTGGTTCCTGCGGCCCCAGCGTCGGCGGATGCCACGATCACGGCGAACGAACAGACCTTCTACGGCTACTACCGCTTGGATGCGATCCACTCGTCGGGCTACACGGGCGAGGGCGTGACGATCGCGCTCGTTGACGGCCCCGTCAACACGCAGATCCCTGAGCTAGCCGGTGCGCGCATCCAGTCCTACAGCCCCTGCACCGTGGGCTCCAGGACAAGTACTGGGACCACGGCACCGTTATTGCGCAGGTGATTTCCTCGCCTCAGTTTGGCGTGGCTCCCGGCGCGAATCTACGCGCCTACACATTGTCGTTCGCCGGTGACACGACGGGTTCCGACTGTGCGCTTGGACAGTGGGGGCGAGGCTACTCCGATCTCGCTCTCCTCATCGAGGACGCGCTTAACGATGGCGTCGACGTGATCACGACGTCGTCGAGCTACCCCGATAACTACGAGGGCATGCGCTGGGCTCTTGCCCGAGCGATTGCGTCTAAGGTTCCGGTCGTCGCCTGCGTGGGGAACGAGTCGACCAGCAACTCGACGGATTGGCTGCCCGCCTGGGGTGGCGTCGTCGGCGTGGGCGCGATCGAGACCAACGGTCGCCCCTCCGACTACGAGAACTGGGGAAGGCCGCTGTCGACGGCGGCCCTCGCGCGCCCTCTCGCCCGTTCGGGCGTGTCTCAGCAGCGAGGCGAGTGGTGGGGGACGTCCTTCGCGGCCCCCGTTGTGGCCGGCTCTCTGGCACTGTCCATGCAGCGCTGGCCGAACGCGACCGGCAACCAGATCATGCAGGGGCTGGCCCGCACAGGCGTGGGCGGCAACGGCGGCGAATGGAACCAATACACGGGGTACGGCGCGCTCGACATCTACGCGATGCTGACGACGAACCCGACGACGTTCCCGGATGAAAACCCCTTCATGGACAAGGGAACGAAGACGGTTCCCAGCCGACAGGACGTGCAGGACTACATCGACGGCGTGGTGGATCCGCGCGTCGTCATGAACGACAACTCGTACGAATACCTGGGGTACGACGAGCGTCTCGCACTCAGCCGCGAGCACGGCTACCCGACGCACCTGGGGACCAGCCCGCGCTTCCACGCGAGCAGCGCGAGCAACGCGAAGAAGAAGTAGCGCAGAGGGAGCCCGCGCGGCCCGTGGAAGCTACTTCCGGTGGTAGCGGGGGCTCGTTCCCAGGTGGAGCGGTGTTTTGAGGTCGGACAGGTACAGGACGACCTGATCGTCGGCACCTCGGTACACGTAGGAATCGGGGACCTCCCGCTCGGCAGCGGGATTGATGAGTCCGTCGGCGTAGTCGGCGACCTCGTCAGCCGTGGGTTCGGAACCACCCGGTTTGTTGAGGATCGGGTTCTCGTCCGGGTACTGCGAGGGATCGTCGTTCACGAGCGAGCCCAAAGCGGCTGCGCCGTATCCGGTCTTTTCATTCCAGTCATGGCTGGGGTTCAGACCGGAATGGACTAGGGACTGGAGGATCTGGTTGGTGGTGGCGTCGGGCCACTTCTGGCGTGCCAGTGCGAGCATGCCGGCGACCAAGGGGGTGGAATACGAGGTGCCATCCACCGTCACTGGCTCGTTCGTGTTCGCATCAAGGGTATTCACAGGGCCTCCGACTGCGGCGGTCACGACACCGTTTCCCCAGGAGGAGTAGGACGCGAACGTGCCGTCGGTGTTGATGGCGGTGACGCCAACGACGCCTGACCACCGGCCCAGGTGGCTACGGTTTTCGTCCGTCGCTCCGTTACCGGAGGAGGAGACAATGATGACACCCTTGCTGATCGCGTTGGCGATGGCCCACTTGATCTCCGAACCGTGCTCAGAGTTACTCAAAGAGATGGAGATGATCTGGGCACCGTCATCGACGGCTTGATTGATCAGCTTGTCGATGCTATCGGTTGTGTCAGCCCCCCTGACGCACGTACCACCGGGTTGCGTATCTGATGACGTAATCTGGTAGGTGTACAGCGTCGCATCGGGAGCGACGCCCGTGTAGGGAGACACCAGCAACGTCGCCATGTCGGTTGCGTGGCGCACGCCGTCAGGGGAGTCGTTGACGGTGCAGCGGCTCTTGTCGACGATGTTGGCGCCGGCCAGCTCGGGGGCGCTGGTGTCCACGGGGCCGTCAAAGAGGGCGATGGTGATGCCCTTGCCGGTGTAGCCCTTCTCACGTGCGGAGTCCAGGTGATAATACGAGAAATACTCCTGGGTGGTGATCGGGTCCGCTGCGTGCGCGGGGGCCGGGGCCAGGGTGAGGGCCCCGACGGCCAGCGTAAGGGCTGAGGCGGCGGTGGTCAGGGCGCGCGCGGCGCGCCCCGCCCTCCCCACAAAAGCGAAGGGAGAACGGGGCGCGGGCTGCGCGCTCGATCGCGCGTGTGTCATGGTCACTTCCTGTGGTAGCGGGGGCTCGTTCCCAGGTGGAGCGGTGTTTTGAGGTCGGACAGGTATAGGACGACCTGATCGTCGGCACCTCGGTACACGTAGGAATCTGGGACCTCCCGCTCGGCAGCGGGATTGATGAGTCCGTCGGCGTAGTCGGCGACCTCGTCAGCCGTGGGTTCGGAACCACCCGGTTTGTTGAGGATCGGGTTCTCGTCCGGGTACTGCGAGGGATCGTCAATGACGAGTCCGCCGCCGTCAATGGCTCCGTATCCGGTGTATTGATTCCACTCGTGGTTGGGGTTCAGACCGGAATGGACCAGGGACTGTAGGATCTGGTTGGGGGTGGCGTCGGGCCACTTCTGGCGTGCCAGTGCGAGCATGCCGGCGACCAAGGGGGTGGAATACGAGGTGCCATCCACCGTCACTGGCTCGTTCGTGTTCGCATCAAGGGTATTCACAGGGCCTCCGACTGCGGCGGTCACGACACCGTTTCCCCAGGAGGAGTAGGACGCGAACGTGCCGTCGGTGTTGATGGCGGTGACGCCAACGACGCCTGACCACCGGCCCAGGTGGCTACGGTTTTCGTCCGTCGCTCCGTTACCGGAGGAGGAGACGATGATGACACCCTTGCTGATCGCGTTGGCGATGGCCCACTTGATCTCCGAACCGTGCTCAGAGTTACTCAAAGAGATGGAGATGATCTGGGCACCGTCATCGACGGCTTGATTGATCAGCTTGTCGATGCTATCGGTTGTGTCAGCCCCCCTGACGCACGTACCACCGGGTTGCGTATCTGATGACGTAATCTGGTAGGTGTACAGCGTCGCATCGGGAGCGACGCCCGTGTAGGGAGACACCAGCAACGTCGCCATGTCGGTTGCGTGGCGCACGCCGTCAGGGGAGTCGTTGACGGTGCAGCGGCTCTTGTCGACGATGTTGGCGCCGGCCAGCTCGGGGGCGCTGGTGTCCACGGGGCCGTCAAAGAGGGCGATGGTGATGCCCTTGCCGGTGTAGCCCTTCTCACGTGCGGAGTCCAGGTGATAATACGAGAAATACTCCTGAGTCGTAATCGGGTCCGCTGCGTGCGCGGGGGCCGGGGCCAGGGTGAGGGCCCCGACGGCCAGCGTAAGGGCTGAGGCGGCGGTGGTCAGGGCGCGCGCGGCGCGCCCCGCCCTCCCCACAAAAGCGAAGGGAGAACGGGGCGCGGCGTTGGAGGAGATGCTCACCACTGGCGCGGGTCCCATCCGTCGTCCGTGCGCTTCGCCGGCGTGATGTCCTTGTCGGTGCCGGAGGTCTGCGACAGGGGATTCACGTAGCCTGCGGGCAGCTCGTCCTCGTCGTCGTCGAACTTGAAGGCCACGTACCGGTTCTTACGGCCCTTCTTGTCGTCCTTGCCTGCGCCAGCACCAGCGCCCGCTCCGGAACCCATGAAGCCGCCGTTCGTCGTTCCGCCCTTGCCAGCGGCACCGGCCGCGCCGGCAGCTCCGCCGCCGTTCGCGCCCGTGGTGCCCGCGACGCCGGAGGAACCGGCAGCGCCGTTCGCGCCGCCAGCACCGGCGGGGGGAGTGTAGGAGCCGAAGCCGGAACCCGAGTACGAGCCGACCTTCAGGCCAGCCGCGCCCGAAGCGCCCAGGCCGTTCGTCGAGCCGGTGATGCCGCGCATGCCCGCGGCACCCATGCGACCGGCGCCGGACAGGCCGCTGGCCAAACCGGAGCCGCCGAAGCTGCCCGATCCCATGCGGGCAGCGCCGCGCAGGCCGAGCGCGCCGGCGCCGAGGACGCCAGCGCCGCCGAGGCGGCCCGCCGTGGCGGAGTCAGAAGCCGCGCCGCCGTTGAGGCGCCACAGCGGGTGATCCACGTCAGCCGGAGGGGCGGGGGTGTGGCCACCGACGACGCCGTTACGGTACGCCGTGCCGTTCACCGCGGTGTGGAGCAGGTCCGTGCCCATGAGCTCCTGGGGGTCCGTGATCGGGTTTGTGCGCGATCCGGTCTCGCCGTATGCGGGTTCCTGTGTCGGGACGGCACCAGAGGCGACCGTCCGGTTCTGGGCAGCGGCGGCGTCGGCCTCGCTCCACCATGGCTGAGCGAAACCACCCGGGTAATTCGGAGAAGATGGGCTTCGGTCGTCGTGGCGCCCAAAACTGTGATCGTGCTGGTGCCGCGTGGTCGTATCTTCGTGTTTCGTGGTCTCATCTACGTGTTTCACGGTGGCCTTGTTGCGTTCCGAGTCAGCGATGGCTGCCTGCCAAACGGTTTGCACTCTCATAGCAGCGGCGAGGGAAAGTGTCCTGCTGTTCACTGTGTCGAGCACGCGCTGTGCTGCGGCTTCGCGCTGTGCATTGGCCTGTGCCTCGACCGCCTCCACGTACGCGGCGCCGGTCGTGAAGCGCTTGCCCAACACAGAAAGGCCGCCTCCAGGGGAGGAGCTAGGAACCATAACGACGGTGTCGCCGCGCATCGCCTCGGTCGCAGAGTCCAAAAGGGTCGGAGACAGCAGCTCGCCCTCCTTGAGTGCCGTCTCCATTGCCTGACGGCCGGCCTCGTAGGTGTCATGGCCGGCAACATAGCGAGCCTTATAGCCGTTAATGCGCGCGATTGCGTTATCGACCCACGCGTTCATGGCCTTAGCAGTTTCGCCCACAAAGCCTTGTGAATCGCGGTACTGCTTGAGGCGCTCAACGGATTCGTCGAGACCCTTGATCGTTTGCTGGTGGTCGGAGTCCCACGCGTCCAGATCGCGATTGGAGCGGGCGGCCTCCATGAAGACCTTGAGGCGCTCGTACATCGGTGATGACACCATGATCAATTACCCTTCTCTCTCGAAATCTTTCAGTACTTGCGAGGACCGGATGTGGTGGTGGGGGCCGAACCGCCGGTAGTTGGAAGAGCTGCACCTGCGGCACCGGCCGTTCCTGCCGCACCGGTGGTCGACGACTGCCCCGACCCAGAGGAACCGGAGAAGAGACTCTGCACAGCGGATTCGATCTGCCCGAATGTCTTAGTGAAGTTGTGCCGCGCTGCCTTGGCTTCGGCTGCGGCGTCGGACTTGTCGACTCGGGCCAGCGCCTCCTGAATCTTTGCCAGCTGCAGCTTGTTGTCCTGCTCCGTCCCGGTGAAGCTCTCCAGGGCGGCATTGATCTCAGCCTCGAAGGTGGAGATGAGGGCTGCTTCCTTTGCGAGGACATCCGACACCGTGTCGAACAGCTTGGCGGAGCTGTTGCCCATGGAACGTGGTCCGTGCTCCTCCCCCCAGAACATGGGCTTCTGAGCGGCGCTCAGGGAAGACGATCCCTGCGCGGACGACGTGACTGCCTGCCCGCTTTCGACGACGTTAGTGGTTGCCGCTGCCTGCTTCTCGCTGTCTACCGATACCTGATCGGCCATTTGTAGCTCCTAATAGTTGATGGAAGATGAAGAGAGCGCTGTAGTGCGCCCGGTTGCTTACTTGGCGACCTTGAAGCGGCGGACCAGCGGCTGGTCGGGCTGGTCGGAGCCCTCGATCTTCAGGGTCCACACGTAGGTCAGGTCAGAGCCCGAACCCTCCACGTCCACGGTCCAGGACGAGTAGTACTGACAGTCCTGCTCCACGCACAGGTCGTACGTGTCATCGCCCAGACGCCAAAAGTCGGTGGCCGACATCATCTGGTAGACCGTGTCGTTCTTGTTGACCACGGTCTGGCCCTTGGGATCCAGCTT
This sequence comes from uncultured Sanguibacter sp., assembly GCA_916438365.1. Next base: position 168,553 of record CAKAEY010000009.1, read on the forward strand.
GAACTGTTGGGAAGCAATCAGGCTGGGCTCCACGGCCACAAGCTGCGCGCCGACCATGTTGTTCAAGGCCACCGCCTTGGCAGCGATCTGCTTCTTCTGGTCGCCAGACGCGGACTGCATCTGCTGCACCAGCTGCTGCTTCTGCCCCTGCGGAATGTTGGGCAGCTTGCTGATATCGGTGGACTTAGACCCACCCCCACCATGGAGGGAGCAACCCGACAGCGCGACGGCAGCGAGCAGCAGGGACGAGGTGGCCGCACATGCGCGACGGGACACGAGAGAGGACATATTTTTCTCCTACTTTCAGACTGGTCAATCATATGCGACAAACGGGTCGCTGTGTCAATAAACGGTCAGATTGATGCGGGTGGGGTGTTCGCCAGCTGGGCGGCGACCACGCCGAGCTCACGGTGGACGACCTGCGCGCGGCCCGGAACGGCTCGCTTGGGCTTGACACCGTTGATGATCGCGCCCTCGCTGGGGTTGCCGGACAGGAGGATGCCGGTGACCGCCAGGTCGTTCATCATCTGCAGGACCTTCTCGTAGGCCGCACGCGACGCGCCACCCATACGGCGGGTGATGATCACGTGCAGGCCGATGTCGGCCGCCTGCGGTAGCAGATCGATGAGCTCCATGAGCGGGTTGCCCGACGAGGTAGCCACCAGGTCGTAGTCGTCGACCAAGATCCACACTTCCGGACCCGACCACCACGTGCGCTCGCGAATTTGCTCGGCGGTCACGTCGGAACCGGGCAGGCGCGTGCGCAGGAACTTCGCCAGCTCACGCAGCTGCTTCATCGCCTCGGCATGGTTCGTCAGGTAGCGCAGCGAATACTCTTCCGGGATCGCACCCAGGAGCGAACGACGCATGTCGATCGCCAGGATCTTCGCCTCGCCCGGCGTGTACAGGCGCGTGACCTCGGAAATGATCGAGCGCAGGAACGTCGTCTTGCCGGTCTTGCCGTCGCCGAACAGGTACAGGTGCGACTCCGCGCGCGTGTTGAACAGGAGCGGTCCGAGGCGGGATTCCTCCACGCCCAGGATCATGTCGCCACCGCCGTGCGGCAAGATCTGCGGATCCGGCACCTGCGCGAGGATCTCGGCGACCGTGACATTCTCGGGCAGCAGGCGCAGCTTCGGGCCCGGGCCGTGGACCAGCGACTCGCGGATCTTCGCCACCGTGAGTGTCACGCCCTGCGACACGGTCGACGGGTTCTGATCGTCGTCGGCGCGCGGCAGACCGATCATCATCTCGTGGCCCACCATGTCGATGCCTCGACCCGGGCGGCCCTTCGGAATACGGGCGGCACCCTCGCGGTTAACGATCGACTCCTTCGGGTTCGCCGTGTGCAGCTCCAGGCGCGAACCGAAGATGTCCTGCGCCTCCGAACGGATGTCCATCCAGCGGGCGGCCGACACGATGAGGTGAACGCCCAGCGACAGGCCTCGGCTCATCATCGTTGTCACCGTGCGGTCCAGGCCGTCGAACTCGGAGCGCAGCGCGCCCCAGCCGTCGATCACCAGGAACACGTCGCCGTAGCCGTCGTCGTAGCGTCCTTCCAGGCGCCCGCGACGGTAGGTGTCCATCGAGTCGATGCCGTGAGCGCGGAAGTAACGCTCGCGGTCATCCATGATCGCCGCGATCTCCGCGATCATACGCGTGCGCACCTCCTCGGTGTCGCGCGTCGCGATACCGGCCACGTGCGGGGCACCCGCAAACCCTGCGAACGTACCGCCACCGAAGTCCATGACGTAGAACTGGACTTCCTGGGGCGTGTAGGTCAGCGACAGGGCCTGCACGATCGTGCGCAGCGCCGTCGACTTACCCGTCTGCGGGCCGCCGACCAGCGCGAAGTTACCGCCCGCGCCCGACAGGTCGAGGACGAGGGTCTCACGACGCTGCTCGAGCGGCAGGTCGACCGTGCCCAGGGGCACGCGCAGGGTGCCGGACTCTCGCCACGCGCGCGACACGAAGCCGAGCTCCGGGTCCGGGCGCAGGTCGGGCATGAGGGTCGCGAAGGTATCCGGGGTCTCCAGCGGCGGCAGCCACACCTGGTGCGCCGGGTAGCCCTTGCCCTTCATCTTCGCCACGGCGATGTCCATCTCGGACATGTCCGCCCAGACCTCGTCTCCAGCCAGAACGACTTCCTGGTTCTGGTCGACATCTTCCTCCTCGCCCAGGTCCTCGCGCGTGATGACGGGAGCGACCGTGAACGGCAGGATCTCGATCGGCGCGGTCGGAGCGCCGGCCGTCGAGGCCTCGGAAAGCGATGCGAGCGTACGCGCCGGCGGGGGAGCGGCCACGTAGGACGCGCGGAAACGAACGAGGCCGTCGCCGCCCGCCTTCAGGAAGCCCGAACCGGGCAGCGGGGGCAGCTTCGCGGCGTCGGGAATACCCAGGACCTCACGAGAGTCGTTCTCCGTGAAGGTCTTCAGGGCAATGCGGTACGACAGGTGCGACTCCAGGCCACGCGCCTTACCCAGGTCCATCTTCTGCGAGGCGAGCAGCAGGTGCACCGACAGGATCGGCCCAGACGACCGATCATGATGAACACCTCGCCGAACTCCGGCTTGGCCATCAGCATTTCCGTGAACTCGTCCAGGACGATGAACAGGGCGGGCAACGGCGGGAAGTCGTGCTTGCCCGCGAGGCGATCCGCCTCGTAGTCGGACACGTTCGCGTAGTTGCCTGCCTGACGCAGAACCTCCTGGCGGCGCACCATCTCGCCCTGCAGGGCGTCCTGCATACGGTCGACCAGGGAGAGCTCCGACTCCAGGTTCGAGATCATGGCCGACACGTGTGGCAGATCCGACATGCCGGCGAAGGTCGCGCCACCCTTGAAGTCGACGAGAACCAGGTTCAGCTGCTCCGGAGAGTGGGTGAGCGCCAGGGCGAGCACGAGGGTACGGAGCACCTCGGACTTACCCGAACCGGTCGCGCCGATCAGCAGGCCGTGCGGACCCATACCCTGTTGGGCGGATTCCTTAATGTCCAGGACCACGGGGCGGCCCTCGGGCGTGACGGCGAAGGGGGCGGCGAGGCGCTCGCGGCCCTCGCGGCGTCGCCACTGCTTCTCCGGGTCGAAGTCGCGGATATCGCCGATGCCGACGAGCTCCATGAGGTCCATCTGGCGGGACTCGTCCGAACGGCCAACGGGCGTCTCCGCCTCTTCCAGGTTCTGCTGCGTGGCGAAGGGCGTCATGCGGCGTGCCACGGCCTCGGCCTGAACGGCGGTGAGGCGGTCGGCGAACGCCTGCTCGGGCAGGGAGTCCATGGTGACCACGTCGACCACGTCCGCGCCCTTGTGATCAGGGTTGGGGTGGATGACGAGGCGCAGCGCTGTGTGCGACTTCATGGGCGTCCACTCGCGGGCGCGGGACATGATCGTCACGCCGCGCACGCCCACCGCCGAACCGAAGGGGGAGTTGGGCGGGAACTCAGCGCCGTCGCACACGAGGAGGAGGTGGGGCCACTCGGGCATGTCGTCGCCCGGGCGGTACGCGCCGCGCATCGCGATGTCGGGGCCGATCATCTCGGCGAGCTCGCGCGGGTCCGTCGAAATCATGCGGCCCGGGCCCACCGCGTCGCGCACGATGGAGGAGCGGGCCTGCGGCATCCACTTGACCCATTCCCAGTCGCCCAGTCGATCGGCCGAACACAGAACCGCGATCTTGAGCTTGGAGGGGTCGATGAAGCACGCCAGGTGCATCATGATGGCGCGCATCTCGTCGTAGGCGCTTTCGCCGTCGCCGACGACCTCGATGTGGCTGAAGTCACCCAGGTAGAGGAACTTGCCGACGTTGTCCGTGTGGTCGTGGACGCCGATGAAGCGCTCCATGGCGGACAGGCACACGACGTCCATCTCCGTCATCGGGTCGATCGGGGGACGCTCGAAGATGAGGCCGAGGGGCTGGGTGCCCGAGCCGTAACGGAACGTCAGCAGGTCGTACGTGTTGCCCTCGCGCGACCACAGGCGCGAACCGTTGGCGGCCAGTGTCACGAGGGCGTCGGGCGAGGGGTAGACCCAGTTGTAGTAGGCGCGCTGCTTCTTCGCGACCTTGCGCACGGATTCGCGCGTCTCAGCCAGGTAGGAGAGGTATTCGCGGCGCTGCGTCTTCACGCGCGTGCGGTACTGGGAGAACTGGCGGAACATGTTGAAGCCGACCATGCCCAGCATGGCGACCAGCATGCCGCCGCCCATGAGCATCGAGCGGGGGCTGTCGGACTGCATGGCCATGAAGACCATGACGCCCGTCGAACCGAGCATCGGGACGACCATCATCAGGACGTTACCGATCGATGCGGGCTCGGCCTTCTCCGGCGGCATCTGGATTGCTAGGGTGCCGGAGGGCTGCTCCGGAACCGCGGCAGTCCGCCGTTTCTTGCGTGTAACCATCAGGTCTCCTCGCGCTGTGCGCGTACGTGTTCGATGCGACTGCACCCAGTGTAGCTGAGTGGACTTGCAAGTTTTAACCGGCGGTTAGCGTCGGTGCATTACACTGGGCACTGTTGTTTACCTGAGAACGGAGGTTACATGAGCGCCACCATGGTGTCAGTGACTGTTGTCGACTCCGATGGCACCTCCGACTTCGCGGCTCCCGAAGGGACGACGGTCGCGGGCCTGTGCGCCATGCTGGAGATCGATCTGTCCCTTCCCTCGGTGCGTGTCTCCTACGCCGATGGGCGTCCCCTCGACGGCGGGGCTGTCCTCGGTCGTGACCTGCCCGCAGGCTCGACGATCGCTCTGTCCAGTCGCGTCCTGTCCGCTCAGCAGGTCAACGAGGCCTCGGAACGCCAGGAGAACCAGTGGCTGTCCCCGGTCCTCGCCCTCCTCGGCTACTGCTTCATCGTGATCGGGGCGGTCAGCTCCCTGTGCCTTCTGCCGATGCTCGCAGATGCGGCCCTCGTCGGCTTCGCTCACCCCGAGGACGGCCCGAAGTGGGCCGTCGAAGCCGCGAACATTCCGCTGTGGGTGCGCGGCGTGTGTGCCGCCGTGTGCTGCGCTGCTTCTGCCCTCCCGCTTTTTGCTTCGCGCGCGGTCCGTTCGAGGCCTGCCCTGCTCCTCCTGATGCCCGCGCTGGCCGGATATAGCGCGATCGGTTTCGTGGCGATGTCTGGCATCCACGCCCTGTCGGTCGCTCCCGTGATCGGCGTGTGGGTTGCCCTCGCGGTTTCGCTGGCGGTCGTGTCGCTGACGGCGACCCCCACCGCGCTGAGCGCCCTGTTCGCATGGATCGGAGCCACGGCGCTGGTCACGATCGGCGCGTACCCGATGTTCAGCCTCATCGACATCACTCCGCTGGCTCTCCTCCTCGGGGTCTTCCTCTTCCTGATGGCACCCCGTTTTGCCCTGCGCGTGCCCGACAGTCAGCTCGTTGATTCCGCGTCGGTGCAGACGATCGCGTCGCGCATTCGCCAGCCTCCCGTGCAAAAGCCCAGCACGCTGACCGGCGGCCGCATGGCGGACGCCCTCGGGCACACCGATGCTCGGTACACGCTGCTGGTGGCCGCCTCGACGCTGTTCATCCTGGTGGGCGGTATTCCCCTGGCGTACACGGTGACTCCCGCGATCACGTTGGGCCGAGGCCTCGGCGGCTTCATCTTCGTCCTCATGTCCATCGTGACCCTACTGACGGCACCTCGGGGGATCCGCACGCATGCCGGTCAGATCTGCCTCGCGTCGCCGCGGCGGGTGTTGGCTGCGCGTTCCTGTTTGGTACGTGGTCGCAGTCCTTGGCGGTGGGGACCAGTGAAGGAACGTACTCGCTGTTCCCCCTGCTCCCGTTGTCCATCCTGCTGATCATCGCGGTCGCGACGATCCTGTGGATGACGCTGCATGTTCCCAAGGGCCACGCCGCCCTTGCGGGCACGATCATCGACTTCGTGCAGACTTTCTGCATCTTTACGCTCCCCCCCCCGCGGCGGTTATCTCCTCGGGTCTCTTCGAGTTTGCTTGGAGGGCAATCCTGTAATGGCTGATACGACGAAGACTCCTTTCGCCCACGCGCCTGCTTCAAGGCTCGTCGGTGCGTATCTCATCGACCTGCTGGTCCTCGGGGCCCTGGTCGGCGTGACGTGGTACGTGCACTTCACGGCGTGGACGATCGGGATGATCACCGCCGAGGCCGTGGTTGCCTCCGCGCTCATGCTCGGCGCGTCGGGTCGGACCCCGGGCATGGCCCTCATGCGCGTGTGCCTCATCCGCGACGAGGAGGACGCGCAGACTCCATCGCTAGGCGCGGCGCTGGGCTACACGGCCCTCGCCGTGCTCCTCCAGGTCACCGGTGTGGGCCTGCTTGCCTCGTACGCGATGGTCCACGACGGGCGTACGTGGCTGAGCGGCCCCACCCGAACCCGCTTCGTCGACCTGCGCAAGCACGCGGCGCTCGCGGCGGGCCCCGGTGAGATTGAGCGCTCCGAGCGTCCGAGCCGTGTTCCCAGCGGTTTCGATAGCGTTCGTGAGGGATCCGATCAGTGGAGTGTCCCCGCTGCCCCGCTCACGCCCGTGCCCTCCTCTGCGCCGGACTATTCCGCGCCCGGTCAGCGTGCGAACGACCCCTACGGGGAGGATTACGGCGCCCCTGCAATGCCGGTGGTCTCCCCGCTCCCGGCGGCCCCTGCGATGCCTGCCGCGCCCGCCATGCCGGCGACCTCCAGCGCGCCAGCGGTACCCAGCATGCCCGCTGCGCCCAGCATGCCCGCTGCGCCCAGCATGCCCGCTGCGCCTGCCGCGCGCGAGAACAACGAGTTCGATGCACTCCTCGCGCCGCCCCGGGGCACGCCTGACACGCGCCGTCCCGCGCCTCAGCGTCCCGCGGCACCGGCCATGCCCGCCCCTGTCGGCGCCTGCCGCTCCCGCGCAGGTTCCCGCTCCGCCCAGCTGGGGAGCGCCCTCCCAGCAGGTGCCCCCTCAGCCCGCCCAGGCCTCGTACGGCGCAGGAGCGCAGTACGCGGCTCCCGCATCCGGGGTGCCCGGCCCTCCGCCGAGCCGCCGCGACGTGCAGGCTGCGCAGCGCTCCGGGACCTCCCAGTGGGGTGGGGCCGGACAGTCCCAGTGGGGTGCGCCCGCGACGCCGCCGCGTACGCAGCTCCTGTGGATCATCTTCGACTCCGGGCAGCGTGAGCTCATCGACATGCCGGTGACGCTCGGGCGTGCACCTGCAGCCGTCGAGGGGTCGCGTGCGGTTGTCGTTCCCGACGCCACGATGTCGCTCTCGCGCACGCACATGCGGCTGGGCCCCACGGCCTCCGGCGCCTGGATCGAAGACTCCTTCTCTGCGAACGGCACGCAGATTCGCACGCCCGATGGTCGCGTCATGGAACTGACGGGCGGACAGGCGGTCGAGGTGCCCGCCGGTACCGAGGTCATCATGGGTGACCGGAGGGCCACGATCGTCTACGCCGACGCCGACTCGGTGCACTGACCCTGTCGGCAGGGTGATCCCCTCGCCGCCGTCCCGACAAGGGGCGGCGGCGGTTTTGCAGGTGCGCGCTCACGCCCCTATTTAACCGGCTGGGAAATTCTTGCGTGTGGCGGGGTGAGTAGAGGCAGCGCGCCGTTCGAGAGTACGGAAACGGGGTCATAGGACACTACGTGTTGCTGTGTGGCGCTGGCTGTTGCTTGTGGACCCGCGGGTTTTTGGGTGTCGGAGGGGCTGGGTGTGCGGCCGGGCTGCTCAGTGTGCTGACGTGTGGTTCGGCGCATCGCCCTGATGCCCAGCTATCGCTGTCAACCAGCAATTCCGCATGCAATTCCCGTGAGCGCATGTCGGGCTTTGGGTTCTGATCGTTGATATTCTGCGGTTTTTGAGCTTGTGTCGATTCGTGCTGCGGGGGAATTGCATGCGAAATTTGGCTGGCGGTGGTGTCGGTGCCGCCCTGCTTCGGCCGTCCGCGCCGCGAGCTTCGATCGGCGCGTTGGATCGTTGTCCGGCCCCGCCGCCCACGGGCACCGCGGCCCGCAGCCCGGCCTTCCGATCTCTCCGGTGCCGCGGGGTCCGGGCCCTGCGGTCCCCCCGATGCCCTCCACGCCGGTGGCGGTGGGGGTTTTGCAGCACTAGAGGCTGGCTGTCGGCGTGTCGCCGGCGTGTCGTGGTTCTAATGACGCCATTTCCCCCGTTTGGTGGCGGTGAGGCCGCGGTTTGAGGTGGTGTGGTGCCCAAAGTGCAGACCACCTCGGCGAAAAACGCCGGAAATCGGGTGTTGTGGGCGAGGTGGTCTGCGTTTTAGGCGCAGTGGTGTCAGTCGTGGTGGCCGTGCTGGCAGCCGGGCCCCTCTGCTGGCAGCATGAACCCTTCAATGCGCAGCTAAACCCTATTGGTGGCATGGTGGGCAGCCTGCCCAGGCCACCACCTATCGGGCTAACGTGCGGGTTGTCGGGCCCGCGTGCGCAGGATGCGTTCACAGAAACAGAAGTGGGGCCTGACGGCTCGCAGGCGTCCCGACGCTCCCCATGCCTCCTCGGATACGACGGAGGCGTGACCCCGAAGGGTCCCGCCTCTCGTTGCGTACGGTCGCCACGCCGTCGGCGCTGAAAAGTCACCACAAAACCAACATGTTTTGTCCTATTACCCCCGAAACGCCATGCCGTGGCGCGGAATCGGTCGCCTGCGGGTACGGAAAAGGGCCGCCCCAATGGGACGACCCTTTTCCGTAGCGCTAGGCGCTCATGCTCTCAGAAGCGGGCAGCGTTGGACTGGTCCGTCGACTGGTAGTTGTCGCGAGCAGAATCAACGGCGGAGGAGGTGCGGATCAGCACGTCCTTCAGGCCCTCGAGGCCCTGGTTCCACTGACGCTGAGCGGCGTCGTAGGCTTCCTGTGTCTTGCCTTCCCAATTCGAGCGCAGCCGGTTCAGCGTCTGCTCGAGGTCGTCGAGGCACTTCTGCAGCCTGTCGGCGCCGCCTTTGATGTCAGTGGCGGCGGCATCAAGCGCGCCGTAGTTTACCTGGAAATCCATGTCAGTCTCCTAATCCAATCTCTCACAGGCCGCTGAGCAGCTGGGAGAACGAGTTCTTGGTCTCGGACTCGTTGTCTCGCATCGACGAATCGGTTGCGCTCAGGTTATCAGCGAGATCCTGAAGAGCCTGGTTAACCTTTGCTACGTTCTCATCCCACTGAGTCATCAGCGACTGGAACTGCGTCGATGCGGCGCCCTGCCAGGAGCTGCTGATGGTCGACAGGTCGTTCCGAAGACGCGCGGTGTGGATGTCGATGTCATCCTTGGTGGACTGAACCGCTGCGATGCCCTCCTGTAGGGCACCTTCTGTGGCCCTCTGGTCTGCCATGTGAACCTCCATTTGTATAAGTGGACTCTCTCGCCGGAATGCGTGAGAGCATGGGGACACATGAATACTAACCATGTTTCATCATTTTTTTCAATGTTACGGAAAAATCATGACAAAACCTGACCGAGAATCTAGACTTACAGGGTTGTGTCGTGTAGCCAAAAACCCCATCACGCGGCATTCGGGAGGACCCAATGGCATCGAAAACATCACGAGGAGTGGCGCTGATTCCGCTCACGATCACGTACGGCGTTGACCGTAGTGACGTGACGCTTCCGCAGTCGATCCCCCTGGTGGAGCTGCTCCCTGGAATGGTTGAAACGGTGGGCGCTTTCACTGATCAGCCAACGAATGACGGCTTTGCAGTGCGCACGGCCTCGGGTCGTCTGCTCGATCAATCCAAGTCCCTGTCCGCCCAGGGAGTGCGCGCCGGCGCGGCGCTCACGCTCGAGCCTCTGGGTGAGGGCGTCGCCGACATGGTCTACGACGACCTCACGGAAGCGGTCGGTCAAGTCGTCGAAAGAGTGTCCACTCCTTGGACACGTGAGGATGCTCGCACTCTTGCCGCGCTGTCTGCCGCCGGCCTCATCTTCGTTGCCGCCCTCCTCCTGGCGACCACGCCCCCGGACGCCCTCACCGCCCTGGATCCCAAAGCCGTCACTCGGTACAACTTCATCGCCGGCGCCATCGGCATCGTCTCGGCGCTGCTCGTGACCGCGACGTCCCTCGTGATGACCCGTAAGCACCCGGGAGCGAGCGGTGTTGCGCTGGCGCACACCGTCCCCCTCCTGACGGCGGCAGCTGCTCTGCGCCTGAGCCAGAGCCACTGGGACACCGCCGGCTGGGGGTGGACGGGCCTCGGCCTCCTGATTGGTTCCCTCGCTGCCCTCACGCTGCCCAAGCGGTACCGAATCTCCATCGCGGCCCCTCTTGTCGTCGGTACAGTCTTGGCCGCCACTGGCCTCCTGGTTCGGCTCGGTCAGCTCTCTCAGGCGGGCATCTCCGCCATCCTCTTCGCCCTGATCATTGTGCTCCTCCAGGTTGCGCCCTGGATCGCGCTGGCCCACATCCCCGTGCGCATCCTGGACGCGGACACGATCGAGCAGATCCCCGCGAAGGGCATCACCGACCAGGTCAGCAATTCTTTCGTGTTCGTCGTCGCCCTGCGCTCCGGCGGGGCAATCGCCGCGATCTTCCTGACCGTTTCTCTGATGACAGCGCCCGAAACGCGGTCGGTCTCCCTGCCGCTGACCCTCATCACGCTCGGTGCGGTGTCACTCGTCCTCCAGACGCGTTCGATCCGCGCTCGCGTCGAGGTGCTCCTCGGTGCTCTGAGCGGCCTCATCGTGATCCTCGTGGCCACTGTGCTCGGTGCCTACGCGGACCCGAGGACGATGCCCTGGCTGACGCTGTCGGCGATTGCGACCGCTCTCGTCCTCGTCGTCACCAACGTCGTCGGGCCTCGTGCCCGCCCGCACCTGACGCGTATCGCCGACACGATCTCCGTGCTGTCGCTGTTTGTCCTGCTTCCCCTGGCCGTCTACCTGTGGAGCTGAGCCATGCCGTCGAGTAAAGACATCCTTGAAGCCCAGCGCTTCAATCGAAACCGCCTGATTACGGCTTTCACCTCGGGTACACCCGACGGGCGCGAGGTCGACACTCCGTCGCCCGTGCGTCCCCTCATCTTCGGGCTCGTGGTCGCCATTATCATCAGCGTCATTGGAATCGGCATGCGTGTCTTTGCGCCGAATCCGAAGCTTGGGGATGAGCAATACCAGCTCATCGACGTGAAGGGAACGGGTGCCCGCTATTTCTGGGCAAATGGCGTCCTCCACCCGATTGCGAACGTGACCACCGCAAAGCTCCTCAGCCCCGATTCAAAGCTGCCGTACACCCAGGCAACCGCGGAATCGCTCGAGAACATTCCGCGCGGCGCTCAGATCGGTCTGCCCGACGTCCCCGATGACGTTCCCAGCGCGAGCATGCTCAGTAAGCAGTGGCTCTCCTGTGACTTGGAGTCCGGGTACCACACGTGGATCGCCAAGGAGCTGCCTGCGGCGAATTTCCCGGTCAAGCAGGCGACATCCGCGCTCGTGCAGGCAACCGGTAGCGGAGACAAGTACTTCGTCGATCGGAAAAAAGGCAAGAAGTACTACATCGACTCCAGCGTGAGCCGGCTGGGTGACTGGGCGCTGTCCTTCCAGAACCTCGCCAGCTACCCGATCACCGTCGAACCCGAATGGCTTGACCTCTTCCCCTCGGGTACGCCTCTGCGCCCCTGGAGCTACAACGACATCGAGAACGCTGGGCAGCCGGCCACGAACCTGCCCGGCGACCTGAAGAACGAGGGCATCACCATCGGAATGGTCCTCGATCAGGTCGATTCCGCCGGTCAGGTGAAAAACTCCTACCTTGTGATCGACGACTCGAATCTGGTGGTCTTCAACTCGACTGCGGCGCGCCTGTATCAGGACGCCCCGCCCTCGAAGAAGTTCCCCACCGAAATGTTCAAGTACGTCGAGCCCGTCCGAGCCGTCTTCGTTGGTGACGATTGGCCTGACGTCGAGGACTTTGAGGCACCCGAGTGGTTCGACGAGAGTCGCGACGCGGCCAGTCGCACGGTCCTGTGCGCCCAGATGGACACCACTGATCGACTCAATCCGAAGTTCGACCTGGTCACCATGCCCGAGAAGCGTGCGATCGAAGCTTCCTACGATGCGGAATCTCTGCAGTCCCCCAAGGGTCCGTCGACGACGCGCAACGTGACCGTCGCGGGCGGATCTGGTGCCCTCCTCGCCCTCACGTCCGGCGGTGGCGGTGAGGCCGCGTCCTACGTCTTCGTCTCCGACCTGGGCTTCCGACACTCCCTCGGCGATGTCCCGGCCGTCTCAATGAACGCGCTCGGGTGGAGTGCGTCAGAGGCCGCCTCGGTCCCGCGCGCGTGGGGTGAGCTCATTCCGCCGGGCTCTGAGATGTCTCCGCAGGCCGCCGCCACCTCAGTGGGGATCAAGTGAGCGCCCGCCGCGCGCGTTCCCGGTCTTTGGGCCGAGGCCTCGTCGGTGCCTCGCTGATCGCAGGACTCGCGCTCGTGCCCCTCGCTGCCCCGGTCGTCTCGCCCCAGGACTCCGGTGCGTTCGGCCCCGGTGTCGCACACGCGGACCCGGTGCCGACACCGAGCGTGCGTCCGACGCCGACTCCTTCGTCATCGGCAACGACACCCGCGAGCGATTCTGAGGGCGGCGAATGCTCGCAGAACTCGCCCTCCTACATCAAGCAAACGCCCGCCATCTTCGACGCCGTCGGAGTGCGTCGTGCCTGGGAGGTCTCACGAGGCCGTGGCGTGACTGTCGCGATCATCGACTCGGGCGTGGCAGCCGGCAACCAGCACTTCCAGGGCCCGGACGGGTCCGTGGTGCTCCCCGGCATCGACCTGAGCGGTGAAAACACCGACGGGCGCGTCGACGTCGGCGAACACGGCACCGCTATCGCAGGCGCGATCGCCGCGCAGGAGCTGCCCAAGGAGATGGGATCGGGCCTCGTCGGCGTCGCCCCCGAGGCGAAGATCCTCCCGGTGCGTGTCGAGACCGGTCTTCAGGAAAACCGCCCGCAGAAGGAAGGCGAAGAGACCTTCATGTCGAAGGTGGGCCGCGGGATCCAGTGGGCTGCCGACCATGGCGCGCAGATCATCGTCGTCGCACAGTCCGCACCCGTGGGTGACCCCCAGCTGGAGGCAGCCATCAACGCCGTGCGCGGCCGAGCCCTCGTCGTGGCCTCGACCGGCAACGTCTACCAGGGCCAGGAAGCGGATCAGGTCGTCTACCCGGCCGCGTATCCGGGTGTACTCGGCGTGACCGCGTCGAACGCCGACGGATCGGCCTCGGACCAGCAGGTGCATGGCGCGCACGTCAAGCTCGCCGTGCCCGCCAGCGTCATCCTCACGACCTGGTTCGACCAGGCCGACTGCCTCGTCGGCGGATACGAGGGGGACCAGCCCCTACCGTCCTCGTCCTACGCGACCGCATACGCCGGCGGCTTTGCGGCCCTCGTGGCCTCGGCCTACCCCGACGAGGGGCCCGACATGTGGAAGTATCGCCTCGAAGTGACCGCGCTGCGTGGCACCGCCGATCAGCGTACCGACGCCCTCGGCTGGGGTGTCGTCTCGCCCTTCGATGCCCTCACCTTCACCGACATTGGCACCAGGTACGGGCCCGAACATCCCAACGCTGCGCAGCACCCGGCCCCGGCCCGGCCCGCCGTGGCCCCGGCAGACCTCACGTCGCGCGAAAACAACCTGACGATTCGCGCCTACATCGTGTCCGCGATTGCGGTCCTCGGGGCCTCGGTGCTTGGAGGCCTCGTGATCCTCTCGCACCTGCGTGGCAGGCCCGCGGTCGTCGAAGACTCGGAAGAAGACCTGTCGTGACAACTCGGACAACACGACGCTGGGGTAAGAGTGTGGGGATTCTCACAGGCTCCCTCGCACTCAGCCTCGGAGCGAGCCTCGCCCCCGTCGCACCGGCTTACGCGGCCGACCCGCCGATGACAGCCGACAAGCAGGACTACTACAAGTACTACAAGCTGAAGTCCATCCATGATCAGGGAATCACGGGCAAGGGCGTCACCATCGCGGTCCTGGACGGTGCCGTGAACCCGAACATTCCCGAACTCAAGGGCGCGAACATTCAGGATCGGACGCCCTGCGTCATGAACTCGGCCCCCGAGAATGCGGCACACGGCACCACGGTCGCGCAGATCCTGGTCTCGCCCGAGTTTGGTGTGGCACCCGACGCGACGCTCTACACCTATACGATCCCCCTGCACGGCGATGCCCCGGGATCAAACTGCACGATCTCCGGCTGGACGGGTGAAGCAAAGAATGACACGCCGCTCCTTATCGAGCAGGCGATCAACGACGGTGCCAACATCATCACGATCTCCAGTAGCTTTCCGACCGATTCCATCGACCTTCGGTGGGCCATGGCCCGGGCGCTTGCCGAGGGCGTTATCGTCGTGGCCGCGATGGGCAACGAAACCACCGAGGATCCCAGCGATTCGCTAGCCCTGTGGAAGGGAATCTGCGGCATCGGAGCGACGACCCGTTACAGTACTCTCACGGAGTACACGAACTGGGGTAACGGCGTGATGACGACCGCGCTGGGCACAGTCATGACGCGCGACACGTCGACCGGTCGCGTCGAGGAAGAGGAGGGGAACGTCCTTCGCGACCCCGATTATCGCCGGCTTCTTGGCGCTCGGCTGGCAGCACTTCGACGAGGACGTCAGCGCAGATCAGATGCTGCAGGCGCTGGCTGCAACGGGCAGAAGCGGAAACCAGTGGAACAAGTTAACCGGCTACGGCCCCGCCGATCCGGTCGCATTCCTACGTTCAGACCCGTCGCAGTATGCCAACGAGAATCCGTGCGTTCCGCAGGTCTACGACTCGGTGCCCTCATGGGACGACGTCGCCGACTATACCGACGGCGTCGTCAACCCCATTCTGATTAGTAATGATGATGTCTACGTCTACCGCGGCGTGAACGAAGAGGCAGCCCTCAGCCGCGAACACGGCTACCCGACACACATCGGCACGAGCCCCCGCTACCACAATCAGTAACGAGCCTCGACTTGCCCGAGTGCCCGAGCGTCCGAGTGTCTGAGCGAAAGGAACAGACAAGATAATGCGATCGATCGGTCGGTCCCGAGGCCCGCGTGCCCTGTGCGTGACGGTGTCGGCCTGCCTTCTCGCGGTGGGCACGCTGGTGGCTCCTGCACCGGCCGCGCACGCGCATTCTCACAAGGTGCAGGCATCCGACGAGGCCTACTATTCCCGCTATTCACTGGCTTACCTGCACGCACGCGGGTATCGCGGCGACGGCGTCATCATTGCGGTCATTGATAGTCATATCGACGCCTCAATCCCCGAACTGCGGGGCGCAGACATCCAGGACAAGACTCCCTGCAAGGTCACCAATGACGCGGAATCTGACGATCACGCGACCGAAGTCGCCCAGATCCTGGTCGCGCCCGACTTCGGGGTCGCTCCTGGCGCGACGATCTACAACTACGCGTACGCGGACGACTGGGGGGGACGTGGATTCAGACTGTGCTCTCGGCTCCAATTCGGCCGCTATGGCGCGCAAGCCGAGCCTGATTGAGCAGGCGCTCAACGACGGCGCGAACATCATCGTTATCACGTCCTCCTACAATGAGGCCGACGAGGAATCGCTGCGGTGGGCGGTTTCCCGCGCGATAGCGGCAGGCGTTCCGGTCGTCGTATCAATGGGTAACGACGGCCAGTACAACGCATCCGATACCATGGGTCCCTTCGCCGGTGCGATTGGTTCCGCTGCGCTCGCAACCGACGGAAAATACGCGGACTACTCGAACTGGGGCGACGGAGTCTCCATCGCCGCCGTCGGGCAGTTCTACGCGCGTGAGGCCAGCACCAATCAGCTAAAGACGGTCGAAGGAACCTCGTTTCGACGCCGCTGATTGCAGGCGTCCTGGCCCTGGCATGGGACGGCTTCGATGGTGACGTGCCATCGGGGCAGATTCTGCAGGCGCTGGCTGCCACGGCTCGTGGCTCGGGCAGTCAATGGAACGATCGGACCGGTTTTGGGGAGATCGACCCCGTGGCCTTCCTCGCCTCTGACCCGACGCAGTACCCGGATGAGAACCCCTTTGAAGACAAGGGTAACGATCCTGTGCTGACTTCCGACGACATCGACGATTATGTTGATGGCCTCGTGGATCCCGAAGACATTTACAACGATAACGAGTACGTCTATCGAGGAATCGACGAACGGGTAGTGGATTCTGGCGCCTACGGATTCCCAGCCCATCTGGGCACGAGCCCCCGCTACCACAATCAGTAACGAGCCTCGACTTGCCCGAGTGCCC
Organism: uncultured Sanguibacter sp.; assembly: GCA_916438365.1. The sequence goes on from CAKAEY010000009.1 coordinate 184,737, forward strand.
GAGTGCCCAAGCGAAAGGAACAGACACAATGATGCGATCGATCGGTCGGTCCCGAGGCCTGCGTGCCCTCTCCGTTCTGGCCTCGGCCTGCGCGCTGGCCCTGACGGCCGTGCTCTCGCCCGTCGCCCCCGCGGCCCCCGCGGAGGCGGTGGATCGCGAGCTTACGGCAGCCGACCAGGCCTACTACTCGCGCTACAACCTGGACGCGCTGCGCGCCCAGGGGTACACGGGCGAGGGTGTGATTATCGCGGTTATCGACGGGCGTATTGACACCTCCATTCCCGAGCTGCAGGGCGCGGACATCGTCGACAAGAGTACGTGCGACGTAGGAGCCGACGCCGAGCAGGACGAGCATGCGACGTTCATTGCGCAGCTCCTGGTCGCCCCGGCCTTCGGCGTTGCGCCGAAGGCCACCATCTATAACTATCGGACTGCCCTAAGCGTTAATCAGGGTAGTGACGACTGCACGACGGCATGGAATCTCCCGACGGGACGAGCCAGTACGGAATACCTCATTGAGCAGGCGATCAACGACGGCGCTGACATTATCGCGATCTCCTCCAACTACCCGGATTCTCGCAATTCATCGATGCGCTGGGCTATTTCTCGCGCGACTGTCTCGGGTGTTCCGATCATTGCATCCGTCGGTAACGACAGCGAGTACAACCCTGATGACGAACTGGGTATGTGGGGAGGAATCATCGGTGTCGCTGCGCTCGAGGAGGATGGCACCGTTGCTGACTATTCGAACTATGGAGACGGGGTAACTCTCGCGGCAATTGGTGAAATCAATGGGCGTTCGTCAATCGACGGTAAGCTCTACAAGACGAGCGGAACATCGTACGCGGCGCCTATGGTTGCGGGTTTCCTGGCCCTCGCGTGGCAGTGTTTTAGCGGTGGTGAGGTAAGCGTGAACCAGGTTCTCCAGGCCGTGCTGGCTACCGCGTGGGGGACGAATGGGCAGTGGAACGAGCGCACCGGCTACGGTGAGATCAACCCGGCGGCTTTGCTGGCCGCTGATCCGTCGCAGTACCCGGAGGAGAATCCGCTCCTGGAGAAGGGTAGTCGTTTCGCCTTCCATGAGGATGACCTCTACGACTACTACTACGGGCTGGCGAACCCGCGCGAGGTCCTAAACGACGACTGGTACGTGTACCGTGGAGTCGACGAGGAGAGTGCTCTGAGCGAAGGGCAGGGGTATGAGGTCCATCTGGGGACGAGCCCGCTCTACCACTACTCGGGGTGAGCAGGCCGTGAGCCGCGACGCCCTCGCGAATGTTGAACATCGTGCCGACTTACGCGAGGGTGAGCGGCAGCGAGGCGTCTCATCTCGTGAAGTGTTGAACGTAGATCAAACAAGTCAGTTAGGATAACCGTATGGTAGATGTGATGGGGCAGACCCCCGAAGAATTTGAAGAGATGCTCAACGCCCAGATTGCCGAGGGTGAACGCAAGGCTGCGGCTCTGGACGAGTTCCTGGCCACGCTCGAGTCCGCTCGTGTCACTGGTTTCGACTCCCGCCGTGAGGTCGAGGTCGAGGTCAACCAGGAGGGGACCATGACCCGCGTGTCGATCGACGACGATGCCCTCGAAGGCAGCGCCTCGGACCTCGAGGAAGCCATCATGGAGGCCTACTCCGACGCCGGCAAGAACATGAGCCGCTTCCTGCGCGAGCAGGGCGACCGCCAGTTCGGCGGCGGCGATTCAGCGATGGTCGAGGTCGTCGACCGGATTAGCTCACACCTCGAGCAGCTTGGGCGCTGATCGCCATGGGTTACGATCTCGCGATTAATACCGCCCAACTGCAGGCGCATGCGACCGAGGTTGACTCGTGTGCAAGCACAATCGAGAGCGCGCAGAACATCGCCGCCGGCACACAGAACCAGGTGTCGCAGAACGCCTTCGGCATCATGTTCTTGCCGTACACGATCGTCGCTCATTACGGCATCAAGAACCTCTCCGCGATGATGAAGGACATCTCCGAAGCCGAGCGTCGCCTCGCCGTGTGTCTGCGTCAGCTCGCCGCTGAGATGCAGGCGACTGAGGGTGAAAACAAGGATCCAATGAAGAAGATCGAGGAAGACACCAAGGATCCCACCCCTGGTCCCGGCGGTGGTGGCGGCGGTGGCGGCGGTGGCACCGGCCCCGGCGGCGGCGGTGGCGTCGGCGGTGGCGGCGGAGGCTTCGGCGGTGGCGGCGGAGCTACCGGCGGTGGCGCGGCGCTCCCGACCCCTCCCAGCGGCGACGCGTCGATCGACGACAAGGACAAGGACGAGAAGAAGGAAGACGATCTTGCCTCCCTTCTGAGCGGCAACGACAAGATCTCCGTGACCGACGACGAACTGCGCGCTTTCCTCGAGAAGCAGCGCGAGGACGAAAAACGATGACCTGAAGACGTTCTATGAGCGTCAGCAGGAGGACCAGGCGCAGGCCCTCGAGCGCTACGCCGAGGCCCACCCGGGCGAGGACATCTCCGAGGTCAAGTCGCTCATCGAGCAGAACCAGCAGCAACAGCAGGACGCGATGACCGACTTCCTGGCGAAGCAACGCACGGATGAAGAGGCGCAGATTCGCGAGTTCGTCAAGGATAACCCGACGGCGACCAGCCGCGAGTTCGACACCTTCATGTCCAAGCAGCGCACCGACCAGCAGGCCAGCTACCGCACCTTCGTTGAGGAACAGCAGAAGGCCCAGAACACGCGCATCGAAGAGTTCACGAAGTCGCACCCGGATTCGAAGCCGGATGACGTGAAGTCCATCTTCGAGAAGCAGGACCAGCACGGCGATCAGGACATCGACACGTTCCTGAACCGCCAGCGTCAGGACGAGGAACGCTCCCTGCGCCGCTTTATCTTCGAAGGAGTTAAGAAGTGACTGTGAAGCAGCCCGTCTACACGCCGAGCCAGGGCATTCGTGGCTCCGACCCGATCATCAACGCAGCCGAGGACCTTATGTCCCTGGCTAAGGCGCCGAGCATGGACAGCGCCATGCAGGCAGCGGATTCCGCGCTGGACGCCGCGATCTCCATTGTCGGATCGATGACGAGTCCCATTCAGGCGGTCTCCTCGTTTGTTGCTCGCCTTGCCCTCGAGTACGTGTACCCGCTGAACATGTGGATGAACCAGCTCACCGGTGACTCCGCGCAGGTGAACGGCATCGGCGTCTCCTGGCAGTCCGTTTCCGAGTCGCTGTCGTCGATCGCGGACGAGCTGGAGTCGAGCGGTCAGAGCTCCATGGCGGAGATGTCGGGCGCATCGGTGTCCGCGTACCTGATGCGTCAAGGCCAGGTCGTTAACGCTACCCGCGGCGTCGCAGGGACTTCCGCTAAGTTCGGAAGCGCCGTCGTGACGGTCGCGAACCTCGTCAAGAAGGCACACGACCTGATTTGCGCGGTGATCTCCGAACTCGTCGGCATTGCCGTGGATGCCGCAGTGACGGCCCCGGCGACCTTCGGCGCCACCCTTGTGAAGGCGTGCAAGGAGATCATGGCGAGGGCCAAGGAGTGGGCCTCCCAGATCAAGAACATCCTCACGATGATCAAGACCGCCTTCGATGCCCTCAAGGCCATGGTCGACATGATCGGCACCGCAATGTCGAACCTGACCTCCTCCATCCGCGAGGTCGGCAAGGATTGCGCGGAGCCGGGCGGCGGCTGCTGCGGCGATAGCGAGTACACCCCGGGCAAGCCCCCGTCGCAAACCCCTGACAATCCGAAGCCCGCCCCCGAGACCCCGAAGAAGAAGACTTCGTGGTGGGAAATCTTGAAGAAGGGCGGAGAGCTCATCGACAAGGTGCGGAAGCGTCTGAAGGACAAGAAGGCTGGCGAGGGTGTGAAGCTCCCCGAGGTCAAGACCCCGAAGGGGCCGAGCAGCCCCTGGCCGAGAATTCCGGCACCGAAGATTGGTATTCTCCCTAGGACAGGTGTCGGCGGGGGCAGGACCATTCCTCGGTGAGTGTCCTGTCTGATGGCCTTATTGCGCCGCGTTGAGCGGCAGCGCTGGCTACGTCTGTGGCCCCGCACAGAAACTACTGTGCGGGGCCACAACCATGTGCAAAGGGGCTCAGGGGCGGTTGGCGAAGTACTCCAGCAGGTGAGAGTCGCCCGACACGATGATCTCGTCGTCGGCGTTGATACGCGTCGACGAGTCCGCGTACTCGAAGCGCTGCTTGGGGCGGCGGATCGCCAGCACGTTGACGCCGTAACGGCCGCGCAGGTCGAGTTCTTCGAGGGAGAAGCCTCGCACCTCCTGCGGGGGGCGCAACTTCATGATCGAGAAACCATCCTTCTCCATCTCGATGTAGTCAACCATGCGGCCACCCACCAAGTGCGCCGTGCGCTTACCAGCATCCAAATCCGGGTAGACAACATGATGCGCTCCCACACGTCGCAAGATACGGCCGTGCTGAGAGGACGTCGCCTTCACCCAAATCGAGGAAATGCCCATGTCGACGAGGTTCGCGGTGATGAGCACCGCCGCCTCCAGCGAGGAGCCCACGCCGACGACGGCGCTGCGGAACTCTCGCGCACCCAGCTGCTCGAGGGCATCCTTGGAGGTCGCGTCCGCCTCGACGAGGGGGAATCGGCCCGCGAAGGCCTGCACGCGGGCGGGGTTCTTTTCGACGGCCAGGATCTCGTAGCCCAGCTGGTCCTGCGTCACCGCGACGGCGGACCCGAAACGGCCCAGCCCGATGACGAGCGTTCCCGACTGGAGTTCCTTTGACTCGCGTTCATCTGCCATGCCCCCATTCTTCCCTGCGTGCGCCCCCAACGCGAACGCTGCGACCGCGCGTCGCTGGTATGCCCGATGTGTACGAGGCGCGGGCGTGGCGCGTCGTGAACCTAACGCCTGTTCGGGGCGCGAATCACCACCGTAGATGCGGAAATGCGAGTGTCGTGTGCGAGACGGCTGCTCTGCTTAATTGCGTGAAACGCGCGTGAAACGCTCGGGAAATGGGGTCACGTTCTCGTACTGCCTCGTTATTTAGCGGGCGGACCGGGAACGGATGGCGACCATAACCTGGGCGACGACCTCGTCAATGAGCTTCAGATCTGACCAACGGACCCGAACGACTGTCCACCCGGCGCGTTCAAGGTCTCGCTGCCGTCGCTGTTCCGCCTCGATGCTCTCGTGGACTTCGTTGACCGTGTCCCCGTATTTGATGCGGCCGTCGAATTCGATAGCGATCTTCAGGTTGGGCAGTGCAATATCGATGAAGTACGTATGGCCGGCAACCTGGACCTCTTCTTGAGTGGTCATGCCGTTGATACCCGCGCGCAACAGCGCGAGCAACACGAGGGACTCACCCGGAGACTCACATCCAGCGTCTGCGCGGTCAATGATCCAACGGGCTCGCTCGCGCCCGACGGTGTTGAGCGGAGTGTCGGCCAAGGCCTCGTGGAATTCCCCGCGCGCTTCCTCCTGACGGACGCGTGACTCATCCTGACGGAAACGATCAAACTGGCACGCCCGTGCCAACCCTGCGCAGACGATGGGAAACCCGCGCTGTTCGTTTAGTAGACGAGCGCAATCAACGACAACTCGCGCCGGTGTCGCGATTCGGAAGCCCAAGTACTTTATCGAGGGAACTTGTGATCGCGGCCGAGAAACGGTAGCTGTCACGGCTGAAAAACGTTCGTTCTTATCGATTGTGACCGCTGGGAAATGAATCCTGCGTGGTCGATCTCGAGATGACGCATACAGTGTGAGCTTCTCGATCTGGCCGTCAACGGGGAGCCCGAGAATGTACGCGGCGACGCCGCCGCTGATGACGTAATCGGGATATCGCAGACTCAGAGCGCACATGCGAGCGATGAAAACAGCTGTTCTGCGCTCGCTTAAGTTCAGTCCAATCAACCGCGCTGAAGGAATGTAAATGCCGGCCAGTAGGCGAATGAGCTCGCCTTTTTGTGTGCGCCGATGAATGCGATCCTTGGCTGCGTGCGAGTCAGTAACGACCAGTGACGAACGGATGGACTCCACGCGGTCACGCAACATCGCAACTCCTTCGTGACGGACTGGCAAACCTCTTTGTTGGTGCATGAGTCCTACTGTGTGCCGATGATGGGCGCGATTCAAGCCTTCCGCATGAGCCTGTGGATAACTACGAGTGGGAGAAGTGACCTGTGGACGCCGAGCAGTTGCCTTCCGGTTGCCGAGGTATACGTACCTTGTCGTGGGTGCTTTGTCGCGCGTGCTTTCTTGTGCGCGCCGGGCCGGTGGTGCGCGTGGATTGCTCGTTGCGTGTTGGGGCTGCGCGAAAAAGTTCGCCCTGCGGGGTGATTTGGGTCGGGAAGCGCGAAAAAGTTCGCCCTGCTCGGCAAAAATAGCCGATTTTCAGTGTTTTTGGGCTCGCTGGGAGAGTTTTTTCGCGGTTTGGCCTAGATAGAGGTGTTGTTGGGCGAACTTTTTTTCGCGCGGGGAGGCCACGGGGCACGTTGGGCGAACTTTTTTTCGCGCGGGGATGCCACGGGGCTGCTGTAGGGGCGAACTTTTTCGCGCCGCTACGACGTCAGCCACCCCAGCGATCAGCCGATGATCGGCCGTTCCTCCGGCATGCGGATGACGCGGGAGCGCTCGCGCAGGGCGAGGGCTGCTGCCACCGTCATGGAGCCGGTGCGGCCAGCAAACATGAGGAAAATCAGCACGTACTTCGCACCGACGGGCAAGATCGGGGTAATGCCGGTGGACAGGCCCACGGTCGCGAATGCGGAGGCGGTTTCGAACAGGATGATGTCGAGAGAATAGTGCGTCATTGACAGCAGGAGGACCACGGACACGGCCACGAGCGCCAGGCCCAGCAGTGACACGGCAACCGCCAGTCGGACGGCGCTCGTGGGGATGCGGCGCCCGAAGGTCTCGATGTCGCGGTCGCCTCGAGCCTCAGCGATGACGGCCAAGACGAGAACGGCAAAAGTTGTGACCTTCACGCCGCCTGCAGTGGATGCGGAGCCGCCGCCGATCATCATGAGGATGTCCTGCACGAAGTGGGTCTGGGGCTGCATGGCGCCGACGTCCAGGGCTGACAGGCCGGATGAGCGGGAGTTAACGCCGGCGAGCATGGCGTTGAGGATCTTGGAGGGAGTGTCGATCGCGCCCAGGGTTGCGGGGTTGTTCCACTCGGTGAGCGCGAGGGCGAGCGCGCCCACGAACGCGAGGATCAGGTAGGTCGACAGGGTGAGTTTGGTGTGGAGCCGCCAGTGTCGGGGTGTGCGCAGGTTCTTGGCGACGTCCATGATGACGGGGAAGCCGATTGCTCCCACGGTGGTGCCCAGGATGATGGGGATGAGCATCCACCAGTCGGTGACGTGGGGGGAGAGGCCTTCAGGCAGGATGACGAAGCCCGCGTTGTTGAACACGGAGATCGCCATGAAGACGGCGTCCCACACGGCGCGCACGGGGTCGATGCCCATCGACAGGAAGCGCGGGAGGAACATGGCGGCCAGGAGGGCTTGCACGGTCAGCGACGTAGCGATGACGGCTTTGAGGAGCGTGGAGATCTGGCCCATGGCGCCGGTGCCGGTTTCCTGCGTGGCGAGCATGCGCTGGGTGAGGCCGAGGTGGCGTGAGACGGCGAATCCGAGGATCGATGCGAGGGTCATGACGCCCAGACCGCCGACGACGATGCCGGCTGCGATGACTGCCTGCCCGAAGGGGGACCAGTAGGTCGCGGTGTCGACGGTGGTCAGGCCGGTGACGCAGACGGCGGACACGGCGGTGAAGAGAACGTCGACGAAGGGTGCGGGGGTGTCGGACGAGGAGGAGATCGGCAACATCAGGAGCGCCGTGATGACACCGATGATGAGTGCGAATGTGCCCAGAGCGAGGCGTGCGGGTGAATAGCGGGCCTGCTTGGACAGCCACGCACGCACGCGCTGCATGGTCGTGGTGGGCACCTCGCCATGCGGGTTTTGGGGGCCTTCGGGGATGCGGCGGACGATGGGGGAGGGCTGCGGGCTCAGCGGTTCCTCAGAGAGCACGGGGGACGAGGCCGTGGCGCGTCCGCGTATTAGGGAACGGGTGGCGCCGGGTTCGGGGCGTAAGCGAGGTGTCTTCCCTCGCTGCTGATGACCCTTGCGTGCCGGTGCCATCGATTACTCCTTAACGACTCTGCAACAAAAGTGGACAAAGTTGCAGTTTCCATGTGGTTGGGCAGTAGTATATTTCGTGAGGCTACGTAAGCGGTGAACGAATCGGGTTTAGCGCGCCTCGCGAGCATATCTGGGAGTCATTAATGGAACAGCAGTCGGCGCCGCGCTTTATGACTGTCACGGAAGTGGCGGACATCATGCGCGTCTCTAAGATGACTGTGTACCGGTTGATTCACAGTGGCGAAATGCCCGCGATTCGCGTCGGAAAGAGCTTCCGAGTCCCGGAGGCCGCGGTCGCCCAGATGATTCAGGCCGGTATGGCAGATCACTCTGGTGACCAGGCTCGCGTCATTGGCGGGTAGTATAGGCACGATGTGCCCGGCTCGGGCACCCATCATCCATCAGCGGTAGTACCTCTGCCGCACACACTACGAGGGAGGAACCCCATGGGCTCCGTCATCAAGAAGCGCCGCAAGCGCATGGCGAAGAAGAAGCACCGCAAGCTCCTGCGCAAGACGCGTCACCAGCGTCGCAACAAGAAGTGAGCGAGCGGAGGCCCGGCCAATTGGTCGGGCCTCTCGTGTATTCGGGGCCTATACTTGGGTGTCATGGACCGCACCATTATTCACGTTATGCGCCACGGCGAGGTGGACAATCCCAACGGTGTTTTGTACGGGCGGCTGCCCGGTTTTGGGCTGACGGAGCTGGGGCATGCGATGGCTGCCCGCGCCGCTGAGTATCTGGTGGATTCGGGTGCGGATATTGCGCGCGTGATTTCTTCGCCGCTGCTGCGCGCGCAGTTGACGGCGGCTCCGACGGCGGCCGCGTACGACTTGAGTATCCAGTCGGATCCGCGCCTCATTGAGTCGGACAACGTCTTCGAGGGGCTGCCGGTGAACACTAACCGCGCGATGCTGGCGAACCCGAAGTACTACAAGTACTACTGCAATCCGCTGCGTCCCTCGTGGGGTGAGCCCTATCGGGATATCGCGTCACGTATGAGCGCGGCCCTCTCCTCGGCGCTGCGCGAGGCCCGGGGGCGCGAGGCGCTCGTCGTGTCCCACCAGAATCCGATCGTGACGCTGACGCGCTTCGTGAACGGCCAGCCGCTGGCGCACGCGCCAAAGTCGCGCCACTGTGCGCTCGCGTCGATCACGTCGTTTATCTTCTCGGGTGCGACGCTGGTGGGCACCTCCTACGCGGAGCCCGCGGCGGACCTCGTCGCGATGGCGAAGGATATGACGCCGGGTGATTCGCAGGCGGACCTGCGCCGCTGAGCGTACCTGCCGGGCGAGCGCGTCGTATCGCGGCCACGTCGCGCCGTGACAGGGCAGTGCCCGAGGTGTGACCGAGCACTGTCCGGGGCGTGCGGTGTGAGCGTCGCTCAGTTGGCCTCGTCGCTGGAATCCTCGGCGGGGTCGGCCTCCTCATCCTCGGAACGCTTGCGCTGTTCCTTCGCGCGGCGCTCGTCCTCGCGGCGCTTGCGCTGGATGTCGCGCTCGAGGCGGAACAGGAACTCCGGGTCGTCGTCGGGGGCGGAGGGGCGCTTGGGGGCCTCGGGCGCGCGTGTCTGCTTCTTTTCTGCGCGCGATACCCAGCGCAAGACGAGCCAGGCGATGGGGCCGATGGCGGCGATCGTCGCGGTGAAGAGGATGATCATGAGCCAGATGGGCTTGGCGATCTTTCCGGGCATCTCGTCTTCGGGCGTGCGGTGCCAGTCGGCGGCAGCGTAGATGGTGACTGCGAGCATTGCGACGACGAAGACGATCCTGGCCATGCCCCTAGCATAGGGGCGTGGGCCGTCTCACGCTGGCGCGTTCACTCCGGGAGCAATCGGAGGAGCCGCGCGGCGTTCAGGCGCGCGTGACGCGGGGGAGCGTCGCGTACGAGGGGGCGGCGCCCGGCGCGAGGACCGCCGTCGATCCGGCTCGCATGCCGTCGGACACGGCCTCGGTGAAGGGCTTGCCGAGGGCCATTGCGGCGGCCAACGCGCCCACGCAGGCGTCCCCTGCACCCGTGGTGTCCACGGCCTCGCCGAGGGTGAGGGCGGGGCAGTGCCCGGCCTCGCTGCCCGACGCCCACGCAGCCCCGTCCGCGCCGAGCGTCACCATGACGTGCTTGGGGCCGAGGCCTCGTAGCGCCCGCGCGACGCCGATCGCCTCGGTGGGGCTGGCTGGAGCGGGCATGCCGAGCGTCAGACTGCCTCCGTTTCGTTGACGATGAGAACGTCGACGCGCGCCATGAATGCGGCGTCGGTGGGGCGCGCGGGGGCTAGGTTGAGTAGGACGCGCGCGCCAAACGAGTGCGCCCACGTGAGGGCTTCGGCGTTGGCGGCCTCGGGGATCTCGGCTTGGAGGACGACGATGTCGGCGGGGGCGGGGAACAGCGAGGCCTTGGCGGGCTCGACGGTCACGGTCGCGTTCGCTCCGGCGTCGAGGATGATCGTGTTCTCACCCGAGGAAGCGACGGTGATGAGCGCGGTCCCGGAAGGGCCGTCGACCTCGCGCAGATGTGTGACGTCCACGCCGTGAGACGCCAGATCCGCACGCAGGCGCTGGCCCGAGGGATCCGCACCGACCGCGCCGACGAAGAAGACGGGAACCCCCGAATGTGCGGCCGCGGCGGCCTGGTTCGCGCCCTTGCCGCCGAGGCTATAGGTGAGAGAGGTGCCCGAAAGTGTTTCGCCGGGGCTGGGGAAACGGTCGACGGTGACCGAGACGTCCTGGTTGATGGAACCGACAACGATGACGCGAGACATGGTGCTCCTTTGCGAGGGATGATTCATTGTGCCACGTCAGAGGTGCTGTGTTGTGGCTTTGGACACTTACGTGTCGGTATGTGCTCCGCGTCTGTTCGACGCTATTGAATTAAGTACCGCTTCATTCGAGTACTAGTTTCCTGTAATAGTGCTAAATGTTTGATTTGTGGTGAACTAATCGCCGTGCGCACGCTCCGATTCTTCATCTCATCACGGGCGGCAGGCTCCACCTGCCGCGTCGCCACCGTCCCCTCACAGGTCATCCGAGGGGCGGCCTCGGCCTCGTCGATCAACGTGCGCACCGTCGCCACGGACCGCGAATACGCGCACGGGCCCGCGCGCGTGCTCCTGCCGCTTCTCGGCATCTACGCTCTTGGGACGGTCTCCCTCCAGGGATTCAACCTCGTCTACCTGCGCGTCGCCCAGGACATCGGTGCGGGGGACGCCTCCGGCCTGATCACGGCGATCCCTGGCATCGTCCTCGGTGTTGCCTGCTTCCTGTACGGAACCCTCGGTGACTTCATTCCGCTGCGCCGCATCGTCGACGTGGGAATCGCGCTGATCGTCGCGGGTTCCCTGCTTGGCTTCGTCTTCTCCTCGTCGCTGGTCGGCGTCATCGTCGCCCGCGCGCTCCAAACCCTCGGATACCAGGCGGCCGCCTCCGCGTACATGATCCTGGCGACCGCCATCCGTGACCCGAAGAAACGAGGCCTCTACGTCGGTCTCATGTGCGCCGCCTTCCAGGGTGGCACCGCGATCGGCATGCTCTCGGGCGGCATTCTCGCCGACATCAACTGGGCGCTTCTCCTCCTCATCCCCCTGGCCGGCCTCGCATTCCTGCCGATCATGGGGCGCCGAGTCCCCGCGCGCGCCCGCGCCGGACGCGTCGACGTCGTCGGCCTCGCGATCTTCTCCTCGCTGGCCCTGCTGCTCACCCTTGTCGCCGCGAACCCGCGCTGGTGGCTCATCGCGGGCCTCGTCCTCGGCGGCGTCATCTTCTGGCGATACATCGGGCGTGCGCGCACACCCTTCATCACGCGTTCCTTCTTCACGAACGTTCCGTGGGCGCGCTCGATCAGCCTCATCCTGATCGTCTACTGCATGAACTTCACGGTCGCGCCCCTCATGAACGGCATCGGTGCCGCCAACTACGGGCTCACGCCCGCCCAGGTGTCCGTGCGCCTCCTGCCCGCCTACTGCGTCGCCCTGGCCACCGCCATGACGTCGGGTGCCGTCATGGCTCGCATCGGGCGCGGGCGGACCGTACGCGCGTGCGTCAGCCTCATCCTCGCGGGTACCGCCCTCCTCGCGCTGTGCATGAGCATGGGGCCGTGGGTCATCACCGCCGCCATGTGCTTCATCTACGCGGGCTTCGGCGCCCTGTTCACGCCCATCTACGACACCGTGTTCGCGACCGTCGCTCCGGGGCAAAACGGGCGCGCCGTCGCCATGAACGACCTCGCCATGCAGGGCAGCGCCGCAATCGGCATCGGCGTGTTCACGCCCCTGCTCGCCTCGGGGGCCTTCCGGGCCATCGCCCTCGTCTGTGTCGTCGCAGCAGCGACCGGCATTGCGGGCGACTGGCTGCACGAATACCTGTACCGCCGCGGGCGCTGACGCGCTACTTCAGCTAGGGGTTCCGAGTCGCCCGAGGAGCGCGTAGCGCGAGTGGTCGCGCTCCTCGGCGTGCTGCTGTTTGTTGGGTCATCCTGTCCTGCGGGCGGAAGGTTGGGGTCAAACCAGTCGGGGATGCGTCCGGGCTGGTCGATCATCTGTGGCGGGTTGCCAGTGGACCCATCCGAGGGCGTGCCCTGGGTGTAGTAGTAGGTGGAGGTTTCCTCGCCGATCCGTGTCGTCGCTGAGACGACGGCGTGGTACTCCTCGTTAGTCCACAGGTAGTCAACGATCTCAACTCCGCCGGAAGTCCAGCGTTTTTCGGATAGCTCGAATCCGAGGGGGAGGAGACGAGCGTTGTAGGTGTCGCGGATGTGGTCGGTGTCCAGCTCGGCGAAGAAGAACATGCGCGTATGGAAGGAATATAAGGTCTTTCCGTCGTCCATGTATCTAGCGATGAAGTAGTTGTTCTTGTACGCCAGGAAGTTCTCGGCGGTGACGAGCTCGTTGCGTGCGGCGATGATGGCGGGCTCGAGGTCGCGCTGGAAGGCCTCGACGGACTTGACCTGGGAGCTGAGCGGGCTCATGGATCCTCCAAAAAACGGTGCGCATGCGGCGCATGCGATAACTGAAAAAAGTGTGAGAAGGGCGGTGAAGAGTTTTCTCATGAGGGAGGGTTGCCTCCGATGACGCTGCCGATGTCCCGGTTCGCTTGGGTGTCTTTTGTGAAGTAGTCGCTGTGAGATCCGAAAGGATCCGGGACGGGGAGCGGAAGTATGTTTCCGGGGCCCTTTGTCCATTTGATTCCCCCTACGTCACCCGAGAGATGCTTGTAGCCATCCATCTTGGCGGGGTTTTTCCCGAACGAAGAATCTGGGCCAACTCCTTGGACCATGTCGTTCACGCGCGGGGCGGCACTGACGTACGTGTGTCCTTCGGGGACATGGAACTCACCCACGTCCTGAACGCCCGAGCCGGGCGAGCCGAATTGAACGAGATCGTCGATGACGCCGTCTCCGACAAGTGTTGCGGCTATACCTGCGGTGGTTGAGCCGTAAGAGTGGGCGGCGACAGTGATGTGGGCGTCTCCGGCCCCGTGCTCGCGCGCCGCGTCGATGCCGGTCAGGAAGCTGGAGAGCTTCTTGGCACCCGCCTGAGCCATGTCGGTGTTTGATGCACGGATGACACCGGGAGGCGCATCGTAGCCGAAGAACGAGACCATCGCTACCTTTTGTCCGTGGCCTGCTGCTCTTTCTGCGGATTCGCGCATGACTGTGGCGTGATCGTCGTAATCGAGGATGGAACCACCCTTGCCGTTACCTGCGACGCTCGTCGTCATGCCGGGCACGATGACACCGATGTGATCGGCGTCGTCCGGATTATTCTGCGAGACGGCCGCGAGGATATTCGGCCCGCTCGGGTCAAGCTGCATCAGGTAGCGAGGAACGCCGTCGGCCTCCTGCTTGAGGGTCTGGTCAATTTGATCCAAAGCCTTGACACGAGCTGATAGGCGACTGAATTCCTCAAGTTCTTGGCCGTTCATGTGGGGGCCCGTCTTCGCGACGTACGCGTCCAGCTCCTCCTTTGCTTGCTTCTGGAGCCGTGGCAGCATGATGCGGTTCGCCTGGTTGCGCGACGTGTAGTCGACGCCCTCAAGGTTGCCGATGACATCGGGATGCTGTTCGATCATCCACTGCTTGTCGTCGTCGGATAGGGAGCTCCACCAAGACGCGACTTCCTGCGGGGAGGCTCCGGGGGGTGGCAGCGAGGGACGCACCTTCTTGGAAGCAGAGTAGTGAACGTTGTTGTCGTAGGTTCCCGCGTCCAACGCGGATACTTTCTGCGAGAGAGACTCGACGAGTTCCTGGGCTCGTCTGAGGGCTGTGTTGACACGCTTCTGTGCGGTGTCGACCATGTACTTGATATCGAGGATATTCTTTCCGGCCTTTTTGAGCCTCTTCACCTCCGCTGCATCCATTGACACATTTCCGCTCGAGTCAATAGTCATTCGCCACGTGTTGGCCAGCTGCTTTGCGTCGTCAGCGTTCGCGCGAACTTCGTTAATGCCCTGAACGCCTCAGAGGCGATCTCGGCTGAGCTGATGAGGAAGTTGACTTCCTTCTCGATAGCCATAATCTGCTTGCGCAGTGCGGCCTTGGCGGCCTTGATTGTGTGGCCCGAACCAATGAGGCTGTCCAATCGTTGTCCGAGGTCGTCGCCAACGGTCTGCAGCTTGCGCTGCTTGTTTTCGCACTCAACTGCGTACTCCTGAAGCGGCGCGGCTTCCCATTGCTGAATGTCTGTCCAGTTCACGGCTTCATCACCGAACCCGGGGCAACCGTGCCCATCGGCGCGTGCGCGCCCATCGGGGCGTGCGCGCCCGGCGTGTAGGAATCATTGCTCATCGTGGCCTCCGCTTAAACGGTGAGTAGTGCTGCAGGTCATCCTATCTGACAGATGGTCGTTTTTCATCGCTCGAGGAGACCCTGCGAGCACAAGGAGCCCCGGCCTCGTCGATGAAAACCTAGGAAATCACGAGGGCAATGGCTGCGAGAACACTCCAGGAGAGGGTGAAAAAACCGGTGTTTCGCAGCACCGTGATGAGCTCGCGGCCCGAGGCGCCGGTGAGGACCGGCATGCTCACCCCGGCTGCCCATGCTCCCGCGCCCACGCCCAGCGCGCCAGTCGCGAAGGGGGTGCAGCCCCACCGCGACGCCCAGCATGATGATCAGCACAACCGGAATCCACGCGCACGCCGCAAACACCGAGCGCGACGGGCGATCGCCCAGGCGTACGGCGGCGGTCATCTTGCCCGATTCGCGGTCCGTCGGAATATCTCGAATGTTATTGGCCATCAGCAGCGCCACCGACAGCAGGCCCAGCGCCGACGCGCTCATCCACAGCCACCACGGAGCCGACTGTACCTGCGTCCACGTCGTTCCCACGCACGCCAGCAGGCCAAAGAACACGAAGACCATCAGCTCGGACAGGCCGATGCCCATGTACGCGTAGGGGTGTTTGCCGCCCGTGTAGAACCACGCGGCCACGACCGCCGCGGTGCCCGCAGCGATCAGCCACCAGGTGCCCGACACGGCAACCAGCGCGAGGCCCGCGACCCCGGCCACCGCAAACGACCCCAGCGCGGCCGCCAGGACTGTCCTCGGCTTGGCGAGGCCACCGCCCGTCAGACGCGCGGGCCCCTTGCGGTTGTTATCCGTCCCGCGAATGCCATCCGAATAATCGTTCGCGTAATTGACCCCCACCTGCAGCGCCAGCGCCACCAGTAGCGCCAGGGCAGCGCGCGCCGCGCTGAAACCTCCCAGGTAGTGCGCGGCGGCCGAGCCCACGATCACGGGTGCGGCGGCGGCAGGGAGGGTGCGCAGGCGTGCGCCTTCAATCCAGTCAGAAACGGAAGCCATGCCCACCAGTGTAGTTGGAGCGGGCACGGGTCCGGGCAGCGGGTTAGCGCACCCACTCCCGCTCGGTGCCCGAGGCCTCGGCCGCGGCCTGCGCGGCGGCGGCGCGGTCGATCTTGTCGAAGCCCAAATAGGGGAGGGCCTCGACGGTCACGACCCGGCGAGGAGCCTGCGCGCGCCCGATATGCCCCGCCGCATGCTCGCGGATCGCCGAGCCGAGCTCCGCCATCTCCAGCGAATCCGACGGCATCGAACCGACAACCACGAGAGCGGTCACCACGTGGCCCCACTTCTCGTCCGGAGTGCCCAAATCCACGCGTCCGAAATGCCCTCGAAGGACCGCACCGCGCGGCGCACCGGCCCCGGTGCGATCGACAGGCCGCCCGAGACGATCACGTCATCCGCGCGACCGCGCACCTCCACCTTCCCTGAAGCCCGGATAATGCCCAAGTCCCCGGTGAGCAGCCAACGGTGGCCGCCCTCGTCAAAGAAGGGGCTGTCCGCGTCCAGGTAGCGAGTCATGAGCGTCGGGCCGTGGATCGCCAGGCGCGTACGCCCATCCCAATCCACCGCACGCACCGACGTGCCCGGCAGAGGCTTGCCGTCGTACACGCAGCCGCCCGCCGTCTCCGTCATGCCGTAGGTGAGGTGCACCTTCAGGCCAGCCTCGGTCGCGCGTGCGAGCAGCTGCTGGTTGGTCGCCGCCCCGCCCACGAGGATCGCCGCCAGCGAGCGCATCGGCCCCACGACCTCCTCGCCGGCGTCGAGGCACTGGGCGAGCTGGGTGGGTACGAGGCACAGGTAGCCGGGCATATCGTCCTGCGTGGCACCCTGAATCGCGGGCAGGAGCGCGCGGGGATCAAAGCCTTCCGAGGTGTCGACGATCTGCGGGTTCGTCTCCGCGACCGCCGCGCGCAGCAGGATCATTGCGCCCGCGATGTGGTGTGCAGGCAGCGCCAGGATCCAACGGCCCGGGCCATCCAGGGTCAGCTCGGTGGCCTTCGCCGACGCCATGAGCGCCTCGATCGACAGGCCAACGAGGCGCGGGGTACCCGCGCTCGACCCCGACGTCGGGACGACCAGGTCAATGCCGTCGAAGAAATTCGGGTCCGCGTTGATCGCCTCGGCGAGGCCGGGGTAGCGATCCTGGGGGAAAGCCTCCTCGGGGGTCACCGCGGAGCCGCGAAGCGTCGCCGGGGGCACGTCCTCCGGGGCGCGCAGAACGACGACCGTGTGCGGCGCCGGATGATCCGGGTCTGCCTGACGCTCCTCGTAGAGCTCCACGAGCTTATGAATCGACGCATTCGCCAGAGCAACCGCGCCGATAGCGGTGCCTCCGGGCACTACAAGAAGTCGCGGCGCAGTCATGATGAGCCTCCCAATGTCAACGGCGAACGCATATACGACCAGGATAGAGGCTTGCGTTCTCGCAGGTGGTGAGGTACGTCGCGGCAATAATCACGTTTGGTGCGTGAAACCTTGATGGTGTGGTCATTTTTATGTGGCACACTGCGCAACTGAAATTTCAACCGTCTACTTTCGTGAGCCTGCTCGAGGCTATAGGATGGCGTCGATGTTCAAGAATCTTTCCGCTAAAACCAGGTGGGCGATCGGCGCGGTGTGCGCCCTCGTCCTCGTTGTCATCTGCGCCGGCATCGTGTATGCGGCCAACTACTCCGGACGCGCCCTGCCGGGCACGACCGTCGCCGGCACACCTGTCGCGGGCATGACCCGCGACCAGGTGATCTCCGCCGTCAACGAGCGTGCCGACGCCACGACCGTCACGCTCACCGTCGAAGGTAAGCCCACCGAGGCCTCGCTCAACGAAGCGGGTGTCACGGTCGAGGCCGACGAGACCGCCGACGCCGCCATGAAGGGCTCCACGTCCCTGCCCGCGTTCGTCAGCGCCATCTTCTCCAAGCGTGACGTCGAACCCGTCCTCACCGTCAGCGACGAATCCATCAAGAAGCTCGCAGCGACCGCTAACTCGACCCTCACCTCGGAAATGAAGGACGCCTCGGTTATCGTTGCCGAAGACGGCGAATCCTTCACCGTCACCCCCGCGCAGAACGGCAACGGCGTGTCCACCGAGGACGTCGCCTCCGCCGTCAAGCAGGCGGGCACCACCCTCACCTCCGTCACCCAGGACGTGAGCGTGCGCCAGATGGAACCCTCCATCACCACCGAGAACGCCGAGGCCGTTGCCGAGAAGGCCAACGCCCTCCTCGACACGCCCATCGAAATCTCCGACGGCATCGACACCTTCACCGCCGAGCGCTCCGACAAGGTCAAGTGGGTCGAATTCCTCACCAAGGATGACGGCAGCCTCGACGACCCGTCCATCGACGCCGTCAAGGTCGCCGACTGGGTCAACGCCCTGGCCGCAAAGACCGACGTCAAGCCCGAGAACCGCGTCGACAACGTCGACTCCGAAGGCAACGTGCTGACCACCGCCCGCGAGGGCAAGAAGGGCCTCAAGACCAACAACACCGAACAGATCACCAAGGACGTCGTCGCCGCCATGACCGACGGCAAGGCGTACGAGGGCCTGTTCCACTACGACGACGTCGAGCCCGGCTCCGAGACCAAGCAGTCGCCGAAGGCACCGAAAACCTGGTCTACCAGGCTGCCGAAGGCGAAAAGTGGGTCGATATCAACCTTTCCGACGCCACCGTCACCGCCTATGTCGGTGGCAAGGTCGCCGGCGGCCCCTTCTACATGGTCCCCGGCGCCCCCAACACCCCGACCGTCACCGGCACCTTCCACGTGTACCTCAAGTACGACGTGCAGACCATGCGCGGTGAGAACGCTGATGGTTCCAAGTATGAGACCGAAGGCGTCCCGTGGGTCACCTACTTCACCGGCTCCTATGCGATGCACGGCGCCCCCTGGCGCTCCTCCTTTGGCTGGAGTGGCTACGGCGGCTCCCACGGCTGCGTCAACATGCCCGTCGACGCCGCGAAGTTCATCTACGACTGGACCGACATGGGTGACACGGTGGTCGTGCACTACTGACACGCGTCGTGCGCTGATCGCCACTGAGCATTGAGGGCGGGCCGGAACCGAGGGGTTCCGGCCCGCTTTGTTGTGCCTGTGGCGGTTGCCTGTTGCTTGTGGCCCCGCTGGTGTTGCTTGTGGCCTCACGGGTGTTCCGGGCACCGGAGGGTCCGGCCGCTGTGTGTGCCGGTGGGCGGCGGCCCGCCCGCGAGCCGTCCGCGCTGCGAGCTTCGCTCGGCGCGTCGTCTCGAAGCCCGGCCAGGCCCCGCCGCCGCCCACCGGCACTCGCGGCAGGTCCCTCCGGCACCCTCCACGCCGGCGGCGCCTGTGCTTCTGGTGTGCCCGGCCAGGCCCCGCCACCGACCACGGGCACCGCAGCCAGGCCCTGCGGTCCCTCCGGCGCCCTCCAATCGCCCGGTGCTGGGGAGTGATGCGCCCAAACTGCGGACCACCTCGGTGAAAATGGGCGAAATCGGGGTGTTTCGGGCGAGGTGGTCTGCGTTTTGGGCACATTGTGGTTGTGGGTACGAAGAGGGGCGCAGGCCAGGTGGCCCGGTGGTGTGAAACCCCTGTCGCCTTTGCTCGTGCAGGCTGAGCCTCAACTGAAACCGCCACCGCCTTTGCTCGCTTGTGCCTGCGTGGGATTGAAACCGCCATCGCCTTTGCGGGTGAGAAATGGGCGTTTTTGGTGCAGTTTTTGGGCGCAGAGGTGACGTCGGTTTCAGCAGTCCCTTGTTGGGGGCGAGCAGTGGTGTTGTTGGTTTCAATGTCGCCATGTTTCTGAGTCCTGTGCGCGAAATTTGTCGCCCTGCATCGCCCGCTCCTCCAGCGGTGCGCGAAATAGTTCGCCCAGCACACGAAAAATGGCTCAAAATGGGCGTTTTATGGCGCGCTGGGCGAACTTCTTCGCGGAAATGCCGCTGGAGGGGTTGTGTTGGGCGAGTTTTTTCGCGGAACTGCTGCGGAATGGTGCGCTGGGCGAGTTTTTCGCGGAACCGCAGGCCCTCATGGTGGGCGTGTGGTGCGGCCGCAGTGGCTGCGGCCGCCCCTCAT
The DNA here is from genome assembly GCA_916438365.1 of uncultured Sanguibacter sp. The sequence continues at coordinate 204,664 of CAKAEY010000009.1, forward strand.
CAGCTGGGGACCAATTTCGCATGCAATTCCCCCACGACTCTTTCAAACCATGAATTTACAACGTTGGAATTGCAACGTTTTCAGACTTTATTGAATCTTCACCCAATCGAATTGCATGCGACTTGTGAGGGGCGGGCGGGTTATGCCTTGCTGACTGGCCTCGTCATGGCTCTTGATTGGAGGCGGTGTTGCCCCACGCCGCGGCATACGGTTGGGTCATGTGAGTGAGACACGGTAGTCTGCGCCTAATGGCAGCGGGCCGGTGGCCCGACCTCAACGTATGGCAGGTGCTCCATGTTCTTCTGTAACGATGCGCTACACCCCCACGGTAACGGCCTGGGTGCCGACGAGTGGTGGAAGGGCGCGGTCGTCTACCAGATCTACCCGCGCTCCTTCAAGGACTCCAACGGGGACGGCTTCGGTGACCTCGAAGGTATCCGACAGAAGCTCGACTACCTGCAGGCCCTGGGCGTGGATGTCCTGTGGCTCTCGCCGATCTACGCCTCCCCGCAGGCGGACAACGGCTACGACATCGCGGACTACTACGACATCGACCCGATGTTCGGCACGCTTGAGGACTTCGACCGCCTGCTGGAGGGCGTGCACGAGAGGGGCATGCGCCTCGTCATGGACCTGGTCGTCAACCACTCCTCCGACGAGAACCCGTGGTTCGTCGAGTCGCGCTCCTCGCGGGAGAATCCGAAGCGCGACTGGTATATCTGGCGCGATCCGCGGCCCGGGTTCGTGGGCGGCGAGGCCGGGGCTGAGCCCAATAACTGGGGGTCCTTCTTCTCCGGCTCGGCCTGGGCGTGGGACGAGGCCACGGGCCAGTACTACCTGCACCTGTTCCACAGGAAGCAGCCCGACCTGAACTGGGACAACCCCGAGGTGCGCGCCGCCGTCTATCGAATGATGAACTGGTGGCTCGACCGCGGCGTCGACGGCTTCCGCATGGACGTCATCAACCTGATCTCGAAGGACCCGGGCCTGCCCGACGGCGTCGTCTACCCCGGGCGCGCGTGGGGCGAGGGCTTCCCGCATTTCTCGCAAGGCCCGCACCTGCACGAATACCTGGCTGAGATGCGACGCGAGGTGTTCGAGGGGCGCAGCGGCATGATGACGGTCGGCGAGTGCCCCGGCGTGCGCCGCGACAACGTCCTGCTCTTCACGGACCCGGCCCGGCGTGAGCTTGACATGGTGTTCCAATTCGATCACGTCGACCTCGGCCTCGAGGCGGGGAAGTTCCACCCGCGCCCGCTGCGTCCCGGCGAGCTCGCCGACTGCCTGAGCGCCTGGCAGGAGGCCCAGGGTGAGGTCGGCTGGAACAGCCTCTACCTGGACAACCACGACCAGCCGCGCGCCGTCAGCCGCTTCGGCGACGAGGCCCACCGGTACGAGTCCGCGACGGCCCTGGCCACGGCCCTGCACCTGCTGCGCGGCACGCCCTACGTGTACCAGGGCGAGGAGCTCGGCATGACCAACGGGGCGTTCCATGGCCTCGACGATTTCCGTGATGTTGAGGCCCTGCGCTACTACAACGAGGCGGTGGCAGCGGGGGAGAGCCCCGAGTCCGTCCTGGCGGGTATGCGCGCGATCGGGCGCGACAACGCGCGCACCCCCGTCCAGTGGGACGGAAGCGAGAACGCCGGCTTCACGGAGGGCACCCCGTGGATCGGCGTCACCCCGAACTACACGGAGATCAACGCCGCCGCACAGGTCGACGACCCGTCCTCCGTGTACGCCTACTACCGCGCGCTCGCGGACATCCGCCACGGTCTGCCCGTCATCGCGGTTGGCGCATACGAGCGCATTGCGACCCCCTCGCCCGCTGTTTTCGCCTACCGGCGCACTCTCGGCGAGGCCGTGGTAACCGTCCTCGTCAACCTCTCCTCCGAGCCCGCGCCCCTCGGTGACGCGGCTCGTGAGGTCAGCGGGGATCTCCTCTTAGCCAACCGCGACCTGCCCGAGGAGGACCGGGGCGTCCCGGAAACCCTCGGAGAATGGGAGGCCCGAGTCTACCTCGCGTAGGCGACGAAGGCCCGGGATCGGCGAGATCCCGGGCCAACGCATTGAGGAATTCCTCGGCAGGAATGCCCTCAGTAGTAGTAGGGGTAATCCTCCCAGCGGGGGGCGCGGTGCTCGAGGAAGGCGTCGCGCCCCTCTTGGGCTTCGGCCGTCATGTAGGCCATGCGGGTGGCCTCGCCCGCGAAGACCTGTTGGCCGGCCAGGCCGTCGTCGGCCAGGTTGAAGGCGAACTTGAGCATACGGATGGCCTGGGGGGACTTCGTCGCGATGGTCGCGGCCCACTCCAGGGCGGTCTCCTCCAGCTGGGCGTGGGGGACGGCGCGGTTGATGACGCCCCAGCGCTCGGCGGTGCGCGCGTCGTAGCGCTCGGCGAGGAAGAAGATCTCGCGCGCACGCTTATCCCCGGCCTGGCGGGCCAGGAGCGCCGAGCCGTAGCCGGCGTCGAAAGACCCGACGTTCGCGTCCGTCTGCATGAATGCCGCGTGCTCGATGGAGGCGACCGACAGGTCCGCGACCACGTTGAGGGAGTGGCCGCCGCCGGCCGCCCATCCGGGGACGGCAGCAATGACGACCTTCGGCATCGTGCGGATGAGGCGCTGGACCTCCAGGATGTGCAGGCGCCCGGCGCGCGCGGGGTCGATCTGCTCGCGTCGCTGAGCGGTGGCGGCCTCCGGGTCTGCGCCCTCGACCTCGTAACGGTAGCCGTCGCGGCTTCGCACCCTTTGATCGCCGCCAGAGCAGAAGGAGTATCCGCCGTCGCGCGCCGAGGGGCCGTTGCCCGTCAGGATGACGGCCGCGACCGAGGAGGTCTGGCGCGCGTGGTCGAGCGCGCGGTACAGCTCGTCGACCGTGCCGGGGCGGAAGGCGTTGCGAATGTCGGGGCGATCGAAGGCGATGCGCACGACCGGCATGTCGGTGCCCTCGGGGCGTCCGTCGGCCTCGGGTCCGCGCGAAATGCCGCGGTGGTAGGTGATGTCGGCGAAGTCGAATCCCTCGACCTCGCGCCAGCGGGTCGGGTCGAAGGTGTCGGACACGAAGGGGAGAGCACTCATGTGTCGGATTTTAATCGACGAGGCAGTGGCAGGCGTCGGGGTGTGCGCTTGCGAGGGGGCTGGCGGAGTTGCCGACGAGTCTGGGCCGACGGGCATGCGTGGGGAATGGGGTGCGCACCCTAACCAAACGGAACAAACTCTGCTTACGGGTAACCGTTCTATATGCCTTCTTGACACTTGCAGATGTGCCGCGTGAGACGCGCCTACTTACCATGTGTTCAATCACCCTCGAGTGTCTGTCACTTTGTGGCACTTACTGCGCAATTGGTTACAAGTTGATGCGCGTAAGATTTGTCGATAGTGCGAGGTTGCGCGATAATATTACCGGTAAGTAAGGAGGGTTCTTGTGAACGCAGCGCAGCAACCGACGCTCATGCGCATTCCGATGCGCACGCTCAGCCGTCAAACGCGTTATGCCCTCGAAGGCGTCGACGACATCCTTGTGTACAAGGTAGCGATGACGACGCGCTTCCGCGGCGTGACTCGCCGCGAGGGGCTCCTCCTGCACGGACATGCCGGTTGGGGAGAGGCTGCGCCCTTCTGGAACTACGACGATCTGGAGTCCTCGCGCTGGCTGGCCGCAGCCCTCGAGTCCGCTCGCCGTTTCCCTCCGGTGCCTCGACGCAAGTTCGTGCCCGTCAACGTCACGATCCCCGTCATTTCGCCTGAGGAGGCCTACGAGCGCGTGAAGGCCTCGGGCGGGTGCGCGACCGCGAAGATCAAAGTCGCCGAGCCCGGCGTCAGCGTTGGGCGCGACTGCGCCCGTATCGCCGCCGTCGCCGACGCCCTGCGCGAGACCGTGGGCGGGCAGGCGATGATCCGCCTTGACGCCAACGGCGCGTGGGAGGTCGATGAGGCTCGAGAGGCCATCCCCGCAATGGCCTCGGCCGCCGGCGTTGTCCCCATCGAGTACGTCGAGCAGCCCTGCCTGACGGTGGATGAACTGGCCCAGGTGCGCCGATCCGTGGACGTGCCGATCGCTGCCGACGAGTCGATCCGCCGCGCCGAGGATCCCCTGGAGGTGGCCCGCAAGGAGGCCGCCGACGTCGTCATCATCAAGGTTGCGCCCCTCGGAGGCGTGCGTGCTGCCCTGAAGGTCGCCCGCAAGAGCGGCCTCGGCGTGGTTGTGTCCTCCGCCCTCGAGACCTCCGTCGGCCTGTCGGTCGGCGTCGCCGCGGCTGCCGCCGTTCCCGGTGTGCCCCGGGCCGCCGGACTGGCCACCGCCTCGCTGCTGGTGGGTGACGTGACCCGGCCCCTGATTCCCGAGCGCGGCCGCCTGCCCGTGGGGCGGCGCGAACCCGACCAGGAGCTCATCGACCGCACTCCGGTCGACGGCGATCTCGTCTCCCGCTGGGGCATGCGCCTCGAAGGCATGGCTGAGCATCTGGGGGCTGGGGGCCGGTAGGCTGGGCGCATGCCCTCCGTCGATACCGCCAGCGCTATCCTTGAGTCCCTGGATGCCCTGGGCGTCACGCACGTCCTGTACTGCCCGGGTTCGCGCTCCGCGCCCTTCGCCTACGCCCTCGAAGCGGGTTCTTTCGGTGGTGACGCGCGCGCCGTCCTGGATGAGCGCGGCGCAGGTTTTGCGGCCGTCGGCTTGGCACGCGCTGGGGCCCTGCCTGCCATCGTCGTCACCTCAGGAACCGCCGTCGCCGAGCTGGCCCCCGCGGTCCTCGAGGCCTCCCACGCGCGCCTGCCGCTCCTCCTCCTGACTGCCGACCGCCCCGGCGAACTGCGCGGTGTCGGAGCGTCCCAGGCGACCGACCAGGCCGGTTTCTTTGGCACGCACGTGCGCGCGAGCGTTGACCTGGAGCCGCAGGAGGCCTCGCCCTCCCTGGTTGGCCACCTCGCCCGCGCGGTCGCCGCCGCCTGCGGGGCACCCAGTGGCGCGCCTGGCCCCGTGCAGGTCAACGTTGCCTTCCGTGATCCGCTGACCCCCGTCGGTCCCGCTTGCGACTGCGGGGCCGAGGCCGGGGCTTCGTTCGTCCCTCGTCCGACCCTGGTGCTGCGATCCTTCGCGACGCCGGAGCGCTGGGAGGACGTGGTTGGCCCTGGTGCCGCCGGGCTGATTGTTGCGGGTGAGGGGGCCTCGCCTCGCGCCCGCGAGTGGTCGCGCGCCTCGGGCTTCCCGCTGCTCGCGGAACCGGCATCGGGCGCGTGGAAAGACGGGGAGTGACCCCCTTCGAGCAGTCCCTCGTGGCTTCGGAGCTCGGGCGTGAGGTCGACGCGGTTGTCGTGACCGGCCGTCCGACGCTGTCCCGACCGATTCAGGCCCTGCTCGCGCGCCCCGACGTGCGTGTCGTCGTCGTTGACCCGCACAGCCCGTGGGTGGACATCTCGGGCAACGCCTCGGTCGTTGTCGCCGACCTCGAGCCCGCCCGCGAGCCGATCCGCGCCGCTCAGGCCGAGTGGGCCTCTCGCGTGCGCGACGCCGCTCGCGAGGTGGGCGAGCGCATCGACTCCCTGCTCGCCTCCGGCTCCGGGCGCACGATGCTTGACCTCGCGCGGGCCGTCGCCGCCTCGACGAGCGGCCCCCTCGTGCTGGGTGCCTCCAACCCCGTGCGCGCCTTCGACCTCGCCGTCCCCACGCTGGCGGGGCGCGCCGTCCACTCCAACCGGGGGCAGGCCGGCATTGACGGCACCATCGCGACCGCCGTCGGCATTTGCCTGGGTTCCGGATGCGCGGACGATGCCTCGGCCCCCACGTGCGAGCGCGTCACCGCCGTCATCGGTGACCTCACGGCATGCCACGACGCCTCCTCCCTCGCCCTGGCTTCGAGCGTGGGAGCGAATCTTGACATCGTCGTCGCGGACGACCAGGGAGGCGGAATCTTCGCCACCCTCGAGCACGGGCGCGCCGCCAGCCCCGAGGCCTACGAGCGGTGGTTCGGCCTCGCTCAGCCGGTGGACTACGAGGCGCTCGCGGCCGCATACGGCGTGGCCTTCGCGCGAGCCGACGAGCCTTTCGAGCTGGAGGGGCTTCTTGCCCAGCCTGCCGGTGGTCCTCGGTTGATTCACGCGCCCGTCGAGCGCGCCGCGCACCTGTACCCGGCGCTCCGCGACGTTCTCTCCTGAGGGAGTGTGTGTTCGCTGTGAGGTTGAACGGTTTACAGGAAACTTCCAGGACGCTCCCAGTGACCCTTTGAGGAAACGACCCATACTGGTGGGCAGATAACGAACTGACACCAGAGGAAACCATGACTCAGCCTGATATTCCGGCCCGCGACGCCGACTCGTCGCGCGACGTCGACGCCGCCTCGGCCCCCAGCTACCCGCAGCGCTCGACGGCTCAGGACCACTCGGCCACCCAGGAGCTTCCGGCCGCGCAAGACGTCACGCGCGAGATGCCCTCTGCCGCGACGATCCCCGCGCCGCCCGCAGGCACGGTTCCGCCGGCCACAGCGCCGGTGGCCGACCCCTCCGCCCAGCAAGCCCCCGCCGCCGGCACTCAGCAAGCCCCCGCGGCCGGCGGCACGTACTCCGCTCCCGCTGGCGAGCCCTACGGCGGATACGCGGCCCCGGCCTCGCCGGAAGCCTTCGCGTCGCCCACCGTCATCGTGACGAAGAAGGGCCCGGGCTGGGTCGCCCTCCTCTGCGCGATGCTTCTGACGATCGGCCTGACCCTCGGCGCCGTGTTCTACGCGCGCCCCGCGCTGCTGCGCGCGTCCGCGCCCACGAACCTCAACGGGGGAACGGTGGCCACCGTGCCCGCCTCGAACAGCTCCGGGACGGACTGGACGGACGTTGCCGCCGCCGTGTCGCCCGCCGTCGTGACCATTCAGACGCAGGGCGCCTCGTCGGGCGGCACCGGCTCCGGCGTCATCTACGACGCGCAGGGCGACATCGTCACCAACTACCACGTCATCGCGTCCGTCCTGGGCGGTGGACAGATCCAGGTGACCCTCGCTGACGGGCGCCTCTACAGCGCCAAGGTCGTCGGCCACGACAAGACCACCGACCTGGCCGTCATCCGTCTGGACAACCCGCCTTCGAACCTGACCGTCGCGCGTTTCGCCTCCTCTGCAAACCTCGAGGTCGGTGCCCCCGTCATGGCGATCGGCGCTCCCCTGGGCCTGTCGAACACGGTGACGACCGGCATCGTCTCCGCGCTCAACCGCCCCGTCGAGGTCTCGATGGACGAGGACTCCTCGTCGCAGGACACGCAGGCGTCCTCGGACCTCGTGGTGACGAACGCGATCCAGATCGACGCGTCGATCAACCCCGGTAACTCGGGCGGCCCCCTCTTCGACACGAGCGGCGCGGTCATCGGCATTAACTCGTCGATCAAGTCACTCGCTACCTCGTCTGACGGGCAGGCGGGCTCGATCGGCCTGGGCTTCGCGATCCCCTCCGACCTGGTCGTCTCTGTTGCTGATCAGCTCATCGCCTCCGGCACTGCCTCGCATGGCATGCTCGGCGTGACCGTCAAGGCGGCGACCACGACCGTCGGCTCCGACACCTACGTGGGTGCCGAGGTCCAGGACGTCTCCGCAGGTTCCGGTGCCTCCGCGGCGGGCATCCGCGCCGGCGACGTCATCGTCAAGGTCGAAGGCCAGGAAGTGACCAGCCCCAAGCAGCTGATCGGCTACGTGCGCCGCTACAAGGCCGGCGACACCGTCACCATGACGATCGTGCGCGACGGGCAGACGCAGGACGTGTCCGTCCGGATTCAGTGAGCTGCGTGTGCTGCGTGTGCGCTGAGCGCATGCGCGCGCTGCGGAGTGACTCCAGTGCCGCGCACCGACGAGGCCCGCTGTCCCCTGTCAGGGGCGGCGGGCCTTTGCGTGTGGTGGCTGTGTGCTGTGAGCGTTTCGTGCGCGTCTGGTGTGCGTCTGCTGTGAGCGCGATGGGTTCTTGGAGCTTGGAAATCGAGCGCGATGCAAGAGGCGCGGCAGCGATGCTTGCTGTGAGCGCGATCCGGCTTGTAGCTAAGTGGTGTTACACCACTTAGCTAGGTATTACACCAGCTGGGAGCTGGTGTAATGCTCCCTAACTGGTGTAATGCTCCCTAACTGGTGTAATGCTCCGTCACGGGTGGACCAATATGCGGTGTGCTGTGGGGGCAGCTGTTGAGTGGGTGTGTGCCTCACAGACGCGTGGTCCGCGGCTGCCGATGCGCCGCCCGTTGACGGGAGCCCCCCCGCATCTGGGCTTGTGCCGTAGAGGATTCAACCTGATCGGGAAGATTCAACCCGTTCTGATCGAGTGGAATCCTCCCGATGGGGTGGAATCCTCCCGATGGGGTGGAGCGTTGGCGCAATCAAGCCGTTGAGGTACCCACAGTGGGTGCCGGCGTGCCGCAAACCTCGCACGCTCTGCGGCCCGTGCACGCAAATCCATCAACCGTGCGCACTGCCGCAGCGCTGCTGGCCCCGCGCGATTCAGACCCCGAGGGCGTCCAGCAGCGGGCGCATCTTCGCTTCGGTCTCGGCCAGCTCGGCGTCCGGGTCGGAGTCCGGCATGATGCCGGCACCAGCGAAAAGGCGCAGGCGCGTGCCCGACGTGAGCCCGCAGCGCAGCGCGATCGCAAACTCGCCGTCCCCGGCCGTGTCCACCCAGCCCACGGGCCCCGAGTAGCGGCCGCGCTCGGTGTCTTCCAGCTCCTCGATGAGGCGCATCGCCGCGTCGCGCGGGGTGCCGCCACACGGCGGCCGTCGGATGCAAGGCGGCCACGAGATCGAGCAGATGCGCCGACCCCAGGCGCGCGTGAACGTCCGTCGCCAGGTGGACGACGTTGGGCAGCGCCAGGAGGAACGGCCCCTGAGTCGTCACCGAGGTGCACAGCCGCGTCAGGATCGACGACACGGACTCGGAGGCCAGGTCGTGCTCGCGCAGGTCCTTCGCGCTCGACGCGAGCGTCTCGCCCTCGCCGGGCTTGCACGTGCCCGCCAGGACGCGCGAGCTCGCCGTACCGTCCGAGGCCGCGATGAGCATCTCCGGGGATGCGCCCACCAGCGAATCCACGCAGAAACGCCACGTCGACGGATACAGGTCGCTGAGGCGCTCGAGCAGGAAACGCTCGTCGAAGCCGTGCGCGCATCGCACCGTCATATCGCGCGCCATGACGGCCTTGTCGGCGGCACCCTCACGCAGGCGCTGCGCCATCGCTCGCACCGAGTCGCGCCACTGGCCCCGCGACATCGACCCGTGCCCAAACGTCAGGGATTCCGGCACGCGCGGGGCGGGCCTCGCCTCGGCCAGGGCCTCGTCAACAGCCGCCAGCGGATCCGGGGCGTCCCCGATGCCCGCCGTGATCGCCCAGCGGGCCCCGGCCTCGTCGATGAGAGTCAGCGCGGGCACGAAGGCGACCGAGCGGGCGGGGGGAGCGGAACGCGAAGGACGCAAAAAGAACGGGGGAAGGAGCGCCGTCGATCGGGGACGAGGCCGGGGTGGCCTCCCACGCGCGGCGCACGTCGGTGATCGCGCCCGGGGTCGCGGACTCGACCGTGAGCGCCCGCCCCAGGCCGATCATCTGGCGGCGCTCACCCAGCCAGGTGGCGCCGCCGGAGTTGGGAAGCAGGGACGTCAGTGAGCAAGTAGACCCCGGGTGCTGCGGGGGTAGGACCAACGCCCGAAAGACGAGGCGCGAGCATCCGAAGTCGTTGTGCATGGGTTCCATGGTAGGAGTAGGGGCGGCGGCGCGCTGGAAGACGTGCGAGTATTGACGCATGACTGAATCCCCGCGCGCGGACCTGAACAAGGATCCCAAAGAGATCGCCTCGATGTTTGACTCCCTCGCCTCGCGATACGACGTGATGGATGCGCTGATGACGGGCGGTTTGGACAAGGTGTGGATGACCGCCCTGCGCAAGGCGGTCGCCCCGCACCCCGGCGAACGCATCCTCGACCTGGCGGCCGGAACCGGCGCGTCGTCGGCCGCGCTGGCCAAGGGCGGCGCTGAGGTCGTCGCCTGCGACCTGTCCGAAGGCATGATCGAGGTCGGCCGCGAGCGCCACCCCGAGATCGAATTCGTGCACGGCAACGCCATGGATCTGGATTTCGAGGACGGCTCCTTCGACGCGGTCACCATCTCGTGGGGCCTGCGCAATATCCCGGATCCTCAGCTCGCGCTGCGCGAGATGGCGCGCGTCGTGCGCCCCCGCGGCCGCCTCGTGGTCCTGGAGTTCTCCACGCCGCCCTCGCGCGTCTTCCGCGGCATGTACAACGTCTACCAGTCGACCGTCATGCCGGCGATCGCGCGCCTGGTCTCCACGAACAACGGCGCCTACGACTACTTGGTCGAGTCGATTCGCGCGTGGCCGGCCCAGGAGGAGCTGGGCCGCATGATCGCTGCCAATGGCTGGAGCGAGGTCGAGTACCGCAACCTTACCGGCGGCATCGCCTGCATGCACCGCGCGGTCAAGCCGCTGCCGTAAAGCGTGAACGACGAGGCCGGGGCAACGCCTCACGATTACGCGGCTTCTCGGGCGCCTCGGCTGATTGTGTAGTTGTTGCGCATGGGCCTACACTAGCTCCGGTAAGTGAATCCTGACCGGCGGTGTAGTTCGGTTGCTGACAGGAGGATGAGTATGAGTGCCGATTACGGTTTCGATGAAGAGCAACACGCTCAAACAAACGGCGATATGGATGAGGGTGGGCACGGCCTCACCCAGTCGAATGATGCTGCCGGTTCGCTGAATCGAGCCCAAATCGCAACCCGTTGGACCGACGAGCAAGGCGCGCAGGATTTCGTAATAGTGCAGTGCGGTTCTTCGACTCTGTTGACGAGATGCTTGCCGATGAGCGCGCCATCTTCGATACCTTTCAGATGAACCTGACGGACGCTGTTCGTGAAGCTGTCAGCAGCGAGGAATCAAACGCGTCGGTTCTCGAAGCAATCAATCGAGCGCTTCGGTCGGATCCCTCGGTCGCTGCTGCCTCCTCAGCTGCTGGAACGACAAGTGCTCCTTACGCCGCGCCGAGTGCGCAGCCCGATGATGCGCCTTCCGCAGCCGGCGCAATGCCCGAGTTCTGAGTTTCTAAGGACGACACATGGTTTCTTCGCCGATGTACGATCGCCTCATGACTTTTGCCGCTCAGGCGGATTTCAATACGCAATTGCAGTCATGGGATAGCGAACATAAGCGTGTTATTGACGGCTTCGATCAGGCGATCGAGCGCGTGCAGCATTTCCAGCAGCATCAGGGGTTTACAGGAAAGACTGGAGAAGCCCTCAAGGCATGGGCAGACAATACTGTGGCGCGCCTCGAGGCTAAGCGCTCGTACTACATGGGTGGGATCGCTCGATATGTTGCTGCCCGTCAGGCTATTGCGCAGGCCGCTGCGGACGCGCGTCGTCTTTCTCCGACACTCATCGATTCGAAAACGGCTGCAATGCGCGATGCTGCGAAGGTGGTGCTGCCCTATACGCCCGCTATTGGTGTCGTGGGGGGGGAGCAGTTCCAGGACTGGTTGCGAACACCGTGTTGTCGACGGGATCGGCTTATGTCGATGCTGTGGAGGCGCAGGCGAACGCCGTGCGCGAGGCGGCTGCAACAGAAATCCTTGAGCGCTTGAATGGCGGTTTGAATGAGCTCAGTGCCGGCGTCAATACTCTGACGCAAACCGGCGTGAAGGTTGGAGCTGGACGTCAGAGGATTGACCTTCCACTCCCAACGCAAACGCAAGAAAACCTCAATCGCGGGTACGTGCAGTATTCGCCCCATGATCCGGGAATCTATGGTCGTACTGCGGAAGATGACTACGGACGTGCAGCCCTACGCTCAGATAAGTCTCTTTATCCGGACGGCTATGCCGATCCGGAGACTGACGAATTTGCTCGCCGCCGCGCGTTGGCATCACAGCAAGTCTCCAAGCGATACCTGCCGCCCGATATGGATGGCTCCTATGATCGTCCCATCACGAACCCGCAGGACCTGATGGGTATGGATCTCATGCACACGAGGGTGGACGCGAATCACCACCGAAACGGAGTCGTGTGGGGCGGTCACGTTCCCGCTAATCCCACCGACATCGATCACCCGCTGTGGCGCATCAATGGAGGACCCGCTGCTAATAACGGTTCTGCCGGGCGCCTCGCCGGGATCGGCGCGCTGGGAGCCGGTGCCCTTGGCATGCGTGGGGCTGCGCGCATGGGAGCGGGATCTTTTGGCGGTTCGGGAGCAGGTTCTGTGACTCCTGGAACGTATAGCGGGAAAGGGTTCGGAACGTATGGTGCCCCCTCGCAGACGGGAGGCGGAAACGCAGCTGGAACCGGCGTAAGTGGAATGACTGGGACTCCTCGAGCGGCAGGTTCTTCCGGTGCTCAAAGGTGGCGCTTCCGGTGCGAACCGGGGTGCTTTTATGGGCAGTGGCATGGGAGCAGGTGCGGGTGGCTCGAAGGATGACAAGAAAGCAAAGCGCCGCAAGTATCAGCCGTACAGGTACCTGGACGATGATCCCGATGCTCTGCCCGAAGGCTACGTGAATCCCTTGTCTCAGACCTACGGATCGGACAAGGACCTGGCCCCAGCGAAGCGCGAGGATGACGGATGGGATCCCCGCCAATGGTGACTCGTTACCGCTCGACTGTGCGCGCGTCCCTCACGGCAGTCTGCGCGTCTGCTTGTGCCCTGGGACTCGTTGCTGTTCCCGCTGCGCCGGCACGTGCCGCCGACACGATCACTGCCGCTGACCAACCCTATTTTTCCTACTACCACCTCGACCAAGCGAGAGCTAAAGGATACACGGGTGCGGGCGTCACGATCGCAATGATTGATGGGCCAGTTGACACTTCGCGACCAGAGCTCGCTGGTGCCACAGTTCTTGATAAGAGTCCTTGCCAGATCAAACCTGACGACGGTAGTCGGCGTCATGGGACTGAGGTCGCTTCGATTCTCGTTGCGCGTGACTACGGGGTTGCTCCGCAAGCCACTCTATATAGTTATCAGACTGTTAGCGGAGACTCCGAGCCAGATCCGGCTTGCCAGGATGTAAGCGTTTACACGTACGCCTCGCTGATCAATCATGCGATTAATGACGGTGCGGACATCGTCAGTATCTCTATCACGTCCCTAGAGCGACAAGCGTCTCTGAAATGGGCTTTAGCTCGTGCTGCCGCATCGGGGACGATCGTCGTTGCCGGCATCGGTAATACAGGTAACGCAAATGATGAGGGAAGCCTGTCCTTCTGGTCTGGAGTGGTTGGTGTTTCCGCAGTTGATATCAACGGTGCGCGAGCGGACTACTCATCATGGGGCTCATCCGTCACCACGGCAGCCGTTGGTGGCCCTATCAAGGCGTATGACTACGGGACTGCGCAGATGACGCAGACTGTCGGAACGTCCATTTCCACGCCCATCGTTGCCGGCTTCCTGGCTCTCGCCCGCCAGAAGTGGCCCGATGCGACGTCGAACCAGCTGCTGCAACTGTTGATACACACGACAGTGAACCCGGATGGGGGCTGGAATCAGTACACCGGCTATGGCGTCGCGAGTCCCGCGACAATGATGAACACTGATCCCAGTCAGTACCCCGACGTCAACCCCCTCGCGGATAAGGGAGGCGGCTCCAGCCCGACCCCCGAGGAGATTGCGCAGTACGTCGATGGCGTCGTCCCACCGGCGGAAATCGTCTTCGATAACTCGTACACCTACCGCGGCCTGGATGAATCCGTCCTCGGAGCAACCACGAACCCGTACCCGACACATCTCGGTACGAGCCCGCGCTACCACGCGAAGTAGACGAACGCTCAGCTGAAACAGTGAGAGGCCGGGGCCCCTTCAGTGGGGCCCCGGCCTCGTTGTTAGTTCTTCGGCGCGCGGCCCGGGGTCAGCTCTGCCAGGCCCAGGTAGCCGGGCAGAGGCTTGTTCATGTCCTCGTTCGCGAAGGCGACAGGCGCGCCGTTCGGCAGCGGGTTAACGACGCGAATCGCGGCCGTCAGCTCCCGCGCGGAGTCGTTCGCCCGATACTCCGAGGGCAGAGTGAAACGCGCGGTGACCGTGCCGGTCTGGCCCGGCAGAACCGAGGGAAGTGGGGACTCGAGGGTCTGGGTGGCCACGATCGCGCCCTTCGAATCGACGAGGACAACCTCGAGCGGCCATGCCGCGTGGAGCCTGCGTGTGCGACGGTGCAGTGACGTGCGACCTAGGTCTCCACGGCTATCAAGTGAACCACTTTGTTGTTACTTCGCGCAAGATTGTGAAAAATTGTGCCGGTAAGTGATTATCTGACAAGTCTGTGGCGGTCATGTGTGCGTCGTGGTGTGGAGGTGTGCGGGTGCTGCTCGCGAGGGAGAGTCGGATCGTGATGGCCATTCGAGGAGGTGTGTCCTCGTCGTGGGCTGTGGTTCGAAGGTAGGCCGGGCGACGCGGCGTATTGTGGCGGTCTGCGCGTCGCTGTTCTCGGGGTGTGCGCTGAGTGTTGGTGCGTGGATCTGTAGTCGGATGACGAGG
>CAKAEY010000010.1 GCA_916438365.1 uncultured Sanguibacter sp.
GAAAACGGAGGGCCTCACCCATCAGGGTGAGGCCCTCCGCGCATTTGTGCTCCACGACGATCTGCGCTGCGCCGGTGCTCGCAATGTTCATGGGACTTGTGTCCTAAGCAATAGCTATTCATCCTTGGCAGCAGGCTACCGAGCGCCTATAGTAGTTGATGTTTCAATAAGACTGTGAGAGGAAATATCATGGCTTCCGTTGCTATCGTTCTCGGTTCCGTGCGTCCCGGCCGCGCTGGCGAGCAGGTCGTTCGTTGGATTGAGGAGCAGGCGCGTCAGCTCGACGGCGTCTCCACCGTTTTCTTCGATCTGCGCGACTACCAGCTGCCGCTCTTTGCGGAGGAGATGCCCCCGTCGATGCAGGCCCCCGAGCTGCCCGAGGCTGTTCGTCTGCGCACGAACATCGAGGCGAACGACGCCGTTCTTTTCGTGACCCCCGAGTACAACCACTCGGTCTCCGCTGTTTTGAAGAACGCTATCGACTACCTGCCCCCGGCCGCGCTCAAGGACAAGGCTGTTGGTCTCGTCGGCTACTCGTGGTACGGCGCCGTCAAGCCCCTCGAGCATCTGCGTGAGATTGTGTCGACCTTTGGGGCCGACGTTCGCGACCAGCAGGTTGGCATCAACCTTGGCTCTGACTTCCAGGACGGCGTTTTCCAGCCCTCCGACGAGCTGAACGCTCAGATCCGCGGGCTCCTCGCATCGCTCGCCTGAGAAGGCTTCCTGAATGGCTTTTCACGGCTTGTCGCGGTGACGGCCTGATGGCGTCTCCGTCTGGCACGAGTGGTTGAACGTGCAACCGTGATGGGGCGGGGTTCAGGATGAAAGGGTGGGGCCCGGCAGGTAACTGCCGGGCCCCACCCTTTCTTAAGGGCGTCACTGGCGCGTCATTAGATCCACGAGGGGAGCCACATGTGTGCGCGCCAGAAGCTGTAGTCCACGACGTCCGCCCGCCATAGTGGCATAAAGTATGCCGCGCACGCGAGGATCATGATCGTCAGGACCGCTGCCAGTACCCAGCCCGTTAGCTCGGTGCGGCGGGGGAGTGGGGCGGTGAGGGGCTGGTCGTCGGCGGTGACCCACCCCGCCAGTACGGCGATGAGCCAGGCGACGGCGAGTGCCACGAAAGGTGCGAAGGCGACGGTGTAGAACGTGAAGATCGTGCGGTGTGCGTAGGCGAGCCAGGGAACGTATAGGGCGATGTAGCCAAGCGTGATGACGCCGGTGCGCCAGTTGCGGTACCGCAACGTTGCCCAGAGGACGACGATGAGTGCGCCAATCCCGATCCACCACAGGAGTGGATTGCCGAGGGCGACAATGTCGGTCGCGCACGTCCCGGATGTGCATCCTGTGACCTCGGGTCCGTTTGCCCAGTGGAAGGATGTTGCACGGTACTGTGCGAGCCACGTGTAGGGGCTGGACTGGTAGGTGTGCGGCGTGCTGAGCCCGTTGTGGAATGTCCACATTTCCTTGTGGTAGAGCCATAGGTCTGCGAGTGAACCCGCGAAGCCCGGGATTCCTGATCGACCGTGTCCGTGCGCGGCGGGGTGAGCAAACCACCCGAACCACGAGGCGATGTATGTCAGGATCGCGGTGGGAACCATGAGGATGAATGCCCACCAGATGTCGGCGAGGAGGGCGCCGCGGATGGGGGAAGGGTGACCGGCGCGCCAGCGGCATGTGACTTCGCGGAGGGCCACAAACAGGCCGAGGAAAGCGAGAGCGTAGATGCCCGACCACTTGACGGAGCAGGAGAGCCCTGCCAGGACTCCCGCTGCGAGCAGCCAAGGACGGTTGCCCGCATTCGGGCCGATCGCGAAGGGGCGTCGGTCCTGGCGGGTGAGGTAGGTGCGCAGGTCGGACCACCCCTGCCTCGGCGCGCCCAGGCCGTCCCATTCGCGTAGCTTGGCCAGCAGGCGCGGTCGGGATGTTTCCTGGTCCTTGACGACGCACAGGAATGCGGCCAGGGCGAACATCGTGAGGAAGCCGTCGAGGATGGATGTGCGGCTCATGACGATCGCCATGCCGTCGGTTGCCAGGAAGAGGCCGGCCAGGAGCGTCAGTGCTGGCGTGCGGAAAAGGTTCTGGGCCAGTCGGCACAGAAGGAAGACGGTGATGATGCCGCAGATGGCGGCGGCGATGCGCCAGCCGACGGGGTCTGCCTGACCGAAAATCTTCATACCCAGCGCGATCAGCCACTTGCCGGTGGGCGGGTGCACCGGGTATCCGCCCACCGTGGACAGGCCGGAGACGTCGCCGGCGGCGAATGCTGCGTCGACGTCCTTGGCCCATGTTCCTTCGTACCCCAGCGTGAGGAGGGACCACGCGTCCTTCACGTAATAGGTCTCGTCGAAGATCAGCGTGCGGACATTGTCGAGGCCGGGGAGCCTGATGGCGGCCGCGAGGATCGTCGCGATCGCGGTGGCGACCCATCCGGCCGCCGGAGTGGTCAGGCGATCCGCCCATCGCGGATGGCGCGGGGGAAGGGGGAGCTCGGAGGCAGGTGGGGTCGTCGAGTCGGCGTCAGGGGCCTCGGGGTGCTGTTTCTCGACAGAGGCGTCGACTGTCGTCTCCTGCTCGAGGGGCTGCGTAGCCTCGTCGATCGTGTCGTTGTGTGTGTTCGCTGTATCCATCGCATCCGAGTCTAGCGGCCTCCTCGCGGCACAAGAACCGCGGTGCACATTCGCTCGCGCGTTCGGGGAGGATGTGCGGCGCAAGACTCTTGAGAATTGTTCTCGCTTGTGGCTATAATTTCGTGTACCCGAAAATTGCGTAGGAGCAATGATGTTTTCCTCAACAACGCGCAGCTTGGCCGCTGCCGCCGGGCTGGCAATGGCGACCGCCTCGCTGGCTGCGTGCACGCCCTCCTCCTCGGCCCACGGCCTCGCGGTCGTTGCCACGACCACGCAGATCTGCGACTACGTCACGCAGATCGCTGCTCATTCTGCCGACATTTCCCTCGACAAGACCGACGCTGCCGGAAAGAATAGCCACGTCGGCGCGCAGAACGACGGCGCCGCTCTCACCATGAGCCTGACCTGCCTGCTCGCCCCCAACGCATCCGCGCACGAGCACGAGATGACCCCCGCGCAGACCTCAGCGCTCGCGCAGGCCGACGTCATGGCGGTCTCCGGCGTCGACCTCGAGCACTTCCTCGACGACGCGGTCGCCTCCTCCGGCTTCAAGGGGCGCATGGTCGTCACCTCTGGAGTCCTGACTGCCGCCGACGTCGACAACCCGGGTACTCCCGACCCCGAGGGCCCCTACACGATTGATCGCGGAAGCGAACGCGTGGACGTCGCCCCGTGGCCGTTCCCGCCGGAGGAAGCGGGCGAGGAACCCGAGTTCCGCTTCGACCCGCACGTGTGGACCTCGCCGAAGGGCGCTCGCGTCCAGGTCGCTAACCTCGGCGCGGGCCTCGCGGCCGCGGCACCCGACGCCGCCTCGTCAATCAACGCAGCCACGGCCTCGTACCTGGAGGAGATTGACGCGCTCGATAAATGGACCGCCGAGGCCATCGAGACTGTGCCGGAGGGACAGCGCGTCCTCTTTACCTCCCACGATGCCTTCGGCTACTTCTCGAGGGACTACGGCATCCGATTCATCGGCGCTGCCCTGTCCGACTTCAATGAGCAGCAGGACGCCACCGCCGACCACATCGCCAAGGCCGTCGCGGCCGTCAAGGAGTCCGGAGCGGTCGCGCTCTTCGCCGAAAACTCCAACAACTCCAAGTCCATCGAGGCGATTGCTCGCGCGGCCGGCGTGACCCCCATCGTGGGCGAGGACGCCATGTACGGCGACTCGCTGGGACCGGATGGCTCCGAGGGAGCCACCTACGTCGGCTCGATCATCCACAACGTGCGCGCCGTGACGCAGGCGTGGGGCGGCACCGTCCCGCAGCTGCCCGAACGGCTGAAGGACCAGTGATGGCACGGCTCGTCTCCTTTCACGACGCGGCGCTGGGGTATGGGAATACCCCGGCGCTGACCGGCCTGACCCTCGACGTGTTCGGGGGCCAGGCCCTCGCCCTTGTCGGCCCCAACGGAGGGGGCAAGACGACCCTCATGCGAGGTATCGTCGGCGGCTGCTCGGTTCTGTCCGGCAGCGTTGAGGTCGATGCAACGCGCATCGGCCTCGTGCCGCAGAGCGCCGACCTGGACCTTACCTTCCCAGTGAGCGCCGCCGAGGTCGTCACGATGGGACTCATCGCCGAGGCCGAGCTGGGGCAGGCGCATCACCTCGGACATGCGCGCGCGGGTGAGCGCTGCCCTCGAGCGGGTGAACCTCAGCGACCGGGCGAGCAGGCGCTTCGGGACACTCAGTGGCGGGCAGCGCCAGCGCGTCCTCGTCGCGCGCGCCCTGGTCGCACGCCCCGAGCTGGTCATGATGGACGAACCCTTCAACGGCCTCGACGCGCCCAGCCGCGACATCATCACGGGTCTCATCGCGGACCTGACAGCCGACGGCGTCGGCGTCATCGTGTCCACGCACGACCTGTCCCTCGCGCGCGACGTGTGCTCCCAGGCGTGCGTGCTCGCCTCCCGCCTCGTCGCCCTGGGGTCCACCGACGAAGCCCTCGCCCCCGAGGTCTTGGCGCGCGCCTACGGATCGAGCGCCGACGAGGCGATTGCGTCCCTGTCATGATCGCCCCCTACCTGGCGCGCCCTCTCGTTGTCCTTGGCCTGCTCGCGCTCGCGGTGGGACCGGCCTCGACGCTGGTCAACCTGCGCCGCGCCGAGTTCAGCGCTGAAACGATGGTCCACGGTGTCTTTCCCGGCATTGTCGTCGGCATGGCCCTTGGCGGGCGCGACGCGATCATCCCGGGCGGTGCCGTGTGCGCGGCCCTCATCGCGGCGGCGCTGACGGCGGCCTCGCGCAAACAGCGCCACTCCGAGGCGACGACCGCGGTCCTGCTCACCGCCTTCTTCTCCCTGGGCATCGTCATCTCCCTACGCATCGGGGACATGTCCGGGCAGCTCGAATCCCTCATGTTCGGCCGTCTCCTGGATATCACGCCCTCTCGATTGTCGGTGAGTGCTCTGGTCCTCGTGGTTGCGACCGCCCTGCTTGCCCTCACCTGGCGCGCACAGGTCGCGGTGGCCTTCGACCGCGAGGCCGCGCACGTTAGCGGCATCCCGGTCACCTGGATTGACATCGCTTTTAACGCGGCGCTCGGCGCGATCGTCGTCGCCGCGTCGACGGCCGTCGGGGTCCTCCTCGTCGTCGGATATCTTGTCGTGCCCGGAGCCTTCGGTCGCCTGCTCGCGTCGGGCCCACGCTCGATGGCGCTCCTGGCCGGCGCCTGCGCGCTCGTCGGGGGATGGGCCGGATTTGGCATCTCCCTCCTGCGTGCGCCGCGCCCGCTCTCCCCGCAGGCGTGCGTCGCCATGGGGGTCCTTGTCTGCTTCGCTGCCGCCTGCGCCATCCGCGGGATCCGCGGCCGGCGTGCCCAAGCGGTCGGAGCCGCGCGTGAAACGTCGCGTGAAACGACCGTGAACATCGGGGGAGGGCAGGCCTCGTGATCGCTAGCCTCCTCCTGTACCCCGCGCTCCACGTGACGATCATCGGGGCCCTGGGCGGCCTCGTCGGCGCCTTCGCCTACCTGGACCGACGCATCTTCTTTGCCGAATCCGTCACGCACGGTACCTTCCCGGGCGCGGTCCTCGGCGTGGTCATCGCAGCCGCCCTCGGATTCGGGCACTCAGGTATGTCCGCTGCGCTGTACGTCGGCGCGTTCCTTGGGACCATCCCACTCGTCGCCCTCATGCGCTGGCTCGCCACGATCCCCGGCATCTCCAGCCAAGGAGCAGCCGGCATCGTGCTGACCGCAGGTTTTGCTTCCGGTTACTTCCTGGCGACCTGGTTCAAGCCCCTGCCCCTCGCGGTCAATTCTTTCCTGACCGGCTCCGTCATGACGGTCTCGCCAGCTGACGTTGCCTGGGCCGGTGCCGTCTTCGCGGTCGCCCTTCTTGTCGTGATGCTGGGCGGGCGCCAGCTGATCGCCCACTGCTTCGACCCCTCTAGCCCAGCCGCAGCCGCGCGGGCCTCTCGCCACGAACTCGTCATCCTCGGCCTCATCCTCGCATCGGTCACCGTGGCGATCCCGGCGGTTGGAACGATCCTGTCGATCGCACTCATTGCCGCGCCAGCCGCCGCGCTCGCGCCCCTCGTGCGCAGCTCTCGTGCCTTCCTCATCGGCTGCCCGCTGCTGGGCGCGCTCCTGGGGATCTCCGGCCTCGCCATTGCCGTCCCCGCGCGCCTCAGCGCAGGCGGAACCATCGCGCTCCTGTGCGCCGCGTGCGTCCTCGCCTCGCGCGTCCCCCAATGGCGGGCGGGTACGACGCGGACGCGCCGTGCACGCGCGGACAAGCAGTGAGACGATACGGGCATGGAAGCAGCGACCGACACGACCAACGCCCCCGAGGCTGCCTCGACGTCCCAGGATGCTCGCACGCAGGAGGCCCTACCGCCAGGAGGCGGGGACCATCCTGCTGGCCGCGACCCCCGATCGGTGACGTGCGTGACGCGTCGCCCGCGCGTCGTCGCCGCTCTCGAAGGGGCGGACATCGTCGCCGCCGAGGACACGCGCCGCGCGCTCGCCCTGGCGTCGCGCCTGGGCATCAAGCTGGGCGGCCGACTGATCGCCCTGCACGACCATAACGAGGCCGACAAGGCCTCGGGCATCGTCGAGGCCGCCAGCGGGTGGGGCGCGCGTCGTCTTCGTCTCCGACGCGGGCATGCCCACGGTCTCCGACCCCGGGATTCCGGCTGGCTCGCGCCGCCATCGAAGCGGGCGTTCCCCTGTCCGTCCTGCCCGGTCCCCTCCGCGCCGCTCGTCGCCCTCGCGCTGTCTGGCCTGCCCTCCGACCGCTTCGCCTTCGAAGGGGATTCCTGCCGCGCAAGGACGGGAAGCCACGCGCTACCTGCAGGACCTGGCCACCGACCCGCACACGCTGATCTTCTTCGAATCGCCCCAGGCGCGCAGCCGCCACGCTCACGCGCATGGCGCAGGTGCTGGGGGCCGACCGCAGCGCCGCGCTGTGCCGCGAGCTCACGAAAAGACTACGAGGAAGTGCGCCGCGGCACGCTCGGGGAACTCGCGGAGGGAGCCGACGATATCCTCGGTGAGGTGACCATCGTCGTCGCCGGGTACGAACGCAGCGCGCGCGCCGAAGACCACGTCGGCGCGGTCCTCGCGCTCGCGGCGGAGGGCATGCGCCTGAAAGACGCCGCGGCCGAGGTAGCCGCGGCGA
This sequence comes from uncultured Sanguibacter sp., assembly GCA_916438365.1. The sequence goes on from CAKAEY010000010.1 coordinate 7,254, forward strand.
CGGGCGCGCGCAAGAACGACCTCTACAAGGCCGCCCTCGCCGCGCGCTAAAAAAACGAGGCCGGGGAGCCTCAGACGAGCGAGACGCCCTCGGTTGTCATCCACTCGCGAGCCACCGCGCCCAGTTCCTCGGTCACGGGCGCGGTCAGCTCGCGCAGGACACGCGTCGGGAATCCGGCGTGGACAGCATCCACAGCCGTGGACGCAACGCAGTGCGACTCCGCCAGGCCCACGACATCCACCTCGGTGACGCCGGCGGCGCGCAGCGCCTCCTCCAGCGTCTTGCCATCCTCGGTGGTTCCCTCGAAGCCCGAGTAGGCGGCCTTGTACTGGCCCTTCTTGACCGTCACGTCCGCCTTCACGTTCGCGAGCGCCGGGTGGAGCTCGGCCTCGTCCGTGCCTGCCACGCCGTGCGGGGGCCACGTATCCACGAAATCCGGGTTCTCCGAGAAGTGCTCGCCCGGATCGATGTGCCAATCCTGCGTGGTCACGATCAGCTGATACTCGTCGCGGTGCGCCTCCACGTAGGCGGCCACGGCCTCGGCGATAGCGTTACCGCCCGTCACCGGGAGGGCACCGCCTTCGCAGAACGTGGGCTGAACGTCGACAATGATGAGAGCGCGGGGCATGAGACCTCCCAGAAAATTCAGTAATTTCCTCAAGAATATCACCCCGGTCACAGTCACCCAAGGGGTGTTTCAATTCCTCGCCATGCGGCCGGTTCCCCGTTCGTGAGCGCTACGCAGTATTGTTAGGGGCTATGAGTCGTATTCTGTCCGCCGTCGCATGGCCCTACGCCAACGGCCCCGTCATATTGGCCACGTTGCGGGATTCGGTGTCCCCTCCGACGTTTTCTCCCGGTACATGCGAATGGCCGGCCACGACGTCCTCATGGTCTCCGGCACCGATGAACACGGAACCCCCATCCTGGTGGCCGCCGACGGCGCTGGCATGAGCGCCCGCGAACTCGCCGACCGCAACAACCGCCTCATCGTCGAGGACCTCGTGGCGCTCGGCCTGTCCTACGACCTCTTCACCCGCACGACCGCCGGTAACCACTACCGCGTCGTCCAGGACATGTTCGCCACCGTGCGCGACAACGGCTACATGATCGAGCAGGTCACGCGTGCCGCCATCTCTCCGTCCACCGGCCGCACCCTGCCCGACCGCTACATTGAGGGCACCTGTCCGATCTGTGGCGCCGAGGGCGCGCGTGGCGATCAGTGCGACAACTGCGGCAACCAGATGGACCCGACCGAGCTCATCAACCCGCACTCGCGCATCAACGGTGAGACCCCCAAGTTCGTGGAGTCCGTCCACTACTTCCTCGACCTGCCCGCCCTCGCCGAGGCCCTGTCCGCCTGGCTCGACGAGCGCGAGAAGTCCGGCACCTGGCGTCCCAACGTCATCAAGTTCTCCCAGAACTTCCTCGAGGACATCCGCCCCGCGCGATGACGCGCGACATCGACTGGGGTATCCCGGTCCCCGGCTGGGAGGACCAGCCCACCAAGCGTCTCTACGTGTGGTTCGACGCCGTCATCGGCTACCTGAGTGCCTCCATCGAGTGGGCGCGCCGCACCGGCGACCCCGAGGCCTGGCGCAAGTGGTGGAACGACCCCGAGGCCCTGTCCTACTACTTCATGGGCAAGGACAACATCGTCTTCCACTCCCAGATCTGGCCCGCCGAGCTGCTCGGCTACAACGGCCAGGGTTCGAAGGGTGGCGCTCCCGGCGACCTGGGTGTCCTCAACCTGCCCACCGAGGTCGTCTCGTCCGAGTTCCTCACCATGGAGGGCAAGAAGTTCTCCTCCTCGCACGGCATCGTCATCTACGTGCGCGACTTCCTCTCGCGCTACCAGGCCGACGCCCTGCGCTACTTCATCAGCGCGGCCGGCCCCGAGACCTCGGACTCCGACTTCACGTGGGCCGAGTTCGTGCGCCGCACCAACGGTGAGCTCGTCGCCGGCTGGGGCAACCTGGTCAACCGCACCGCCTCCATGATCGCCAAGAAGTTCGGCGAGATCCCCACCCCGGGTGAGCTCGAGGACATCGACCGCGCGCTCCTGGACGCCGTCGAGGCCGGTTTTCGACACCGTCGGCAACCTGATCCGTCACCACCGCCAGAAGGCGGCGCTGTCCGAGGCCATGCGCCTGGTGGGCGAGGCCAACAAGTACGTGACCGACACCGAGCCCTTCAAGCTCAAGGCCCCCGAGCAGCGCGAGCGCCTCGCGACGGTCCTGTGGACCCTCGCCCAGGTGGTCGCCGACCTCAACCTCATGCTCTCCCCGTTCCTGCCCCACGCGGCCAACGACATCGACCGCGTCATGGGTGGTGCCGGCGAGATCGCGCCGATGCCTCGCATCGAAGAGGTCGCCGAGCTCGACCCGCAGGTCCCTGCCCGCCGACTTCGAGGGCCGCGACGGCTACCCGATCATCACGGGCGACTACACGAACGTGCCCACCTGGGAGCGTCACCCGATCACGCCCGGTACGCCCGATCGCCAAGCCCACGCCGGTGTTCGTCAAGCTCGACGAATCCATCGTCGAGGAGGAGCTTGCCCGCTACGCGGACGCTCACCCGGACGACGTGACGGGCGCCTGAGCTGGGGTTTTTCCTTGATATGTCGCGTCTCTTGATGAGGTGTGATGGACGTGTGACGCGCGCGGGCGGGACGGATGCGTCCCGCCCGCGCGCTCGTCTATCCCGGGGTGTTACCGTGAGGGTCATGGCCGAAGATTTTTCTCGCGTCCGCCCTCGCCGCCGAGGCCTCGTCGCGCGCCCCGCAGGATCCCGACTACCCGCTCTTTCACGTCGCGCCCCCGGTGGGCCGGCTGAACGACCCGAACGGCCTCATTGAGATCGACGGGATCTATCACGCGTTCTTCCAGTACACGCCCGAGCACCCGCGTCGCCTCGTCTACTGGGGCCACGCCACCTCACGCGACCTGACCCACTGGGACTACCATGCCCCCGCCATCCTGCCCTGACACCCACCAGGACGCCAACGGTGCCTACTCGGGCACGGCGATCGAGGTCGGCGATCACGTTGAGCTGTGGTACACGGGCAATTACAAGGATCCCGAGACGGGGGAGCGCGAGGCCACCCAGTGCGTCGTCACCACGGCCGACATGGTCCACTTCGACAAGCAGGTGCCCCCGATCATCGAACGCCAGCCGGAGGGATACACGGCGCACTTTCCGTGACCCGCAGGTGTGGCGCGACGCGGACGGCTCCTACCGGATGCTGCTCGGGCGTCCAGCGCGAGAACCTCACGGGCGCGGCCCTGCTCTACCGCTCCGACGGACCTGCGCGCGTGGGAGTGCGAGGGTGAGATGACCTTCCCCGACGCCGGCGGCACCTTTCGACGCGTTCGGCTACATGTGGGAGTGCCCCAACCTGGTGCGCCTCGTCGGACGAAGAATCGGGTGAGGCGCGCGACGTGCTGATCTTTCTGCCCGCAGGGCATCTCGCCCGAGCGCGAGGGTTTCGAGAACGTCTTCCCGTGCGTCGCCATCGTCGGCGAGCTCGTCGGGGACCGAGCTGCGCGGGGCCGACGGCTCCTTCGAGGAGCTCGACCGCGGCACCGAGTTCTACGCACCCCAGATCATGGCGCGCTTCGCCTCCTCCTCGCCCTGACGCGCCGACCCTCCTCTTCGGGTTGGGCGGGTAACGCCGGGCGAGGACGACCAGCCCTCCATCGCGACCGGCGGCTGGGTGCACTGCTTCACCGCCCCGCGCGCCCTGACCCTGCGTGGGCGGGCAGCGTCATCGCCCGCCCCGTACCTGCCGGGCCTGCCCCTGGCGCCCGCCACACTCGAGGGTGCTCCCGGGGGACGAGGCCGGGGCACGCGTTGCCGAGCTCGCTGGGTCGCGCTCGTGGCGCCTCGCCTTTCGACGCCTCCTACGACGGGGGCGCTTGTCCGTGCAGATCGGTTCCGAGCTCCGGGCCTGTCGATCCTCTGGAAGATGGGACGCCTGAGCGTCGACCTGACGGGCACGCGCTACCCCCATGGCGGCCGCCGCGTCGTCACCCTGGACGCGGGGAGGCCAGCCGCGTCGAGATCCTCCACGACCGTTCCATCACCGAGATCTACCTGGGCGACGGCTCGCGCGTCTTCACGACCCGCAGCTTCCTGAACGGCGACGGCTCCGGCGTGACGCTCACGGGCGCCGCCTCCGTGACGAACGTGAGCGCCGCGCGCGCCGACTAAGCGACCCGCGCACGAGGCCGTGGCTGCTCAGGTGGCCCACGGCCTCGTCGTATGTGGGCGGTCTCTCAGCGGCTGACGTGAGATTTTCCCTGATCATCTTGCCATAGAGAGGTCTGTGACCCTAATATGTCAATCGATTGCTACACACCGCCCAGCGCGCTGCGGACAATGACGTACTGCGTGGGTTTTTCAGAAAGGAATGTGGTCAGCGATGGATCACGCCAAGGTGGCAGGGGAGGTCGTCGAAGCAGTCGGCGGCGCCTCCAACATCAGCGCAGCAGCACACTGCGCAACCCGTCTCCGCCTGGTGATCGCGGACGAGTCCAAGATCAACCAGCAAGCCCTCGACGACAACGAAGACCTGAAGGGGACGTTCGCCGCCGGCGGCATGTTCCAGATCATCGTCGGCCCCGGCGACGTCGACCAAGTCTACGCACGACATGGTTGCCGACCACGGCGTGCGCGAGGTCTCCAAGGACGAAGCCAAGGAAGAAGCCGAGGCTGGTGGCAACATCTTCTCGCGCTTCATCAAGATGATCGCCGACATCTTCGTTCCCGGTCCTCCCCGGCCCTGATCGCCGGTGGTCTCCTCATGGCCCTCCACTCGGTCCTCACGGCCGACGGGGCTCTTTCGGCAGAGCGGTCCGTCATCCAGATGTATCCGGCGATGACCGACTACGACGCGCTCATCAACCTCGTGTCATCCGCGGCCTTCGCGTTCCCTGCCCGTACTCGTCGGCTTTCTCGGCTGCCAAGCGCTTTCGGCGGCAACACCTACCTGGGCGCCGCGATGGGTGCTGCCATGGTGTCGCCCTCGCTGCTGTCCGCCTACTCCATGACGGATGCCGCGGCCGCCGCCAAGTTCTGGGCCTACACGGACCAGTCCTCCGTGTGGCACCTCTTTCGGCCTCGAGGTCAGCAAGGTCGGCTACCAGGCGATGGTCATCCCCACCCTGGTCGTCACCTGGATCATGTGCCTCATCGAAAAGAACCTGCACAAGGTCCTCAAGGGCACCGCGGACTTCCTGCTCACCCCGCTCATCACCCTGCTGGTGACCGGCTTCCTGGCCTTCGTCGTCGTCGGCCCCGTGACCCGCGAGCTCTCCAACTACCTGACCCACGGCATCAACTGGGCGTACACGACCCTCGGCGTTTTCGGCGGACTCATCTTCGGTTTCTTCTACAGCGCCATCGTTGTGACCGGCCTGCACCAGTCGTTCCCCGCCATCGAGATCCCGCTGATCAACGACGGCACCGGCGACTTCATCTTCCCGATCGCCTCCATGGCGAACGTCGCGCAGGGCGCGGCCGCCCTGGCCGTCTTCTTCAAGACCCGCGACACCAAGCTCAAGGGCCTGGCCGGCGCCGGTGGCGTGTCCGCCGTCTTCGGTATCACCGAGCCCGCTATCTTCGGCGTCAACCTGCGCCTGCGCTGGCCCTTCTACTGCGCCATGGTGGCGGCGGCCATCGGCTCTGGGGGTGTCGCCCTGCTGAACGTGCGCGGTCAGGCCCTCGGCGCCGCAGGGCTTTCGTCGGCTTCGTGTCGATCATGCCCCAAGTCGATCCCCGCCTACCTGGCCCTCGAGGTCCTCGTCTTCGTCATCTCCTTCGGCCTCACCTTCGGCTACGCCATGACGCGCGGCAAGGCTCGACATGGAGGGTCGCGCGCCCGCCGCCAAGGCTGCCGCTCCCGTGGCCGCCGCCGCTGGCGACCCCCCTGCTGCAGCCCCGGCCGCCGCTGCAGCCGTTGCTCCCGCTGCCGCCCCGTCCTTTCTAGCGACGAGGCCAGTGGCTGACCTCTCGGTCGCCTCGCCCCTCGCGGGCACCGTGGTTCCGCTCGAGCAGGTCAAGGATGAGTCCTTTCGCCAAGGGCATGCTCGGCCCCGGCATCGGCATCGAGCCCGCCGATGGCCTCGTCGTCGCGCCCCTTCGACGGCACCGTGACCGTCGCGTTCCCGACCGGCCACGCCTACGGCCTCAAGTCCGCGTCCGGCGTCCAGGTCCTCATCCACGTCGGCATGGACACCGTCAAGCTCGATGGCAAGGGCTTCACGCCCCGCGTCGCCAAGGGCGACGTCGTGCGCCGCGGCGACGTGCTCGCCGAGGTCGACCTCGACGTGATCCGAGAGGCCGGCTACGAGACCATCACGCCCGTCGTCGTGACGAACAAGAAGAAGCTCGGTGCCGATCACCCCGGTCGCGAGCGGGCAGATCCAGCGCGGCGACGCGCTGCTCGACGTGGCCCCCCAAGGAGGCCTGAGCTTCCCGGGAGTCAGCCTCGACATAACGGGTGGGCGGCATCAGCATCGCGCTGGTGTCGCCCACCCGTCTGTCGTGCCGGTGGTGTCGGATGCGCGTTTCGTTGCGGTGGCACTCGTTGTCGGGAGCTCGTGTTCTCGGGCGCGGGTGTCGACCGTACAGCCTGTGGCTGCTGCGAGGCCCTGTCGACGGTGAACACGCAATTTCGCATGCAATTCACCTGTGGGTATTTCAGGATCTGAATCGAGGGTGTTGGTATTTCGCGGTTTTTGCGGCGTTGTGGAATGTGACGCCGAGGAATTGCATGCGAAACGTAGTGGAGGCTGCCGACGGCGATGACGAGAGGGGTTCGACGAGGTGCCGGCACCTGGGCCCTTGAGGTGGCGGTGTTAACCCGCTAATGCGCAGCTGGGACCTACTAGTGGAGCGTGGGCAGGGGGCCAACTCTCCACTTAGCGGGTTAACGTGCGCGCCGACGCGTTTTTTTGTTGACGCGCGCGTGGGTGGGTGAGGAGCTCCTCAGCAAGAACCGAACACGTAGGGGCCTCGCAGATTACGGCCGAACATGCGGATAGGGCTGAATCTGCGGACGGGGGCCTGCTCGCAGATTACGGCCGAACATGCGGATAGGGTTGTGCACACGCGGATAGGTTATGACGATGCGGATAGCTTATTAACCTATCCGTATGCCAATAACCTATCCGTATGTGGATAACCTATCCGCGTGCGCATCTGCGGGCCCGCGCGGGGCACGAAAATCGCCGGGGATTGAGGTGAGTGCCGAAAGCATCGCAGCACGTGAGGCGATCAGGCGTTGATCGAACGCCCCGGAATCAGCGTGCCCGAGAACTCAAGCGTCTGAGCGGGGGGTGCCCCGGCCTCGTCGGACGAGGAACGCGGCGCCTTGCCCTCGATCTGATCGAGGAGGATCGACACCGCCTCCTGTGCGATCGCGGCGATGGGTTGGCGGATTGTTGCAAGGTGAGGCAGGGCGCGGCGCATCGTCTCCGTGCCATCGAAGCCGATGACGGACAGGTCAGTGGGGACCAACAGGTTGCGCGTACGCGCCCACTCGAGGACCTCGGCGGCCGCGAGGTCATCGGTCGCGAAAACGCCATCGATGGGGGAGGAGGCGCGGGCCTCGTCCAGGGTGTCGCGGACCATCGCAAAACGCTGCGGTGTCGGCGTATCGAAGGGTACGGTGACCACGCGCGGGGTCAGACCCCGCGCTCGACCTCGGCGCGGTAACCGGCCTCACGCAGGTTACGTGGACCCGAACGGGACGTGAGCAGCAGGGGATGGCGGCACCCGCCCTCAATGAGCGCACGCGTCGCCATGGCACCCGCCTCCTCGTTCGCGCAGCGCACATTCGGAATGGACGGGCTCAGCTCGCGATCGATCGTCACCAGGGGCATGCGGATTGTGTCGTACTCGCCTAGGCCCTCGTTGTGGGCGCCTGAAATGATGCCGTCCACGCGGTTACCCACGAGGAGCGACAGGTACTCGCGCTCACGGTCCGCGCGGCCCATGGAATTACAAATGAGAATGCGGTAACCGGCGTCGGCGAGGGCGTTCTCCACCTCGACGGCCAGTTCGCCGAAGAAGGGGAGGGAGACCGCAGGAACGATGAGGCCGACCGTCTGCGTGCGCTTGCCGTGAAGGGCGCGAGCCAGCGAGTTCGGGCGGTAGCCGAGCGTCTCGATCGCGTCTGCGACGTTCTTCTTCGTCTTTTCCGAGAGGTAACCGCGGTTGTTGAGAACGCGCGACACGGTTGTCAGGCTCACTCCGGCCAGCTCGGCGACGTCGGCCAGCGTGGGTTCGCGGGAACTCATGCGGCTTCCTTTCCTTCCATCGGTACTTCTCTAGTGTAATTGGTGAGGCGGAGGGGGAGTCTCGCGTCACGTCGGCGAGGCCGGAGCTGGGCGCTGCGTAGTGGCGTCGTCTCGGTCGGCGGGGGAGTCCGTTGTCGTATGGTTTTTCGGCATTTATGAGGGTGATGTATCCCATGTCACTGTCCGTGATATCGGGTTTTGTGTGGGTATCTAAGCCCGTTACCATGGGCCGTACGGGCTCCTGTGTCTCACGATGGACATACCCGCATTTGAAAGGAACAACCATGATTTCCCGCACCGTTGCAATTGGTTCCTCCGTTGGCCTCCACGCACGTCCCGCATCCGTCCTCGCCGAGGCCGTTGACGACTCCGGCGTCGAGGTCACCATCGCTTTCGATGGTGAGGAGGCCGACGCCGCGTCGCTCCTCGAAATCATGACCCTGGGCGCCAAGCACGGCGACGTCGTCACCCTGTCCACCGAGGATGATTCCGCGGGCGCGGTGCTTGACTCGCTCGTCGAGCTGCTCTCGCGCGACCTCGACCAGGAGTGAGCTGATGGCGACGCACGACGTCCTGCACGGCATCGGCGTCTCTGCCGGTACGGCTGCAGCTCCCGCCGCGATCGTCCAGCCTGCCCCCGGCGTCGACACGACGGAGCCGGGCAGCGTCGACGCTGCCGCCGACGGCGCGCGTGTCCGTGAGGCGCTCGCAGCCGTTTCCGCTCGTCTGAGCGAGCGCGCTACGAACGCGCCGGAGGAGACGAAGGCGATCCTCAAGGCCACCGCCCAGCTCGCGGGTGACCGCGGCCTGGCCAAGGCCGTTGACAAGAAGCTGAAGAAGGGCCTCGGTATCACCCAGGCCGTCCACGACGCTGTCGAGGACTACGCGCAGATGCTGCGCGGCCTGGGCGGTTACATGGCCGAGCGCGCGACCGATCTCTACGACGTGCGCGATCGCGCGATCTGCGAGCTGCGTGGCCTGCCCGAGCCCGGCGTCCCGGCCTTCGATGGGCCGTCGTCCTCGTGGCGCGCGATCTGGCTCCCGCTGAGACTGCGACCCTGAACCCGGACACCGTCCTCGGCATCATCACCGAGATCGGTGGCCCCACCTCGCATACGGCGATCCTGGCTGCCCAGCTGGGCATTCCCGCGATCGTCAAGGCTGAGGGCATCATGGAGGTCGCCGAAGGCACGATGCTGGCCCTCGACGGTGGCGTCGGCGAGGTGATCGTCGCTCCCACCGATGCCGAGGTGGACCTGCTCAAGGAGCGTTCGCGCCGCCGCGCACTCGCTCTGGCTGGCTCGAACGGTGAAGGGGCGACCTACGACGGCTACCGCGTCAAGCTCCTGGCCAACATCGGCACGGTCGACGATGCGATGAAGGCATCGAAGTTCGACCTCGAGGGCTCGGGCCTGTTCCGCACGGAGTTCCTGTTCCTGGAGCGTTCGGAGGCCCCGACGCTGGAGGAGCAGACCGACACCTACACGAAGGTTCTGCGCTCCTTCGGGTCGCGTCGTGTGGTCGTTCGTACCCTCGACGCGGGTGCCGACAAGCCGCTGAGCTTCGCGGACCTGGGTGCCGAGGAGAACCCCGCTCTGGGTGTGCGCGGCCTGCGCCTGTGCCAGGTGCGCGAGGACCTCATCGACACGCAGCTGCAGGCTTTGGCCGCCGCCCACAAGGCGACGGGTGCGGAGCTCTGGGTCATGGCCCCCATGGTCTCGACTGCTGACGAAGCCAAGTGGTTCGCCGACAAGGCGCGCGGCTACGGCCTACCCAAGGTCGGCATCATGATCGAGGTGCCCGCGGCCGCCCTGCGCGCCGAGCAGCTCCTGTCGATCGTGGACTTCGCGTCCATCGGCACGAACGACCTGACGCAGTACACGATGGCTGCCGACCGCCTGGACGGCAACCTGGCGTCTCTCCTGGATCCGTGGCAGCCCGCGGTCCTCGAGATGATCCACCACGCCTGCAACGGCGGTCGTGCGACGGGCAAGCCGATTGGCGTGTGTGGCGAGGCGGGCGGCGATCCGCTGCTGGCCCTGGTCCTCACGGGCCTGGGTGTCGCCTCCCTGTCGATGGCTCCGTCGAAGGTCAACGCCGTGCGCGCCGCCCTGCGCATGCACGACCTGGCGACCTGCCAGCAGATGGCCGCCTACGCGGTGGATGCCCCCAATGCGATGGAAGGCCGTGAGAACGTCGTGAAGCTGGTGGCACCGGCCATGCTGGATCTGCTGTGATGCGACGCTTCTGACAAGTAACGGGGTGGGCCCGGGAACCAATCGGTTCCCGGGCCCACCCCGTTTGTGTGCGCGTTGTGCGGCTGCGTCAGTCCCCGCGGATCGCGTCCGCGGGATTCGAAGGAGCGGAGGCGGCGTTCGCCTTCGGGGTCTTCTTGGAATGGCCCGAGAAGAGAGCAGTGAGGATCAGGATGACGCCGAGGGCCGCGATCGCGCTGATCCCGAGCACCGGCAGGTTGAGGTTCGTGATGTAGGCCTCGGCGATGAGGAAAGCGCCCATCATACACACCAGGAGAGCCCACACGAAAGAACCGACTCGCACGCCCTTGCGGGGTGCCTCGGGCAGCGGGTACGTGGCAGCGAGTCCGCTCTGAGCGTTCCACGTCTGGGCACCCGGGGTGGTGCCCGACGTCGTCTGAGCGTCGGAGGCTGCCCCGGCCTCGTGACCCCGAGGAATCGTCTCGCCCGTGGAAGCCGGATCGAAGGCCGTGCGCGCGCCCGCCCCGGTGGAACCGCCCGCCGAGGCCGGCTCGGAGGGCATCTGCGTCGTCGGGGCGTCGCGGAAGACCGCGAGCGGGTCCGAGAAGAGGTCCGGCGACGAGGTCGGCATCTCCGTGGTCGCGTCCTGACCTGCGCCGACGGAGGGTGCGGGAGTCGTCAACAGCGGCATCGTCTCGTCAAATTCAGGCAGCTGGGTGGTCTGGTCGTCGTTCGAGGTGGTCATAGTCGTGGTCCTTCCTCAGTTACCCGACTGGGAGTCGGTGGGGGTAGGGGAGGGGTGGGCGTTGCGCTCGGAGTCGCCGAGGGCGTGGCGGAGGGCGCTGCCGGCGTGGAACCCCAGGTGCCCGAGGCGTCGGGGGACTGCACGATCGTCAGCGTCTCAAGGTCCGCGTCGTCGGTGATGAGGATTGTGATGCCGCCGAGCGAGGGCTTCCCCCAGGCGGGGGAGGATGCGGTCACGCCGGAGCAGTTATCCAAAGGTTCGGCCCAGCCGTTGCCATCCATGTTGGTGGACAGGGTTGCCGATGCTGGACTGGCAGATGATCTGCACGGGCTGGCCCTCGGCCAACTGGACGGTGAGTCGATTCCAGGCCCGCCAGTCGACCGTGATCGTCTTGGTCGTGCCGACGGGGGCGCCGGTCAGGTCGAGCGTGGTCGAGCTGGCCGGGTTGCCTCCACTGACCTTGTCGACCGTCCAGTCGAGCGTCGTCTGGTTGCCGATGGCACCCACGTGAGTGTTGACGAGGAAAACGGTTGGGTGAGATGCCTGGGAGCCAACGAGGGCTGTGGGGAGTGCCAACACCACGCCGATGATCGACAGGGCAGTGAGCCAGCCGGCGCTGCGATCGCGCAGGGCGGCAATCGCCAGGGAGAACCCGACGATGAGCAGGCACACGCCGCCACCAACGGTGATGATACGGGCGATCGTTTGCCCCTCTGTCTCGCCGGTAATGAAGGGGATCGACAGGCCCTTATCCGCCCAGTACAGTCCGGCGAAAACAGCAGCCGTGATGAGCACCAGCAGGCCCGTGATCGCCAGGTTGACGCGACTGGAGACGGTGCGCGGGCGATGAGTCGGCATAGGACGCGGGGTCCACTGACGAGGCCTGGGCACGGTGGGCGGAGGCGTCCAGCCGGGGTGGGGCTGGGTGGAGCGAGCGGCGGCCGGGCGAGGCCCGGCGTTCGTGCCCTGAGTCGCGGAGGTGGTGGCGCCTGTGGGGCGCGGGGTGCCCGCGCTACCTGCGCTGCCTGCGGGGACGCCGTAGGCGGGGAAGCCCTCGGGGGCCTGAGTGTTCTGCTGCTGCGGCATGGTGGCACCCGTGTCCTCAGCGCCCGGGGTGCTGTGCCCAAAAGGGGCGGTCGTTCCCGCTCCTCCCGGAGTACTCGGGGTGCCGTACTGCGGTGCCGAGCCGGTGCCCTGGTTCTGTCCGGACTTGTTCGCGTTCGAGATGACGAAGGCGATGAGGCCGACGACGAAGGCGGAAACTACGAGGAAGCCGAGCCAGCCAGCACCGAGACCGATGCCAATACCGCCGAGGACGCCGACGGAGGGCAGGACGGAGGACACGCTGACAAGGCACAGGAGGAGACCTCCCAGGAAGGCAATGTCGAAGCGTCCTTCTGCGGTTTCCTCCGCGTGGATGCGCCCGTCCTGAGCCTCGGGCAGGAGGAGCCACGCCAGTCCGTAGGCGAGCGTCACGAAGGGCAGGCACAGGGCTGCGATGACGGTGAGGACTCGCACGAGCGACAGGTCCCATCCGCTGCGTGCAGCGATGCCTGAGCAGACGCCGCCGATGACGCGGGGGTGGGCTCGGTACCAGCCGGAGGCTCGCATGGACTCAAAGAAACGCTTGCGGGGCGGACGCTGTCCGTAGGCACCGCCCTGGTCCGACGGACCATTTGACCAACTCATGGTGCACTTCCTCTCGATGGGATCCGCATACATTCGGATCGGATACCACTACTCAATCAAACGGGAGTCCCCTCGCGATAGTAGGGGACCCCCTGAACCGCCCCTGATTGTGCCGGGGGTACCCCCGGCCTCGTCCCTGGACGTGCCACAATGGACACGTGAGTAGCACGGTCAACAACCCGCATCCTGGGTGGACGCCGCCGATTCCGGCACCGCCCGCCAGGCTCCCGCTTGCACGCGCGACAGCCTCCAGCCCGGACATGCCTGCCCCCTGGATGGCGGGCGTGTGCTCGGGCCTGGCCGTGCACCTGGGTGTCCCGGTCATGGTGATCCGCGGAGGTCTCATCGCCCTGACCTTTCTCGGCGTCGGCGCGGTCGCCTACCTGTGGCTGTGGGTGACGGTCCCCGAGGATTCGCCCGAGGCCTCGGCGTCGGGCACGCTCAGCCCCGGCCTCGTGCGTGTGCGTCAGGAGAGGGCCGCCCAGGTCGCGCGTAACCGTATGATCGTCACGGGCGTGGCTCTGCTGGTTGCCGCGGTGCTTGGCGCGATCCTGAACGCGACGAGCGCCCTTGAGTGGAGCGACATGGGTTCCATCGTGTCGATCATCGCGGGCATCACTTTGGTGTGGAGCCAGAGCCGCGAGGTACGCAATTGGCGCTCGGTGCGCTTTATCGGCGCGGTCGTGGGCGGTATTGCGCTGCTGAGCCTCGGCGTCGTCATGGCCGCCTCGCGTGACAACCCGCCCGTCATCCTGCTGCGCGGCGGCCTTATCGGGGCTGCCCTGGTCGCGGGCGTGCTCTTCGCCCTCGTCCCCATGTGGCTGCGCACGACGAAGGACCTGTCGCAGGCTCAGGCGCAGCGCGTGCGCGAATCCGAGCGCGCCGACATCGCCGCCCACCTGCACGACTCCGTGCTCCAGGCCCTCACGCTCATCCGCGCCTCCGCCGAGGACCCCGCCCGCGTGCGCGCCATCGCCCTCACCGAGGAACGTGAGCTGCGTGCCTGGCTCTACACGGGCCGTGCGCAGGCCGCCGACTCCCTCGACGCTGCCGTCACCGAGGCGGTCGTGGGCGTCGAGAGCCGCTACGGCGTGCCCATCAGCGTGGTCGTCGTCGGCGACATGCGTCCGGGGCCCGTCGAGCTCGCACTCGTCGCCGCACTCGCCGAGGCCTGCCAAAACGCCGTGCGCCACGGCGCCCCCGCCCGTCTCCGTCTACGTCGAGGTGCGTCCCCGGGCCGTGGAGGCCTTCATCAAGGACAGCGGCGAGGGATTCGACCCCGCCACCATCGCGGCCGACCGACACGGCGTGCGCGACTCCATCGTTGGGCGCATGCGCAGGACCGGGGGTAATGCCACGATCAGGCGTCTCGCCCGCGGAACCGAAGTTGCTCTGAGCGTGCCGCGCTCCGATATCCTGGAAGAAACAGCGCCCAACGGGAGGACACAGTGACCATCCGCATCCTCGTCATCGACGACCACCCCATGGTTCGCGCGGGTGTGCGCGCCGAGCTCGAAAACTCCGGGGCCGACCTGGAGGTCGTCGGCGACGCCTCCGACGTCGAGGGCGCCATCGCGGCCTGCCGCACGCTCACCCCGGACGTTGCCCTCCTTGACGTGCACCTGCCCGGCGGAAGCGGAGGAGGTGGGGCCGAAGTGGCCAGCACGTGCCGCGACATCGAGGGCCTGCACTTCCTGGCGCTGTCCGTCTCGGACGCCGCCGAGGACGTCGTCCAGGTCATCCGCGCGGGCGCCCGCGGATACGTCACCAAGTCGATCTCCACCCCCGACCTCGTCGAGGCCATCGGCCGCGTCGCCGCCGGGGACGCCGCCTTCAGCCCGCGCCTGGCAGGCTTCGTGCTCGACGCCTTCGGGACCGGTGAGGTGTCCACGACCGACACTGAGCTGGACCTGCTGTCCGCGCGCGAGCAGGAGGTCATGCGCCTCATCGCCCGCGGCTACACGTACAAGGAAGTCGCCCACGACCTGTTCATCTCCATCAAGACCGTCGAAACCCACGTGAGTTCGGTCCTGCGCAAGCTCCAGCTCTCCAACCGCAACGAGCTGACGCGCTGGGCGATGCAACGACACATCGTGTGAGGTCGAACCCCTTTCGCGCGTGCCATCCGTAAGGTGGCACGCCACCGCCCTTACAATGGAACCCCGAGGGCGCGACTGCGCCTGACCGCCCCGCACGGACGGCTCCTTTACTTCCGCGACCTCGGAGGATGCATGCACCGCATCGGTTTTGACAGTGATCAGTACGTCGAGATGCAGTCTCGGCACATCGCCCAGCGACGCAGCGAATTCGGCGGCAAGCTGTATTTGGAGTTCGGCGGCAAGCTGATCGACGACATGCACGCCTCGCGCGTCCTTCCGGGTTTTACGCCCGACAACAAGGTGCGTATGCTGCGCGAACTGGCCGACGAAGTGGAGATCATCGTCGCCGTTAATGCCAAGGATTTCGCGCGCCGCAAGGTCCGCGCAGACATGGGAACCACCTACGACGACGAGGTTCTGCGCCAGATCGACGAGTTCCGTGAGCGTGGCCTGTACGTCGGTTCGGTCGTCATCACCCAGTGGACGGATGACAACAAGGCGGCCGCCGAGGTGAAGGAACGCTTCGAGAAGCTCGGCATCCGCGTCTACCGCCACTTCCCGATCCCCGGCTACCCCTCGGACGTCGAGCGCATTGTCTCGGACGAGGGCTACGGCGCCAACGAGTACGTGGAGACCAGCCGCGACCTCGTCGTTGTGACGGCTCCTGGACCGGGCTCCGGCAAGATGGCGACCTGCCTGTCGCAGCTGTACCACGACCACAAGCGCGGGATCGAGTCGGGGTACGCGAAGTGGGAGACCTTCCCGATCTGGAACATTCCGCTGGATCACCCGGTGAACATTGCCTACGAGGCGGCCACCGCCGACCTCGACGACGTCAACATGATTGATCCCTTCCATCTGGAGGCGTACGGGATCAAGACGGTCAACTACAACCGCGACGTCGAAATCTTCCCGGTCCTGAACCGCCTCTTCGAGAAGATCCTCGGATCCTCCCCGTACAAGAGCCCCACGGACATGGGCGTCAACATGGCTGGCCACTGCATCGTCGACGACGAGGCCTGCAGGGAGGCCTCGCGTCAGGAGATCATTCGCCGCTACTACAAGGCCCTCGTGACTGAGAAGAAGGAGATGAGCGAGCCCGTGCAGTCGGCGCGCATCTCCCTGCTGATGAGCCGCGTGGGCGTGGGCCGCATGGACCGCCCGGTCGTGCGTCCGGCCCTGGAGTTGGCCGAGGCCACGGGCGAGCCGGCCGCCGCGATCGAGCTGCCCGATGGCCGCATCGTCACGGGCAAGACGTCGGCGCTGCTGGGCTGCTCCTCGGCGATGCTGCTCAACGCCCTCAAGAAGCTCGCAGGACTGCCCGACGAAGTCCAGCTCCTGTCCCCTCAGTCCATCGAGCCGATCCAGCGCCTCAAGACCCGCGACCTGGGCTCGCGCAACCCGCGCCTGCACACCGACGAGGTCCTCATCGCGCTCGCGGTCAGCGCTAACGGCGACGACAACGCGCGCCGCGCCCTCGACAAGCTGAGCTCGCTGCGCGACTGCGACGTGCACGAGTCGGTCATCCTGGGCCCCGTGGACGAGGGCATCTTCCGCTCGCTCGGCATCCAGGTGACGACGGAGCCGGTGTACGCGACGAAGTCGCTGTACCGCAAGAAGTAATCGCTTCGACGAGGCCGGGGTTTCTGCCGCGTGTCAGCGCGGGGAGGCCCCGGCCTCGTCGCGTGCCGCCTTTCGTGGTTGGTGCCACCCGGGGCGGGGGTCGCAGGTGAGGGTGGGGCGGTTTACCCTTGGAGGCGATGAGTGACTCGACTTCTTTGCCTGACCTTGGTTTCCTGATCGGCCCCGACGGGGTTTTTCAGGACGACTATGTGCCGCCGGAGGTGCCCGCCTTTGACGTGGAGGATGCCTTGGGCTCCGACGCGTGGCCGGAGATCGCTGTGCCGGGTGGGGCGTCGGGTGCGCCGTCGGCGTGGGAGCCTCCCGCTTCCTCGGGTGGTTTTTCGTCGGGCTGGGAGCGTCCCTCGCGCCCGGGCGTGGACCCCGAGTCGCTGACGCGCGGCCTCAACGATCGCCAGCGCGAGGCCGTGACGCACGCGGGCTCGCCCCTGCTGATCCTGGCGGGCGCGGGCTCCGGCAAGACGCGCGTGCTCACGCACCGTATCGCCTACCTGCTGGCCACGGGACGCGCGCGGGCTGGGGAGATCCTGGCGATCACCTTCACGAACAAGGCGGCGGCCGAGATGCGCGAGCGCGCCGGCACCCTCGTGGGCGACGACGCGCGACGCATGTGGGTGTCGACCTTCCACTCGGCGTGCGTGCGCCTGCTGCGCTACGAGCACGAGGCGGCTGGGCTGTCCTCGTCGTTCACGATCTACGACGCCCAAGATTCCCAGCGCCTCATCCAGATGGTCCTCAAGGCCATGGACGTGGACATCAAGCGCTTCACCCCGAAGATGGTGGCGGCGCGCATTTCGGACGCGAAGAACGAGCTGATCGGCCCGGCGCGCTACGCCCAGACGGCGGGCAAGGACCCGGTCTCGCGCATCGTCGCGGACGCCTACGTCGAGTATGACAAGCGCATGCGCGCCTCGAACGCGCTGGACTTCGACGACCTCATCATGCGCACGGTCAACCTGCTGCGCGAGAACCCGCTGATCGCCGAGCACTACCACCGGCGCTTCCGCCACATCCTCGTGGACGAGTATCAGGACACGAACCACGCGCAGTACGTCCTCGTGCGCGCCCTCGTGGGCGACGGATCTGATGGGGTGACGCCGGCCGAGCTGACAGTCGTGGGCGACTCCGACCAGTCGATTTACGCCTTCCGAGGCGCCACGATCCGCAACATCGAGGAGTTCGAGCGCGACTTCACGGGCGCGCGCACGATCCTGCTCGAGCAGAACTACCGCTCGACGCAGAACATCCTGTCGGCCGCGAACGCGGTCATTGCCCGCAACACGGGGCGGCGCGCGAAGAACCTGTGGACGGCCTCGGGCGACGGCGCGCTGATCACCCTGGACGCCGCCGATTCCGAGCACGACGAGGCCCGCTTCGTGGTCGGCGAGATCGACCGCCTCGCGGACTCCGGCGTCGAATGGGGCGACATCGCGGTCTTTTATCGCACGAACGCGCAGTCCCGCGCGCTGGAGGAACTCCTCGTGCGCCAAGGCATCCCGTACCGCGTCGTCGGCGGCACCCGCTTCTACGAGCGCCGCGAAATCAAGGACGCGCTGGCGTACCTGCAGCTCATCTCCAACCCCGACGACACGGTCGCGGCCCGCCGCGTCCTCAACGTTCCCAAGCGCGGCATCGGCGCGAAGGCAGAAGAGGCCATCGCCGCGCACGCCGCCCACTACGGAATCTCCTTCGGCGCGGCCCTACGCCACCTGTGGCTGCGTGCCGGGCGCCCCGCGGGTGAGGGCGAGGGGATCGACGTCGACGCGCTCGCACGCTCCACGTCCCCGGACGAGGCCTCGGCTGATTCTTCGGTTTCCGCTTCCACGGGTGACACGGCGGGGGAGAAGCCCGATGCGAGCGAGGCTGCGGATGAGAGCGCGGCTGCTGCCCCGGCCTCGTCCCCTGTCGAGAGCGCGCCTGAAACGGCCCCGAAGTCCTGGGCATCACCCCGCGCGCCGCCAAGTCGGCGGCAGCATTCTGGGGGCTCATCGAAACCCTGCGCGCCGCGGAGGCCCGAGGCGCGTCGCAGGCCGACATCCTCGAAGAGGTCCTGGATCGCACCGGCTACCTGGCGGAGCTGCGCCGCAGCGAGGACCCGCAGGACGCCTCGCGCGTGGAAAACCTGGCGGAACTGCACTCGGTCGCGGGAGCCTTCGCGGCCGACGCTCCGGGTGGAACCCTCGCGGACTTCCTCGAGCGCGTCGCCCTCGTCGCCGACTCGGACCAGGTGCCCGCGGAGGGCGAGCGCGGCGGGCAGGTCACCCTCATGACCGTGCACACCGCGAAGGGCCTCGAATTCCCGGTCGTTTTTGTCACCGGCATGGAGGACGGCACCTTCCCGCACCAGCGCAGCCTCGGCGACGAGAGCGAGCTGGAGGAGGAACGCCGCCTGGCGTACGTGGCGATCACGCGCGCGCGCGAACGCCTCTACCTGACGCGCGCGGCCGTGCGCAGCGCCTGGGGGACCCCGCAGGAGATGCCGCCCTCGCGGTTCCTTGATGACATCCCCGCCGAGCTCCTCGACGTGCGCCGCGCTGCCACGTCGGGGGAGCGCATGCGTGCGTCCTATGGTGGCTCGTACGGGTCCGGATCGTACGGATCGGGTTCCTACGGGCGTTCCCGCCGCTCCGAGGGGCGCGACCCGTGGGGTGACACCGACACGGGTGCCTTCGGCTCCGGACGTGGTGGCACCTCCGCGCAGTCTGCGGGGGTGCGCAAGGTGACGCGCATGGGCGTGGCTCCCGCCGCCAAGCCCGCCGAGGACAAGCCGGTGCTCTCCCTCAAGGTCGGCGACCGCATCAAGCACGCCACCCTGGGTGCCGGCACCGTCACTGGCATCGAAGGCGAGGGGCCGCGCACCGTGGCCCGAATCCGCTTTGGCCTGGGCGAGAAGCGCCTGCTCGTGCGCATGGCTCCGATGGAGAAGATCTCCTAGCTTTTCCTGGCTGAGGGCCGGGCTGCTTGGTGCGCCCTGCTGGGCCGGGCTGCTTTGTGTGCCCGTGGGCGGCGGCCCGCCCGCGAGCCGTCCGCGCCGCGAGCTTCGCTCGGCGCGTCGTCTCGAAGCCCGGCCAGGCCCCGCCACCGCCCACGGGCATCGCAGCCTGGCCCTCCGGTCCCTCCGACGCCCTTCACACCGGTGGGGGGTCGCTGATCGGCGGCTCGGTGCGTTGCCCTGATGCCTAGTTCTGGCTGTCAATCAGCAATTTCGCACGTAATTCCCCTGCGATTAGTTCAAATTTTGAATTCATGTCGTTGGAATTGCAACGTTTTCGGGTGGTCTCAAAAAATGACCGAGGGAAATTACGTGCGAAATTTGTCTGGGCCCGTCATGCCGCATTGAGAGGCGTCAGATGTCGATGTGACAACGCCTGGCCCGCGGGAGATACGACCCCGATCCGCCCCGCAACGCAAAGCGTTGACAAAGGGAGAGCGCCTTCCGGTCAAGGCCGTGACAAGCCTTGATAATGGGAGGAAATGGCGCGTTTCTGCCGGTCGCACGTTAGAATTATTGCGCTGACCACACCACGTTCAACGGAGGGAATAAGGTGGATCTCTACGAGTACCAGGCCCGGCAGATGTTCAAGGAGCACGGCGTGCCCGTGCTCGACTACCGCCTGGCGTCGACCCCCGAAGAGGCGCGCGAGGGTGCGCGCGAGCTCCTCGCAGAGGGTGCGTCGCTGCTGGTTGTCAAGGCGCAGGTCAAGACCGGCGGCCGCGGCAAGGCCGGCGGCGTCAAGCTCGCCCACACCGCCGACGAGGCCTATGAGAAGGCCGAGGCGATCCTCGGCCTCGACATCAAGGGCCACATCGTCAAGAAGGTCATGATCGCGTCCGGCGCGGACATTGCCGCCGAATACTACTTCTCGATCCTGCTGGACCGCTCGAACCGCCGCCACCTGGCGATGTGCTCGCGCGAAGGCGGCATGGACATCGAGACCCTCGCGAAGGAACGCCCCGAGGCCCTGGCCCGAGTCCCCCTCGACCCCAGCGTCGGTATCGACGCGGAGGTCGCCCGCCATATCGCCAAGGAAGCGGGCTTCGACGAGGAGACTGCCGAGGCCATCGCCCCCGTCCTCGAAACTCTGTGGACCGTCTACCGCGACGAGGACGCGACCCTGGTCGAGGTCAACCCGTTGGTCTCCAGCCCCGACGGCTCCGTGTGGGCGGTCGACGGCAAGGTGACCCTCGACGACAACGCGCGCTTCCGCCACCCCGGCCACGCCGACCTTGTGGACGTGGCCGCGCAGGATCCGCGCGAGGCCGCAGCGAAGGCGGCCGGACTCAACTACGTGCGCCTGGAGGGCCAGGTCGGCATCATCGGTAACGGCGCGGGCCTGGTCATGTCGACCCTCGACGTGGTTGCGATGGCCGGCGAGGAGTTCGGCGGCATGAAGCCCGCGAACTTCCTCGACATCGGCGGCGGTGCCTCGGCCGAGGTCATGGCCAAGGGTCTGGACATCATCCTCGGCGACGAGCAGGTTCGCTCCGTGTTTGTCAACGTCTTCGGTGGAATCACCGCGTGCGACCAGGTTGCCCGAGGCATCATCGGCGCGCTCGAGACGCTGGGCGACGCGGCCTCGAAGCCGCTCGTTGTGCGCCTCGACGGCAACAAGGTCGAGGAAGGCCGCGCGATTCTCGCGGAGGCCGCGCATCCGCTCGTCCACATGGAAGAAACGATGGACGGCGCGGCCCGGCGTGCAGCCGAGCTCGCAGCACAGGCATCGTCGAAGTAACGACCCGAGAACTGCAGGAGAACACCATGACTATCTTCGTCAACTCTGACACCCGGGTCATCGTCCAGGGCATGACCGGTGCCGAGGGCCGCAAGCACACCCAGCGCATGCTGAGCGCTGGCACGGCCATCGTGGGCGGCACGAACCCGCGCAAGGCGGGCACGACCGTCACCTTCGACGTGCAGGGCTACGGCCCGGGCGCCGACAAGGTGACCGACGGCCAGGTTGAGGTTCCCGTCTTCGGAACGGTCGCCGAGGCCCGCGAGGTCACCGGCGCGAACGCCTCCGTCATCTTCGTGCCCCCGGCCTTCGCGAAGGGTGCCGCCCTCGAGGCCATCGAGGCGGGCATCGAGACGATCGTCCTCATCACCGAGGGTATCCCCGTCCAGGACTCCACGATCGTCGTCGAGCGCGCGCTCGCGGCGGGCGTGCGTCTGATCGGCCCGAACTGCCCCGGCATCATCTCGCCCGGGCAGGCGAACCTGGGCATCACCCCGGCGGACATCACGGGACCGGGCCGCCTCGGCCTCGTCTCCAAGTCGGGCACGCTGACCTACCAGCTCATGTACGAGCTGCGCGATTTCGGCTTCACGACGTGCCTGGGTATCGGCGGCGACCCGGTTGTGGGCACCACTCACATCGACGCGCTGGCTGCTTTTGAGGCGGACCCGGACACCGACCTCGTCATCATGATCGGCGAGATCGGCGGCGACGCCGAGGAGCGCGCGGCCGCCTGGATCCAGGAGAACATGACCAAGCCCGTCGTCGCCTACATCGCGGGCTTCACGGCCCCCGAGGGCAAGACCATGGGTCACGCGGGCGCGATCGTGTCCGGTTCGTCCGGTACGGCCGCCGCGAAGGCGGAGGCGCTCGAGGCCGTGGGCGTGCGCGTGGGTCGCACCCCCTCGCAGACGGCGCAGATCGCGCGCGAGATCCTCTCGCGCTAACGTCACAGCACAAATCGGCCCGGGGTCGGCGCGCAGCGTCGCGGCCCCGGGCCGATTCTGACACTATGGGCCTGTGAGCGAGCGCATCAGAGAAATACCCAGCCCCCGGCGAACCACGACTACGTACGTGGCGGATCGAGCGACGATCCGCGTGGCCGTCCCGCAGGGGTGGGCGCGCGGTGTGCTCGCGGGAGTTGAGGCGGCCTTTGCGGGCTGGGGTCTGATCACGGTGTTCACGATGATCGCGTACCTGACGCTGCGCTCGAACTCGTGGATGAATGACACGACGCCGCGCGACGCGCTCGGCCTGGGTGGCGACCTGTGGGCCGCCGTCATTGGCGGCACGTCGGTCGTGGGTGACGTGCAATATCGTGCGATCCCGACGCTTATGGGCGCTCTACTGATCGTGCTGGTGAGGATTTTGCTGCGCACGACGGCGGGTTATCCGCGCGCCGCTGCGCTGTTTGCCGTGCCTGGCTTCCTGCTGACCTCGTGGCTCCTGGCGGGGGCCTCGGGTATTCATTCGCATTGGTGGACGGGCGCGATCGGCGGCGTGTTGATCCCGTTGATCGGCTCGGTCTGGTTCGTCGCCTCGGGCTATTCGCGTGACCACGAGGCGCCGTCGATGCAGCACTGGATTTCGGGTGGCCTGAAGCTGGGCGGCCTGTCGGTGGCGGTGCTGGTGGCTGCGTCGTTCGTCGCCTCGGTTATCGCGCTCGTCGCGGGGTGGAGCCGTATGGCGGGTATTCAGGAGCTCCTGGGCGCTTCGTCGGCCGCGGACACGTCGTTCATCGTCGGCGGGCAGGCGCTGTTTGCGCCGACGGTCATGGCGTGGGTGGCCTCATGGTGGTCGGGCGCGGGCTTCCTGACGGCGACGGATTCGTTGCATTCTCCGGAGGTGGTGGGTATGGGGCCGATTCCGCCGATCCCGCTCCTGGGTGCTGTCCCGGAGAGCGCTCCGGGCCTGTGGGTGATTCTCGCGCCGATTGTGCTGGGCGTTGGCCTCGGCGTCGTCGCGGCTCGTTCGTTCCGTCGTGAGCACCTGCTGCACCAGAGCGCTCAGGGTGTGCTGGCCTCGGTGATCATGGCGTCGGTGACGGCCCTGTGGATGTGGAGCGCGACGATGAGCATGGGCTCGGTGCGCCTGGCCTCGATGGGGCCGCGCGTGGGGTGGGCGACGCTCGCCCTCGTGCTCGAGATCGCCCTGCCCGCGCTGATCATCGCCCTGGCGACCCACCCGACGACGCGTGCCCTCCTCGGTGAGGGGGCTGGGCGCGTGCGCAACGAGGGTGAGGCCCTGCGTCGTCGCGCCGCCGAGCGAGCCTCCCGGCTGGGGGCCGGTGCCTCGACGACGGACGAGGCCTGGGCTGAGGCCTCCGACCCCGCTGAGGCGGGCGACACGGAAGCAAGCGCCGACGAGGCTGGGGCTGAGGACCTCGAAGCGGGCACCGACGCAGGAGAAGCGGGCGAGCCCGCGGGCGAGACGCCCGATGAGACCGGTGAAACTACCGCCGACGAGGCTGTGGACAGTGAAGCGGTCCAGGCTGAAGGTGATGCGGAAGACCCCGAGACGAAGGCGACGAGGCGCGAGGGCCTGATCTAGACTGGGGGTTGCCGCGACTGGCGAGGGTGGATCACCACCGGGGAGCGGCCGCACTTCCCGCGAGGCGTCGCCCGCCTGGGCGCCTGGGTTTGGTCTCAACCTGGAGGAACTATGTCCGTCTCCCTGGACAACCTGGAACCCATCGACGTGCGCCCCATTAAGCGGGCCCTGATCTCCGTGTATGACAAGACGGGCCTGGAGGATCTCGCCCGCGCGCTTGGCGAGGCCGGCGTGGAGATCGTCTCCACCGGCTCCACGGCCGCGCGTATCGCGGCTGCTGGCGTGGCCGTCACCCCGGTCGATGACGTGACCGGTTTTCCCGAGGTGCTCGAGGGTCGCGTGAAGACCCTGCACCCCTTCATTCACTCGGGCATTCTGGCTGACCAGCGTAAGGCCGCGCACCGCGAGCAGATTGCGCAGCTGGGCATCAAGGCGTTTGACCTGGTCGTGTGCAACTTGTACCCGTTCCAGGAGACGGTCGCCTCGGGCGCGTCTTTTGACGAGTGCGTCGAGCAGATCGATATCGGCGGCCCGTCCATGGTGCGCGCCGCTGCGAAGAACCATCCGTCGGTTGCGGTCGTGACCTCGCCCGAGCGCTACGCGGATGTGGCCGAGGCCGTGGCGGGGAGGGTTTCACCCTCGAGCAGCGCCGTGTGCTGGCCGCCGAGGCTTTCGCGCACACGGCGACCTACGACTTGGCGATCGCCGGCTGGCTGGCCGACGAGCTGGATTGTGAGGATGTGCGCGAGACCCTCGACGAGGCCGCCGAGTCTCACCTGGATGCCTCGGACGCGGCGTTCTTGGAGTCGCTGGGCTACCAGGCGGAGGAAGACTACGTGGTGGAGGCTCCCGAGGAGGAGGGGCAGGCCTCGGGCATGCCCGTGTTCGTCGCCGACGCGTTCGAGCGCGTGGAGTCGCTGCGCTACGGCGAGAATCCGCACCAGGGCGCGGCCGTGTATCGCGAGATCGATGAGTCCTTCGAGGACGAGGACGCCGACGACGAGGCCTTGGTCCCGGGCATCGCGAACGCGCGCCAGCTGCACGGCAAGGCCATGAGCTACAACAACTACACGGATGGCGACGCCGCACTGCGTGCCGCTTACGATCACGAGCGTCCCTGCGTCGCGATCATCAAGCATGCGAACCCCTGCGGTATCGCGGTGGCCGATGACGTGGCCGAGGCCCACCGCCTCGCGCACGCCTGCGACCCTGTGTCGGCGTTCGGCGGCGTCATCGCCGTGAATCGCCCGGTGAGCGTGGAGCTGGCTCGCCAGATCGTCCCGATCTTCACCGAGGTCGTGCTGGCCCCCGATTACGAGGAGGGCGCGCTCGAGGTGCTGAGCGCGAAGAAGAACCTGCGCGTCCTGCAGGTCGAGCCCCCGGCTCGCGGCTCGTACGAGTTCAAGCAGATCAGCGGTGGCCTGCTGGTTCAGGAGCGCGACGACATTGACGCGCCTGGCGATTCCCCGGAGAACTGGACGCTTGCGGCCGGCGCTCCCGCTGACGAGGCGACGCTGGCGGACCTGGAGTTCGCGTGGCGCACGGTGCGTGCGGTTCGTTCCAACGCGATCCTGCTGGTCAAGGACGGCGCCTCGGTGGGCGTGGGCATGGGCCAGGTGAACCGCGTGGACTCCTGCAAGCTGGCGGTCGAGCGTGCGAACACGCTGGGCTCGCGCTCGACGGGTGACGCGGCGGCGTCCAACGTCGACAGCGCGGGTGGCGCTCGCGCGTCCGAGGTCGTGGCCGAGGCTCCCGAGCAGCGTTCCATCGGCGCGGTTGCCGCGTCGGACGCGTTCTTCCCCTTCGCGGATGGCCTGCAGGTGCTCATCGACGCGGGTGTGAAGGCGGTTGTCCAGCCCGGTGGCTCGGTGCGTGACCAGGAGTCGATTGACGCGGCGAACGGCGCGGGCATCACGATGTACCTGACGGGCACGCGCCACTTCGCGCACTGATCTGTCCCGTTCATGGGCTCCAGGGGGCGAGCGCCGGTGTGGCGCTCGCCCCCTGAGATTTGCCTCCGTGTGGTTGACAGGGGAGCCGGGGCAGCATATCGTTCAATTGTTGAATAAATGGCTGTTAGCCCTGTTGAAAGGTGCCTTATGACCACGCTGACCACTTCCCCCGTCGCAGCGCGCGAGAATCGCGTTCTCGCCGACCGCCTCGGCGGCACGATCGCGCGCGAGATCGCCCTGGTCGCTGCGGGCACGATCGCCATGATCGTCCTCGCCCGCATCTCGATCCCGCTGCCCTTTACCCCCGTGCCCGTCTCGCTGGGCACCCTCGGTGCGCTGTCGGTCGGCACGACCCTCGGTGCCCGCCGAGGCCTCGCCTCCGTCGCCGCGTACGCCCTCCTCGGTATTGCGGGTGCCCCGGTCTTCACCGGCACGAACGTCGGCTGGGCCTTCGCCTCCTTCGGCTACATCCTCGGCTACCTCCTCGTCGCCGCGATCGCCGGCCTGGCAGCCCAGCGCGGCGCCGACCGTCGCATCGTGACCATGGCGCCGACCGCCGTCGTGTCCCTCTTCTCCGTGTACATCGCGGGCCTGGCCTGGATGATCCCCTTCGCGCACATGACCCTTGAGCAGGGCCTGATGAAAGGCTTCGTGCCCTTCATCATCGGCGACCTGCTGAAGGCCGCCGTGGCGACCGGCGCGTTCCCGGTGCTGCGCTCCATCTTCCGCTGAGCCGCGCGCTCGAGCGCAACGCGAGTCGGCCTCGTCCCTATGAGGGGCGGGGCCGTCGCCGTACCCGGCGTGCGCAGTGGTGACATGCGTAATGGAGCGCGACGGGGCGGGGCGCGCGCGGGTACCATTGGCAGGGTGAACGCTTCTGACATGCATCCCGTCCTCGTCGTCGACTTCGGCGCGCAGTATGCCCAGCTGATCGCGCGCCGTGTGCGTGAGGCCAACGTCTACTCCGAGATCGTCCCCCACACCATGAGCGTGGCGGACATGCTCGCCAAGGAGCCTGCCGCCATCATCCTGTCCGGCGGCCCGTCCTCCGTGTACGAGGAGGGCGCGCCCTCCGTCGATCCCGCGATCTTCGAGGCCGGCGTGCCCGTCTTGGGCATCTGCTACGGCTTCCAGACCATGGCCCACGCCCTCGGCGGCACCGTCGGTCGCACGGGCACCCGCGAGTACGGGCACACCGAGGCTACAGTGGCCGGTGACTCCTGCCTGTTCGGCGGCACCCCCGACGACCAGATCGTGTGGATGAGCCACGGCGACGCCGTCCAGGGCGCGCCCGAGGGCTTCACCGTCACCGCCTCCACCGCCGAGACTCCCGTCGCGGCCTTCGAGTCGCGCGAGCGTCGCCTCTACGGCCTGCAGTGGCACCCCGAGGTGGGCCACTCCCAGTTCGGCCAGGATGCCCTGAAGAACTTCCTTTACGAGGGCGCTGGCCTGGAGCCCACGTGGACCGCCGGTTCCATCGTGGATGAGCAGGTCGAGAAGATCCGCGAGCAGGTCGGCGACGCGCAGGTCATCTGCGCTCTGTCCGGCGGCGTGGACTCCTCCGTGGCCGCGGCACTCGTGCACAAGGCTGTCGGCGACCAGCTGACCTGTTTCTTCATTGATCATGGCCTGCTGCGTGCGGGCGAGCGCGAGCAGGTCGAGAACGACTACGCGCGCGGCATGGGTATTCGCGTCATCACGTGCGACGAGTCCGAGCGTTTCCTGTCCGCCCTGGCCGGCGTCACCGAGCCCGAGGCGAAGCGTAAGATCATCGGCCGCGAGTTCATTCGTTCCTTCGAGGCCGCCCAGAAGCAGGTCATCGAAGATGTTGGTGCCGCCGGCGGCGAGGTGAAGTTCCTCGTCCAGGGCACGCTGTACCCCGACGTCGTCGAGTCCGGCGGCGGCGAGGGCGCGGCCAACATCAAGAGCCACCACAACGTGGGTGGCCTGCCCGAGGATATGACCTTCGAGCTGGTCGAGCCCCTGCGCACCCTGTTCAAGGACGAGGTGCGTGCGGTCGGCCGCGAGCTGGGCCTGCCCGACTACCTGGTGAACCGTCAGCCCTTCCCGGGCCCCGGCCTCGGCATCCGCATCATCGGCGAGGTCACGCGCGAGCGCCTGGACATCCTGCGCGCTGCTGACCTGATCGCCCGCGAGGAGCTCACGGCGGCCGGCCTGGATCAGGAGATCTGGCAGTGCCCGGTCGTCCTGCTCGCCGACGTTCGTTCCGTGGGTGTCCAGGGTGACGGCCGCACCTACGGTCACCCGATCGTGCTGCGCCCCGTGTCCTCCGAGGACGCGATGACGGCCGACTGGACGCGCCTGCCCTACGACGTCCTGGCCCGCATCTCCACCCGCATCACCAACTCGGTGCCCGAGGTCAACCGCGTCGTCCTCGACGTGACCTCCAAGCCCCCGGCCACCATCGAGTGGGAATAGGTCAAATTTGGGAATGGCATTCCCAAATTTGACCACATTAATACGAGATGAGACAATTATCTCCGGATAAAGGGAGATAACTCATGTACATCAGGCGTGAAATTGAGGCGACCATCGACGCCATGCTTACGCAGGGCAAGGTGGTTCTCGTCACCGGCGCGCGGCAGGTCGGGAAGACAACGGTGCTCAAAGAGCACCTTGGGGACACCTTTAGCTACGTCTCGATGGAGAACCCGCGCGACTACCTGCTGGCTAAGCAGGACGCAGTGCTCTTCTTTGATTCGCATGACTTGCCTCTGATCATCGACGAGGTCCAGCGGGTGCCCGAGCTGTTCTCCCCTGTGAAGTGGATTGTCGACCAATCCGACCAGAGGGGCCGCATCGTGCTCACTGGGTCGCAGACGTACCATCTGATGAAGGGCGTGAGCGAGTCCCTGGCCGGCAGGATCAGGATTCTCGAGATGCCCTCCCTCAGCCTGAGGGAGTTCATCGGGGCGGCGGACAACCCGCATTCCTACGTTCCGGCACAAATTGCTAAGCCAAAACGCGTGGAGGACTTGGATATTTGGAGCATCATCCACAGGGGCTCTATGCCAGAGCTCCTGGATAACTCCGTGGATTGGGACTCCTTCTACTCGGATTATGTATCCTCATACCTCGAACGCGACGTCCGCGATCTCATCAACGTGAAGGACGAGGCGAAGTTCTACAGCTTCATGGTCGCATGCGCTGCAAGATCGGGACAGCTTTTCAATGCCACCGACATCGGAAACGCAATCGATGTAGACCATAAAACAGTCAAGGCATGGCTCTCGGTGCTCCAGGCGTCGAATATCGTTAGGGTCATCCAGCCGTTCTGGTCGAACGTGGACAAGCGCCTCACCAAGACCCCGAAGATCTTCTTCATGGACACGGGGCTCGTGTGCCACCTCACTCGCTGGACCACCCCCGACCAGCTCCGCAACGGGGCGGTAGCCGGTCACGTTTTCGAGACGTTCGTCGTCTCGGAGGTGCTCAAGAGCTACATGAACGCGGGTGCCAACCTTCGTGACGTGTGGTTCTACCGCGATGCGAAGAAGCGCGAGATCGACCTCGTCATACAGGAAGGGCACGTGCTGCACCCCGTTGAGGTCAAGACTGCCGCCACTGTTGGCGGCGATGCCGTCAAGAACTTCAGCTGCCTGGAAGGTCTTTCTGATTACGAGGTCGGGTTCGGGCACGTGGTCTGCCAGACCGACGAACCCTATTTCGTGACGCGTGACGTTCAGGCTGTCCCGGTCTGGGAGATCTAGTCGTCCTCAAGCGAGTGCCTGCCAAAGACGCCACTGCTGCCTTGGAGGGGTCTGGGTTTTTCGGACCGTTTGTTTTGAGAGGGTTGTTCTGAGTAGTCCCGGCTGCTTGTGGCCGGGCAGAATGGATGACCATGAGGAAGTTCTCGAAGCACACGCCTGAGCAGATTGTCGTGAAGCTGGAGAAAGCCGAGGCGCTGCGAGGTGAGGGCATGAGTACGGCCCAGGCCTGCCGCGTGCTGGGTATCAGCGAGGCGACGTTGTGCCGGTGGCGCCAGCGTTATGGGTCGATGAATCGTCGTGAGGCCAAGGAGCTGCGTGAGTTGCGCGAGCAAAACGCGCGCTTGAAACAGTTGCTGGGCCAAGCAGAGCTGGAAAAGGCAGCGCTGCGAGAGTTGGCAGAGGGAAACTTCTAAGCCCGGCGCGCAGGCACGACGCTGTGAACCACCTTGTCGGCCAGGGGTTTTCTCAGCGTCTTGCACGGGCGCGTTGCCGGGCTGTCGCGGTCAGCGTATTGCCGGACCCGCGCGGCGGGCGGGGCGAAAACGCTGCGTGATCATGGTCCTGTGCGCCAGTGGATGAACGATTTTGCCGCCACTCATCGACGGTGGGGCTATAAACGTGCCTGGGCGCGGGCCAAGAGTGAGGGCTTTGTCGTGGGGCGTGATACGTTCCGGCGCTTGTGGCGCAGCGAGGGGCTGCGGGTGCGCCCGCGCAAAGCCCACAAGCCTCGCACCGCACCACGCCTGCAACCCCTGGTCAGGGCTAGTGCCCCCGGGCAGGTGTGGGCCATTGATTTCCAGTTCGACTCGGACTGGAAGGGGCGTGTCTTTAAGGTCTGTCACGTCATTGATGAGTTCACGCGTCAGCACCTGGCTTTCCGCGTTGAGCGGCGCATGGGAGCCGTCGACGTGATCGAAATGCTTGACCTGGCTGTCCTAGCCCATGGGGCACCCCAGGTGCTTCGGGCCGATAACGGGCCTGAATTCATCGCCGCGGCCGTGGGGCGCTGGGCCAGCGAGCACGACACGCTCCAAGCATTCATCCCACCGGGCCAGCCGTGGCTGGGCGGGTTTGTGGAGTCCTTACACAACCGTATGCGTGATGAACTCTTGGAAGACAACATGTTCGAGGATCTCAACCACGCGCGCGCCCTGATTGGTGCCTGGTCCCAGCGCTACAATGAAGAGCACCCCCATAGTGCGCTGGGCTGGCTCTCACCCAACCAGTACGCACGCCAATGGGCGCAACACCACTAATAACAACCAACAACCCTCAAAACACCCGGTCCACAAACCAGACCAGACCAGCCTGTCCAGCTAAAATCCTGATTGCGAAAGATTCAACATGCCTCAAACCTTGCATGAGCGCGTTTACCATACCAGCAGCGGCAATGTCTTCTATTGGATAGACGCTTCTGCTGACAAGGGCGCACCGTGGCTTGTATTTCTTCCTGGTCTCACTGCCGACCACACCATGTTCGACGCGCAGATGGCGTATTTCTCAGGTAAGGCAAACTGCCTGGTATGGGATGCTCCTGCACATGGGAAGTCGCGCCCATATCCGCTTGACTTCTCCATGGACGATTGCGCCCGTATTTTGCACGCAATTTTGGAGGCTGAGAGCATCAAAAACCTCGTGCTTGTGGGCCAGTCGGTCGGCGGCTACGTTGCACAGGCGTTCATCGACCTCCATCCGAGAGAAGCTGACGGCTTCGTCTCCATTGATTCAGCGCCGCTCAAGAGGAAGTACTACTCGACGTGGGAGGTCAAAGCGCTGCGCCATACCAAGGGGGATGTACCAGTTTGTGCCCTGGTCGTGGCTGAAGGTGCTGGGATCGTGGGGCGTGGCAACAACCGCCCAGGGGAAGGCCGGCATGCGTTCCTTCATCGAGAGCTACGCCAAGGAGGAGTATGTGGAGCTCGCCGCGCACGGCTACAAGATGCTCGCCGATGCTGTTGAATCTAGGCGCGCTTACAACATTGACTGTCCGGCGCTCTTGCTCTGCGGGGAGAAGGACCATGCTGGCGATGTCAAAGTGTTTAACCGTAAATGGGCTGCTGGTGAGAAGATCCCTCTCGTGTGGATACCTGGAGCAGGGCATAACTCGAATGTTGATAATCCTAGCTTTGTGAACAGTAAGATTGAGCAACTCATGGTTGCGCTGAAATAGTGTTGGGTAACTGCAGCCTCTTCTTGCACATTTTCGTTAGCACGATGAGCGACATTTGTAGATCCACATTGCGTTCTATGTGGTTACTTCCTTCTCTTTAGAGTATATTTCCCCAGATCATCGCCAACACTCTTCGCTCGGGATTTGTTACTCTCGGGTCGGGGAGCGGCCCACCCCGTCGGCACCCCTTTCATCCATGTAGTCAGTTGCGCACAACCGAACTGCGTTTCCGCAGGTCAAAGCTATCACTCTTCGGTCGGACGAAAATACTCTTCTCAAGTGACTACATCGCATGTAGTCAGTGCTGACTACAGGTGACTACACGGCTCTCTCGATGAAAGAGTAAAAGGAATCCCAGCTCACCTGCCCCGCTGACTACACGGAAACGGGCTATGCGACAATCGAGTGGGAGTAGTACTTCCGCATTGGTGCTGTGAATTCAGCATGAGGGACCCCTGAATTAATGGCTTCGGGGGTCCCTTGCATATTGGCGATTACCCAACTCGGAGTAGTCATTCTCATGCGCATGCTCTGTTTGTTCAAGGAAAGATCGGGATAGATCTACTCGAGTGGTCTGGTCTGGTTTTGTGGACCGGGTGTTTTGAGGGTTGTTGGTTGTTATTGGTGGTGTTGTGCCCATTGGCGTGCGTATTGGTTGGGTGAGAGCCAGCCCAGCGCGCTGTGGGGGTGTTCTTCATTGTAGCGGCGCGACCAGGCACCAATCAGCGTGCGCGCGTGGTTGAGATCCTCGAACATGTTGTCTTCCAAGAGTTCATCACGCATACGGTTGTGTAAGGACTCCACGAACCCGCCCAGCCACGGCTGGCCCGGTGGGATGAATGCTTGGAGCGTGTCGTGCTCGCTGGCCCAGCGTCCCACGGCTGCGGCGATGAATTCAGGCCCGTTATCGGCCCTTAGCACCTGGGGTGCCCCATGTGCTAGGACAGCCAGGTCAAGCATTTCGATCACGTCGACGGCTCCCATGCGCCGCTCGACGCGGAAAGCCAGGTGCTGGCGCGTGAACTCATCAATGACGTGACAGACCTTAAAGACACGCCCCTTCCAGTCCGAGTCGAACTGGAAATCAATGGCCCACACCTGCCCGGGGGCGCTAGCCTCAACCAGGCGCTGTAGGCGTGGTGCGGTGCGGGGCTTGTGGGCTTTGCGCGGGCGCACGCGCAGCCCCTCGGTGCGCCACAAGCGCCGGAACGTATCACGCCCTATGACAATGCCCTCGCTCTTGGCCCGCGCCCAGGCGCGTTTATAGCCCCAGCGTCGATGAGTGGCGGCAAAATCGTTCATCCACTGGCGCACAGGACCATGATCACGCAGCGTTTTTGCCCCGCCCGCCGCGCGGGTGCGGCAATACGCTGACCGCGACAGCCCGGCAACGCGCCCGTGCAAGACGCTGAGAAAACCCCTGGCCGACAAGGTGGTTCACAGCGTCGTGCCTGCGCGCCGGGCTTAGAAGTTTCCCTCCGCGAGCTCTCGCAGCGCTGCCTTTTCCAGCTCTGCTTGGCCCAGCAACTGTTTGAGGCGCGCGTTTTGCTCGCGCAACTCACGCAGTTCCTTGGCCTCACGACGATTCATCGACCCATAACGCTGGCGCCACCGGCACAACGTCGCCTCGCTGATACCCAGCACGCGGCAGGCCTGGGCCGTACTCATGCCCTCACCTCGCAGCGCCTCGGCTTTCTCCAGCTTCACGACAATCTGCTCAGGCGTGTGCTTCGAGAACTTCCTCATGGTCATCCATTCTGCCCGGCCACAAGCAGCCGGGACTACTCAGAACAACCCTCTCAAAACAAACGGTCCGAAAAACCCAGACCCCTCCACGAGTACATGCACGCGAAAAATGCTTGATCCAAGTGGAGTAGGAGTGTGCCCTCAGTTTTTGTGTGCGGTGATCGCAAACTGAAGGGGGGCAGACGTTCGGGGTGCTCACGAAGATGCCATCCGCCAGTGGAATCTTGTTCCATAAGTTCGGGCCACGGGCACCAGGCAGCGCGCGGGGTCTCTTCAAGCTCATCAATCACCAGCCCAGCGTTGATGAGAGCAGTGACGATCTGGCCAAGGGAATGATTCCACTGGTGGTTCGTTGTGTGAGTAATCCGCGGCGCACCGGGGGAGTCCACGTAGCTTGAATCGTCATTCCACGTCATCGGAGCGTCCTGCTCGAAGTATGGCTGCTCGATCTTGAGCCCGTCGGAAATATTCTCCCCGATTGTCATGAACATCGGGTGGTCATCACGGATGAAGAAAGTGCCGCCCGGTTTGAGCAAGGATGCGACGACTTGTGCCCACTGGGCGATATCGGGGAGCCAGCACAGGACTCCGATCGAGGTGTATACCAGATCGAAGTCGCCGGAGACTGCTTGGCGCGCGTCGTACACGTTCGCGTGAACGAAGTTGACGTCAGCGCCCGCGCGCTCGGCGATGCTGCGTGCGTGGGCAAGTGAGGCCTCGGACAGGTCGAGGCCAATGACGCGCGAGGCCCCGCGGCGTGCAAACCCGATCGTGTCGGTTCCAACGTGGCACTGCAGGTGGATGACCTCTTTGCCCGTGAGATCGCCAAATTTTTCGATATCTTGGGCCAATTCGGCACTGATGGCCGTCGGGTCCTCGAGAAGATGCTGGTAGTCGCAGTAGTTGCCAGCCATGTGCAGCTCGGCGCGGTCGTCCCAGTTGCGTTCGTTATCGGAAAACCACTGCGCTTTCCTGCTTGTTTCAGTCATTTAGTCATTGTATGCCGGTGGGATTTTGGTGCGCGGCGCCTGTAGAGGGTTTGCGTGTTTTGTCCGCACTACGCAACTGCAGGTATGGATCAGGAGATCTGGCAGTGCCCGGTCGTCCTGCTCGCCGACGTTCGTTCCGTGGGCGTCCAGGGTGATGGCCGCACCTACGGCCACCCGATCGTGCTGCGCCCCGTGTCCTCCGAGGATGCGATGACGGCCGACTGGACGCGCCTGCCCTACGACGTCCTGGCCCGCATCTCCACGCGCATCACCAACTCGGTGCCCGAGGTCAACCGCGTCGTCCTCGACGTGACCTCCAAGCCCCCGGCCACCATCGAGTGGGAGTAGGAAGATAGGGCTTTGACCTGTGCTTTTAAGTGCTGCAACGTGCCGCTGAGTTTCGTTTCGTATGCGACTCACGGCAAAGCCGCCTGATCGGCCAGGGGTTTTCTCAGCGTCTTGCGCGGGTGTCCGAGCAAAGCCCACAAGCCCCGCACCGCGCCGCACCTACAGCACCTGCCAGGGCTAGCGCTCCTGGGCAGGTGTGGGCCATTGATTTCCAGTTCGACTCGGACTGGAAGGGGCGTGTCTTGAAGGTCTGTATCGTCGTTGATGAGTTCACGCGCCAGCACCTGGCTTTGCGCGTTGAGCGGCGCATGGGAGCCGTCGACGTGATCGAAATGCTTGACCTGGCTGTCCTAACCCATGGGGCACCCCAGGTGCTGCGCGCCGATAACGGGCTCGAATTCATCGCCGCAGGCGTGGGACGCTGGGACAGCGAGCACGACACGCTCCAAGCATTCATACCCCCGGGCCAGCCGTGGCATAACGGATTCGTGGAGTCCTTGCACAACCGCATGCGCGACGAACTCCTCGAGGACAACATGTTCGAGGACCTCGATCACGCGCGCGCCCTGATCGGCGCCTGGTCGCGCCGCTACAATGAAGAGTACCCCCACAGCGCGCTGGGCTGGCTCTCACCCAACCAATACGCACGCCAATGGGCACAACACCACCAATAACAACCAACAACCCTCAACACACCTGGTCCACAAAACCAGACCAGGCCAATTGGAGTGATCTCGTTGATCAACGACGTAATCAAGCCGACTATCGGCGAGCTATTCTCTACGGACTCACCCCTCATGTTTAATGTGCCTCGCTACCAGCGCGAGTACACCTGGGCCAAGCGCGACTGGGAGAACCTCTTCGACGACATTTCCGACAATGACAAGGGTTATTTCCTCGGCTCTATCATCGTCATCGACCATGGCTACAATGCGGAAAAGGGCGTGACCCAATGCGAGCTTATCGACGGCCAGCAGAGGCTCACCACCGTCAGTTTGCTGCTTGCTGCACTGTACGACCAGCTCAGCAAGCACAAAGATGATGCCGAGGAGGACGAAGATGAGGTCAACGTCGAACTCATCAACCTCAAGAACCGCCTCATCATGAAGAAGTCCAAGGGGCAGACGCGCGTGGTTCCCCAGGTCCAAGGCCAGAACCTCCAAGACTACAGGGCTCTCATGGGAGAGCGGGTCTCCAATCAAATTAAGGACAAGAGGCCCAAGTACGCAGGCAACAGGAAGATCTATAAGGCATACGCATACTTCGAGTCCCGACTAGAGGCCATGGTCGAAGCGCCTGAGAGAACCCACCCGAACAACGCCTACGAGGCCTTCAGCAACTTCCTCGACAAAGTGCTTTCCGCAGTGATAGTCCAGATCAGCGTTTCCAACGCATCCGAGGCCTATACCCTGTTCGAGTCCCTTAACAATAGGGGCCAGGCCTTGAGCGCGGTTGACCTCATCAAGAACACCCTGCTCTCCAGCTTTAAGGACGCAACCGAGGAGGACCTGGACGACCACTTCAACCAGTGGCAGCGCATGCTCTCCCTGCTTGGAGAGGACTACAAGACTCAGGAGCGCTTCTTCAGACAGGCATACGCTGCGTTCAG
This sequence comes from uncultured Sanguibacter sp., assembly GCA_916438365.1. The sequence continues at coordinate 43,776 of CAKAEY010000010.1, forward strand.
GCGAGAGGTGAACAAGCCGTTCATCACCGGAACCGCTCAGTACCCTCTCGGAGCCGTAGCAACCAGGTCAAACCTCCTCCACATCTACGAGAAGCAGATTAAGAACGATGCAGCCGGCATGCTCGATTGGTTGCTCAAGAACGCGGAGGAGTACACGAAGATCGCGCTTGTGGACACGGATGGCATCTCTGGCGACTTGGAAGAGTCGCTTATGAACCTTTCAAGGATTCAGGGCGTTCCCTCGTATGTGCTCCTGCTCCACTTGATGCGGAGAGCGGACAGCCTTTCGCTCACGGATCAGCATCTGGTCCAGGTAAATGATCTTTTGGTCAAGTTCTTCGTAAGGCGTAACCTTACCGACGCTCCTCCAACGCGCGACCTTACCAGGATCTTCATCAACATCGTTGAGGGCATCGAAGATGAAAAGAAAACTGGTGACGATCTCGTGCAGTTCGTGCGCGCCAAGCTCTGGCGGTCTCGGCAGACGATAATCGATTTGCTGAGATGCTTGCTGGCCCGCTTTATGAATCCAATCCTGACACGGCTAGGTTCATTTTGACGAGCTTGGCTACGCCGTCGGTTACCAAGGAGATGAAGGGCCTTTGGGAGCGCGTTCCTTCTGGTACATACGTTTGGACTATCGAACACGTTCTTCCCCAGGGGAAGAACCTACCTGACGCTTGGGTCACCATGATTGCCGGTGGAGACAAGGCGCTCGCCGCCCAGATTCAGAACGATCATGTCCATGAGCTCGGCAACCTAACTTTGACTGGTTACAACTCAACCTTGAGCAATCTTTCCTTCCAGGAAAAGAAGCTCAGGAAGGATAAAGATGGCAACTCTGTTGGCTACCTCAACGGCTTGAATATCAACTCCGATATTGCTTCAAGAAACGATTGGGACGAAGCAGCAATCACAGCGAGAACAGCGAAACTCGTTAAAGAAGTAATCCAACTGTTCACGCTATAGAGGTTAGGGGAGGGTTTGCAATGACCGCTCTACCCCGCCCTGCCCCGACAAATCTTCAGGCGGTTTGGAGGTCTCACACCTGCTGTGCAACGCCGTATGAGTCCATCGTGGGGCGATAGGCGTAGCGCTCGAGACCATCGAACGTGGGAGTCTTGGGTCGCATGTCGAAGGGGAGGCCTCCGACTTCGATCGACTTCGCGAGGAACATGTTGATTACGTCGAGAGGCTAATTCCCCAGCGCGCATAGACGGCTGCGGCATCGGCCTTGATCTGAGGTCGAATTCTGGCCATAATTATGGCTAAGGTTGAAAGGGGTAGTATGTCGACACTGACTATGGGGCTCGCCGATGCGAAGAACAACTTTTCGCGTGTGACAGCAGAGGTGAATAGGACGGGGAAGCCTGTCACGATCCTCAAGAACAACAGGCCGTGGGTGGTCATTCAACCGGCGCAGCAGTCTGAGAGTGCTGTCGATGTCGCTGTTGACTTCATGGATGCCTACGCGGACGTGTTTGAAGAGCTCGCGAAGTGAACGCTGTCGCGTTTTCTCGGGACGATGTGTGTGCCATCCATTCGGCTGCGATTGCTCGCTTCGGTGGTCTTGATGGTGTGCGTGACGAGGGGATGTTGGCCTCGGCTCTCGCCCAGCCCTTCCAGACTTTTGGGGGCGAGGAGCTCTACCCGAGTGCAGTTGAGAAAGCGTGTCGGTACGCTGTTGGGATCATTTCGGGGCACCCCTTCCTGGATGGAAATAAGCGAACTGGTGCTGCTCTGTTAGGTACGTATCTCAGGATGTGTGGTGTTGGTTTTGCGCCTGACCATGCGGAGTTTCTTTCAGCCATGCTCGGGGTGGCTGATGGGTCTATGAGTTATGAGGAACTCGTGGACTGGGTGAGGATCAACGTGGGGTGATCGCCTTCGGGTTTTGTGTTGGTGATTCAGTGGTGGAGTATTCCGTGGAGTAGGGTTCGTCGTAGAGAATCGGCAGCCCTGGATCAAGGAGGATGGCACGTGGATCTGCTCGAATACATGCGTTCGCAAAACAACATGACGCAGGCCGAATGGGAGCGTACGTTCGAGGACGAGGCCAGGGAGATCCTCGTCCTGCTCGCCGGCGGTGGTGGGGCCGGCAAGAGGAACGGATTCTGGGACGTCTCGCACTACTTCATTGCGTATGTGGACTGCCAGACCGGTGCACTGCACACGGGTGACGGCCGGATCGTCTATCCCGTCAGCGACGAGGAACACGATGCCGGAGGAATCCTCGATCGCTTCCGTCGGGAGGCGGTGTACCGCCTCAAGGCACGCAAGACGATTCCGCACGAGGTTCCCGAGGGCGTGACCGCCTCCTCGCAGAACCAATTCCTGATCGTCTAGGTCCTGGAAGAGAATTCCCCGTGCCCCGCCTTGGAAGAGGTGCTGGCCGAATACCGCAGGTCGGTCGTGGTAGTCGACGAGCTACTCGGAGAGCTCACTCTCGACAAGGACCTCGACATGTTCGAAGGGGAGGTCCTGTGGCGCGGTGAGCAGATCTGCCTGTCGCTCGAGGTTGACGCGGCGGACGAGGACACCTGGGCCGATGCCAGGCGGGCGATGAAGGTGATGCTGGCGGAGCAGGATCGCTGGGACCATGACATGCGCGCGAGCGCCGCGCGGAGCTCACCGAACTCGCGTGCGAATGGCGCGAATCCGCCGACGAGGAGGTTCCGGAGATTACGGAAGAGAGCTTTGCTCGCCGGATCGAGCTGCGCAACATCGCGATGGACGCCGACGGCTCATTCTCCGCCTACTTCGATGACGACGACATGTTCTTCGGACATTGCGTCACCGTGTACGGAACTCTGGCCGATGGGGTGGCCGCGGCGAACATGGAGGGATGAGCGCCGCAGGCCCGCGCAGGAGCGGCGCCCGCTCGGTGCGGCTGCGCGCATGGCTCAGCCCCGGCCTCGTCGATGACGCAGAATGCGCCGTGTTACGCTCGCCGCGCATCCCCGCGCAGATAGAGGACCAGGCCGATCGCGCCCGCCCCGTTGAGGGCCGCGCCGAAGGCGGCGTTCGCGGACAAGTCAATCGCGGGGATGCCCATGAGCATGCCGCAGATGTAGGGGATCAGCCAGATCGTCCACACGGCGATGCTGAAGCGGTGGAAGCGAGCCATGGCCTCGTGATTCTTGCGCACGAGGACCACCGTCGCCCACGCGGCGTGAACGATCATCAGGATGATCGCCAGCAGTCCGGTCGCCGCGTGCGCGGGGCTGGCTGATTCTCCCTGCGCGATCACCGACATGACCGCCGTGCCCGCCGTGTCGCACGCCAGGCCCAGGTAGAAGAAGATGAGTGGCTCGCCGTGAGCGTGCCGGAGCGTCGCTCCGCGAACACGCCGATCGTGTAGAACACCAGCGCGAGAGTGATTGCCGCCGACGCGATTCCAATCATGAGAGCACCGTCCTGTTCAATCCTGGCGAAGCTCCCGGTGAGATTCGCCTTCACTATCGATGCTAGGGACGTGGCTGTGAACAACAAGATCCCCTTGTTCACGGCTCGTGGGGTCTCGTGTCAGTGTGTCTCGGTGGGGGAGTAAAGGCCCTTCTTCAGGAGTGCCAGGAGGAGGGCGGCGTCCCCCTCGCCGCTCTTGAGTGAGTCCATCATGGCGCGCATCGTGAACTGGGCGATGGACGAGGCCATGGTTCCCTCGGGCAGTGATGTCCAGTCGATGCGATTGTCCTGTTCGATGACTCCCTCAAGTTGAGCGCCCGCGTGTGTCAGTACTGAGGTCATTGCGCCGTGTGCGGCCGCCAGGTCCTGCTTGGGCAGATCCTCGCGATCGCGCAGCCATTCGTGGTGAAACTCCTCGAAAGAGGATTGCACCTGCTCCCAGAGTCTGCGGCAATACTCCACGTAGGGCTCCCGGCCTCGACGCGGCAGAGTTCGCGCGAGAGCGAGCGCTCGAAATAGCGTTGCGCGGCGGCGACCATGATGTCGCTCTTCGAGGGGAAGAGCTTGTAGAGGTAGCCCACCGAGACCTCGGCATCCCTCGCGACGCCACGCGCTGAAATGGCGGCCAGTCCGCCTCGTTCGCCGATGCGGTAGGCCGCTTCGATGATCCGCTCGCGGCGCGCGCAGGCCTCCTCGTCCTTGTTCCTGGGCGCGCGTTCTTCCAGGTGGGCGGCGTGAAGCGACTTCATGGCAGGTCTCTCATTTCGTTGACATGGGCCTGCTCAGGCCTATACTGAACACTGTTCATTATAGATTGTTGCAGGTAGTAAGACAGCAGGACAGCGTGCCCAAACAAGTGATCGACCCGGAGACGCTGGTCAGCCAGGCCTACGCCATCGCCTCGCGCGACGGCATCTCCGCACTCTCCGTGCGCAAGGTTGCCGCCGCGTGCGGCATCGCGGTCGGCTCGGTCTACGGCTACTTCCCAACCAAGGCGGACCTGACGGCCGCCGTGCTCACCCGCTTCTTCGAGGAGAACCTCTCCGACGAGCTGTGCGCCGTGCACCCCGGCGAGCGCTTCACCTCCTACGTGCGGCGATTCTGCGAGGCCCTATGCGCCGCGCGCGCCGACATGAGCGTCGACTGGTTCGCCGAGATGCGCCGCCTGCCTAGCGGTGAACAGGAAGCCCTCGAGGCCGTGCGTGCCCCCATGCTCGCCCACATCGAGCGCGGACTCGCGCGCGTCCTCGACGCGGACGAGGCCGTGGTTCGTTCCCGGCTCGTCGGCCCCATGAGCGCCGAGGCCCTGTGTCGCTATGTGCTGCGCAGTATTTTCGCTTCGCTCATGGAGGGCGGCGAGTGTGAGACGCTCCTCGCCCTCCTCGATGCCGCCCTGTATGACGACACCGTAGAAGAAAAGGATGCTAAGAAATGAGTCGATTCCGCATCAAGAAGCAGCCCCTGATCGCCGTCGCCGGCATCGTCTGGCTGCTCGCGGGCCTGAACGTCGCGATCCTCGGCGTGCGCGCGGCCGTCGACATGCGCGGAGTCGCGGCGATTATTTCCTGGCGCTCGCGGGCGGCGCCATCGCCATCTTCTGCGCGTTCCATCCGATGTTTTCCAGGCTCGTCCAGAAGAACGCCCAGCGCATCGCCGACCTGGAAGGGGATCGTCACCACGTCGTGCGCTTCTTTGATCGCAAGAGCTACATGATGATGGCGTTCATGATGTCCTTCGGCATCGGAATGCGCGCCGCGGGCGTCTTCCCCGACTGGTTTATCGCCTTCTTCTACACCGGCCTGGGTGTGGCTCTCGCGCTCGCCGGTGCCAGCTACATCGCGCGCGGCGTGCGCGGTCGCGCCTGGGTGTTCCATGGGACCGACTGAGCGTTTCACGGGACCGACTGAGCGTTTCACGCTCTCCCGGCCATGGCCTCGTCAATCGACGAGGCCTCCTGCCGTTTCGTGGACCATCTGTCCTTGAGTGCCACGCGATCACCGCCAGTGGCGGTATAATTGTGGCGGTAATGGGGGGTGGTCATGGCCTACGAGCCGTCGTTTGAACGCACCGACGCGATCGTTGCGCTGTGCATGGAGATCGCTGAGCTCGTCGGCATGCTGTCGCCTCAAGCCCCCCTGTCGACCAGCCCGACGTTGCGTCGGGAGCTGCGGATCCAGACGATCTACTTCCTCGCTCGTCATCGAAGGCAACAAGCTTGATGAGCGCGCGGTGAGCGCGATTATCGACGGAAAGCGGGTTCTCGGAGACCGGCGCGACATCCTCGAAGTCGAAAACGCGCGCGCCGCCTACGACCTTATTCCTGAGCTCGATCCTCATTCGTTGGAGGATTTGCTGCGCGTTCACCGCGTGATGATGGGTGGCCTCGTCCCCGATGCTGGGCGCTTTCGGTCGGGCAATGTCGGTGTGTTCAACGGGGATACACTCATCCATGCCGGGACTCCGGCAGCCTACGTCCCCGAGGTGATGGATGGCCTCTTCGAGTGGCTGAGAGCAACGCGCATGCACCCTCTCCTCGTCTCGTGCATTTTCCACTTCGAGTTCGAGTTCTGCCACCCCTTTTCTGACGGGAATGGTCGGACGGGACGTCTCTGGCACACACTACTGTTGTCGCGGTGGCGTCCGGTGTTGGCCTGGGTGCCCATCGAGTCCGCGATCAGGAGGCGGCAGGCGGACTATTACGAGGCCTTGGCCCGCTCGGGTGCGACCGGTTCGTGTGAGAGTTTCGTGGAGTTCATGCTCGAAGCAATCAGGGAAGCCATACTTCCGTACGCGCGGCCAGAGAGTGCAGCGGACGCGGAGCGCGCCCGCGCGCTCGCTTTCTTCCGTGACAACACGCGGTCAACCGTCGCCCAGCTCGCGCAGCACCTCGGATGCTCGAAGCGAAGCGCTGAGCGCATCGTCGCGCAGTTCAAGGAAGAAGGCGTCCTCGAGCGTCAGGGGAGTCCCCGAGCAGGCATGTGGATTGTTCACGCCACTGGACGCTAGGCGTGCCGCCAGAACTCGACGTGCTGGCGCGGGGAAAAGCCTCGCTCTTTCAGCGTGCCGTCGACGTAGTCGAAGCGCGTGGGGGTCACCTTGATGATGTTCATGACGAAGGGCATGGCGCGCAGGCGCTCCATGGGGAGACCCCGCAGCTCGCAGGCGTGAGCGTAGTCTTCGCCGAAAGGCTCAACGACCTCGGCCGTGCCCGTGACCTGCAAGCCCGCCAGCGTCGAGAACGAAATATCGTCGTCATGGATCGCCAGGCACACGTTCTTGTTGGCCTGCAGGGCGCGGAACTTTAGGCCGCCCTCGCTGATGATCCAGAACGCCCCTTCGGCGTAGAGATATTCGACCGTCGTGTTGCGCACGATACCGTTCCCGGCGGTCGCCAGCGTGCAGATCTTGTGCCTGGCCAGGAAAACCTCGATCTCCGCGACCAAGTCAGCCTCGGGCATGCGCGTCTCTGCGCTCTCCTGCGCGATCCAGTGGTTTGCCGCAGCCTCCCAGTCGATGCCACTCATTGCGAATCTCCCTCTTTGTCGATAGGGCACACGTCGTTGAGGCCCTCCACCCAGGATATGGCGGCAACGCGATTTAATCGACGTCCTCGTGCCTGGGACTATGAACGAGGCCGGGGCGAGTTCGCGTGAAGTGCACAGAGTCGATCGTGTGCCGGGGCCTTGCTAGTGATATCACTGGTAGATGTGTCGGCGGTGTCCGACGGAAAAGACTTCGATAATGAGGCGGTCATCTTCGATGATGCACAGAGCGCGGTAGTTGCCGATGCGGTAGCGCCACTCGCCTGATCGGTTGGCGGTCAGTCCTTTGCCGTGGATGCGGGGGTCGGAGCAGCCCTCGAGGTTTTTGCCGATCCATGACGTGATGAGTCGCGCGTCGAATCGGTCCATTTCTTCAGTTGTTTCAGGGCTGTGTCGCTGTACTCAACGTGGTAGGACATTTACAGGCCCAGCTGCGCGAGTACCTGCTCGTGGGTGTAGCGAACGCCGTTGTCTGCAGCGATCGCCTCGCGCAGAGTTGCGAGGTCCTGCTGGTCCTCGATCTTCTCGAAGACGGCATCTCGAACGAAGTCAGAGATTGTTTTTCCTTCAAATTCGGCGTACTTGCGCACGACCTCGGCGTCCGTTTCGTCAAGGCGCATCGTCATGGTGGGCATGGTGACCTCCTCAAGCTGAATACAATGTATTCTAGTTCTCCCTGGTGTCAATGTGCAATGGTGTTGTCCCTAGCGGGTCAAGCTGCTTGAACGGTCCTGTCTCTGCCTGATGGTTGCCGTCAGCGCTGCCCGGTCATTGGGACGGGCTGAGGTCTGGAGCGTGTAGCTATTTCAGGCTGACAGTATGCTGTGGGGCGTTCACACTGTTGTCAAGAACCGTGCGGCTAGGGAGACAAGGAATCCGACGATGAGGTACGCCGAAACGGTGCTGTTAAAGGGTGGGGTGGAACTCCTCGTGCGGAACGCCGTCGCGTCGGATGCCCGTGCGCTGCGTGACATCATGCAGCGCACGCATGCGGAGACCGACTACCTGCTGTCTATCCGGACGAGCAAAGCGTCGACGATGAACAAGAGGCTCGCTCGCTGGCGGAAACGGAACGCAGTGACAATGGGGTTGAGCTCGTCGCCGTCCTCGGTGGGCGGATCGTGGGGAGCGCCGGAATCACGGCGGTGGGCGGTAGGCGCAAGGTAGTTCACCGGGCGTGTTTCGGGATCAGCGTGCTCCAGGAGTATTGGGGGATGGGGATCGGCCGAGCGCTCATGGAGGCGTGCATCGACTGTGCGCGCCGGGCGGGCTACACCCAGCTCGAGCTCGAGGTAGTGGCTGACAATCAACGCGCGGTGTCCCTCTACGGGCGCGCGGGGTTCGAGGAGTATGGACGCAACCCCCGGGGCTACCGGTCCACGGCTGCGGGCTACCAGGAGCTCGTGCACATGAGGCTCGAACTGTAGCTCCACAGGGTCGCTGGCCTAGTCAGTCTGCTTGTCCTCGTTTTCCACGTTTTCCTTGGCCTCCTTGGCCTCCGGAGTGCGTCTGCGCCAATAGGCGTAGTCGCTGTGGATGTACTTGTGTTCCCACACGGGATTACTCGGGCCCCAATCGTACATTGGGCAGTCCGTGGTGACGTCGTCGGCCAGCTCGAGGATGACGTCGACGAGCTCGAGCCTGTCAACGAACCTGTCGGGGATCGCATTGAAACCGCTTCGCGCTCCGACGAGCGTCCCCGCGATTGCCGCCGTGTTGTTGGAGTCTCCGCCGTGGTTGGCGGCGAATGTCATTGCTCCCGCGATGTCGTTCTCGTGGCGTAGCGCGCACAGGATGCCAATTGCCAGGCCTCGTCGGCGACCCACCCCTTGCCGAGGGCGTGGATTGCATCCAGGTCGCTTGCGGCTGAGGTGGCAAGCGACATGGCGGAGTGGATGGTAGACGACAGCTCGTTGACGGCCTTGCGGGAATCGGGGAACGTCTCATACAGGACTGGCAAGGTCTTATTCACGGCCTCGGTGGTGGACAGCTCCGTGTGGATGATGTGCGAGACGATCAGCGCAAGCGCCGCCGACGACATCCATGCGAGCTCGTGACCGTGCGTGAGCGCCGCCGTGTTTGCCCCCAGATCGAGAATGTAGGCAGGGTCGCGGAAGTAGGACAGGCCGATGGGGACTGCCCGCAGCAGGCACGCGGAGCCCTTCGAGTCGTTGATGGGCTTGTCCATCGATCCGAACTTTTTTGGATGCGGCAACTTTCACGACGGTGGGAGACAGCGCGCGTTTCGCGGACAGGGCAGGGTAGGCGTTAATCCATCCGCACCGGGCTCGGCGCGGCCGCTTCTCTGTCTGGAGCCGATACCAGTCCATGTAGAAAGCGTCGAAATACTGGTACACAGGGGCCATGATCCCGCGCAGGGCCCCTCGCGTGTGAGCGAAGAGGATCCCATTTGCGCTCAGCAGCATGAGCTGCGTGTCCGCGGTGATACGCGCGGTTCCGTTCTCATCCAAGTCGTAGTCGGTGATCCCGCGCAGGCCATAGCGTTCGACGATCGCGGCCTCTGACAGCGCTTCAACCGGGTACCCCAGTGCGTCTCCTGCGGCGCAGCCGATCATTGCCCCTCGAATGCGATCTCGCTTGTCCATGAATGCCTCCTCGCGTGGGTTCGGACGGTGACCACGCTTAGCTTACCGGCGCTGCACGTGTTCCGGCGTCGACTGTCTGACGTCGCGCGCGGATGAGCTCGGGGCTCGCGTCGTTGGGCCCCATCTCCAGGATGCTGAGCACAGAGGCCCCTGCTGTCAGATTTGCAGCCGTTCACAGATACGATGAGCCCATGACGATCATGCTTGTGCCCCTGACTGACACCGAGCGTCCTGCGCTGATCGCGGACTTTCAGGAATCTTTCGAGCACTTCCAGGGCAACCCGCAGGGATCCTTCGTGGGGGAACGTCTCGCCGCGCGTGAGCAGTCTCCGTCTGGTCCCAGCGAGGGCAGTGCAACGGCGCAGCCGATCCTCCCACTGTCCGACATTGAGGAGTCCCTGAATGCGCCGGGAGCGCTCGCCTATCGCATCCTTGAGGACGGCAATGTCGTGGGCAACGTCATCCTCACCATCGTCGGGCATCGAGGCGAGATTCTCCTTTTCGCAATGAAGGCATCGGTTCATTCCAAGGGAGTGGGGACGCGCGCCTGGTTCGCCATCGAGGCCGCCCACCCGCAGGTGAGGGAATGGACCCTGGAAACACCCTATTTCGAGGTGCGCAACATCCACTTCTACGTCAACAAGTGCGGCTTCCACATCGTCGAGTTCTTCAACGAACACCACCCCGACACCTCGCATCCCCGCGGAGCGGGCGAGCCGATGGGCGAGGCCGACTACATGTTCCGCTTCGTCAAGCGCCTGGGCCGCTAGTGGTGTAGCCGCTCAGCCTGCGTCCTCGACCTTATCGGTGTTCAGGGTCGCCCCTTCCTTGTGTCGATGCCTGGGCGTGCTGCGGGCACGCGGTTGCGGGCGGCGTACCCTTGAATCGTGAAGGTTCTCGTCGTTCCCATGGTTGCCCGCTCGCGGATGGGTGGACCATGGTCGCGCGCGAAGCGCGTCGCCCACGCCTTCCGGGATGGCGGCCACGAGGTCACGCTCGTGTGGGGAGACGACGGCAACTGTTCCGATCCAGGCGGCCCGACGCTCGAGATTCCGGTGTCCTCGCCTCTCGGCCTGCCAGACGCCATTGCGCGCCACACCTTCCCCCTGGCCTCGCGACTCGGCCTCACGGGCCGTAAGCCCGTGCACAGCTTCGAGGAAGTCCTCTGGCTGACCGGTGCCCTCGACGAGCGCTACACCCGCGCCGCCGTCGAGGTCCTCCGCGCCCATATACGAGCCGCGCGCCCCGACGTCGTCTACTCGGAGTTCAACCTCGCCGCCATCATCGCCGCCCGCGCCGAGGGCATCCCGTGTGTGGGCAGCGGCTCGCAGCCGACGACCGCCTCCTATGCTTCCAACCCGCGCAAATCCGCGGGCATTCGACGCCTGCTCCGCGAGATGGGAATGCCCGCCCCGGCCTCGTCGCTGAGTATCTTCGAGGGGATGGCACGGCGCTTCATCCCGAGCTGCCCGACGCTGGAACCGCGCGCGGGGGAGCGGGCCGTCTACTGCGGGTTCCTGGACGAGCCGCTCGCACTGACGCCGACGCCTCGCGATTGCGCCCTCGTCTACCTCGGTGTGGGCAGTGTCCCCGAGGGCGTGGCCGTGCGCGCCGGGCGAGAACTCGCAGAGGTGCTGAGCTGCGACGTTTACGTCGCGGGCGTGCCCGACGCTACCCATGCCGCGGGGGACCACGAGGTGACCTGCGCGCCTCGCCTCAACTTTGTCGAGCTCCTCCCTCGCGCCCGCGTCTTCGTGCACCATGGCGGGCAAAACTCGGTGATGGACGCCCTGTCCTATGAAGTCCCTGCAGGTCATTGTCCCGGGTCGTGTCTTTGAGCGTCAATTCAACGCCGAGGCCGCGGAAAACGCGCACTGCGGCCTGAGCGTGCGCGCGCCCAAGCCCGCTCATATTGCCGAGGCCGCGCGCACCCTCGTCGATGAGCCCGCCCTGACCTCGGGGATCCGAGGGGTGCGCGCGGAGTTGTGCTCGCTCGGCGGTGGCGCGCGCATCGTGCGCGAGGTCGAGGAACTGGTCGGCTAGCCTCAGTTCCAGCCGCGCAGGATCGCCTCCAGGCCTCGTTCGAACTGAGCGGTGAAGTCGTAGCGACCGTCCAGGAGATCCTCGATGAGCGGGCGTAGCGCCTGCGCGTCCTCGGGATCGAGTGCGGCGCTCGCGGCCGACAGGTCGGTGGGCTGCTCGGGGGAGCCGCCCACGGGCGGAACGACCTCGGCGGCGATGAATGCCGTCGTGTAGATCGACACGGCGTTGACCAGCCCCAGCATGTCCGCGTTCGGCGTGAAACCGTGCCGGGCGAGCGTCACGAACACTTGCGCCAGGAGCGCGAGCTGCTCGGGTGTCGACATCGGGTGCGTGAGTAGCAGCATGACCGCGCCCGGGTGGGAGCGCAGCGTCTGGGCCAGGCAATGCGCGTAGGTGCGCATGTAGATCACCAGGGGCGAGGTGAGGGCGTCCTCGGGTGGTTCGCTCGCCGTGGGCGTGGGCGTGGGCGTCGATTCGGGATCGAACGCCCCGGTATCTACTCGGTCGAGGAAGGACTCGAAAGTGAGGCGCCAGACCTGCTCGGCAATACCCTCCAGGAGGGCCGCCTTGTCTGGGAAATGACGATAAAAAGCGGCCTGGGAGACGCCGAGACGTTTTCCCAAGGACCGCAAAGACAAAGCGGAGAGTCCCTCCTCGTCAACCAAGTCGAGCGCGGTCGACAAGATGATCTCTCGCGATAGCGCGCGCTGCTTCGATTGAGGCATGGACTCTCCGCTTCGGTGGACGTTACTCCCTGTGATACCGGAACTGTATCAGTGCCAGCCCCGCGATCACCGCGAAGAAACCCCACAGGACGCCGATCCGCGTCCCGACGTCGGCAAGTCCCGCCCCGTCCAGGCTCACCTCGTGAATCGCGGTGATCGCCCAGTAGGCGGGGGACAGGCGTGCGGCGTGCTGCGCCCAATCGGGGAACGAGGAGACCGTGGAGAAGGAGCCGCCGATGCCGGCCGCCAGCATGCCGATAATGTTCGACAGTGACAGGGCCGCGTCGCGGCTGCGTGACCACAGCGCGAGCGCGACGCCAAGCGCCGACAGAACCGCCGAGAAACTGAGGAGAATCGCGGCCAACGCGACGAGGGAACCAGTCGGTCGATACCCGAAGACGAGAGCGCCGAGCGCGAGGACAACCGCGATCTGAACGGTCTGCATGAGGAAGGCGACCAGCGCCTTGCCCGTCAGAATGGACGCGCGCGAGGTGGGGGAGGCCTCGAGGCGCTCCCACGTGCCCCACGAACGCTCGTTGAAGAACGAACTGATGATGTTCTGCACGGCCAGGAACGAGAAGAGGATCGCGATTGACGGCACTGCCTGTTCGGCACCGGTGACGCCCGTGTAGCCGTCGGCCAGAAGCATCGACTTGAACGCCGGCATCATGAAGGGAATCAAGACGAGGGGGATCACCGTCAGGATGAGCGTGGGCGCCGGGTCGGTGAGTTGAAGCCGAATGTTCAGTCGGGTCATTGCCCCGAGTTGCTTAAGCTGCGACATGGTCACTCTCCTTGATGATCTGCAGATACGCGTTGTGCAGGCTCGCCTGCATGATGCGCACGTCCGTCAGGCGCGCGCCTTCGAGGGTGGGCGAGGCCAGGGCTTCGCCGATCCGCGAGCCCGGGTCGGCCTCGTCCCCGATGAGTTGGAGGCACCTGCCGTCGGCGCTCCATCCGTCGATCGAGGGGACGGGGCGGTCGAACTCGAGCGTGACCTCGGCGCGCCCGTGGCGAGAGACGATCTCTTCGAGCGTGCCGTTCGCGACGACGTGCCCCTCGTTCAGGATCGCAATGTCGGAGCCGAGCTCCTCGAATTCCGCCAGGTAGTGCGAGGTGTAGACGACGGCCGCTCCGTCGTCGGCGAGCTGGCGGACCGCGCGCAGGATCTGGCTGCGCGCCTCCACGTCCGCGCCGACGGTCGGCTCGTCCATGAACACCAGGCGCGGGCAGTGCATGATCGCCATGCCTGTGTGGAGCCTGCGCTGCTGCCCGCCCGACAGGTGCGAGGCGCGCTGCCCTCGTTTCTCGGCCAGGCCGAGCAGGTCCATTTACTTCACCCGCGCGCGAGGCCGCCTCGCGTCGGCGAAGTCCGTGCAGTTCTCCGAAGGCCGCCAGATTCTGGGCGACGCTCAGGTCGGGGTAGATGCCCAGTTCCTGCGGTGCGTATCCGATTGACCGTGCGGCCTCGGCGGATGCGGGGCGGTGGCCGCAGACGCTAATACTTCCCGAGTCGGCGCGGCGCAGGCCGCACAGAATCGTGATGAGCGTGGACTTGCCGGCCCCGTTTCGTCCGAGCAGGCCGAGGACCTGACCTGGGCTGACGCGCAGGTCGACCCCGCGCAGGACCTCGTGAGTGCCGTAGCTTTTGTGGATTCCCCGGGCATCCAGGCCTGGAGCATGTGGGTGTGACACGGTGATTCTCCCATCGGTTAACGCTGTTAACTTTGTGTCGCCAGTAAGGTTAACAGTGTTAACTTCTGGGTGCAAGGTGGCGCTGTGTGACCATAGGAAAACGCTGAATTCACGAGTTTTTCTGACAATCTGTCGCTGCGTGGGGGAGGGAAGCGGACCTAGACTGTCTGCGCGAGGCCTGAAGGAGGAGCGAAAGTGCCAGGTATGGATACCTACGACGCGATCATGCTGCTGTCCTACGGTGGCCCGAACGGCGAGGAGGACGTCCTCCCGTTCATGCGCAACGCGACGCGCGGTCGCGGAATCCCCGACGAGCGCCTGCTCCAGGTCGCCGCGCACTACAAGCGCTTCGGCGGGGTCTCTCCCATCAACGCCTGCAACCAGCGCCTGATCGCCGACCTGTCCGCCGAGCTCGCCCGCCGCGGGCACGACATCCCCGTCGGGTGGGGAAACCGCAACTGGCACCCCTTTGTTGCCGAAGGTCTCGACGAGCTCGCGGGGGCCGGTGCCCGACGCATCCTCGTCCTGCCCACCTCCGCCTACGCCTCGTACTCGGGGTGTCGTCAGTACCGCGAAGACCTCGCCGAGGCCGCTCAGGCCCTGCGCGAGAAGTGGGGGACGATCGTACTGGGCGCTGAGGATAGCGCCGACAACCCCGACGCCGATATCGTCCTGGACAAGGTCCGCCCCTACTACTCGACCCCCGGTATGGCGAGCGCGCAGATTGCATCCGTCCGGCGCGCGTGGGAAGCTCTGACGGCGCGCGGCGTCGACCCGGCAGGGATTCGCCTGATCTTCGTCACCCACTCCATCCCCGTGAGCATGGAGGCGGGATCTTCGCCCTTCCCGTTCCGTCCCTCGATCGACGAGGCAGTGGTTGCCTCGGACGATCGTGGTGAGCAGCAGGGGAGTGAGGCCTCGTCGCCGGCGGGAACCCCCGCAACCGAAATCAGCTACGTCGCCCAGCACCACGCCCTCATCCAAGCGATCATGCCGGAGCTGAGGCGCGTCCTTGGGCGCGCCGATCTGGGCTACGACCTCGTGTATTGCTCGCGGTCGGGACCCCCGCAGGCCCGCTGGCTCGAACCCGATATCAACGATTTCCTCGACGAGATCGCCGCCGACACAACGCCGCTGACTGGCACCGTCGTCGTCCCGATCGGGTTCATCTGCGACCACATGGAGGTTGTCTACGACCTCGACACCGAGGCGAAGGAGACGGCCGCGCGCCTGGGGATTCCTTACGAGCGCGCCGACACCGTCTCCACCGACCCGGGCTTTGTGTCCTCCCTGGTCGACGTGCTCGAAGAGCGCGCAGCCCAGGCACGAGGCGAGAGGGCCCGCGCGCGTGACGGTTACGGGCACCGGCCCCTTCCACACCGTGTGCCCGAGCGACTGCTGCCTCTCCCCGGCGCGCCCAGGCCATGCCTCGTCCGCTGGTGCCAGCACCCACCCCGGCACCGCCCCTCATTCTTCCGGCGCGCCCAGCCGAGCCGCCGGTCAACCAGCCACAACCCAGGAGGACTCCATGTCTACCCCGCATCCCCACGCCGTCGTGCCGCCCGAGCAGAACCCGGAAAACCCGGGACATCCCGCAGGAGTGCCGGACCGAGTCGGTGAGCACGCCGCGCGCCACCAGGCCCGCCACGCGGGCACCGAGGCGACGCCCCACTCGCATGCCGCTCACGTCCGCGTCACTGACCCGCGCGACGCGACGGACGTCGACTTCGACGAGGTCAACAACAAGCAGCACTACGCCCTCTACTCCGTGTTCGCGCTGGGGGAGTCCCTGCCCGCCGACGACGGCGAGCGCGGCCGTATTATCGCCGAGTCCCTGGACTACGTGAAGGGTGCGGGCGCGGAAATCCGCGGCTTCTACGACGTGTCCGGCTTCCGCGCTGAGGCCGACCTGATGGTGTGGTGGCTCGACGACGATCCCGAGGTCCTGCAGGACGCCTACCACCGCCTGCGCGCCAGCGCGCTCGGCAAGTTCCTGGATCCCGTGTGGTCCTGCATGGGCCTGCACACCCCCGCCGAGTTCAACAAGCGCCACATTCCCGCCTGCTTCGGCGGCGTCGCGCCCCGCGACTGGGCGATGGTCTACCCCCTTCGTGCGCTCCTACGACTGGTACCTGAAGGCCCCCGAAGAGCGCGCCCGCATCATGGCCGAACACGGTCGCAACGGCTTCGCGCAGTACCCGGACGTCAAGGGCTCGACCCTGTCGGCCTTCGGCTTCTCCGATTACGAGTGGGTGCTCGCGTTCGAGGCCGACAGCCTGGATCGCCTCGAGGGCGTCATGCACGCCCAGCGCTACACCGAGGCGCGTCTCTACGTGCGCGAGGACACCCCGTTCTTCACGGGTCCGCGCGTGAGCCTCGGCGAGTGGGCGGAGCGCCAGCCCCGCGCATAAGGGCCTCGCTTACCTATCAACTGGCCCCGGCCTCGTCCCTGAGAAAAGGAACGAGGCCGGGGCGCAGTGCCATGTCATCGCGCGGCGCGGGTGGCGCGCCCTACTTGCCCGGGAACAGCAGCGGCAGGTTGTGTTCGACCTGGTTGCCGACCGAGTCCATGGAGTGGGTTTCTCCCTCGTCGATCCACAGCTGCAGGCTGTCCTCGGTCATAAGGTCGGGATAGTCCTCGCGGAGCTCATCAATCTGCGGCGTCATGTCCCACAGGGCGGGGTCCTCTGAGCCGACCGACGCGAGGATGCGGAAGTCCTGCGGGCCGTACTGGGCGCGCTCGACGCCTGCGGTCACCAGTTCGGCGATGCGCGGGGAGTCGGCCTCCTCCTCGCGCCCGATCCACGACTCGCCAGCCATCGGCATATACCCGTAGAAGTACTGCGGACGCAGGGCAAATACGTCCCACGTGGTCGTCGCGCCCATCGAGAAACCGCCAAAGGCGCGGTGCCTGCGCGTTTCTCGCAGCGACTCGTCCGAGGTGTCCCCGCGGGCGAACGTCGTGTAGCGAGACTCGATCGTGTCGATGAGCGTATCGATCTCGCTCGTTGCAAAGAAGCGATTGAGCGCGTAGTCGTCCTCGTAGTCGTCCGTCGCGAACGAGCGGTCCGGATAGTAGGTCGCGAACACAACCAGCGTCGGTGCAACCTTGCCGGCCGTCTCCAGCTCATCGACGATAGGCGCGACACCGGAGGCCAAACCGGCGGCGTTCCCCCACCAACCGTGCGTCAGATAGAGGACGTTCGCAGGCTTGTTTGAAGCGTAGGATGCGGGAACGTACACGTACGCCTGCTTGGTGTATGTCGTCCCCTCGTAGCTCTGCTCGTAGGTGATCGTGTCGATCGTGCCATGCAGCGACTTGGCCGTGTCCATGAGGGCGGCGACGCCCTCGGGCAAGGGATCCTCGTCTTCTTCGTAGGCGATGGGGGAAGGATCCTTCTGTCCGTGACCCGAGCGATTGAGTGCGAACGACGTGACCCCTGCGAGGGCGAGCAGGCACAGCGCGATGATGGCGGTGAGGCGGAAACGTCGGGAGCTTCGTACAAACCTTGTGTTCACTGGCCGCGCCTCGGCCCGTTCGTCGTTATGCGTGCAGTCGTCGTCATGCGCTCCACTGTATGCCCACCCGATGCGTCCCTACCAATTGGTGTGTCTATCGCTACTCATCGGCGTGTACACAGCTACTCATCGGCGTGTACGCAGCTACTCATCGGCGTGGCCGGTTCTGCGCTACGTTTCCCCTCCAATTCCGCATGCAATTCCCCCGCCGGTCTTTCATGTTTTGAATTATGATCGTTGAAATTCCGGGGTTTGTGAGGGGTTGGTGAAATAGCTGTTCGGGGAATTGCATGCGACATTTGTGGGGAACTATGGCGTGTGTGCGGCGTGTGACCTCCGAAGCTTCGGGGGTCGCGCGCTCGCGGGGGTGGCATACCCTGGAGGCATGACCCCTGAGATCACGGATCCGCGCTTCCAGAAAATCGCCGAGGAGATTGCCGCAGACCCGGCCAACGCCTCGTACACGAAGCGAGGCGTGGGGCCGCTGTTTTACGCGGGGCCTCAGTGTCGCATCATGATCGTCGGCCAGGCACCCGGGCGCGTCGCCGAGGAAACCGGCATCGTGTGGAACGACCGCAGCGGCGACCGGCTGCGCGACTGGATGGGCGTCGACCGCGATACGTTCTATCACTCGGGCAAACTCGCGATCGTCCCCATGGACTTCTATTTCCCGGGCACGGGAAAGAGCGGTGACCTGGCGCCGCGCAAGGACTTCGCCGACACGTGGCACCCGCGCCTGCTTGAGCTCATGCCGAAGCTCGAGATGACGATCCTCGTCGGGGCCTACGCGACCAGGCGCTACCTGCATCTGCCCTCCTCGGCGTCGCTGACCGACGTCGTGCGCGACTACGAGCAGTATCTGCCCACCTACTTCCCCCCTGGTCCACCCCTCGCCGCGCAACCAGATGTGGATGAAAAAGAACCCCTGGTTCGCCTCCGACGTGCTGCCAGACCTGAAGAAGCAGGTCGCTGCGCTCATGGCCTGACCGTCATACGTGAGAGGCGACGTATAAATGTACGGCGGCTCCTACGTACGTTCAGCGCCCTCGGGTTCACGAGGACGGGGCAGGGTATAGTGCTCCGCCTCGGCTCGCGGGTGGCACACTGGTCCCATGGACGATCTGCGCATCCCTCCCGGGCCTGGCTGCCCGCGCGGCCTCGTCGTGCCCGCGGGGGAGCTGGTCGAGCGCTTCTCTCACGCCTCGGGCCCCGGCGGCCAGGGTGTCAATACCGCCGACTCGCGCGTGCAGCTGAGCCTGGACCTCGGCTCGACGAGCGCCCTGGGTGAGAAGCAGCGCGAGCGCGCCCTGTCGGTGCTCGGCGAGCGACTCACCGGTACCGTCCTCACCGTCACGGCCGCCGAGCGCCGCTCCCAGCGCCGCAACCGGGCCGCCGCGCGTGAACGCCTCGGCGAGATCCTGCGGGCGGCGCTGACTCCGCCCGTCCCGCGGCGCGCCACAAAGCCGACGCGCGCGTCCAAGCTGCGCCGCCTGGACGCCAAGAAGAGGCGCTCCGAACTCAAGGCCCGCAGACGCCGCCCCGACGCGGACTAATCCAGGGGCGAGGCCGGGGTTGCCTAGGCCCACGTGCTCCCGTTGGTGCGCCAGCCGATGAATACCCAGGTGACGGGCAACTTGTAGTCGAGGACCCACATCTCCGACGGCTCCCCGGACGGGGATTCGGCGGCACGTCGCACGAAGTGCTGGGTGGCGTAGGCGTCGAAGAGTCGGTGCTCGCGCGCGGTGAACGGCTTGGGGCCGGCCAGGCGACGAAGGTCCGCGCGGGCCTCGTCGAAGGAAGAAAAACGCATGGGACGGAAGGATCGCGTGGTCGCGAACGCCGGGATACGCCCCAGGGACGCGAGCGCGCGGGTCACGTCGTGGGCGATGCTCGGGCGCCTCGCCGCGCGTCCCAGGTAGGTGAGCAGGCGTGGGTCGCGGGAGGGGAGCAGGCTGTCTGGTACGACGACCGCCGCGCGGGAGCGCGCCGCCGCGTCGAGCTTGCGCACGCAAGCGGGCACGTCTCCGCTCATGAGGGAGCGTGACGCGAAGGCGACATCCACGCTGTTCTCGCCCAGGCCCGCCTCCTCCCAGTCGTCCTCCCAGGCGAGCAGGTGGGAGGTGATCGGCAGATTCTCTGCTGCCGCGCGCTCGTCGAGGATGGCCAGCATGGCCTCGGCGAAGTCGCAGCCGTGCACGCGGTGCCCGGCGCGGGCGAGGGGGACGGCGAGAGTGCCCGTCGCGCACCCCATGTCGAGGATCGTCTCGCCCGCCTCGAGCGCGAGGAGGTCCAGGAGCCAACGCTCGTAGTCGCTGGTCGCGCTGCGCGTGAACGTCGCGGCCCGCTTGTTCCAGTAGGCCTGCGAGTCGCGGTTGATTGTGCTCGCCTGTTCTCCGTGCGTGGTTGGCATCATGCGATGCCCTCACTTTCGTATCGGGAAGCCTGGCAGCATCGCCCGGCGAAAGTCAGGATAGTCCTTCAGGTCCAGCGAGAATAGATCTTCGTGAGGAAACGGGAATTATCTGGTCAAGCGCGTGGAATAATGGCCGCGTGAATTCTTCTCCTGCGCTGCCGAACTTCTCCAGTGACTACCAGGAAGGCGCGCACGCCCGGGTGCTCGACGCGCTCGTCGCCACCAACATGGAACAGTCGAGCGGCTACGGCACCGACGAGCACTGCGAGCACGCCCGCGACCTGATCCGCGAGGCCTGCCAGGCCCCCGACGCCGACGTGTACTTCCTGGTCGGCGGCACGCAGACGAACGCGACCGTCATCGATGCGATCCTCCTGCCCTGGCAGGGCGTCATCGCCCCCAATACCGGCCACATCAACATGCACGAGGCTGGCATCGTCGAGCGCGGCGGCCACAAGATCCTCGACACCCCCGCCGTCGAAGGAAAGATCAACGCGGCTGACGTCGAACGCATCTGCTCAGCGTGGGAGGGCGACGGTGCGCGTGACCACATGATCGCCCCCGCCCTCGTCTATATTTCGCAGCCCACCGAGTACGGCACCCTCTACTCCCTGCGCGAGCTCGAGGAACTCTCCGCCGTGTGTCGCGAGCGCGACCTCAAGCTTTTTGCCGATGGCGCGCGCCTCGCCTACGCGCTGGCCTCGCCCGCCAACGACGTGACGCTCGCCGACCTGGCGCGCCTGACCGACGTCTTCTACATCGGCGGCACCAAGTGCGGCTCCCTCTTCGGCGAGGCCGTGGTCATCCCCGAGCGCGGCTCGATCCGCCAGTTCGTCACCCACATGAAGCAGCACGGTGCGCTCATGGCGAAGGGGCGCCTCCTGGGCGTGCAGTTCGAGGCGCTTTTCGAGGAGTGCCTCTACCTGACGATCGGTGAGCCCGCCGTTAAGGCGACCGCGCGGATTCGCGAGGCGCTCAAGCGCGCCGGCTACGTTGTCACCATGGACTCGCCGACCAACCTGACCTTCGTGGCCCTCGACCAGGCCGGGCACGAGCGCCTGTCGGACAAGGTGCGCTACAGCATCTGGGAGACCCTGCCCGATGGCCGCTACCTCGCGCGCATCGGCACCTCCTGGGCGACCCCCGAGGAGGACGTGGCGGCCTTCGAGCAAGCCCTGGCGCGGTAAAGGTAGTACTTCTGCGTTCTCTGGGTGGAGTGTGCTGTCAGAGTCTTCAATGTGCTATCGATCTGATAGCATATAGCTATCTATATGTCGATTTTGGAGGTGTCAAATGGCGACCGCTACGGTGACGGTTCGACTCGACGCTGAGGATAAGGCCGCGATGGAGCGTGCCTGCAAAGAGATGGGTCTCTCTATGAATACCGCGTTCACGATCTTTGCGAAGAAGGTGGCGCGGGAGCAGCGGATTCCCTTCGTTTTGGAGGTTGATGGATTCTACTCGCGTTCCAACCTTGCTCATCTTGACCGCGGTATTGCGGAGCTGGAGGCTGGGCGTGGTATCTCGCGAGAGCTGATCGAGGATGCGTGACCTTGTCTGGGCCTCCGAGGCCTGGGAGGACTATCTGTGGTGGCAGACTCAGGATCGAAAGACACTGAAGCGCATCAACGCACTACTGCGTGACATTGCCAGGAACGGGCAAGATACTGGAATTGGTAAGGCTGAACCGTTGAAGGGGCGTTACTCGGGGTGGTGGTCACGCCGCATTGATGCGGCAAATCGTCTTGTCTATCGCGTGCGTGACGATCGAGTCGAAATTATTTCTTGTCGCACTCACTATGGGGATCGTTAAATGGAAACTCCGGAGTCGTCCGGTGGGCGGGCCGGGTGGATCGGGAGCGTCGGGCCGGGTTAGCCTGGGCGCATGACACTCGCCGCTGAGACGAACGACTTTTCCGCCCTGACCGCCTCGCGCCGCTCCACGCGCGCCTTTACAGACCGGGAGATCCCCGCCGAGGTCCTCGATGCGATCCTCGCCGACGCGACGACCGCGCCGTCCTGGTCCAACACGCGCGCCTTCCGCGTCGCCCTGGCCACGGGCGAGCGCGCCGCTCGCCTACGTGAACACTACGGTCGCCTCTTCGATGAGGAGATCGCCGCCCACGCCCGCAAGGCTGAGGATCCGACCGTGGAGATCCCCGTTCCCGACGGCGACTTCCCGGTGCGCAAACGCTACCCGGACGAGGGTACGACCCGCCCAGATCGAGGTCGCGAAGCTCCTCTACGGCATCCACGGCATCGAGCGCGCCGACATCGAGGGGCGCAACCGCGTGAACCGCCGCAACGTCACGGCCTTCGACGCGCCCGTCATGGGCTTCGTCTTCGTCCACGAGGACATGCTGCCGTGGAGCGCCATGGACGCCGGCCTCATGCTCCAGACCCTGTTCCTGTCCGCCAAGTCGCGCGGCATCGACTCCTGCCCGGTCGGCATCCTAGCCACCTGGCGCGAGCCTGTCGAAGCCGAGTTCGAGATCCCCGAGGGCTACCGGTTCATCACCGGTTTCGCGCTCGGTTACGCGGATCCCGAGGCTCCGATCAACGCGATGCAGGCGCCGCGCCCGCCGATCCAGCTCCTCGAAGGCAAGTGAGGCTACGAGCGATGTATCGCTAGTCGTTGAGTTCAGCGCGCAGATCGGCCAGGCTCACGCGCTGTCCGTCGTCGTTGCGCGCTGCCTCCCGGAAGGCCGCAAGATCGCGCGCGTCCTCGAGTTCTTCCAGGGCTAACAAGTCGTCCACACCGATCACGATCGCGGCGAGACGGCCGTTTTTCGTCACTCCGATACGCTCGCCACCGTAGGAGGCTCGTCCGAGGACATCGGAGAGGTTTGCGCGCAGCTCGCGAGTCGATAGGGTTGTGGCAAGCGTGTTCATAGTGTCATTTTAATACACTGTGTACACATGCGGTGTCTGGATGAGCCTTCCCGCGCGTGAACAATTTCCCACGGACGTGCCGCGCGCCCAGGCGAGCGTCTACCGTGGAACGAGGCCCCGGCCTCGTGAAACGTTCGCAATCGGAAGGACCCTATGTCCAAGAAGTACCTCTCTGTCGCCTTCGCCTACGTGGGAGTCATCATCGGCGCGGGCCTGGCGAGTGGCCAGGACCTGCTCCAGTACTTCCTCTCCTTCGGCGCGAAGGGCCTGATCGGCATCGCGGCCCTGGGCGTCCTCAACGTCGTCTTCGGCGTCGTCGCGCTCCAGCTGGGCTCCTACTACCGGTCCGGCCACCACGACGAGGTCTTCGAACGTATCACCCACCCGGCGCTGCGCCGCGTCATCGACGTCGTGCTCGTCTTTTCGGGCTTCGCGATGGGCTTCGTGATGCTCGCGGGTGCGGGTGCGAACCTCGAGCAGCAGTTTGGCCTACCCGCGTGGGCGGGAAGCGCCCTGTGCGCGGTGCTGGTTATTCTCACGGCCTTCCTGGACTTCGACCGGATCATGAAGGTGATCGGCGTCTTCACGCCCATGATCATCGTCGCCATCACGATCCTTACCATCTACTCGCTGGCCACCCCGCACCCGGGCGTCGCCGAACTCAACGCCGCCGCCACCCAGGTCACCCCGGCGCTACCCAACCTGTGGCTCTCCACGATCAACTACTTCGCGCTGTGCGTCGTCAACGGCATCGCCATGGCCTTCGTGCTCGGCGGCTCGGTGCTGCGCATCGGCGAGGCCCGCCGAGCCGGGCGCGTGGGTGGCACCATCATCGCCCTGGTCATCGGCGCCGACGCCCTGTGCCTGTACCTGAACATGGACCGGATCTGGGACGTGAACGTTCCCGCCCTCGAGATCGCGCGCTCGATCCACCCGGCTTTCGCCTTCGTCTACACTCTCATCATTTTCGCGCTCATCTACAACACGGTCTTCTCGCTGTTCTACTCGACGGCGCGCCGCTTCTCGGGCGGGGAGACCACCCGCATGCGCATCGTCCTCGTCGGCGTCGTCGCCGTGGGCTACGCGGCCTCGCTCATGGGCTTCAGAAGCTGATCGGCGGCATGTATCCGATCATCGGGTGGCTGGGCGTCGCCCTCCTCGTCGTCCTCGCGGTCGGCTGGCTGCGCGAGCGCTCCGCCGTCCCGCGCGAGGAGAACCTGCGTCGCAAGCTCATTCGCGTCCTCGTGCGCAAGCACGCCGACGACCTGGAGTACACGGACGAGCACCGCGCCCAGGCGCGCACCCTCGCCCAGGCCTCGGTCGTTGATGGCACCGAGCTGCGCCGCGAGGCCGACTCGATCGCCGAGCAGATCGCCGACACCCAGGATGATGCCGCCGCATACGCGCGCGAGGCTCTGCCCGTCGACGAGGCCCTGGTCGAGCAGGCGATCGAGGCCGACCGGGCGAACGGCTGAGTCAGCTGGCAGATGAGGCCGTGGCCTCCTCGTGCGCAAACAGCCAGGCTTTCACGTCCCTTCCCGCCGCGTAGCCGCCGGGGCTGGTGGCCGCCACGACCCTGTGGCAGGGGCGGATCAGGAGTAGGGGATTACGCCCCACCGCTCCGCCGACCGCCTGGGCCGATGCGGGCACACCTGCGTCCCACAGCGTGGCCGTGAGGTGCCCGTACGTGCGCGTCGCGCCGTAGGGGATAGTGTCCATTGCCTCCCACACGTGTCTCTGGAAGTCCGTGCCTTCGGGTGCGAGGGGGACGCAAGTGGGGGAGGGGACTCGCCCGCGAAGTATCCGTCGAGCCAGGCCACCGCCGCGCCCAGAGCTCGCGCGTCAGCCTCGTCCCACCCGGCCTCGGCGAGGACAACCTCCCGGGAATCGGGCGAGGTCAGGTTGAGCGCCGAGCGCGCCGAGGCCTCGTCGATGCCATAGGGCGAGCCGAAGAAGCGCTGCCCGGCCACCCACAAGCCGACGAGCGCACCGCCCCGCGCGGCCAGCATGATGCTACCGATGGGGGAGTCGTAGGTGGCGAGCGCCGGATCAGAACTGCTCAGGGTGATCGCGGTAGGCATACGCCCACACTGTCACGGCGACGGTGACCGCGCGAGTCCAGGCATCGCGGACGGCGCTCAGTTCGTCGCCCTCGAAGGCCTCCGCCAGGAGACGGTGGCCGACCTCCACAGTCGGAGCGATGAAGGCGAGGACGTAGCGTAGTGGCACGAAGGGCGTCGAGTCCGCCCCATCCGCCGCGTTCTTCGCCGCAGTCATGTGTCGAGCTCCGATCAGGTACTGGTAGTCCAACCATGCCTGATCCCGCTCGCGCGTGCACATGTCGATGATCCATTGGGCGAAACGCGGCTTTGAGGCCTGCGCGTACTCGGGGTTCGGCTGTCCGTCCGGGTGCGCGGAATGGGCTGCCAGATACGTCTTTTGAGCCAGAATCCCGCGCCACGTGTCGACCATTTCCATGGCGTGTGGCGCCAGGACTGGCTCTGCTCGAGAGAGCAGCTCTGCGTCACCGGGCTGGACGTGCGCGGCGGCCTCGATCTGGCGTAGATCCTCGAGTGTGAGCGGGGATGCGGGGACGGCATCGGTGCCGTAGGTGTACCCCGATGAGTGGTCGTAAGCGGTCATGAGTGCCTCCTAAAAACCTATGCGTCAATGGTAGAACATGCTCTGCGCGTTTGGATCTGTTTGACATCCGGTGATGGTGCAGAGGGCAGGCGAGTGGGGTGTGGTGCTCCGCGCGAGTTCGCCGTGCGCGTAGCCGCTGTGGTGAGGTGGCAACGGCGCTGGAGGGGGTTGCGCACAATACAATTAACCTGTGGATCCCCTTCTCATCGCCCTGGCCGGAATGCTCATCATCGTGGCATGTCAATTCGTCGCGCCCAAGGTGCGCGTGGCATCCCCCCTGATCCTGCTGGTCGTTGGCCTGGCGATCGGGTTCCTGCCCCAGGTGGGGGCCATCGAGATCGAACCACATATCGTCCTCGAGATGGTGCTGCCGCCCCTGCTGTTCTCGGCGGCCGTGCGAATGCCGACCATGGACTTCCGGCGCGAGATGCAAGCCGTCGCGATGCTCGCGATCCCCCTCGTCTTCGTCTCCGCCTTCGCGGTCGGCTTCGTCATCAACTGGCTGGTCCCCGCGATCTCCCTGCCCTGGGGCGTCGCCCTGGGCGCGGTCCTGTCGCCAACCGACGCGGTCGCCGTCTCGATTGCGAAACGCTCCGGCGTCTCCCACCGAATCATCACAGTCCTCGAAGGCGAGGGGCTCTTCAACGACGCGACCTCGCTCGTCCTGTTGTCCGCCGCGATGAGCGCGGGCCTGGCCGCAGACGAACACGCGCTCAACCCGGGCCTGCTCATCGGCAAGGTCGCCATCGCCCTCGGTATCGCTGCGGGTATTGGCTGGGTCGTCGGCGAAGTCGGCGTGCGCCTGCGCGCCCTCATCAAGGACCCTTCTGCCAACACCGTTTTCTCTTTCGCGATGCCTTTCATCGCCTCGATCCCCGCCGAGCACCTGGGAGGCTCCGGCCTGGTCGCGGCCGTCGTCGCCGGCCTGGTCGTCTCAAGCCGACGCGCGGCCTTTATCTCCGCGACCAATAGGCGTTTCACCCAGCAGAACTGGGAGACCATGACGCTCGTCTTGGAGAGCGGGATCTTCCTGACGATGGGCCTGCAGGCCTTCGGCATTGTCGAGGAAACCGCCGCGTTCTCCGGCGGCTTTGGCCTTCGCCGCCTTCCTAGCCGTCGCCCTCGGCGCGCTCATCATGATCATCCGAGCCGTGTTCATCGCCATCATGCTCGCCTGGCTGGACCACCGCCGCACCCATCGCCAGCGCCGCTACGACGCCGAAACTCTGCACCTCGAGCGCTTCGAAAAGCGCATGAACGCTGCCTGTGAGGTCGACGCCGACATGCTTCAGGCGCGCGACCTGAGTCCCGAGCACTGGGAGAATGCGCTCAACCACTATCGTCGCCGCCTCAAGCGTCGTGCGCGCCGCAACGCCATGCGCGGATCCGACCTGGATTACTTCGAGAACGAACCGCTGGGCCCGCGCGAGGGAAGCGTCATCGTCTGGGCGGGCATGCGCGGCGCGATCACCCTGGCCGCGGCGCAGACGATCTCGACGCACGCCCCGATGCGCGCGCTGCTGCTGTCGATCGCCCTGTTCATCGCGGCGGGCGCCCTCGTCATCCAGGGCCTGACCCTGCCCGGACTCATCCGCCTCGTCAAGCCCAAGATGGCCACGGGCGACATCTCCGAGGAGGAGCGCGCCAAGCTCCTGGAGGTGATGGGCTCCGCGCTGGTGGATACGGCGCTCGCCCAGGCGATCCACGAGGTCGACGGACAGACCCTGCTGTCGGCCGGCGTCTCGCGCACGCTGTCCAGGCTCGGGCACGCGGTCGCCGCCGACGACGAGGCCGCGGGGATGCGCATTGCGCGCACGACCGACCGCATCCTCACCGACATTCTGCAGGATGCGACCACACAGGCCGCCGTTTCCTCGAGTGAGACGGACGACGACGGCCGCGCCACCGTGGACATGAGCGAGGAGGAGGTTGAGCGCTCCTTCACGCGCGACCAGATCCGTGAACTGGCGCTGGAGGCAATCCGCGCCCAGCGTGACGCCCTCCTGCAGGCCCGCGACGAGGGCATCTTCTCCTCGGCGGCCCTGGAAGGTGCCCTCGCCCGACTCGACAACGAGGAAATCCTGCTGGTTTCCAGCCGCGGCGTCGACCACTGATCATCGCTCTCGCGTCGACCGAGCGAGGTGAGCGCGTCAGTCCGTCGTCACCCGCGAGGCGTACGCCGGGTCGTCGGTGACCGAATTGAGCGCCTCCTCCAGGCGCTGCGGGCTCACGATCCCGTCGCGCGCCAGGACCCGGTAGGTCTGGTCGGCCTCGTGCGTGAGCATGTTCGTAACCTCAAAACCGTTGCGCTCGTAGAACGCCAGGCGGCGCACACGCTGCTGGTAGTTCCCGGCCTCGCGCACGACCGGCTCGATCTCGAGCAGCTGCGGCACGTCGCCGTAGCGCTCGCGGAAGTAGGTGAGGATGCGCGTGCCGTAGCCCGCGCTGCGCGTGCGCCCGTCCACCGCGAGGAAGCCCAGGTAGAACAGGTCGGGGAAGACGAAGGAGAAGGTCAGGGCGACCATGTTGCCGGCCCCGTCCTCGCCCGCGGGCAGGGAGGGATCGATCCACGCGAGGAAGGAGACCTGGTCCATCTGGGCGCTCGCCAGCAGCTCGGGAAGGGGGATCTGCTCCTCGGGCGGGAAGGAACGCTCGTAGATTTCCTTGACTTTGTCGGTGATTGGCCCCTCGTTGGGCACCAGAATCCGGGTGAGGTCGGTCATGGGGTCAGTCTAGCCGCTCGGCCTCGCGCACCCCGGTAGGCGGCCGATGGACGAGGCCAGGGCAGGGTTTTGGGGCCCGTCATGTGACGTGGGAGATATGGGTTCAGGGGCTCCTCAGGGGACGATCAGGGGTCAGTCAGGGAACAGCGGCGGTCGTGGGTGACGGTCGCTCACCTAGACTTGTATGAGGAATCAACGGCAGATGTGAGGATGAAGCGTGCTAGAGCTCAAGGAGATCGTCAAGGCCTACCAGACCGCCAACCTCGTGCAGGTGGCGCTCAACAAGGTCTCCGTGGCGTTCCGCGACAACGAGTTCGTGGCCGTGCTGGGACAGTCCGGTTCCGGCAAGACGACGATGCTCAACGTCATCGGCGGCCTCGACCGCTTCCAGAGCGGCGACCTCGTCATCGACGGCATTTCGACGAAGGACTACAAGGCCCGCGACTGGGACGCTTACCGCAACAACCGCATCGGCTTCGTCTTCCAGGCCTACAACCTGATCCCGCACCAGAGTGTCCTGGCGAACGTCGAGCTGGCCCTGACCCTGTCGGGCGTCTCGCGCTCCGAGCGCCGCAAGCGCGCCCTCGACGCCCTGACTCGCGTGGGCCTCGCCGAACACGTCCACAAGAAGCCCTCGCAGATGTCGGGCGGCCAGATGCAGCGCGTCGCCATCGCGCGCGCCCTCATCAACGACCCCGAAATCCTGCTGGCCGACGAGCCCACCGGCGCCCTCGACTCCAAGACGAGCGTGCAGGTCATGGACCTGCTGCGCGACGTGGCCCGCGACCGCCTCGTCATCATGGTCACGCACAACCCCGAGCTGGCCCACCAGTACGCCACCCGCATCGTCGAGCTGGCCGACGGCTGCATCGTCGCTGACTCCGATCCTTTTGTGCCCACCGCGCAAGACCGCCGCGAAGCCAAGCCCGCGCGCCGCACCTCGATGGGCTTCCTGACGGCCTGTCCCTGTCGGCCAACAACCTGATGACGAAGAAGGGCCGCACCCTCATGACCTCCTTCGCGGGGTCCATTGGCATCATCGGCATCGCCGCGATCCTCGCGCTGGCCAACGGCACCAACGCCTACATTGCGAAACCGAAGAGGAGACGCTGGGCGCGTATCCGCTGACGATCCAGAAAACCGGCATCGACATGACGGCCGCGCTGTCCGTGTCGGCCTCGGACTCGAAGGACTCCCAGCCCGCGCCTGACGGCAAGGTCGGCGTCTCCAAGCTGCGTACCTTCGCCGACACGATCCGCGACGCGAAGACCAACGACCTAGCCTCCCTCAAGACGTACCTGGACAACAACGGCGGCGACATTTCCGCGATGGTCAACGCGATCGAGTACGACTACGACATCGTCCCGCAGATCTACCAGTCCGACACGTCCAAGGCGACCGTGCAGGTCAGCCCCGACCAGTCGATGAAGCAGATGGAAACCGGTTTCGGCTCCGGGGCATTCTCCTCGATGATGGTCACCAACCCCTTCTATCAGATGCCTGCCACGACCTCGCTGTATACCTCCGCGTACGACGTGGTCGCCGGCTCCTGGCCGAGCGGGGCGAACCAGGTTGTCCTGGTCTTGGACGAGGACGGCAACATCCCCAACCTCTTCGAATACACCCTGGGTCTGAAAGACCACAAGGAATTCGACGACCTCATGCGCCAGTACTACCAGGGTGCCCTGGGGGATAAGAAGCAGTCCGGGACACAGTCGGGCGCGCAGTCCGGGGCCAGTACCGCGACCTACGACTACTCCGCGATCCTGGGCACGACCTTCCGGCGCGTCAACGCCTTCGACAAGTACACGTGGGATGACACCTACAAGGTCTGGACGGACCGCTCCTCCGACGCGGACTACATGAAGAAGCTCGTGGACGGCGGCCAACAGCTGACGATCTCCGGCATCGTCAAGCCCAACTCCGACAAGGGCGGCGCCCTGCGCCAGGGCATCGCCTACACGCCCGCCCTGACCTACCAGATCATCGAGGAGGCGGCGGCCAGCCCGATCGTTAAGGCCCAACGCGCCAAGCCCGACGTCGATGTGTTCACCGGCAAAACTTTCAAGGAGCTGGCTGACAACCAGAAGAGCCAGTCCGGCGGCTTCGACATGTCTTCCCTGTTCACGGTGGACGAGTCCAAGCTCTCTGCCGCCTTCCAGATCGACCCCAGCAAGATGCAGATGGACCTGTCTGGCCTGGACTTTCCGGCATGGACTTCTCCGGCCTCGATTTTTCCAATCTCGACATGTCGGGCCTGGATCTGTCGACCATCGACCTGTCGGCCCTCGCCGCCCAGTCCGGTGCCCAATCGGGCATGGCCTTCGACCTGTCCGGCCTCGACTTCGGGGAGCTGAGCAAGGACCTGCCGCAGCTGGCCAACGTCGACTTCCCAGACGATCATCCGCTCGGCTCTGGCCGACGGTGCCGTCAAGGACGGTGCGGCCGAATACCTGAGTGCACAAGCCTCCCAGATCGCCCAGGGATTCCAGGACTACGCCCGCGAGCAGATCGAGGCGGGCGGCACGACGGACTTCGCGACCCTGGCCTCGGCGTACTTCTCTCAGCCCGAGGTGCTCGAGCAGCTGCGAGCGGCGGTCTCCTCGGACCAGGTCGTTGACTCCGACAAGCTCGCCGCGAACCTGACGAAGGCGCTCGGCAATGACCCGGCCCTGGCCCAGATCGGCACCGATGTCTCCACTCAGGTTATGAACGCGATCTCCGCGCAGATCGCCGCCCAGCTGGGTCGCACTCTTACCCAGGGCGTGAGCGCCGTCATTGGGCAGGTCATGCAGGAAGCCATGACGAACGCGATGACCTCGATGATGACGCAGCTGTCGACCGCGATCGGCGACCAGATCGGCGCGACCATGGAGCAGTTCGCCACCAACATGTCCAGCGCCTTCTCCATCGATCCGCAGGCATTCGCCGACGCCTTCCACTCCAACCTGGACGAGAAGTCCCTCGCCGCCCTCATGGCGACCATGTTCTCCACGAACGTCCCGACCCTGGACACGAACCTGAGGAACCTAGGCTGGGCGGACATCGCCTCCCCGTCGAACATCTCGATCTACCCCAAGTCCTTCGCGGACAAGGACAAGGTGAAGGCCGCGCTCGACGCCTACAACGCCGACAACAAGGCGGCGGGGGCGACCGACAAGGTCATCACCTACTCCGACGTCATGGGTGCGCTCATGAGCTCGGTGACCAAGATCGTCGACATCATCTCCTGGCTGCTCATCGCCTTCGTGTCGATCTCTCTGGTGGTCTCCTCGATCATGATTTCGATCATCACCTACATCTCGGTCCTCGAGCGCCGCAAGGAGATCGGCATCCTGCGCTCGATCGGCGCCTCGAAGGGTGATGTGTCCCGCGTGTTCAACGCCGAGACCGTCATCGAAGGCCTCTTGGCAGGCCTGATGGGCGTGGGCGTGACTTACGGGCTGTGCGCGATCGCGAACGGCATCGCCTACTCCTCGTTCAATGTGGAGAACATCGCTCAGCTCTCGCCGCTCACGGCCCTGACACTCATCGCGGTGTCCGTCGGCCTGACCGTCATCGCGGGCATCATCCCGGCCTCGCGAGCCTCGCGCCAGGACCCGGTCGAAGCCCTGCGCTCCGAGTGACGCACGCGGCCTCGTCCCTTTCGGGGCGAGGCCGTGGCTCGCTTTCGGGGCGCGCGCGGCTGCGCTAACCTGGTCGTAACGCTCGTTTCAGTAGCCGCGAGGAAAGAGGAATCATGCCCACTCCCGAGAAGCTTGCCACCGACGCCACCGTCGCCATCATGCTGGCCGATGGCTTCGAAGAGGTCGAGGCCCTGGCCGTCGCCGACGTCCTGTACCGCGCCGGCGTGCGCTCCGACCTGATCTCCGTGACCGACGCACGTCACGTGACCAGCTCGCACGGCATCCGCGTCGTCGCCGACCTCATGCTCGAGGACGTGGACCTGTCCACCCTACACCGTCCTCTTCCTGCCCGGCGGCATGCCCGGCACCCTGAACCTGAAGGCCACGCCCGCGATCCAGGTCGAGGCGCTGCGCCGCTCCGACGCGTCCCAGCCCATCGCGGCGATCTGCGCGGCCCCCTCGATCCTGTCCGAGCTGGGCATCCTCGACGGCCGCCACGCGACCGCGAACCCGGCGTTCGTCAAGGCCATCGCCGAGGGCGGCGCGATCGTCCACGAGAACCCGGTCGTCGCCGACGAGTTCATCACGACCAGCCGAGGTGCCGGAACCGCTCTCGAACTTGGCCTCGAACTCGTGCGCCAGCTCCTGGGTGACCAGGCCGCTGAAGAGGTCTCTCGCGGCGTCGTGCTCGCCCGCTGACGTCCCCTTCGCAACCCCGAAAGGATCCTCCCTTCGCATGAGCTCGCGTAAGCCTCGTCCTGGCCCGACGCGCCCAAGCCCCTGGCGGCACCCGTGGTGGACAACCACACGCACCTGCCCACCCACGTCGGCGAGATCCCCCGGCGCGAGGGCGTGGCGCTCAGCCTCGAGGAACAGCTGGAGCGTGCCAGCGAGGTGGGGGTCACCCGGATGATTTCGAGCGCCTGCGAGCTGCCCGACTTCGATCCGATGATCGAGCTGGCGCGCGCTCACGAGGGTGTGCGCGTCGCGATCGCGATCCACCCCAACGACGCGGCCCTGCACGCCGGCTGCGCCGAGCCTTCGCCAGACGGCCTGACCCCGACGGTGCGCGACTACCACGTGCCCCTCGACGAGGCCCTGGCCGCCGTCGAGGCGCGGCTGGACGATCCGATGGTCGTCGCGGTGGGGGGAGAGCGGCCTGGACTATTTCCGCACCGCCACCCCGGGCCGCGAGGCGCAGAAGGAATCCTTCCGTGCGCACATCGACATGGCGCAGCGCTCCGGCCTGCCCCTGCAGATCCACGACCGCGACGCCCACGAGGACACCCTGGCGATTCTCGACGAGCGCGCGAGCGCGGACCAGCGCATCGTCTTCCACTGCTACTCGGGAGACGCTCAGATGGCACGCCGCCTCGCCGAGCGCGGATGGTACGCCTCCTTCGCCGGACCCATCACCTACCCCGCGAACTCTGACCTGCGGGCCGCGCTCGCGGTCCTGCCGCGCGAGCTCGTCCTGGTCGAGACCGATGCTCCCTACCTGACGCCCGTGCCGTGGCGCGGCTGCCCCAACGCCTCCTACGTCATGGCGCACACGGTGCGTTTCATCGCGGATCAGTGGGGCGTCAGCGAGGGGGAGGCGTGCGACCAGCTGCGGGCGAACACCGAGGCGGTCTACGGCACCTGGTGAGGGTTACTTATCCCGTGATGAGCGTGGGTTATTGGGTCCTGCGCGGCCGTTTTGAGCGTGTTCTCTGACTGGTGAATTGCGTCAAAGTGGTCGCGCAACGGTAACAAATTGGTTACGGTGGGTGTGTCAGTTCGAATCGGCCTGCCCGTCTGATGTGCCCGCAGTGAGCGAAGGATGCGTCGGCGCGGCCCCGAAACGGAACCTACAAAGTCTGGAGACACGTGAGCTTTCAGCCCTCTCGTACAACAGTCATTTCCGTCGCAGCCGCGACGGCCCTTCTGGTTGCCGGCACCGCGGCCACTGCGATCGGCACCTCCTATCGCCACGTCACCGTCGAAGTTGACGGCGTGACCCGCGATGTATCCGGCTTCTTCACGACCGCGGGCGATGCTCTGCACAGCGCGGGCGTGACCGTCGGCGACCACGACCTCGTCGCCCCCGCCTCCGACCAGACCGTCGCGAGCGGTGACACCGTCGTCGTGCGCACCGCGACCGAGTACGACGTGACCGTCGACGGCAACCAGACCATGGCGTGGTCCACGGCCTCGTCGATTTCCGGCGTGCTCTCGGCCCTGCCGGCCTCCGCCGCGTCCATGGCGGCCGACCGCTCCTACACCCGCGCCGAGATGCCCGTCGCCGAGGCCGGCCAGACCGTCCACGTCGTCGCCGACGGCACCACGACGGACGTCGTCGTCTCCTCCGACGAGGGCACGACCGCGATCCTCGAGAAGGCCGGCGTCACCGCCGGTCCGATCGACCGCGTCACCATGGAACACAACGGTGGCGAGGCCACCCTGCGCGTCGCGCGCGTCGTGCGCGGCACCGTGTCCACCACGACCGAGATCCCGTACGAGACCGAAGAACGTGAGGACGCCGAGGCCGAAGAGGGCACCGAGAAGACCGTGCAGGAAGGCGCTGCCGGCTCTGAGGTGACCGAGACCTACCAGGAGACCATCGACGGAAACGTCACCGTCTCCGCCGTCCTGTCCACGACCCGCACCGAGCCCACCAAGCGCATCGTCGCCAAGGGCACGAAGGCGAAGAAGGCTGAGGACACCACGTCCAGTTCGTCCTCCTCGTCTGGTTCGTCGGGTTCCTCCTCGTCCGGTTCGTCTGCCTCTGCTCCCGCAGCGGTCTCGGGCGACGACGCTGCGATCTGGGCGGCCATCGCCCAATGCGAGTCCGGCGGCAACCCGTCGATCAACACGGGCAACGGCTACTACGGCATGTACCAGTTCTCTCTGCCCACGTGGCGTTCCGTCGGCGGCTCCGGCCTGCCCTCCGACGCCTCCGCAGAGGAACAGACCATGCGTGCGCGCATGCTCCAGCAACGCTCCGGTTGGGGCCAGTGGGGCTGCGCCTACAAGCTGGGCCTCGTCTGACGTGACATTGCACGCGGGCGCGGCCAGAGTCTGGCGCGCCCGCGTGCGTGCACGTTAAGCTGACCAGCAGTACCAATAGCGAGTAAGTGGAGAATCGTGAACCACCACCTGAGCACCTCCCTCAGTGCATCCGCCGCAAGCGCCCTGCACGTCCTGGGCGCCCACGTGCGTTCCTTCGCGCCTTCCCCGCGCATCGTCCTCGGCGTCGCCGCCCTCGCATCTGCGGGTGTCTTCGGCATCGCCGGCGTCGGTGTCGCCTCCTCGCACACATCCGTCATGCTCGAGGTCAACGGCGTATCGCGCCCCGTGACCTCTTGGGGTAACACCGTCGGCGACGCGCTGCATGCCGCGGGCGTGAGCGTTGGCAGCAACGACCTCGTCCAGCCCGGCACCGGCGAGGCCGTGCGCGACGGCGACACGATCGTCGTGCGCACCTCCAAGCCGTACACGGTGACCGTCGACGGCCAGACCCGTACCCTGTGGACCACGGCCTCGTCGGCCGATGCGATCCTCGCGGACGCCGCGCCGCTGGGCTCGGCCGTCAGCCTCGCCGCAGACCGTTCCTCGTCGCGTGACGAGCTCACCCCGCTCGTGTCCCGCGCACGCAACGTCGTCGTCACGGTGGATGGTACGACGCGCGAGGTCGCCGCACGTCCCGGGCAGGACGCCCGCGCGATCCTCGAGGCCGCCGGCGTCTCCGTGCACCCTCTCGACCGCGTGAACGTCACGACGGGCGAGGCCGGCGAACTGTCGATCAACGTCAGCCGCGTCACCCGCGGTGAGGCCACCGAGACCGTCGAGATCCCCTTCAGTGAGACGACGACGACCAGCTCTGACCTCTTCGTCGGCGAGTCCCAGGTGACCACGGCCGGCGTCAACGGCGCGACCACGTGGACCGTGTGGCAGGAGAAGAAGGGCGACGAGGTCCTGACCTCCGTGCCCATCACCGAGCACTCCACGTCCCAGCCCGTGACCCAGGTGCGCAGCGAGGGGACGAAGGAGGCCACGCCGGCCGCCCTCGTCGCCGCCGGCATTGACCCGAAGGCCACCCTCGAGGAAAAGGTTGAGGCGGACGGCACGACCTCCGTACGCTACCGTGCGAAGCTCGGCACGATCTCCACGAAGGAAGAGATCGCCGCGATCGCAGCCGACACGAAGAACACTGACTCCGCCACGGCTGCCGCCGCCGCTGCAGCTGCCGCTGCCGCGGGTGCGGTCCCCACCACATACTCCGGTGAGGACCCGCGTTCGCTGGCCAAGCCCATCATCGCAGCCCAGGGCTGGGGCGACAGTGAGTACCAGTGCCTGGTCCTCCTGTGGAACCGCGAGTCGCAGTGGAACCCCTACGCCGAGAACGCCTCCTCGGGCGCGTACGGTATCCCGCAGGCGCTGCCGGGCTCCAAGATGGCCTCGGCCGGTGCCGATTGGCGCACCAACCCGATCACCCAGATCAACTGGGGCATCGGCTACATCAAGGGCCGCTACGGCACGCCCTGCTCCGCGTGGGCGCACTCCAACGCCGTGGGCTGGTACTGAGCCCGAAAGCAACTGAGGGCCGGGCCTGACAATGCGTGTTGTCGGGCCCGGCCTTTTCCTGTGCTCTCATGCGTGCTACCGCCACAATTTCGCACGTAATTTCCTTCCGTGTTTCAGGATTTGAAATTGTATCGTTGAAAACATGCGGTTTTGAGCCGTGGCTAAAAACTGAACAGGTTAAATTACGTGCGAGATTCTTGGGGAAGGCGACAGTCTGGCTCGCCGTTGGTATGTGGATAGGTAATGAACATCTGGATAGGTTATGAGCATCCGGATAGCTTATTAACCTATCCGGATGTGGCTAACCTATCCGGATGCGCGTAACCTATCCGCGTGGCGTCGGGGTTGTGGCATCTTGACACGTACCATACAATTCCCATGAAGGTTACCTAATATTCATCGTGATTGTGTCAGTGAGGTCATCATGCGTTTTTCCACCGTTGCTAAGTTGGTTGCGTCTGTGGTGATCGCAGGTGCAGGATTCGCCGGTGGTATGAAGGCTGCCCCGGTATTCGGCATGGGGTCCGGGGACCAGGGTGGCGAACCTGTCGTTACCGTTGACACGACCCTTGTGAAAAACTCTTTCGCCGACATTGGTGAACTTGCCACCGAGTCCTACAACTTCACCCAGGTGGGGAAATACTCTGAGGAGGGAACCAAGGTATTCGGCATGGAAGTGCCGGGCACAGGCTCCCATTACCTCATCACGTATTCGGGAGAGGTCAAGGCTGGAGTGGCCGACGTGAGCCGTATTCAGGTCGAGGTTGACGAGGCGGGGCACGTCGTGACGGTGACCGTGCCTGCCGTCGAAATTCTCTCCGCGTCCATTGACCCTGCCTCGGTCGAGACCTACGACCAGTCTTTCTCCCCCGTTAACCAGATTGAGGTTGGAGAGGTTACCTCCTTTTTGGCTGATCGAGAGGCTGCCGCGAAAGACGAGGCTGTCTCCAAGGGCCTGCTGGACAAGGCGCAGGGGCGTGTGGAAGACATCGTGAAGAAGCAGGTCAACGCTGTTTTGGGTGAGCAGGCTAGCAAGTACGAGGTGCGCGTCGTCCTGCCGCCTACGCCCGCCCCGTGACGCTCCGAGCCTCACAGCGCCGCATGCCCCGGCCTCGTCGGCCCCGTGCACTAGACTTGCCAGCGTGAGCCGATCCTCCCAACGAAACCAGCGCGACACGCGCAGCCGCCTCGACCCGACCCTGCCCGAGGGCGCCGTTCCCTCCGAGACGGGCCTGCTCGGCCCCCTCGAAGTCAAGGCCATCTCCGAGGCGCTCGGCATTCGCCCCACCAAGGTGTTGGGCCAGAACTTCGTGCACGACGCGGGCACGGTGCGCAAGATCGTCGCAGCCGGTGGCGTCGAAGAGGGTGACGAGGTCGTCGAGGTCGGCCCCGGCCTCGGCTCCCTGACCCTGGCGCTCCTGGAAGTTGGCGCGCGCGTGCGTGCTGTCGAGATCGACCCGCCCCTGGCTGCCGCCCTGCCCGAGACGGTGCGCGCCCGCATGAGCGAGGCCGCCAACCGATTCCACGTGGTCACCATGGACGCCACCGAAATCAGCGGCGTCGACGACTTCGGCGTGGACTGGCCCGCCCCCACGAAGCTCGTCGCGAACCTGCCGTACAACGTGGCCGTGCCGGTTCTGCTCAACATGCTCGAGGCGTTCCCGTCCATCCAGGGTGTCGTCGTCATGGTCCAGGCCGAGGTCGCGGACCGCCTGGCCGCCGGCCCCGGATCGCGCACATACGGCGTGCCCTCGGTGAAGGCCTCCTGGTACGGCTCGGTCGAGCGCGCTGGCACGATTGGCCGCTCCGTGTTCTGGCCCGTGCCCGGCGTCGATAGCGCGCTCGTGCGCCTGATCCGCCTTGAGAGCCCGCGCGGCGACGACGAGCTGCGTCGCGCCACCTTCGAGGTCACCGACGTGGCCTTCGGCCAGCGCCGCAAGACCCTGCGCGCGGCCCTCAAGAACTGGGCGGGCGGCCCCGACGCCTCCGAGGCCCTCCTGACCGCTGCCGGCATCGACCCGACGCGCCGCGGCGAAACCCTCTCGATCGACGAGTTCGTCGAGCTGGGACGCGCCGTCATCGAGGCCCGCGGCAGTGGCACCCTCGCGGCGCCGACCGCGGCCCGCTGACGGTCGCTCTCGGAACATAGTCGGCAGGAAGAAGGAACGCCATGCGTGAAGTGCGCGCCAGTGCGCCCGGAAAAGTCAACCTGACCCTGCGCGTCGGCGCGCCCACGCCCGACGGCTACCACCCCCTCGTCACGATCTTCGAGGCCCTGAACCTGCGCGAAACCGTCACCGTGCGCACCTCCAAGACGCCCGGCGTGCGCGTCGAGACGATCGCGTACCTGCCCGACGGCAGCGTCGACGAGGCCACGACCCGCGCCATGGCGGACGTGGACCCGGCAACCCACTTGGCCGTGCGCGCCGCGCGTGTCCTCCAACGCCTCGCCGCCGCGGGCCCCTGGGCGGCCACTGCCGCGGGCCTGAGCATCCGCGTCGACAAGCGCGTCCCTGTCGCCGGCGGCATGGCCGGCGGATCCGCCGACGCGGCGGCCGCGCTGGTGGCGTGCAACGAACTGTGGGAGCTGGGCCTGGGCGATGAGCAGCTGCAGGCGATCGGCCGCTCGCTGGGCGCCGACGTGCCCGCCTGCCTGGCCGGCGGCATCGCCCTGGGAACCGGGCGCGGGGACCACATGAGCGTCCTGCGCGAGGGGGGCGAGGCCGGGGTGCAGCATCACTGGGTCATGCTCCTGTCCCACGAAGGCCTGTCCACCCCCGAGGTGTTCCGCGAGTTCGACCGTCTCGACGCGGCGGGTGCGCCCGCCCTGGCCGAACCCACGCCCGAGGAGGTCGCCG
The DNA here is from genome assembly GCA_916438365.1 of uncultured Sanguibacter sp. Next base: position 83,032 of record CAKAEY010000010.1, read on the forward strand.
CCCTGTGCGGGGGACCCGAGGAGCTGAGCCACTGCCTCGTCAATGACCTGCAGGCACCTGCCCTACGCCTGCGCGCCGAGCTGGCCGAGACCATCGGTGCCGCGCGCGACGCCGGGGCCCTGGCCGTCACGCTGTCCGGGTCCGGCCCGACCGTCGCGGCCCTCGCGCGCGACGCCGAGCACGCCCGCGCCCTCGCGGCCGCCCTGAGCGATGCGCCCACGGTCGCGCGTGCAATCCCCACCCACGGGCCCGCGTGCGGCGCCCGCATCGAATCGACGGAGGCCATCTGATGGCGCACCTGCTCGGAACCCAAAACGTCGGTGCCCTCGCGGGCTCGCGCAAGCTCCTCGAAGGGGTCACGGTCGGCCTCGACGATGGCAGCCGCGTCGGCATCCTCGGCCCCAACGGCGCCGGAAAATCCACGCTCCTGCGCATCGTCTCCGGCACGCAGGAACCCGACGGGGGAGTGGTGACCCGCCGCGACGGCGTGCGCGTCGCCGTCCTCACCCAGGCGGACACCCTCGACCCCGAGGATACGGTCGTCGAGGCCGTCCACCCCGGCATGGAGGAGTACGAGTGGGCGTCCGACCCCGCCGTGCGCGACATTCACGCGGGGCTCCTCGCCGACATCAACCCCGCCGCCCTCGTCGGCACCCTGTCGGGCGGACAGCGCCGCCGCGTCGCGCTCGCCCGCGTCCTCGCGGCCACCGCGGACATCGTGTGCCTGGACGAGCCCACCAACCACCTCGACGTCGAGGGCGTGGCCTGGCTGGCCGCGCACCTGAACGCCCGCTTCGCCCGCCCCGGCGCGTCCGGCGCGCTCCTGGCCGTCACCCACGACCGCTGGTTCCTCGACGCCGTGTGCGAGCACATCTGGGAGGTCGTCCCCGGCGTCGACCCGGGCGGCGACCGCCCGCAGATCGCCGGGCACGTCGAAATCTACGACGGCTCCTACGCCGCCTACACGCTGGCTCGCGCCGAGCGCATGCGCCAGGCGGACGTGGCCGCCGCCAAGCGCGCCAACCTGCTCACCAAGGAGCTCGCGTGGCTGCGCCGCGGGGCGCCCGCCCGCACCTCCAAGCCGAAGTTCCACATCGCCGCCGCCGAGGCCCTCATCGCCGACGTGCCGCCCCCGCGCGACACCTTCGAGCTGGTGAAGATGGCGACCGCGCGCCTGGGCAAGGACGTCATCGACCTCGAGGACGTCTCCGTGTCCTTCACGCGCCCCGACGGCTCGCGCCTGGACATCCTTGAGGACGTCACCTGGCGCCTGGCCCCCGCCGAGCGCGTCGGCATTGTCGGCGTCAACGGCGCCGGCAAGACGACGATCCTGAACCTGCTGCGCGGCGACCTTGAGCCCACCTCGGGGCGCGTCAAGCGCGGAAAGACCGTCCAGGTTGCCACCCTCTCCCAGGACACGCACGAGCTCGACGCCCTGGCCGACATGCGCGTCGTCGAGGCCGTCGCCGACGTCGCCCAGACCGTCGTCGTGGACGGCAAGGAAGTCAGCGCCTCCCAGATGACCGAGCGCATGGGATTCACGCGCGCCCGCGCATACACGCGCATCAGCGAGATCTCGGGCGGTGAGCGCCGCCGCCTCCAGCTCATGCGCCTGCTCATGAGCCAGCCCAACGTGCTGCTCCTCGACGAGCCCACGAACGACCTCGACACTGACACCCTGGCGTCCATGGAGGACCTGCTCGACACCTTCCCGGGCACCCTCGTCGTCGTCTCCCACGACCGTTACCTCCTCGAGCGCGTCACCGACCACCAGGTCGCCCTCCTCGGCGACGGCCAGGTCCGCGCGCTACCCGGTGGCGTCGAGCAGTACCTGCAGATGCGCGCCTCCGGCGACTTTGGGGCTTTTGCGTCGTCCTCTCGCACCGACGAGGCTGGCTCCGCCTCCCGCTCCGCCGCGCCCTCCGTGGATGCTTCCTCGGGTGAGGAGAGCGCGGGGCAGGGGAGCGCTCGCGGCGGCGTGAGTGACGCTGCGGCGCGGCGCGCGGCCAAGAAGGAAGTGGCCCGCATCGAACGCAAACTGGAGCGCCTGCGGGCCGAGGCCTCGTCCCTGGAGGCGAAGCTGGAGAAGCTGTCGATTCAGGTGGCGACGGACCCTTCGGCGGTGTCCGAGCTGACGAAGGTCTCGGCGGCTCACCAGGATGTCCTGTCCGAGATGGACGAGCTGGAGGAGGCCTGGCTCGAGGCCGCCGATTTGCTCGAGTGAACCTTGTTGTGATGAACTACGATGTTCAACTGAACAAGTGGTTGAACGAGTGGTGTTAGCCGCTCTCATTCCGATGAAGGAGGAGCGTGTTGTGAGTGGACCTGGCTTTGGACTTGTCATTGGTGCGCAAACGAAGGCTGCTGGTTATGTGGTCGACTTTGAAACCTCGCTCGGGGGAAATCGCAGACTCACTCGAGACAGATATTACTGGGCAGCTATCGCAGGTGAATGGAACGTATGTGTCGATCTTGGGTGAAGCGCTGACGGCGTGGGGCGAAGCAGGCAAAGTTCACGTTGAAGACCTTGATCGCTACGCACAGGCGCTGATCTCTGTCGATGAGGCACTTGTCGCGGCGGAAGAGCAAGCGACTGAAGGAATTATCGACGCTGGTGCATTTGGGAGCGTGCAATGAGTGGTCATGACCTGGAGGGGTCTGGGTTTTTCGGACCGTTTGTTTTGAGAGGGTTGTTCTGAGTAGTCCCGGCTGCTTGTGGCCGGGCAGAATGGATGACCATGAGGAAGTTCTCGAAGCACACGCCTGAGCAGATTGTCGTGAAGCTGGAGAAAGCCGAGGCGCTGCGAGGTGAGGGCATGAGTACGGCCCAGGCCTGCCGCGTGCTGGGTATCAGCGAGGCGACGTTGTGCCGGTGGCGCCAGCGTTATGGGTCGATGAATCGTCGTGAGGCCAAGGAGCTGCGTGAGTTGCGCGAGCAAAACGCGCGCTTGAAACAGTTGCTGGGCCAAGCAGAGCTGGAAAAGGCAGCGCTGCGAGAGTTGGCAGAGGGAAACTTCTAAGCCCGGCGCGCAGGCACGACGCTGTGAACCACCTTGTCGGCCAGGGGTTTTCTCAGCGTCTTGCGTGCCGTGTTGCCGGGCTGTCGCGGTCAGCGTATTGCCGGACCCGCGCGGCGGGCGGGGCGAAAACGCTGCGTGATCATGGTCCTGTGCGCCAGTGGATGAACGATTTTGCCGCCACTCATCGACGGTGGGGCTATAAACGTGCCTGGGCGCGGGCCAAGAGTGAGGGCTTTGTCGTGGGGCGTGATACGTTCCGGCGCTTGTGGCGCAGCGAGGGGCTGCGGGTGCGCCCGCGCAAAGCCCACAAGCCTCGCACCGCACCACGCCTGCAACCCCTGGTCAGGGCTAGTGCCCCCGGGCAGGTGTGGGCCATTGATTTCCAGTTCGACTCGGACTGGAAGGGGCGTGTCTTTAAGGTCTGTCACGTCATTGATGAGTTCACGCGTCAGCACCTGGCTTTCCGCGTTGAGCGGCGCATGGGAGCCGTCGACGTGATCGAAATGCTTGACCTGGCTGTCCTAGCCCATGGGGCACCCCAGGTGCTTCGGGCCGATAACGGGCCTGAATTCATCGCCGCGGCCGTGGGGCGCTGGGCCAGCGAGCACGACACGCTCCAAGCATTCATCCCACCGGGCCAGCCGTGGCTGGGCGGGTTTGTGGAGTCCTTACACAACCGTATGCGTGATGAACTCTTGGAAGACAACATGTTCGAGGATCTCAACCACGCGCGCGCCCTGATTGGTGCCTGGTCCCAGCGCTACAATGAAGAGCACCCCCATAGTGCGCTGGGCTGGCTCTCACCCAACCAGTACGCACGCCAATGGGCGCAACACCACTAATAACAACCAACAACCCTCAAAACACCCGGTCCACAAACCAGACCAGACCAGACCTTGTGTTTTATGAGGCCGCAGCGAACTACGTGATGGATGATTTTGCGCGTGCAGCTTCAAAGCTGCGCGAAGGCAGCACAGAGATGGCAGATCTCGTGGAGCATGAGCTGGTCGAGTGGTCGGATACCTCTGAGGCGCGCCAAGCACAGAAAGAGTGCGCGCAACGTCTTGATGATCGAGCCGAAGAAATGGCTAGTGCCCTGGATGCCTTCAAAGCGGCGTTTGAAGAGATTCGCGAGGCGGGTATTCACGCCGAAACCCTCGCATTTGCTGCTGTCGATTAGGAGACTGCGATGATAAATCATGATTTTGAAGTTGATCTCGAGGCATTAGCCACAGCGGTTACAAAGCTAAGTGAGCTGCAAGAACGCAATAAAACCTATGATGTTGCAGACTATACGCCAAACTCTGGAATGGTTGCTAATCCCGTTATCGCTGGGGCGCTGGAGAGCTTTAATACCAAGTGGGATCAGGGGCTCAACGGGATGCTTCGAGATATTTCGGAAGCAACCGGCCGGCTGGGCAAGGTTACCGGGATCTACGCTGACTATATTGCTGCCTGTGATGAGGCAATGACCCGGGCTCGCGATGCAGCAGTCGCTATCTCCACGGAACGACTGGTGAAGGGGAATTAGCGTGGGTGTGACACGGCGGTGTCAATGGGTGGTAGCAATGAGTTCGTTGAATGCTTCTGTGGGGGTGCGGTAGTCGAGGGTGGCTCTGGGGCAGTTGTTGAGCTCGTAGGCGATGGCGTCGAGGTAGGGTTGGTGGCTGGTGATGGGGGTTCCTTTGGGCAGGTATCGGCGGATGAGCCGGTTGGTGTTTTCGTTAGTTCCCTCTCTCCCAGGGGCTGTGGGGGTGAGCGAAGAACACCTCCACGCCGGTGTCGTGGGTGAGGCGCTGGTGGCGGGCCATTTCCCGGCCTTGGTCCCAGGTCAGTGTGCGCATCGCTTGGTCGGGAAGGCCCTGGATGCGGCGGGTGAGCGCGTCACAGACCTGGTCGGCTTTCCGACCCAGAGGCAAGGCGACGATGATCAGGTAGCGGGTCGTGCGCTCAACCAGGGTCGCGCACGCGCTGGCCCCGTCTTGGCCGATAATCAGGTCACCTTCCCAGTTACCCGGGATTTTCCGATCAGCAATGTCGGGGCGCTCATCAATCAATCGCATCCCAACAATGGGGGGTTTGCGCCCGCCTGTGGGGGGTTTCTTGCGCATCCACCGGCGCGATGGCAAGCAAATGCCGTGTTCGATGAGCGTCTTCTTGGGGTGGGCGTAGATCCACGTGTAGATCGCCTCGTGGCTGATCGTGTGGCCCTGAGCGTCGGGGGAAGTATCCATGGTGGGCAGTGTGCCACACGCTTCGGCGCGCAGGCGTCCGCTGATCTGGCGGGGCGTGTGCCCCTGAGACAAATCAGCAATCACGCGGCGGCGAAGAACCGAATTGCGATCCAACAGGCGCTTCTTCGGGCGACGCCTGGCCGCGCGGGCGGCTTTGCCGGCTTCCTCGGCCCGATACACCCCGTCAGGACCCGTATGGCGGGCGATCTCACGGCACACCACCGAGGGGCTACGCCCAATCAAGTGGGCGATACACACCTGGGACAAACCCGCCTCCAGCCCTGCCATGATCGCCGCACGATCCTCGACTCCAAGCATCCGACGACACCCCACGATCAGCCTCCAAACAGCACCGCCACTACACGAAAAATTGCTTACACCCTATGACACTGCCCACATACAGGTGCGCCAACATTCGAGATCAAGGGCGATCCTGCTGCCATCCGCGAGCGGATTGCTGTCATGCGTGATCGTGCGTCCGATTTCGAGAGAATCGCATGGTCATTGCAGGAGATTTCAGTTTCTGGCTGGAGTGGGCGGGCGGCTGAGCGTTTTCATGAACATTTCAAGCTGCAGCCGGAAAATTGGTGGTGTGCCTCAGCGACTTTCGGCCGTGCCGCAGATGCCTGGGAAGTCTATGCTTCAGCGCTCGAGCAAGCTCAAACGCGTGCTGCTGCAGCTAAAGTCGCATATGAAGAGGGAGTTGCTGCCGTCGAGGCGGCTCTTGCGGAACAGAAGTGGGCAGCCGACCACCCGCAGACCGGTATATTCGGATTACCCGAGGTAGATCTGTCGTATCACCCAGAGCGGGATACGGGACCTGGTGAGGCAAAGAAAGCGCAGGCGGTCGCCGACTTCGAAGCAGCAGTGAGCGATACGGATGCAGCTGGTGAGACTCTTGCTCAGACTTTGTACGAACAGGCTAACCGTTCTCCGGATCCGTCGTGGGCCCCCGTTCATTTCATGAAACGTGTGGGGGCTGGCATCTTTGATGGTGTTTGGGGTCTATTGTCCATGTCGTATGGATTGGCTCTTGAAGAAATGCGTGACTATGGACGGTACATGCTGGGGTGGATCACCTGGGACGAACTGTGGGCGAAGTACAGCCAGAAAATGATCTCATTTGAGGACTTGGTTGCGCTACGTGACGCAATCTGGGCGGACCCGAAGGGCTTCGCGAAGAAAATGTGGGATGCGTTGATCAATGCTGAGGGATGGGAAGATGATCCCGGTGCTGCCTTGGGCGAACTTGTTCCGGCTGCGGTTCTTGCAGCGCTCACCGCTGGCGGTGGAAATGCGGCTCGTGCTGTTGCAGTGCTTGAATCCCTTCCTCTCATTGGCGAAGGCATGATGCTGCGCGATATGGGACTCAATCTCGGAAAGCTGGCGCTTAAAGGTGCCGCACATATGGATTTTGGTGCGGGAGGAATGACTGGGCGTTTGTCGTCGCATCTGGATGACTATCTGCGCACGCACGGCATGGAAGATCTCGCTGATCACTGGAAGGCTAAGCGTGCGTTCCACCTACGCTCAATCCCGGAAAGCGCGGAAGACCTAGCGTCAAGGGTGCCCTTAGAGAGCTATCAAGCAGATGGTCATCAGCCGCCGACCGAGGGTTTGGTCGCTGGTGTCAAGGGAGCTGACCTAGCCGAAGAATATAAAACGATCTTAGGTGAGAGGCCTGATGGTACTACATATACCTACAAAGAGTGGGAAAGGCAGCATGGGCACTATAGTGTCAGCCTCAAATCGTGGTGGCCGAAATGGGTGACTGACTGGCCTCCGAACGGTGGATACGCGGGCGAGCCTGTGGTCTTTTCTTCAGTGGATGATTACGTCAGAGAGTTCGGCGGAGACGTTGATCGTATCGGAGATCCTAGAGGAAATTATCTAGGTGCCATTGAGGGTGGGGATCCTGGGCAGTGTCATAGGGTGTAAGCAATTTTTCGTGTAGTGGCGGTGCTGTTTGGAGGCTGATCGTGGGGTGTCGTCGGATGCTTGGAGTCGAGGATCGTGCGGCGATCATGGCAGGGCTGGAGGCGGGTTTGTCCCAGGTGTGTATCGCCCACTTGATTGGGCGTAGCCCCTCGGTGGTGTGCCGTGAGATCGCCCGCCATACGGGTCCTGACGGGGTGTATCGGGCCGAGGAAGCCGGCAAAGCCGCCCGCGCGGCCAGGCGTCGCCCGAAGAAGCGCCTGTTGGATCGCAATTCGGTTCTTCGCCGCCGCGTGATTGCTGATTTGTCTCAGGGGCACACGCCCCGCCAGATCAGCGGACGCCTGCGCGCCGAAGCGTGTGGCACACTGCCCACCATGGATACTTCCCCGACGCTCAGGGCCACACGATCAGCCACGAGGCGATCTACACGTGGATCTACGCCCACCCCAAGAAGACGCTCATCGAACACGGCATTTGCTTGCCATCGCGCCGGTGGATGCGCAAGAAACCCCCCACAGGCGGGCGCAAACCCCCCATTGTTGGGATGCGATTGATTGATGAGCGCCCCGACATTGCTGATCGGAAAATCCCGGGTAACTGGGAAGGTGACCTGATTATCGGCCAAGACGGGGCCAGCGCGTGCGCGACCCTGGTTGAGCGCACGACCCGCTACCTGATCATCGTCGCCTTGCCTCTGGGTCGGAAAGCCGACCAGGTCTGTGACGCGCTCACCCGCCGCATCCAGGGCCTGCCCGACCAAGCGATGCGCACACTGACCTGGGACCAAGGCCGGGAAATGGCCCGCCACCAGCGCCTCACCCACGACACCGGCGTGGAGGTGTTCTTCGCTCACCCCCACAGCCCCTGGGAGAGAGGAACTAACGAAAACACCAACCGGCTCATCCGCCGCTACCTGCCCAAAGGAACCCCCATCACCAGCCACCAACCCTACCTCGACGCCATCGCCTACGAGCTCAACAACTGCCCCAGAGCCACCCTCGGCTACCGCACCCCCACAGAAGCATTCAACGAACTCATTGCTACCACCCATTGACACCGCCCTGCTTCTTTCGAGGCGCGCTCTCTGAAACCAACCTCTGTTAATGATTACTACTACCAGTATGAGTTTACTGGAGAGCAGCTACCGGAGGGGTGGACAATCAAGTCGGGGAAGGTCGCTCCCTGGGGGCAGCAGCCGGGTGGGGCAACGCAGCTGCAGGTGATTAAGGACGACGGTAGTTTTGCGTCAGTCAATGACCTGATTAAGCACAAGATTCTTAAAGGAAAGGAACATCCTGTTGGACTTTCTTGATGAATACAAGTCTGTCATGGAGAAGTATGCTGGCTTGAAAGTGTTTGTGGGTGCCCATAGGAACGGGTCTCAATGTTGTATTGATTATGGTAATCATTCATACATGCGTTTCTGGTGTGACCACGGTGTATATTGTTTTGATATAGAGGAGCGTGGGGAGGTTCGGAAGGGGGGGATGTTCAACTCACCTTCGATCGATTTGACGCAGAAGGTGATGCTGAACTACACGGTGTCGATCTTGCGACACGCTCTCGGGTTTGAGTGGCTAGGTCTACCAATGGAGGAAGACCAATTGCCAAATGGTTGGCAGCTTCAAGAAGCCCCAATATGGCGCTATGTTGCCCTTGACGGCCCCAATGGTGAGCATTTGGTTTTTGGGACTTCTGACGAGCGCCTATGTGTTCCGTTAGCGTGGCTTTACGACGTGTCTCCGTCTGAGCTGCTGCACGCATACATGCTTCCCGACGGTGGCCCATTGCTTCGGCGATGGCTTGGGCGTCCGTATGTTCGGTGATGTTCTCTGCGTATCGCGACAAGAGGGCTGTGCAAGCGGGTGCGATTTCTTAATGAATGGAATAGAAAGGAAGAGAAAGATGGAAGTTAACCAGATCCCTGACGTTCACTCGCCGGACTTTCCTAATTCGGGAGTCTTGAAATGGGTGCCGGATGGGCCGACAGTGCTCGCTCGAATGGATAGAAGCACTGTGAAGACCTATACAAGCTTTCTGGCCTATACGAAGACATTTGGTCCCTACGTGGATCGGCTCGGACTGCCCTATGGAAAGTACTTTTGGCAGTTGCCCGAAAATGGGAGCCCCTTTTCATTGGAAGAGCGAGCCCTCGATATTCTTGCGATGAATGATCCCTACTATCAGTATCGGATTGTCGCACTGTCGACAGGTTTTTCTATTCGGACGGGAATTAATGTCCCGCAGTTCTCGATGCCGGGGGGAGCGCGGCAGGTGCAATTCATGCTTGGTGACTACCCGCTCACTGCGAGTGAGTGTTTGCAACTTTGGCCTACTTGAAGCGAAAGGGAGTAACTGATGTCTGTGACAGCCGATCTGGTTGATTTTGCTCGGGCTAGCGGTGCGATTTCGTCGATTTACAGGGGTGATGGAATTGCGCTCACCTGGGATTCGGGGCGTAGTTGGCAGCACATTTGGGACACGAAGAACTCGCGTCGTCCTCAAGCCTTCTATGGTGAGAGCGAGTATCTAGAAGCTCGTGTTCCAACCATGATTAGCGACTATGGCGAGATCATGTTGAAATGGGCGATCATGCGTATCGGCGAAAAGGCGCGGTGGCGTCGTCGGTGGCCGCGAATTGATGTTCCCACTGCGCTTGAGAGTGTCTCTCCCCAATGGGGTTTCGAGCAGCTGACCCCTATCACCGGTCGCCTCACCCTGGACGGCGCATATATCCCGATGGAGATGCGCACAATCTTTCCGGTGCATCCAGAGCTCAATCAACTGTCCCAGGTGATGCAGATCGATTTCGATGAACTCCTCGCTGGGTACATGGATCCATCAGGGGGCACTCTCCTGCGTCAGTGGCTTTCCTGACGTCGTCGGTGTCGAGACGGGTCGCAGGCGAGAAGATGTGTAGTTTCGACTCGAAAGGAAGATGGCAGTAATGGACGCGCTGGAACGGTTCTTCGGGAGGAAGGTCGATGGCGACAGGAATGACCCGATGGCCTTCCTGGACGAGTATGCAGCGGTCATGAACCGGCACACCGGGCTGAAGGTGTACAACGGCTTCAAACGGGGGCATACGGGTCTGTCGATCGATGCGGGGTTCGGATCGGGAATGCTCCTGTGGTTGGAGGACGGGCAATACTGCTTCGACGAAGAAGAGCGAGGCAAGGTGAGAAAGGGGGCTGTTTCAGTTCGCCCTCGGTTGAGTTGACGCAGAAGGTGATGGTCAACTACACGGTCTCGATCTTGCGCCATAGTTTGGGCCTCCCGGTGCTGGGTGTTCCGACCAAAGCTGACGAACTCCCGTCCGGTTGGGTGCTTCAAGAAACTCCCACGTGGAGTTATGTTGCTCTTGATGGTCCTCGTGGTGAGCATTTGGAGTTTGTGTCCTCGGGGGCGCGCTACTGCGTGTCCCTTGCCGGGCTCTATGATGCAACTCCCTCCGAGCTACTTAATTCGTACATGCTGCCCTATGGCGGGCCTCTGCTTCGTCAGTGGCTGGGGTACCCGTACCTGAGGTGACGGTGAGCCTGTCCGGCGCGGGCGATTCCTTGTGTGAGGGCCGATCAGGCTAGTTTGCCACACTCGCGCAGCGCAGGCTCACCTATCCGAATTACGCAAAAGAAATGCCGCATTTATTTGCGTAATTAGTGATGGTGTGAATGCGAAAATAGCCCCCGACAGACGCATGGACACCCTTGGAATTTCAACGAAAACCCGGCACGTTTGGGATGTGTTGCGAAAAGGCGTATCACTGGAGTCAACAGCGCGGCCAACCCGGTCGCGACCGGCTACATTTCGGCCCCACGGGGCCACGTTGAAAAGGACACTCCCATGGCAGATATGCCCCGCATCCTCGACTGCTCCGTCACCGACTGCTCCTACAACAAGGAGAAGAACTGCGGAGCCGCCGCTATCACCGTCGGCTACTCCTCCTCCTGCACGACCTTCATCCCGCTGACCGTCAAGGGTGGCCTCGCCAAGGCCGACACCTTCGTCGGTGCCTGCCAGAAGGCCGACTGCGCCCACAACAACGCCCTCGAGTGCACCGCCGCCTCCATCTCGGTCGGCGCGGGCACCGCGGACTGCCTCTCCTACGAGGCGCGCTGAGTCTTACTCACTGACGAGGCCGTGGCTGGGATTACCCGACACGGCCTCGTCGTATGTCGTGAACGATGAACTCAGCGTCCCTCGCCCGAGCGCACCCGCAGCGTGGGGTGGGGGCGCAGGCCGCGCTGGCCGTTCCAGATGAGGTTAACGACGTGGGCGGCGACCTCGTCCTTCTTCATGCGCCGATCGTCCAGCCACCACTGGCCGACCTGTGCGATGAGGCCGACGAGCATCTGCGCGTACAGGGGAGACCAGGTGGTGTCGAAGTCCGAGCGCTTGAACTGTTCGGCGATGATGTGCTCGACGCTGGTCGCCACGTCGCCCATGACCGAGGAGAAGGAGCCAGCCGTACGGTCCGAGGGGGCGTCGCGCACGAGCACGCGGAAACCGTCCGTGTTGCGCTCGATGTAGTCGAGCAGGCCCAGTGTCGCGTTCTCCAGGATCAGGCGCGGGCGCTCGGAGGACTCCAGGGATGACTGGAGCGAGGAGATGAGGGCCTGCACCTCGCGGTCCACGATCACCGCGTACAGGCCCTCCTTGCCTCCGAAATGCTCGTAGACCACAGGCTTGGAGACCTTCGCCCGGGCGGCGATCTCCTCGACGCTGGTCGCGCCGAAGCCCTTTTCGGCGAACAGGGAACGCCCCACGGCCACCAGCTGCTCGCGGCGCGCGAAGCCGCTCATTCGTGTCCTCTTCTCAGCCATGCCCCCAGTATCACACGAGGCCTGGGTCCGGCAGCATGGAGACCGCCCAGCGGGCGCGTGGCCGCGTTTGAAAGCGCGCGAGGGGTGCAGGTATCATCACAGTGGACGCATTCCGCCTTGGTGTAACGGCAGCACAGAGGTTTTTGGTGCCTTTAGTCTAGGTTCGAATCCTAGGGGCGGAGCGACCGGTCCCGATGGGACCGCAGACCCCCCGAGGAGGAACATGTCTCGCCCCGCCGCCGTCATCGTCCTGGCCGCAGGTCAGGGAACGCGCATGAAATCTGCCCTCCCCAAGGTCGTTCACCCCCTGTCTGGCCTGTCCATGATCGGACACGCCCTGCGCGCCGCCCACGGCCTCGACCCCGAGCACCTGGTCGCCGTCGTCCGTCATCAGCGCGACGTCGTCGCCGCCGAAATCGAGCGCGTCCTGCCCAGCGCCATCATCGCCGACCAGGACGAGATTCCAGGCACCGGCCGTGCCGTCCAGTGCGGCCTCGAGACCCTGGATCAGGCCGTCGAGCCCGTCTCCGGCACCATCGTCGTCACCTACGGCGACGTTCCCCTTCTGTCCACGGACACCCTGGCCGAGCTGGTCGCCACCCATGAGGGCGCGGGCCACGCGGTCACCGTCCTGACCTCGCGCGTCGAGGACCCGACCGGCTACGGCCGCATCATTCGCGACGCCTCGGGCACGGTCACCGCGATCGTCGAGCAGCGCGACGCCACGCCCGAGCAGGCCGCGATCAACGAGATCAACGCGGGTATCTACGCCTTCGACGCGGACTTCCTGCGCACCTCCCTGGCGTCCCTGGGCACCGACAATGATCAGGGCGAGGTTTACCTGACCGACGTCCTCGCGGCCGCGGCACCCGCCGGACGCACCGCCGGAGCCCTCGAGCTCACCGACCACTGGCAGAGCGCGGGCGCGAACGACCGCGTCCAACTCGCCGAGCTGGGTGCCGAGATGAACCGCCGCATCTGCGAGGGGCACATGCGCGCCGGCGTGACGATCGTCGATCCGGCCTCCACCTGGATCGATGTCGATGTGAGCGTCGGCGCTGACACTACCATCTACCCCGGCACCTGTCTGCGGGGGACGACCACCGTTGGGGCCGGCTGTGAAATCGGTCCTAGCGCCACGCTGATTGATGCGGAAATCGGGGACCGCAGTGTGGTTCCCACCGCGTGGATCGGTCAGGGCTGCGTCGCAGCCGATACGATGGTTACGCCATACGCCACCATCGGCACACTGATCGCGGCGCCTCGCGCCTGATCCAACACAAGGAGAGACAACCGCATGAGCGGACTGGTGACCACCGGAGAGAAGAACCTCGTCCTCGTTTCTGGACGAGCTCACATGGACCTGGCTCACGCCGTGGGCGAGGAAATCGGATGTGGGGTTTCGCCGGTGACGGCCTACGACTTCGCCTCCGGCGAGATTTACGTGCGCTTCAACGAGGTCCGTTCGTGGCGCCGATGTGTTCGTCCTGCAGTCCATCGCGGGCGACATCAACAAGTGGCTGATGGAGCAGCTCATCGCGATTGATGCTGCCAAGCGCGCCTCCGCGAAGCTGCATCACCGTCGTCGCTCCCTTCTATCCCTACTCGCGTCAGGGACAAGAAGCACCAGGGCCGCGAGCCTATCTCCGCTCGCCTCATGGCTGACCTGTACCGCACCGCCGGTGCCGACCGCATCATGAGCGTCGACCTGCACGCCTCGCAGGAGCAGGGCTTCTTCGACGGCCCGGTCGACCACCTCTTCGCGATGCCGGTCCTCGTGGACTACGTGCGCGGCCGCGTTGACCTGTCCAACACCGCCGTCGTCTCTCCCGACGCGGGCCGCATCCGCGTCGCCGAGAAGTGGTCGAAGAAGCTGGGCGGCGCGCCCCTGGCCTTCGTCCACAAGACCCGCGACACCACCCGACCGAACGTCGCCGTCGCCAACCGCGTCGTTGGCGAGGTCACCGGCAAGGAATGTGTCCTGGTGGATGACATGATCGACACCGCCGGCACGATCACCGAGGCCATCAAGGTTCTCATGGATGCCGGTGCGAAGAAGGTCATCGTCGTCGCCACACACGGCATTCTCTCCGACCCGGCTACCCGTCGTCTCTCCGAGTCTGGCGCCGCCGAGGTTGTCGTCACCGACACGCTGCCGATTCCCGCTGAGAAGCGCTTCGGTCAGCTCACCGTCCTCTCCATCGCGCCGCTCCTGGCCCGCGCGATCCGAGAGGTCTTCGAAGACGGTTCGGTCACATCGCTCTTTAACTGAGCGCCTCCCGCTTCACATCCGCCCTCGCCGTGAGGTAACCTATTGGGGTTGCTCCGGCGAGGGTGGATCCGTATCCGCCGTTATCGACAGGGCCTGAATCGAAATGCTGCGCGTTTCCTTCACTCTGCCGACACCGACGCCGGACCTGAGAAACGAAGGAAAGACACGCGAGCGACAACCCCGTCCTGCTTGCCGAAGAGCGTTCCGAGTTTGGTAAGGGTGCTGCCCGCCGCGCCCGCCGCGCCGGCAAGGTCCCCACGGTCCTCTACGGCCACGGCGCCGAGCCCCGTCACCTGGACGTTCCCGGCCACGACCTCTTCCTCATCGTTCGCGGCACCAAGAACGCGCTCGTTGAGCTGAAGATCGAGGGCAAGACCCAGCTGGCCCTCGTCAAGGACGTTCAGGTTCACCCCGTGCGCCGCGACATCCTGCACGCCGACTTCCTGGCCGTCAAGGCCGGCGAGAAGGTCGACGTTGAGGTCCCCGTCGTCGTTGTCGGCGAGCCCACCCCGGGCACCGTTCACTCGCTCGATGAGTTCACCATCCTGGTGAAGGCTCCCGCCACCTCCATCCCCGAAAATCTCGAGGTTTCCATCGAGGGTCTCGAGGCCGGCTCCGCCGTGCGCGTCTCCGACCTGAAGCTGCCCGCTGGCGTTGAGGTCGAGCTCGATCCCGAGACGGTCATCGTGTCCGTTCAGGAAGCCGCCGCTGAGGAGGCCGAGGAAGCCGCTGAAGAGGCCGTCGCCGCCGCCGCCGAGGGCGACGCCGAGTGACACTCGCGTAGCACACGCTTTCCACGAGGGGGCGAGGCTGATGCCTCGCCCCCTCGTCGTATCTGCGATACTTGGGGGCATGAGTGACCTCCACGTGATCATCCCCGCCGGCGGTGCCGGCACCCGCCTGTGGCCGCTGTCGCGCCGCCGCCGCCCCAAGTTCCTCCTCGACCTGGCGGGCACGGGCCGCACCCTCCTGCAGGGCACGGTGGACCGCCTGGAGGAGTCGGCCTCGTCGGTGACTATCGTGACCGGCCAGGCGCACCGCGACGGCGTGCTCGCCCAGCTGCCCGAGTTCGCCTCGTCGGATAATCGCATCCTCCTCATCGAGCCGTCGGGCCGCGATTCCATGGCTGCGATCGGCCTGGGCGCCTACGTCGTGCGCGAACGCTTCGGGGACGACGCAATCGTCGGGTCCTTCGCGGCCGATCACCTGATCGCCCGCCCCGAGCTGCTGCGAACCGCCGTCGAGACGGCGATCGGTGCCGCCCGCGACGGCTATGTCGTGACGATCGGGCTGACGCCCACCGAGGCCTCGACCGCCTACGGGTACATCGCGCCCGGTCCTGCCCTCTCTGATGGCTCCGGGGAAGCCGAAGCTGAGCGCGGTGCCCGCCGTGTTGCCGAGTTCGTGGAGAAGCCGGACGCCGACACCGCCGCCCGCTACGTGTCGCAGGGATACCTGTGGAACGCGGGCATGTTCATCGTGTCGGCGGGCGTGCTCGCCGCCCACCTGGCCCGCCTGCTGCCCGACATGCATGCGCGCCTGGAGATCATCGCGCGCGCGTGGGGGACCCCCGAGTTCGATGAGGTGCTGGCGGACAACTGGCCGCACCTGACGAAGATTGCGATCGACCACGCGATCGCCGAGCCCGTCGCCGCCGACGGGGGAGTGGCCGTCGTTCCCGCCGACGCGCAGCTGGGATGGACGGACCTGGGCGACTTCGAGGCCCTCACCGGCATTGTCGCGCGCAGCGGCAACCTGGGCGAGGCGCTGCGCGTCGAATCCGACGGTGCGGCAGTCTTCGGGTCCCTCACGCAGGACGGCGAGGGACCGCTCGTTGCCCTCGTCGGCGTGCCCGACGTGGCCGTCGCTCTGACCCCCGACGCGATCCTCGTGACGCGCCGCGACCGCGCGCAGTCGGTGAAGGCCGTCGTCGACCAGCTCGCGGACCGGGGCCGCTCTGACCTGCTCTGACGCGCCCCCGACGCGCGGCATAGAAACGTTCCCAGCGGGGCTCCCGCGAGGGGGGCCAGGCTCGCCGGGCCCTGTTCGCTCTCGGGTGAGGTGCGCCGCCCCGCCCGCCGCGTGAGGGTGCCGGGCTGGTAGCGTGTTGGGCAGCAAGAAGCCCCGACGAAAGGCATCACACGTGAACAAGCGGACCATCGTCGCACTCGCAACCACCGCGACCGCGGCCTCCTTCGCCCTCGGAGCTTGCTCGACCACGCCCGCCGCCACCCCCGCAGCCTCCGCGAAGGTCTGCGCGGCCATCTCCGGTGCCCACGGCGACGCCGCGTCGGACCCCGTTGCGACCGCGCTCGCGGGTGCCGCGAATGACGCTTCTGTCGCCTTCGAGGCGGCCAGCGGGCCGGAGGCCCCGGCCTCGCTCGTGACCTCCGGCTGCACGCTGATCGTGGGCGCGGACTCGACCATGGCGGCCTCCGTCTCCGAGGCCGCGCGCTCAATCCGAAGGTTCGTTTCGCCCTCGTGGGTGCCTCCTTCGTCGACTCCAAGGGCGGTGCGACCTCCCTGAAGAACGGCTCGATCGTCGACGTGGATGCCTCGCAGGCCGCCTACCTGGCGGGTTACGCTTCCGCGGGTATGACGACGACGGGCACGCTCGCCGTCGTCGGCGGAGAGCGCGACAACGTCACCAGCTCGCAGATGTCCGCGTTCTCTCAGGGCGTCGATGCCTACAACCTGGCCAACGGCACGTCGATCACCGTGCTCGGCTGGAACCCCGTGACGAGCGACGGCACGTACGCGGGCAGTGCCGATGAGGTGCACACGGCGACCGCCGACGCGATCTCTCGGGGCGCCGACATCATCGCTCCCTTCGCCGGTGAGGCCAACGAGGGCGCCGCGCGCGCCGTCACCGAGGCCGCCAACCCGACCGTGCGCCTCGTGTGGTCGGGCCTGACGAAGGATGACCTGAAGGGCCTGACCCGCGACGAGGCTCAGTCGGCCGAGACCGCGCCGATGTCCGGCCAGTCCGGCGCCCCGGCGGCGCAGCAGGTGGACACGCAGTCCTTCGCGGACGCGTTCAGCTACATCCAGATCTCCGACGAGGTCCGCTCCGCCATTGGTGCTCCCGTGCTGACGGGCATCGTCGTCGATTACAAGGACGCGATGGACACCCTCATCGCGCAGGCCTCCTGCAGGTGAGAAGGCCTCCGTCGTGCCGGTGTCCCTGGCCTCGGGCGGCGTGATCCTCACCGGCTTCGGTGCCTACACGCCGATGCTATCGTCCGAACTCAAGCTGGGCCTGTCCGACATGGCCGGCCAGATCGAGACGGGCGGCATGGTCATCTCCACGCCCTTCGACGTGTGAGCTGACTGCGCGCACGACAGTGCCCCGGGGATGCGTCCCGGGGCACAACTGTTTGGTCTCAGGCTCCCAGCACGGCCAGCGCCGCGCCTGCGCACAGGGGCGTCCGCGTCGAGTACGAAGGCCGGGTCCACGCAGTACAGGCCCGGGCCGGTGGGAGTGGCGGGGGAGGCGCTGAGCGCTCCCGCCAGTGCGGTGCGGACCCGCTCATCGGGTAGAGAGGTGGTGAGGGCGCGCCCATCTGTGGAAATACTCAGAGAGAGGGCAGCGCCCTCCTCGACGACCGGCACGCCCAGGCGCTCCAGGAGAGTCGCCAGCAGCCCCGAGGCCTCGGCGACCGACACGGAGGCCGCGCGCGGGCCGGACGCCTCCAGAGATGCGATGCGCGATGCGCAGCGGTCCACGTACGCGCCGATCATTCCGTCGCCCACGGACTCCCAGCCTCCCTGCGAACGGGGGAGGGATGAGCCGTCCCCGGACGCGACCACTGCCTCGTCGATGAGGGCCAGCTCAGCGTCGGGGGCCAGCGCGCCCTCGCGCGAGCGGTCGATCGCGCGCCCGCCCAGGTAGATGAGCGCCTCGCCCGAGGCCCTCACGTAGACCGCGCCATCGGCCATCACCATGCGCACCGAAAAAGCCGTCAGGGGCGGGAAGCGCCCGCGGCATGAGGCAGGGCGTGCCCGCCGGATGCTTCGATGATCGCCGCGCCGTCGCGCGCCGCGTCCTGATTCTCAGGGGTCTCGTAGCCGATGATCAGGCGGAAACGTCCACCGGTACGCGCGGACAGGAAAGAAGCGATACCCGCAAACAGCAACGGGCTAGCACAGCGTGTCATGTGTTGAGGGTAACACTTCGGGTGGTCCGTGCAAAAACGGGTATCAGGAACGAGGCCGGGGCTCGCCCCGGGAGGCGGAGGAGGGACGCAGGTGGGGGAGTGCGCCGCTATCCTGGAGGCATCCACGAAGGAGGAACCATGCAGCTGACGAACCTGACGGACCCGGTCGAGCTCACGCGCCAGATGATCGATATTCCATCGGTGTCGGGAGACGAAGGCCCCCTGGCTGACGCCGTCGAGGCGGCCCTGCGCGGCGTCGGATTCGGATCGGTCCCGTCCCTGGAGATCCTGCGCGACGGGGACGCCGTGTGCGCGCGGACCCGGCTCGGACTCGGCCAGCGTGTGGTTCTCGCCGGGCACCTCGACACGGTTCCCATCGCCGACAACGTTCCCGGTCGCTTTGAGGAGCGCGACGGGGCCACGGTCCTGTGGGGGCGAGGCTCGGTCGACATGCTCGGCGGCTGCGCGGCGGCGCTCGCGCTCGCGTGCGAGGTTGGTGCCGTCCTCCGTTCCGGCGGCGGGGCCACGCTGAGCGTGGACGTCACTTGGATCTTCTACGACCACGAGGAGGTCGCCTCCCATCTCAACGGCCTGGGGCGCGTCCAGCGCAACCACCCCGAGTGGCTCGCCGGCGACCTGGCGCTCCTGGGGGAGCCCACCGCCGCCCACGTGGAAGGCGGCTGCAATGGGACGCTGCGCGTCATCGCGCACTTCCCGGGGCGGGCCTCGCACTCGGCGCGCGCGTGGATGGGCGTCAACGCGATCCACGCGTTGGCCCCCGTCATCGAGCGCATCGCCGCCTACGGCAACCCCGTCGTCACGGTCGATGGCCTCGAATTCCGAGAATCCTTGTCGGTCGTACGCGTTGAGGGCGGCATCGCCAACAACGTGATCCCCGAGGCCGCGTCGATGACCGTCAACTACCGCTTCGCCCCCTCGAAGCGCGCCGACGAGGCCCTGGAGTGGGTGCGCGGCCTCTTCGAGGGCACGGGTGCCACGATTGAGGTTGACGACCTGTGCGAGGGGGCCAGGCCCGGCGCGGACTCGCCGGTCGCCCAGCGCTTCCTGTCGGTCGCTCGCCAGGTCGCTGCATCGCGGGGCGAGGAGCTGCGGCTGAGCGCGAAGGTCGGTTGGACCGACGTCGCGCGCTTCACCCAGGTCGGCGTGCCCGCTATGAACTTCGGGCCGGGCGACCCGCTGCTGGCGCACACGCGCGACGAACATACGCCCGTATCCGATATCGTGAAGGTGCACGACACGCTGCGCGCGTTCGTGCTCGCGCAGCCGGCACCGACGCCGGCACCACACAGGGAGGCATGACCATGACCAAGCCGACGACCACCTACCGCCGCGGGTCCGTCGTCCTGCGAGGCGACCAGATCCCACGCATGACTGCGGATGCATCGCTGCTCCAATCCGGCCAGAGCGGGGATTGGAAGCACGAGGACCCGTGGCGGGTCCTGCGCATCCAGTCCGAGTTCGTCGAGGGCTTCGAGGCCCTCTCTGAGGTCGGCCCGGCCATTTCGGTGTTCGGCTCCGCTCGCACTAGCCCCGACGATCCCCTCTACGGGTGCGCCCAGCGCATCGGCGAGCTCCTCGTGGATCGCGGCTACGCGGTCATCACGGGCGGTGGCCCCGGCATGATGGAGGCCGCGAACCGCGGCGCGTGGGAGGCCGGCGGCACGTCGATCGGCCTGGGGATCGAGCTGCCCCACGAGCAGGGCTTGAACCAGTGGGTGAACCTGGGCGTCAACTTCCGCTACTTCTTCGCCCGTAAGACCATGTTCGTCAAGTACTCGCAGGGCTTCATCGTGATGCCCGGAGGTTTTGGGACCATGGATGAGCTCTTCGAGTCCGCGACCCTCGTGCAGACGGGGAAGATCCGTTCCTTCCCGGTGGTCCTCGTGGGGACCGACTACTGGTCGGGCCTGGTCGATTGGATCCGCTCCTCGATGGTCGATGTCGGCATGATTTCGCCCGGCGACGTGAACCTGCTGCGCGTCGTGGACGACCCGGAGGAAGCGGTGCGCCTAGCGGCGGGTGCCTAGTAGTTTCGCACCCATTATGCGGGTGGTATGTGCTGTCAAACTCCCGTTATCACGGGCCTAATTAATCGATTGGCCTATTTTTCTTTGATTACTCTTTGCGATGTGTTAAGGAAAAATGGCGCTTATCCGGTAAAATGGGTATGTTACCCCGCCTGAGGAGGCGCGGGCATAACTCTGAGAAGGAGTACTCTCATGGCAGCAATGAAGCCTCGCACGGGGGATGGACCCCTCGAAGTCAGCGCCGAAGGGCGCGGTATCGTCATGCGAATTCCCAGTGAAGGGGGCGGGCGGCTCGTCATCGAGCTGAACGCGCAGGAGGCGGCGGAACTCGCCGAAGCTCTCGGAGCGGCCATCTGACACACAACAAGACAGCGGCGGAACAGGATCTCCTGTTCCGCCGCTGATTCGTGAATGGGGCGCTCAGCGCTGACGGCGACCGCCAGACCGTCGCCGACGGGCAGCAGCGCGGGCACGAACTCATCAGGTCACGCAGGTAATTGACGACCTCGCGGGCGACGACGGTGAGCGCGTCGCGGCGAGCGGGGTCAGCCACCTGGTCGCGCCACAGGGCGTGCACAAAAGCGATCGTCCCACCGGGACGCAGGATGCGCACCGCGTGATCGAGGTACTGGGGAGTTTCCTCCAGGTCACCGTCCAGGACGACCATGTCGTAGCCGCGAGCAGCCATGCGCGGCAGAACGTCAAGGGCGCGCCCGGCGATGAGGCGCGTGCGATGCGACGACAGGCCGGCGGCAGCAAAGTTGCGGCGCGCGTGGCCCAGCAACTCAGACTCGGAGTCGATCGTCGTGAGGACGCCGTCGGCGGCCATGCCGTCCAGCAGCCACAGGCCGGACACGCCCGCGCCCGTGCCCACCTCCAGGACCGCGCGTGCGCCGGAGACGGCCGCCAGCATGCGCAGGGCGGCGCCGGCGCCAGGGGACACGGGGGACGCGCCCATTTCGGTAGCGACGGCGCGTGCGGCGGTCAGCGCGTCGCTTTCCGCCACGTAGTCCTCGGTGTACACCCACGTCTGGGCCTTGTCCGCCATCGCCTTTTCCTCACTCGTGTTTGGTCGCCTGGGGAGGTACGCCTGCGCGTCGATGCCTCCCCAGGCATCAGGGATACCGGCGAGGATGCGCAAGGGCGCGCTGGCGCTCCGACAACGCGCGAAAACCCTCACCTGACAGGGCAGACGAAACCCCGGCCTCGTCGGCAAGAACGAGGCCGGGGCGAAGCTCGCGTGGGCTCAGTGCTGGATGGGGGAGACCCCGAGGGGCGGCCCGCCAGGCCGCGGTTCGCCGAAGAGGTTGCTGGCGAGGGCCGTGAGCTCCTCGGCGGCGGGACCCGAGGCGACGGCGACGGGCTCGCCGCGGTCGCCGCCCTCGCGCAGCGCGATGTCGATGGGCACCTGGGCCAGCAGCGGCACGGAGTAGCCCAGCTGCGCGGTCAGGCGCTGCGAGACGGACTCGCCGCCGCCCGCGCCGAAGATCTCCAGGCGCGAGGCCGTCGGGCTGGGGCAGGAACGACATGTTTTCGACGACGCCGATGACCTTCTGGTTCGTCTGCGAGGCGATGGAACCAGCGCGCTCAGCGACCTCGGCGGCCGCGACCTGCGGGGTCGTCACGACGAGGATCTCCGAGTTGGGCAGCAGCTGCGCGATCGAGATCGCGACGTCGCCCGTGCCCGGAGGCATGTCGATGAGCAGGACGTCCAGGTCGCCCCAGAACACGTCCGCGAGGAACTGCTGGAGGGCGCGGTGGAGCATGGGGCCGCGCCAGATGACGGCCTGGCCGTCGGGCACGAGCTATGCCGATCGAGATGACCTTGACGCCACCCGCGCCCCACGGGCGGGATCATCATGCCGTCGATGACCTGCGGGTCGTGGTCCACGCCGAGCATGCGCGGGATCGAAAAGCCGTAGATATCCGCGTCCATGACGCCGACCTTGAGGCCCTGAGCGGCCAGCGCGGCGGCCAGGTTCGCGGTCATGGAGGACTTGCCGACGCCGCCCTTTCCGGAGGTGACGGCGATGACGCGCGTGAGGGAGTCGGGGCGGGCGAAGGGAATCTCGCGCTCGGGGCGACCGCCGTTGAGCTTCTCGCGCAGCGCCTTCTTCTGGGCCTCGTCCGCGACGCCCATCTCGACGGAGACGTTCTCGACGCCCTCGATGGCGCTCACTCGCTCGGTGACGTCCTTGGTGATCTGGGTGCGCAGGGGGCATCCGGCGGTGGTGAGCAGGACCTTGACGGCGACGGAGGAGCCGTCGATCGTGACCAGGTCGGGGGTCACCATGTTGAGGTCGGTGATGGGGCGGCGGATCTCGGGGTCGATGACCTGGCCGAGAGCCTCCATGACGGAATCAAGCGTGACTGGCATGGACTCCACTCTACTGGCCGGTGTGCCCATCTTCTGGGGACGAAAGGCACCATCGGCGTCGACCTCAGCCTCCGCCTCGTTCGACGAGGCGTTGGCCACGTCCGCGGCGATCTCCGCGCGCAGGTCCTCGAGCATGTCGCGCAGCTCAGAGCGCACGAAGTCGCGCGTGGCGACGTCCTGAAGCGCCAGGCGCAGGCCGGCGATCTCGCGGGCGAGGTACTCGGTGTCGGCGAGGTTACGCTCCCGCGCGAAGGCGGTCCTGCTCGGCCACGACGCGGTCGCGGGCGTCCTGGCGGTTCTGCGCGAGGCATAATCAGCGGGGCGGAGTACGAGGCCTGGGTCGAGAACGCGAGGTTCAGGAGGATGAAGGGGTAGGGGTCCCAGGCGGCTTCCTCGCTGATGCCGGCGAGCATCAGGTTTGCGCCGATCCACGCGATGACGAAGATCGTCATGTAGAGGACGAACTTGGGCGAACCCATGAAGCGGGCGGTGGCCTCGGCGAAGCGGCCGAAGCCGTCGCCGCTGCCCGACGAGCGGCGGAAGAACCACCGACGCTTGTCGATCGGGTTATCCAGGCGATCAGCCATCGATGCTCCTTGCCATCATGCGGTCGGTCACGTCGTCGTCGAAGTCTCGCCAGTCCTCGGGCAGCAGCTCGTCGAGGACGTCATCGACCGAGACGGCGCCGTGGAGGTGCCCGTCCTCGTCGACGACAGGCAGGACCGTCAGGTTGTAGGTTGCGAGCAGACGCGTCACGGTCGCGATATGCGCGTTGGGATCCACGGACTCGATGTCGCGGTCAAGGATCGTGCCGAGCAACGTCTGCGGGGGCTCGCGAAGCGCGCGCTGGATGTGGACCATGCCCAGGTACTGGCCGGTCGGCGTCTCCTGGGGCGGACGGGCGATGAAGGCGACGGTCGCGATCGAGGCCGGGATGTCCTCGCGGCGAACGGCTGCGAGCATCTGCGCGACGGTGGCGTTGGGGCCGAAAATGACCGGCTCGGTGGTCATGAGCGAACCCGCTGTCGACTCGTCGTAGGTCATGAGTCGACGCACGTCCTCGGCCTCTTCGGGCTCCATGAGGGCGAGCAGGGACTGAGCCTTCGCGGCGGGCAGCTCGGCGACGAGGTCGGCCGCGTCGTCGGGCTGCATGACGTCCAGGACGTCGGCGGCTCGGGCGGCTTCGAGCGCGGAGACGATCGCGATACGGTCGTCGTTACCCAGCTCCTCGAGCACGTCGGCGAGGCGTGCGTCCGTCAGCTGCATGGCGACCGCCATCTTGCGGTCCTGGGGAAGCGTGTGCATGAAGTCCGCCAGGTCTGCGGGGCGCATGTCCTCCGTGTACTGCACGAGCGCGGTCGCCGCCTGGTTGGAGTCGGTCTTGAGCAGGCCGGAGACCTCGGACACGTCCACGGTGAGGGTCTCGCCGCTGCGCGTGAAGCCCAACGAGGAAGTGCGCACGCGCTGGACGTGCAGGGTGGAGATCACCCAGTCCTTGGGGCGGCGCTGGCGCATCGCGACATCGAGGATGCGCACCTGGCCCGAGCTGTCGTTCATCGTGACGACGCGGTCGAAGAGCTCGGAGAGCACGAGGGTCTCGATGGGGCGCTGCGTGAACGAACGGATGTTGAGCAGGCCCGTCGTGATGACGGAGCCGGACTCGATCGAGGTCACGCGGGTGAGCGGCAGGAAGACGCGCTTACGCGGGCCGACCTCGACGACGAAGCCGATGACGTTGGCCTCGGATTTCAGCCGAAAGATGACAACGACATCGTGAATCTTGCCGACCTGGTCGCCCAAAGGGTCGAAAACACTGGTGCCAGCGAGGCTTTCCGATGTAGACGCGCCGGCCCTTGGTGCCCTAGCTCAATAGATGCAATGCTCACACAATCATCTTAGGGCTGTTGACAAAGAAAGAGTAACGACGAGGCCGGTCGCTGCATGAACAATGCGGTCGATGTCAGCCGAGGCCAGGGACGAAGGAGAAGAAATGGCTGTCGTGACGGACCCGCAGATGCCCACGGGCACCGAGGTCGCCTCGTACGAGACCTACGCGCAAGCCCGCGCCGGTGTCGATTTCCTGTCGGACGCCGGCT
Organism: uncultured Sanguibacter sp.; assembly: GCA_916438365.1. The sequence goes on from CAKAEY010000010.1 coordinate 107,997, forward strand.
TCGACGTTTCCGCGATTACGATTGTCGGCTCTGACCTGCACCTCGTCGAACGCGTCAAAGGACGCCCTGACGATTGCCCGCGCGTCCCTCTCAGGGTGCCTCCAGCGGCGGCCTGTGAGGGAGCCCTGGGCGGCATGCTCATGTCCGCCGGGCAGAACGCGGGCGGAACGGGTTCGTGGGTTGCCGGCGGCATCATCGTCGGCGCGCTGGTCGGCATGGCCCTGTCCGCCCTGTCTTTCATCATTCGCGGACGCAGCCGCGACCTCGTGTCCTCTCAGCAGGTTGTTGCGGAGCGCTACGCGGTCCTGGCCTCGGCCGACATCGACCGCGCCTATCAGATCCTGCAGCGCACCCCCGGTAACCGCGCGCGCGTCGCCCGCCCGCGTACGGAGCAGGCACGCGCCAAGAAGGATTCCGTCGGTTTCTTCCCCGACGGCCGCCCCCGCTTCGGCGCGGCGACCAAGGACGGGGAGGTGCCCGGTGGGCGCGAGACGCCCGAGGCCTCTGCCCCTGCAACGAACAGCCCCGACAGTGCGGCGTCCGGACACGAGGACGCCCCGGCCTCGTCCCCCGACAAGGACCAGACCGAGGCGTAACCTCAGCGTCTGCGCGCGGCTCAGCGGGACTGAATGCGCGCGATCCACTCCTCGACGTCCGCGATCGTGCGCGGAATGTCCTCCGAGATGCGCGTGACCGTGCCGTCGGCGTTCACGACGACGTCGTCCTCGATGCGCACGCCGATGCCCCGGTACTCCTCGGGGATCAGCAGGTCGTCGGCGCGGAAGTACAGGCCCGGCTCGATCGTGAAGACCATGCCCGGCTCCAGCAGCGCGCCCTGGTAGAGCTCCGCGCGCGCCTTCGCGCAGTCGTGCACGTCCAGGCCCAGGTGGTGGCTGGTGCCGTGCGGCATCCAGCGACGGTGCTGCTGGCCCTCGGGTGCCAAGGATTCTTCCGGGGTGACGGGCAGGATGCCCCACTCGTGCAGGCGGGCGGCGATGACTTTCATGGCGGCGTCGTGCACGTCCTTGAAGCGGCAGCCCGGCTCGCCTGCGCGTGCCAGTGCGGCCTCGCAGGCGTCGAGGACGGCCTGGTAGACGCGGGCCTGGACCTCGGTGAAGCGGCCGTTGACGGGCAGCGTGCGCGTGATGTCAGCCGTGTAGAGGGAGTCGACCTCGACGCCGGCGTCGACGAGCACCAGGTCGCCCTCACGCACCTCGCCGTCGTTGTCGATCCAGTGCAGGGTGTTCGCGTGGTTGCCCGAGGCCGCGATGGTCTCATATCCCAGGCCGTTGCCCTCCTCGCGGGCGTTGGCAGCGAAAGCGCCCTCGATGACGCGCTCGCCGCGACGATGGCCCACCGCGCGGGGCAGGACGCGGATGATCTCCTCGAAGCCGGCCTTGGTGACCTTGACCGCGCGGATCATTTCCTCAAGCTCGAAGGCATCCTTGATGAGGCGAATCTCCGAGAGATGTTCTTCGAGGGCCTCGTCCTCCTTGCGTGCGTCCTCGCCCGCGGGCAGCCCAGCCTGGGCGCGCACCTCGTTCACCATCGCCTCGACGTGTCCATCGACGCCGCGCACGATGCGCAGCTGAACGGTCCCGGCATCCTTCGCCAGCGCGTCGCGCAGCGTGTCGATGTGGCGGGTCTCCAGGCCGGTCTGCGCGCTCAGCTCCTCGAGCGAGGGGCGCGCGCCCACCCAGAATTCGCCGTAGCGGGCGTCCGCGTAAAACTCCTTGGAGGAACGCGAGGCGCGGGGCTTGAAAAAGAGCAGGGGAGTGTGGGTGCCGTCCTCGTTCGGCTCGAGCACCAGGACGGTGTCCGGCTCCTTCTCGCCACCCAGGCCCGACAGGTGCGCGAAGGCGGAGTGCGCGCGGAAACGGTAGTCGCAGTCGTTGGAGCGGACCTTGTAGGGGCCCGCAGGCACGACGAGGCGCTCGCCCGGGAAGGGGGCGCCGGCCTTGAGGGTGCGGTCGGCCACGAAGTCGGCGACGCGCTCGCGTGCGGGCAGTTCGGAGGGGCGAGGCCCCCATCCGGAGCCGATGAAATCGCGGAACGCGGAGGACTGGGGTTGACGGGAGCGGTTTTCGCCGCGATCGGCCATGGACTGGGATGCTTCTTCACTCATGGCCACCATTCTACGGTTCCTCGGCCCCTCGGGCGGGTCCGATGGTCATGACAAACCCCGGCCTCGTGTCCCTATGGCGCGCTCTGCGCCGGGAACGAGGCCGGGGCCGTGTCGGGTGGAGGAGGCTCAGTCCTGGAGGGTGAGCTCTCCCGCGATGGACAGATCCATCCACCGCTTGAAATCCGCGCCGCGCTTGCCCTGCGAGAGCAGGAAGACGGTCTTGGCATAGAGGGGCCTCGAGCGTCATGTCGTGCGCGCCGATCGCGCCCAGGCGAGCCAGGGCGTTGCCGGCCTCGTAGTGGCCGAGCATGACCTCGGACTGGTAGCACTGGGAGGCGACGATGATCGGCACCTCGGCCTGCGCGAGCTCGGACAGGACGTCCACGAGGCCCGGTTCGGAGGCCGGGATGTTACCCACGCCGAAGGTGCGCAGGATGACCGCGTCCGGGTGGGGCGTCGTCATGGCGCGCAGTCGCGCGGCGCTCATGCCGGGAACCACGTCGATGACGGCGACGTCCTGGCGCGTGTGCGGGCTCGGATCCTGCCAGCCGGTGCCCGCGCTCGGAGCCCCCGTACCAGCGCCACGGGGCACCCGTGCGCGCCATGGGGACACGGAAGGCGACTCGAAGCCGCGGAACGCCCACGACGAGGTCTTGGTGGCGCGGTTGCCGGCCAGGAGCTTATGCCCGAAGAACAGCATGACTCCGCGGGCGTGGCGCGAAATCGCGGCGCGCAGCGCGCCCGTGACGTTCGCCGACGCGTCCGAGCCGACGACGCCGAGCGGGTACTGGGACCCGGTCAGGACGACCGGCTTTCCCATGCTCGCAAGCGCGTAGGACAGGGCCGCAGCCGAGTAGGCCATCGTGTCCGTGCCGTGCAGGACCAGGAAGGCGTCGGCCGTCTCGGTGTGCGCGTTGATGTCGTCGATGATGGCCTGCCAGTCCTCGGGGGTGGCCTCCGAGGAGTCGATGAGCGGGTCCAGCGTCGACATCGTGATGTTCGAGGCCAGCTCGATGCCCTCCAGCTGGGAGCCGAACCAACCCTGCAGGTCAGCGCCGGGACGCAGCCCCTCGTGAGAGTCGACCATGCCGATCGTGCCACCGGCATACGTGACGTGAAGACGCACTGTTCGTCCTTTCTTACTCGCCCGCCACCAGGGTTTCCTCGCCCTGCAGCGAGGCGGCGGCCTCGTCGGTCAGGTTACCGACGCGCCCACGCACGTAGTACCAGCCGGCGACCATGAGGACGACGACCACGCCCAAGAGCGCGAGGGTCGCGCGGCCTTCGAACGTCATGACGTTCGAGCCGACGACCACCGCGAAGAAGAGCAGCGCCAGGTAGTTGGTGTAGGGGGCGCCGGGCATACGGAACTGTGGACGCTGTGCCTCGCCGCGCTTGACCTTGCGCAGGAACGCCAGGTGCGTGATGAGGATCATCGCCCAGGTGCCGGCGATGCCGATGCCAGCCAGGCTCATCACAATCTCGAAGGCGCTGCTCGGAACAAGGGCGTTGAGCAGGACGCCGAGCAGACCCAGCGAGGCAGTGATGATGATGCCGCCGTAGGGGACGTGGTTCTTGTTGAGGCGAGCCGCGAAGCGCGGGCCCTCGCCCACGAGCGCCATCGAGCGCAGGGTGCGGCCGGTCGCGTACAGGCCGGCGTTGAGCGAGGATAGGGCGGCGGTCAGGACGACGACCTGCATGATGTCGCCCGCGTGGGGCACGCCGAGGCCGGAGAAGAACGTCGTGAAGGGGGACTCGTCGCCAGAGTAGGCGGTGTAGGGCAGCGCGAAGGCGAAGAGTGTCACGGAGCCGACGTAGAAAAAGAAGATACGGATGACCATCGAGTTGATGGCCTTGGGCAGGATTGTCGCGGCGTCCTTGGCCTCGCCCGCCGCGACGCCCACCATTTCGGTGCCGCCGAAGGCGAAGACGACGCCCAGGGTCAGGGCGAAGACAACGGGCAGCGAGGCGGGGAACCAGCCGCCGGACTCGGCAATGTTGTGCACGCCCGCGGTGTACTCGCCGACGTGAGCCTGGGTGAGGATTGCCCAGATGGCGACGCCCATGAAGATGAGGATCGTCGCGACCTTGATCAACGCGAACCAGAACTCAGCCTCGCCGAAGGCCTTGACGCTCATCATGTTGAGGACGAACACGAGGCCCAGTGCGATGAGGGCGATGACCCACTGAGGGACCACCTTGAACATGTTCCAGTAGTGCATGTAGACGGCGACTGCGGTGATGTCGGCCATGACCGTGACCGCCCAGTCCAGGAAGAAGAACCAGCCGGTGATGAACGCGCCCTTCTCGCCCAGGAACTCGCGGGCGTAGGACACGAATGCGCCCGAGGAGGGGCGGCGCACCGCGAGCTCGCCGAGGGCGCGCACCATCAGGAACGCGAAGACGCCACACACCGCATAAGACAGTGCCAGCACAGGGCCGCCTTGGGCCAGGCGGCCGCCCGCGCCCAGGAACAGGCCGGTGCCGATCGAACCGCCGATCGCGATCATCTGGATGTGTCGGTTTTTCAGAGCCTTGTTGTACCCGGCGTCTCCCGCGTCAGTCGCGGTGGACACCTGGGTCTGATCCTTGTCAGACACGCGTGTACTCCAATCGGTGTTGACGGAGGCCAAACGGCCGTGTGATGCCAGTTTCCTACAGCGGGCAGCCCGCCGCTGCAGGTGGGAGGTTTGTCAGAAAGGATGGTGTCGAGGCGGGAGAACGTGCAGACAACAAGGTCACATTCAAGCAAATACGGGCACTTTGGTGAGGCGCGTGGCGCTCGCGGGTGGTGTTCACCCGAGCGGTTGTGTGATCGGATTAATGGGGTAGTCTCAAATGGTGAAGCGAATTGACCCCCACACTCACAGCGCGTGTTCAGACGGGACGGATACGCCCGCGCAGCTCCTGGCCATTGCCGCGCAGGCCGGGCTGGATGCCATCGCGCTGACGGACCACGACACGACGACCGGCTGGAACGAGGCCGCGGCCGCCGTCGCGCACACGGGCGTGAGCCTCATTCGGGGCGCCGAGATGTCGTGCTCGTCCTCGGGGATCACCGTGCACCTGCTGGCCTACCTTTTCGACCCGGCCAACCCCAGCCTCGTCGATAATTTCCGGCGCACGCGCGAGGACCGCGAGACGCGCGCCGTGCGCATGGTCGAGAACCTGTCGGCCGACTACCCGATCACGTGGGAGGATGTCCTTTCCTTCGCGCCCGAGGGTGGGCCCGTGGGGCGCCCGCATATCGCCGACGCGCTCGTCGCCGCCGGAGCCTTCCCCGACCGCAGCGCCGCCTTCGTTCATGCCCTGCACCCGTCGGGCCCCTACTACGTGCACCACTGGGCGCCCGACCCGGTCGAGGCCGTGCGCTGCGTGCGCGAGGCCGGGGGAGTGCCTGTCCTGGCCCACCCCCGCGCTCGCAAGCGCCAGCGCCTGCTGCCCGAGGCCGTCATCGCCGACATGGCGGCGGCTGGGCTCTTCGGCATCGAGCGCGACCACCGCGACCACGCTCCCGAGGATCGAGCCGATGTCGAGCGCATGGCCCGCGAGATGGGCCTGGCGATGTTCGGCTCCTCCGACTACCACGGGACGGGCAAGCCAAACCGCATCGGCGAGAACACGACGGATCCGCAGGTGATCGCCGAGGTTATCGCGCAGGGCGCTGTCGAGGTGGTCGAGCCGTGAGCATCTTCGACGTCACACTCTTCGCGACTGCCTTCGCGACGCTGACGGTCATCATGGACCCCATCGGGACCGTGCCCGTCTTCCTGGGCCTCACCGCCCGATACTCCCACCAAGCAGCGCCACGCAGCCATCCAGGCAACCTCCGTCTCCTTCGGCGTCATCCTGACCTTCGCGATCCTGGGCGGGCAGATCCTGCGCCTCCTTCACATCTCGATGGAGGCCCTCCAGCTCTCCGGCGGCGTCCTACTGTTCCTCGTCGCCATGGAGCTCCTCATGGGCACGGACTCGTCCTCTCCAGATACGGGGGACGAGGGCGTCAACGTCGCGCTCGTCCCGCTGGGCACGCCGCTGCTCGCAGGCCCCGGATCGATCGTCGCCGTCATGGTGGCCGTCGGGCAGGCGGGCACGAACGTGGGATCGTGGATCGCTGTCATCGTCGCCGTCGTTCTCGCGCACATCGTCATGTGGCTGACGATGCGTTTCTCGCTGATGCTGTCTCGACTCCTGGGGCCCGGCGGCATCATGCTGCTGACAAAGATCTCCGGCCTGCTGCTGGCCGCCATTGCGACGCAGCTCATCATGGAGGGAATCTTCCAGTTCATCGCGACCGCCAAGTTGTCCTGACCTGGCCCTTTTCCCTCACGGCGGAGTCGATGAACGCCTCACGAAAAAGTGGAGTGCGACTCGCCGATGCGTGATTTTCGAAAATCTGTGCGTAATGGTCAGGAAGTGTTGTAGGGTAGTCGAGAACGCCGTGACGCGACACGGCCTGCACTGGTCAGGGTCACGCATTCATCCCTCACCACATTCATTCCAGGAGAAACAATGAAGAAGACGACCTCGTCTCTGTTCGCCGCCACCGCGGCGCTCGGTCTGATCGCCGCTTCGGCCGGTGTTGCTTTCGCCGCCGAGCCCGTCACCGATCCTTCCGCCCCGGCCACTGACGCGCCCTCGGCCCCGTCCAGCCCTCGGCCCCGGCCGACGACAACACCGGTGCCCCCCGCCGATGGGACCCCGGCCCCGAGCCCTCGACCCCGGCCGGCGACAACACGGGCTCGGACGACAACACCGGCGCTGACAACAACAACACCGGTGGCTCCGCTGAGACGCCGGCTCCTTCCAACGATTCTTCGGTCCCCGCCGCCGATCAGGGTGGCGCTGGCGCGGCCTCCGGCCCCGTTGGCACCACCGGCGTGACCACCCGCGGTCAGATCTCGACCGGCAACGGCCCGGCCCCCGTCTCCGCTCGTGGCGGCATCCGCAACATGAACGCTCCGGCCGGTACTCCCGCCGCTTCGAACCCGACGCTGGCCAACACCGGCTCCGTCGCTTCGATGGCTGCTGGCGCTGGCGTTATTGCGCTGGCCGGTGGCGTGACCCTGGTGGTTGCTCGCAAGCGCCACTGAGGCATCTTCGCCTGACAAGTAACGCGGGCCCGCTCGATGCGAGCGGGCCCGCGTTTTGTCTAGTTTGCGCTGATCGTCCCTCATTTGTGCACGAACGTGCAGTTGAAAACCGTGAATTTGCACCGAAAAATCATCGTTTCGCCTTGAAATGATGCGTGCATCACATGCACAATGGAACTACCGAAAGTCACCATGAATTGAGCCCTCATGATGAACCGGTGATGGGAAGTGGCACCACTCATCAAGAGAGGTGCCACTTTCCTGTTATGCGTCCCTGCGGAGCGTGCCCCCCGCAGGGACGCGCCCTGCGGGGGACAATCCGTCAGTGCTGGCGACGGCGCAGGGCCGCAGCTCCCAGGCCCGCCAGTCCAGCCATGATGGCCGCACCGGCCAGCATCGGGGTGTCAGCGCCCGTGCGAGCAAGGTTGCCGCTCGGGGTCGCGGACGGGGTAGGAGCAGGGGTCGTCGGCTCGGGGGTCGGGGAATCCGACGGTGCCGGCGTGGTCGGCTCCTCGGTAGGAACCGAGCACTCGCTGTCCGTGCCGGTCAGCCAGTTGTGCAGGACGATCGGGGCCAGGACCGGGGAGCCCTCGAGGGTCTCGCCGGTCAAGGTACCGTTGATGTTGAAGGAGAAAGCGGAGTTGGCCGGCATGTGCTCGATCGTCACAGTGATGGTCTTGCCGTCCTCGCTGACCTTGATCTCGCCCAGGCCCTCGACGGTGTTCGTGAAGCCGTTACCCTTGAGCGCGCCAGCGCCGGGGTTGGAGATCGTGTTGATCGTGGAGGCGTCGAACTTCAGGCCCTGGACGGCCTTGATCGTCAGCGTCGCGTTGGTGATGTCCTTGTGGGTCGCGCCGTAGAGGCGCAGGGTGCGAGAATCGCCGACCTTCGGGTCGCTACCCTTGGCGACGATCCAGCCGTCAGCGTTGGCCTCGCCCCACTTGGGCTCCTTAGAACCCCAGGAGCCCGCGTACTTGGAACGCTCGTTGATGTCGCGTGAGTAGGGGCTCCACACGGTGCGGTCCACGGTCGTGACCTGGCACTTGGTGAGCTCAGGGGTCTCCGGCGTGGGCAGGTCGCCGCACACCTGGCCGTCGGCCGGGTACTGGGCGCCGACCAGGTTGGCGGACGCGGTCGAGGACTCGGCGCCCTCGGGGAAAGTGCCCGTGAACTGGAAGACCGTGCCGGTGTTGGCGTCGAGGCCCTTGTTCAGCGTGATGGTCCAGATGTTCTTCGCGGCGTCCGTCAGGGTGGCGGTGAAGTCGCCGTCGTTCCACGTGTACTCGGCTTCGCGAGGGCCCCACGACTGCATGAAGGCGTTGAGGCCCGCGCGGGTCTCAATCTTGCCGATGAAGGAGGTGTTGGTCATGTCGTCCGGCAGGTCGACGGTGATCGTCGTGCCGGCGGCCAGCTTGTTCTTCGTGGCCACGGGGAAGCGCCAGTTCTGCATGGAACCGGCGATCCAGTGGTTGCCTCGAACATGCCCCGGAACCTTGTAGGTCTCGGTATTGAAATTGGTCGAAATCTTCGAGGTGTAGCCGTTGTTCGAGCCGGTGGCGATCTTGTTGACGGTGCCGTCGGAGTTACGGGTAATGTCGGCGGGGTTCACCAGCTCGGGGTGGTGGGCCAGGATGTCCGTGTCGAGGATCGCAGCGGCGGTCCAGTCGGCGCGGCACGAGGTGGACTTGTCGCCGTTGGCGGTGCCGGGGCCCGTGGGCTGGTTATCGTCGGAGGTTGCGGCCATGGCGGGGCCCGCGATCAGGGCAGTGGCGAGCGTGGCGCTCAGAGCCGTCGCGATGGTCAACTAATGCGTCAGTTTCATCGTTGTCCTCGTGTTTGTGGACGGTCTGTGTGCGAAATCCTCCAGTCTTCATGCAGGTTGAGTTCGCGTGACCTCTGTAAAGTGCGCCAATCTGGGTCTTTAGTCATGGGGTCGTTCCTGGGGGTGTAGTCGGTCACGTGGGCGGGGTGG
>CAKAEY010000011.1 GCA_916438365.1 uncultured Sanguibacter sp.
GTGCGTAGTCCCATTCCTTCATGGCATCGCGCACGTCCAGATCGGCTGCGGCCAGTCGGTCATTCGCCTGCTGGACCAACTTGTCCGCATCATGCCGAGCAGCCTTGTCGTCGCGTTCTTCCCTGCGGCGTTGGATGCGCCATGCTGCGGCTTCGATTTCTGCGTCGTGTTCTTCTTGCTCGCTGCTTTTCCACTGGTCGAAAAATGCCGATGACGAGTATGCCCACGATGAGGAAAGCAACAAAGCCCTTGATTTCTTCCTTTCTGCTTTCATCCTTCAGGCGCTGGCTGCTTGCATCGTATTCGGAACGAATCCGCTTGTATGTCTCAAAAGAGCTGCGCAGACTGTTGATTAAGGTCTTGGGGCCCGCCGCTGCCTCTTTGGAGGTCAGCGGAGTCGATTATATGTCCGATGGGCTTCGATAGTGCGCTGTCCACGTACCCTTTGACGATGGAATCGTTGCGCATCCACTGAGTAATCTCCTGACCAAAGCAGTATGTGTCTATTCCCTCCTCGTAACCTACGGCGTAGAGAAGGACTTTGTCGTTGTCCCGCACCTTGGTGAGGGTGGCCTGGCACCATTCGGATGGTGTTTGGTCGGAAAAGTTGGGGACGATGACGATGGTGATAACAGTGGAAAATTTGGTGGAGAAGGACTCTGCGCTGGTCGCGATCGTTGCGCGTTCTTCGTCGCTGAGGAAGCCGTCCACATCGGTGACGTATCCGCTTGGCGTGAGCGCCTCGGTCGCGAACGCGGGCGCGCCATCGAGCGCCATCGCGGCCGTCATGACGGCTGCGATGCCGAGGCGTCGAATCCGTGGCACGCTATCCTCCTTGGTTGGTGGCGAACAGAACAAGATACATGATCGTGGGCCGCCGCGCGTTCACTTTAATATGTGGTCCATCACATTATTGTGGATTGTGTATGGTCAGGTTGCCGGGTGCGGGCGCGAGCGCTGTGGCCCGCGATCGTCTCCGTCACTTGCGATAGGTCGTCGTTCACCTCCTCAACTGGCGCCCGGGTGTCGCGAGCGCGCGTGGGCAGAGGCGTCATGATCGTTCCCCTCGGGGCGTTGGGCGAGGCGAGGCCGGGGTGGCCTCGCGCAGCGGCTCGAGGGTGACGCGGAGCCTGGCCTGCACGGTACGCAGGTGGTCGAGCGCCTCGAGCGGGCTGTCGTTGGTGATAAGGGCGGCCTGGCCGGTGGCGATTGCCTCCTGCGCGTCGGCGACCAGCGGGGCCAGGAGCGCCGTGTCGGCCTCGACGCCCTCAAGCTCGGTGAGGTCGGCGGAGAGGGACCCGATGGCGGCGCCCAGGCGATCCTGGATCGCGTCGAGGTCGGACTTGGCAGAAGATCGCGCCCGTCTGCGCGCCGGCCATGGTGAGGGCGCGCGAAGCGGTGTCGAGGGCGGAGGCGGCGCGGGTGTTGTCCTTGGTGACCGTCGCGCTCGCTGTCTCCAGCGCGTCGCGGGCGGATTCGAGCAGCTGTGCGGCACGCTCCGGGTTGCCCTGAAGCGAAGCGAGGGTCGTGGCAGGGGTAAATGGTCGCGATGCTCGCCAGCTCCTCCCTGGCGCGCTCAAGGTCCGGGAGCTCCTCGGCCCGGGCGCTCGCGCGCCTGTGCGATCCGAGAGGGAGGCGGCGTGCTCGGCGCGCTGTGCGGTGAACTCCGCGGTGGCCGCGCGTAGGGGGACACGGCTGCGTCCAGGTCGTTCGACATCTCGGCGGCGAGACGCATCCTGGTTTGGGGGGCCACCGCGGCCTGGATGCGCTTCTGGGTGTCATACCCGCGTGAAAGAGCCGCCTTGGCCTCCTCGACCTGGCGATGGAAACGCTCGGTCGCGGACAGGCCAAACTGGGCGCGCGTGAGTCCCCTCCCGCTCGGCGGTGCGCACGAGCTCGGCCGCCTCGACGGGCGCTTGTTCGCGCCCTGCGCGGCGGTGCGCTTCTTCGGCGGCCCTGAGCCGTTCCTCGCGCACCTTGAGGCGCGCGCGCCGGGCCGTATCGTCGGAGGTGGGTGCGGGCTCGGGGTCGGCGCTCTCGCTCTCCTGCGAGTCCTTCGTGCCCCTGTGGCCAAGCTGATCAGCCCGATGCATGCCGCAGCCGCCAACCAGAGGAAGCCTCGGCCGTGTTCGGTCGAGCCGGACGACGAGACCGGCTGGGGGAGGTGACGAGGACCGGCTGGCGGATGTGGACTGAGCTGCGACGCCCTGCGCATAGGGCCCGTATCCTGCGTGCTGAAGGGTGGAGGCGGAAGTAACGACAGCCTCCGCGCCTCCCGCGGCCTCGGTCGCGAACGCGGGCGCGCCACCGAGCGCCATCGCGGCCGTCATGACGGCTGCGATGCCTAGACGTCGAATCCGTGGCACGCTATCCTCCTTGGTTGGTGGCGAACAGGCAAGATACATCATCATGGGCCGCCGCGCGTTCACTATAATATGCGGCCCGTCACATTGTTGTGGATTGTTGATGCCCTGGTGGCCGGGTGCGGACGCGAGCGCTGTGGCCCGCGATCGTCTGGCTCCAGTGTCAGTGGGTCGTCGTTCACCTCCTCTACTGGCGCCCCGGTGTCGCGAGCGCGCGGTTGGTCAGGACGGTGGCCCTCGAGGGCCGCGGCGCTCGCTTGCAGTGGGTCCTTGTTGAGGGCCTCGCGAGCCTCGCCAATCGCCTGTTCCGCTTCCCGCAGGAGCTTGTTCGCATCGAACAGGGGCGGAGCCTTGACGGTTCCTCAGGGACTTGCGCGCGAACGCGAGGGTCGCATCAGCGTCGCGAATATGGCGCTGAGCGCTCTCTCGCGCCTTGAGCGCCGCAGCTTCCCTGCGTCCGAAGGGAGCGAGCACCGCCTCCAGGCGAAGCTCCACGTCGCGAAGGTTCTCGAGCGCGCCGAGTGGGTCCTCGTCGTTGACCAGGGCGCGCTGGCCGAGCGCTATTGCAGCCCCGCGCGTCGGCGAGCAGCGGGGCCAGGAGAGCCGTGTCGGCCTCGAGGCCCGTCAACCTCGACGATGTCGCCGGACAGGGCCCCGATGGCGGCGCCGAGACGATCCCGGATCGCGTCGAGATCGGTCTTCGCCGAGAAAATCGCGTCCGTCTGTGCATTCGCCATGGTCAGAGCACGCTGCGCGGTGTCCAGGGCCGAGGCGGCACGCGTCGGGTCCGCCTCGATATGCGCGCTCGCCGTGTCCAGTGCCGAGCAGGCGGACTCTAGCTAAAAGCTGCCGCGCGCTGCGGATTGTCCTGGGCGAAGCGAGCATGGACTCGGAGTAGAGGCCCGCAATGCTGGAGGTTCCTCCTTCAGAGCGCTCCAGATCGGCGAGCTCCTCGACGAGGCGTTCGCGAGCGTTGGCAAGCTGGGTGGGAAGCGATGATCGCTTCTCGCGTTGTGCGGCGAACTCCTTGCGAGCATCCTGCAGGGGCGGTAGGTTCTTGTCGAGATCCTCCGTGATTGTTGTGGCGAGGCGTCGCTTGGCGTGAGAATCTGACGTCTGCTCGATCTGTTTGTAAGTGTCAAAGCCGCGCGCAATAGCCGCCTTCGCCGCCTCGAGGCGACGTCCGTACTGTTCGGCCGCGGCGCTGCCGGAACTGGGCGCGAGCAAAGTTCCAGTCTTCTTCGGCGGCGCGCACCTGTTCCTCGGCCTCCGACAGACGCCGCCGTGCTTCCGCTGCGGCCCTCAGAGCGTCGCGCCTCACGGTGTCCACGGGAGGGGCGACATCCTCGAATTCAGCGGGGGATACCCCTTGCTCTAGCTCACGTTCTTTTTCGGATCCACACCCATAGGTTGGAGACAATGACAGTCACAACGAGCGCAGACATGAAGATGTTAACGACGAGATTCCTCTTGTTTTCTTCCTTCTTTTGCTCCTCGCGCCGTTTCTCCTCAGCTTGTCGCCTCTTGCTGTTCTCGGCAGCGTTGCGTGCCCTGAAGTCGTAATCGCTGCGTAGAAAGTCGATGAACGTGCGAGAGCCCGCCACTGCCTCTTCAGGGGTCAGGGGGGTGGTTTTATGCTTGTTACGCGCGGCGCGTAGCGCGCCTTCCAGCATCGGCCTGGTACTCGCATCTTTCGCTAGCTTCAAACCCGCGCAGGAGACGCTCGTACCCTTCTCGTAGGCGACAACGTAGAGGATGCCCTGTTGTGCGCTCCGCGATTGCTCGAGGGTGGCCTCGCACCACGCTAATGGCTCCTGGCCCGGAGAGTTGGGAATGACGGCGACGTCGATGTACGTGGTGTATGTGGAATAAAACGATTTCGCTGGGGTCTCAATAGTTTCGCGTTGCTCCTCGCTCAGGAAGCCGTCGGGATCGCTGACGAATCCGCTCGTGGTGAGCGGCTCGGTCGCGAGCGGGCGCGCCACCGAGGGCATCGCTGCCATCATGACGGCGCCGATGCACAGGCGTCGGATCAGTGTCACATGGCCCTCCTGGTCGGTGGTGAACGGAACGACACGCACTCTGAAGCGGCTCCGCATCGCCTGAGCGTTGCAATCTGCGTCACGGTGCGTGTCTGGGGTCGAGTGTACGCGACGCGGGCGCTCAGGCAGAGCAGGCCGCCGCGAGGCCAGGGTGCGCGGCGGCGGCTCGCGACCGGTGCGACGCGCTTGAAGTGGCCCCTTGGGCCGGAGAGCCCCGCCGCCGCCGAAGCTGCCGGAGCTCCCGGAGAACCCGCCGCCCGAGAATGGCTGGAGCTGGAGCTGCCCCAACTCGAGCTGGAGCTGCCCCAACTCAGAGCTGGACCCCCACGAGGGCTCGGTGCAGCTGCCGCTGTTGGAGAACAGGATCGACCACGGGATCTGCTCACCGAGGGAGGGCCGGAACTGCTCGAGCGGTCGTCGTCATCGTCGTCCTCGTCGTACCAGCTCGTCATGGGTCGCGCCAGGGGAGTGGCCATGACGCGGTCGGCGGTGCGCGCACGCGATGCCTGGGAGGTCGCTTCGTTCGGGTCGCTGCCCAGGGCCTCGCGGGCCGCCGCGAGGGACTGCTCGGCGTCGTGGAGGGTGGAGCGGACGTTCATGTTCATGACGCCGCGTCGCCCCTGGACGTAGCGCTGGGCGCGCATGACCGCGGACTCGGCGAGGACACCTGGGAGCGGGCGGCGGACAGAGCCCGCTCGTCGTTGTCCCGCTTGGAGCGCAGCGGAGCGAGCGCGGCGTCGATGTTTGCTTCCGCGCTGCGCAGGTGTTCGAGGGCCGCCAACGGGTCGCCGTTGTTGAGGAGGGCGGCCTGTCCCTCGGAGATCGCCGTGCGCGCGTCGGCGACGAGCAGGTCGAAGATGGCCGGGTCCGCCTTCAGGGACGACACGTCGTTGATATCCGACGAAATGGAGCCGATGGCGGCGCCGAGGCGGTCGTGGATCGCGTCGAGGTCGGACTTGGCGGAGAAGATCGCGTCGGTCTGGTGCGTGGCCATCATGAGGGCGCGGTGTGCGGTGTCGAGGGCGCTCTCCGCGCGGGCCCGGTCCGTCTCGGCCATCCGCTGGGCCTCCTCCAGGGCGGCGCCGGCGGTTGTCAGCAGGGCGGCGGCCTGCTCAGGGTTGTCCTGGAGGGAGGCGAGCATCTGCGCGGGGTAGATACCCGCGATGCTCGCCAACTCCTGCGCGCGCTCAGATCGGCGCGCTGCTCGATGAGGAGCGTTCGTGGGTCTCGGTGATGCGGTTAGGCAGCGTCGCCTGCTCGCTGCGCTTCTTCTCGAAGGAGGCCTGAATGGCGCTCAAGGGGTTCATGGAGGTCCCCAGGTCGCGCATGATGCTCGTCGCCAGGTTCGCGCGCGAGATCGGGTTGGTGGAGTCATTCATCTGCTTTTGAGTGTCGAAGCAGCGCGCGACGGAGTCCCGGGCGGCCTCCAGGGTGCGGGCGAACTCGTCGGTGGCGGCGATGCCGAACTGGGCGCGCGCGAGTCGAGCTCGTCGGTGGCGGAGCGCACCTGCTCGTCTGCCGCGAGGCTGGCGGTTGGCCTGCGAGACCTTCTTCTCGGCGTCTTCGGTTCTGGTGAGGGTGACCTGCTCCGCGGCGCGTTCGTTGCGACGCGGAGGAGAGGACGGCGAGCCCGATGCCGATGATGCCGCCGACGATGAGAATGAGGATAATGAAGGCGCTGCGCCGACCCTCGGAGGAGGTGGAGCGCGTCCCGCTGCCCGAGCTGCTCGTGCCGCTGGAGGAGGTGGTGGACCTGTTCGCGAGGGTGTTAATGAAGGCGACGGCACCCCGCGGCGGCGTCGGAAGAGGTCAGAGGGCTTGCTGGCGGTTTCGACTCGGCGGCCGTGCGCGCTCGAGTGTCGCGCGCGCTTTGCAGATGGAGCCGCCGTTGACGCATTCGCCGTCCACGCGCTCGTTGTGAGCGATATAGTAGATGATGTTGCCGTCCGGGTGCCGGAGGCATCGAGGTCCTGCGGCACCATTCGACGCCGTCGATGCCCGGAGGTTATCGACGATGACGACGTCGACGTGATGCCCTTGGCGCTGCGGTGCGCGCAGCGGTCTCGATGAGCTGATCGCTCCGAGTCGGACAGCCAGCCGCCCGGGGTCGGTGACGATGCCGCTGGTCGTGACGGGTGAGGTGGCGAACGCGGGAGCGCCGAGCGCGATCAGGAACGTGGAGAGTAGAGCAACGATGCTGAAGCGGCGGGTGCGTGACACGGGGTCTCCTGCGTTGTGGCGAACAGGCAAACGTACATCACGCGGCGTGTATTCGTCGACAATGTGACGCAGAGTACGAAACGTGATCGCTGCCGTGAGGTCAGTCTACGTGATTGAGGGGGCAGCGGTGCTGTTCGCTACAGGCAATAGCACGCTCAGACGCCGGGCGGGCGCGCACCTTATGATATAGGGGGAGTCCTTTGGGCCTACAGACTATGGAGAGAAGGAGGAGACCATGCCCACCGGTAAAGTGAGGTTCTTCGACGCTGATCGCGGTTTCGGCTTCATTACAGGAGACGACGGGGCGGATGTTTCCTCCACTCGTCCGCGCTACCGTCCGATGTTCGCAGTCCCAAGGTGGGTGCTCGCGTGGAGTATTCGGTGGCCGACGGACGTAAGGGGCCGCAGGCGCTGAGTGTGCGGTTCCTGAAGGAGACAGCTTCCGTTGCCCGCGCTAAGCGCCGCAAGCCGCAGGCGATGGTGCCGGTTGTCGAGGACCTCATTAAGCTCCTCGACTCCTCGAGTGCCTCGCTGCGCCGCGGTTCCTACCCGGACAACGCGACCAAGATCGCGAAGGTGCTGCGCGCCGTCGCAGAGGAATTTGATGCCTAAGACTGGTGCCCGTACGCGGGCAGTGAAGAAGGACGCTGTCCTGGAGGCAGCCGTCGATGTCGCACGCGCCGGGGCCGAGGCCGTGGCGTACCCGCGCCCGGTCGGCGAGCATGTGGGCTTCGAGATGGTGTCGGAGCGCCTGGCCACCCACTTTTTCGCGTCCACGGACGCGGGATACGTGGGCTGGTGCTGGGCCGTCACCGTCGCCCGCGTGCCGCGCGGTCGCGTCGCCACTGTGTGTGAAGTCGATATGACCCCTCGTGAGGGTGCACTTCTCGCCCCCGAGTGGGTTCCGTGGGAGCAACGCCTGCGTCCCTCGGATGTTTCTCGCGACGATGTCTGCCGTACAAAGCGGATGATGAGCGCCTCGAGCAGGGCTTCGAGGACACCAGTGAGGATCTGGATCTGCCGGTCGTTCGCGAGCTGGGCTTGGGGCGTCCCCGAGTCCTGTCCAAGACTGGGCGGAGCCAGGCAGCCAAGCGCTGGTATGAGTCGGAGCGCGGCCCGAAGCCGGGTCGTCGCCCGCGCAACACCTGTTCAACCTGCGGCTTTCTCATGAAGATAAGCGGCGGCATGCGCACGATGTTCGGCGTGTGCGCGAATGAGTGGGCGACCGATGACGGGGCCGTGGTTTCCCTGGATCACACGTGCGGTTCCCATTCGGAGACCGACGTTCCGAAGAATGGTACGGCGTGGCCGGTGCGTCCTTCGCGCGTGAATGAGGGGGCGCTCGACGCCGAGCCGATGCCGCGCGCTGCCGAGAAGGACAGCGACGAGGCCGGGGCGAAGCGGGCGCAGGATACGACGCACTCCGAGGGAGAGCGCGAGGAAGCGACGCAGAGCGACGCCGACTGAGGCCTCGTGGATCACAGGCGGTGGGAAAGCACTCGGGGAGGTCCCCGGGTGCTTTCTCAACAAGTGGGAACACAGCGGGTATGTTTGCGTACAGGGGGCGTGACCAGGCACGATTGACCAGTGAACACCCAAGAAAAGACCGCCCCTTCCCGCGGCGGCTTCACACAGTCACTTGATTCGTTCTTCCAGATCTCCAAGCGCGGCTCGACCATCGGTCATGAAATCCGCGGCGGGATCGTCACCTTCTTCGCGATGGCTTACATTCTGGTCGTTAACCCGGCGATCCTGAGCAACGCTATTCCCGACGACGGATCCATCACCACCCAGGGTATCGCCGCAGGCACCGCGCTGGTCGCAGGCGTCATGACGATCCTCATGGGCGTTGTTGCGAACTACCCGCTGGCGCTCGCAGCCGGCCTCGGCCTGAACGCGGTGGTCGCCTTCACCCTGGTCCTCGGTGCGGGCCTGAGCTACGGCGAGGCCATGGGCATTATCGCGTGGGAAGGTATCCTCATCTTCCTGCTGGTCCTCACGGGCTTCCGCGAGGCAGTGTTCCGTGCCGTCCCCGCCGCCCTCAAGACCGCAATCACGCTCGGCCTGGGCCTCTTTGTGGCCCTCATCGGCCTGGTCAACGCCGGTATTGTGCGCACGGGTGCGACACCCGTTCAGTTCGGCATCTCGGGTTCGCTCGATGGCTGGCCTGCCCTGGTCTTCGTCTTCGGCCTGTTCCTCATGATCATCCTGTACGTGCGGGGCGTGCAGGGCGCTGTCCTCATCTCGATCATCTCAGCCACGGTCCTCGCGGTGATCGTCCAGGCATTCGCGCACATCGATCGGATCTCCGACACGAACCCGACCGGTTGGGGGCAGACCGTTCCGGAGCTCAAGGGATCCCCGATTGCGGTCCCCGTCTTCGACACCCTTGGCAAGGTTGACCTTTTCGGCGGCTTCGGCAAGCTCGGCGTTGTCTCCGTGATCCTCCTGGTCTTCTCCCTCATGCTCGCCGATTTCTTCGACACGATGGGCACCATGGTTGCTGTCGGTGCCGAAGGCAACCTGCTTGATGAGGATGGCAACCCGCCCAAGACGCGCCAGATCCTGATCATCGACTCCCTGGCTGCCGTGGCCGGCGGCATCGGAGGCGTTTCCTCGAACACCTCCCTACGTCGAGTCCGCCTCGGGCGTCGCCGAGGGCGCACGCACCGGCCTGGCCTCCGTGGTCACCGGTGTCCTCTTCCTGCTTCGACCTTCCTCGCTCCGCTCGTCGAACTGGTCCCGACCGAGGCCGCTTCCACGGCCCCTCGTGTTCGTCGGCTTCCTCATGATGACCCAGGTGACTGACATCGACTGGAAGTCCGCCGAGGTCGCCATCCCGTCCTTCATGACGATGGCCTTCATGCCTTTCGGCTACTCAGTGTCCGTCGGCATCGGCGTGGGCTTCGTGACCTACGCGCTCATCCAGCTCGTCAAGGGCAAGGCTCGCACGGTTCACCCGCTCATGTGGCTGGTCTCCGTCCTGTTCATCATCTACTTCCTGATGGGTCCGATCCAGCGTCTCTTCGGCGTCGCCTGATTGCTCACCTATCGCGTACTTGTCGCCCCGTCGCAGCGTCGCTGCGGCGGGGCAGTCGTATTCTGAAAGAACGCGTACGAACGAGGACCGCGCGCTTCGCCCATGCCTCGTTCGTGGAGGGGCACAGGATGAGGAGGAAAGACATGTCGGCTACGTTTGCATCGTTGCGCTATGTCAACTATCGGTACTGGTTCTCCGCAACGTTGATTGCATCGACGGGCACGTGGCTACAGCGCGTGGCTCAAGACTGGTACGTGCTCACGGTCCTCACCGACCACGATTCCTCGCAGGTCGGCATCGTTACCGCCTTGCAGTTCCTGCCGATCATCCTGTTCTCCGCGTGGGCGGGCGTGCTCGCGGACCGTATCCCGGGGCGGCGTCTCCTGCAGTGCACGCAGACTGGCATCGGCGTTGTCTCTCTCATCATGGGTCTCGTCGTCCTGACGGGAACGGGGCAGCTGTGGCATCAGTATGTCCTGGCGTTTGTCTCGGGAACGATCTCCGCGATGGATACCCCCGCGCGTCAGGCCTTCGTCGGCGAGCTTGTTCCGCTTGACAAAATGGCGAACGCTGTCGCTCTGAACTCCACGGCGTTCCACGCGGCGCGTCTCATTGGCCTGCCTCCGCGGGCTTGTTCATCGACTGGTGGGGGGTGGGTCCCGTCTTCCTTATTGACGCCGGTATGTTCGCCGCCCCCGTCATCGCGCTGATGCTCATGCGCGGCGACCGCCTCTACCCGCGCACGCTCGTGCCCCGCGCCCGCGGCCAGCTGCGCGAAGCCGTGGCCTACGTCCGCCGGCGTACGGACATCCTTATCATCCTCGTGCTGATTGCCATCGTGAGCGCCCTGGGTATGAACTTCCAGATGACCAGCGCGCTCATGGCGACCACCGTGTTTGGCAAGACGGCCGGCTCCTTCGGGATACTCTCCTCATTCATGGCTTTCGGCTCGATTCTGGGGGCGACGGGTGCTGCGCGCCGCATCCCTCGCCTGCGCACGATCATCCTGGGTGCCGCCTTCTACGGGTGCGCCGAGATCATGCTGGGCCTGTCCCCCTCGTACTGGTGGTTCGCTCTCCTGTCGATCCCGACGGGTTTTGGGATGCTGACGATGAACACGAGTGCAAACGCCCTCATGCAGACGCGTACGGATCAGGAGATGCGTGGGCGTGTCATGGCGATGTACTCGCTTGTGTACCTGGGCGCGACGCCGATTGGATCGCCGATTATTGGCCGTGTGGGCGCGGTTTTTGGAGCTCGCTGGGCGATCCTGGTGGGCGGGATCGCCTCCCTGGGTATCGCGCTCATCTGCGGTGCGTGGGCGATGATCCACTGGAAGGGGCGCGTCGCGGTTCGTCCCTCTTTCCCATGGGTGGGCGTGGAGGGTGGCTCCTCTGCGGACGCACCGCGCCGCTCGGTCGACCCGAGCTGAGAGTCGGGGACCGCGCGGCGGCGCGAGGCGCTTAGAGGACCCGCTCCAGGCAGTAGTCGATGCACTCCAGGAGGGCTTCGACGTCGCCGATCTCGACGCTGGGCCAGGTACCGATGCGCAGCTGGTTCGCGCCCACGCCGCGGTAGGCGCCGATGTCCACGATCTCGTGGGCGCGCAGGTGCGCCGCCAGGTCTGTGGCCTTCACGTCGGCGTTGATCTCGATCGTCGCGGTGACGGGGGAACGCCACGCCTCCTCGGTGACGAAGGGGGAGAGCACCGGGTGCGCGGTCGCCCAGTCGTAGATGAGGGACGAGGCCTGGGCGCAGTGGGCGGCGACGGCATCCATCCCACCGCGTTCGTTGAGCCACGCGACCTGACGCTGCGCCATGATGATGGTCGCGACCGCGGGGGTGTTGAGCGTCTGGTCCTTGCGCGAGTTATCAATCGCGGCAGACAGCGACAGGAACTGCGGGATCCAACGGCCTTGGGGAGCAGCCTCGATGCGCCGGGCGCGCTCGATGGCGGCGGGGGAGAGAACAGCGACCCACAGGCCGCCGTCCGACCCGAGGGCCTTTTGCAGAGAGAAGTAGTAGGCGTCGACTCCGGTGAGGTCCACGGGCGCGGCACCCGCAATCGACGTGCCATCGACGAGAGTGAGCGCTCCCGGTGCGTCGACCCGGTAGACGGGGGAGGCCACGCCCGTTGAGGTCTCGTTGTGCGGGTAGGCGTAGACATCGACGCCCTCCGCGGCATCGCGCGGTGTGAGCGTGACCAGGGAGCCAGCCTCGGCCTCGTCGATGAGGGGCGTGCACAGGTGCGGCGCACGTTCCGCTTCCAAGGCGAACTTTGCGCCGAATGCTCCCCAGGAACCGAAGGCCGCGCGCGAGTCCATGAGGCACGCGCAGGCCACATCCCAGAAGGCGGAGGCGCCGCCGTTACCGAGCACGATCTCGTAGCCCTCGGGGACGCTCAGGAGGGAGCGCAGCCCGTCCTTGAAGGAAGCGACGACATGTCGCACGGGCGCTGCGCGGTGGGAGGTGCCCATGAGGAGGGGTGTGAAGAGGGCCTGAAGCTGGTCGGGGCGCACTTTCGAGGGACCACAACCGAAGCGACCGTCGGCGGGCAAGAGGACCGGGTCAATGTCGGGGAAAACCACCATGAACACAGCGTAACCCGCCTTGGCACGCTATTTCCATCATGCTCATTAATCGAATTAGCGTGAAGAAGCACACGTGGGCACGCGCACTTTCGCGTCATTGTGTCGTTTGCTTCCAAGAAAAGGAAGGTCACCCTATCCTGTTGCTAGTTCGTAGCCGTCAAAGGAGGATGCCGTGGCAGACCTGATCGACACCACCGAGATGTATCTCAAGACCATTCTCGAGTTGGAAGAGGACGGGGTGACGCCCCTGCGCGCCCGCATCGTGGACCGTTTGGGCCATTCGGGGCCGACGGTGTCGCAAACGGTCGCCCGCATGGAGCGTGACGGCCTGCTGCACGTGATGGGGGATCGGCGCCTCGAGCTGACCGAGGAGGGTCGCAGCCGCGCGACCGAGGTGCTGCGCAAGCACCGCCTGGCTGAGCGTCTGCTTCTCGACGTGATTGGCATGGAGTGGGCGCAGGTTCACGACGAGGCCTGCCGCTGGGAGCACGTCATGAGCGACGCCGTTGAAGCGCGCCTGGTGGAGCTGCTGCACGACCCGAGCGTGGACCCCTACGGTAACCCGCTGCCCGGCGTGGGTGAGAGTGGGCGTCTGCAATCCGCGGAGCTCGCAGTGCGTTCCTTCGAGTCGGGTGCGCTGACCCTGGCGCGTATCGGCGAGCCGATCCAGGCCCAGGCCGATCTGCTGGCTTCCTTCGGTGAGCTGGGACTGCGCCCGGGCGCGCGCGTGGGTCTGTCTGCGCACGGTGACATCGTGCGGGTAGCGGCGCTGGACGAGGCGGGGGAGGTCAGCGGGTATCTGACGATCCCGATGGCACTGGCCGCTCACCTGTTCGTTCGCGGCGAGTAAGCGCGACCGTAACGAGGCCGGGGTCCGTGTGGGGTCTCGGCCTTCGTTATGCCCAGAATCGAGGGCATCTCGGATGGTGGAATGAGTGTGATGAGTCGGTGATTGGCTGAGTTTTTCCTGTTGTTGCGCGGCATAAATGTCACGAAATGGTAACGGTCGAGGATTGAGGTGTTATAGGAACGTGACACTGACCGCCTGTGCAGGGTATAGTGAGAACCGGTCATCAGACCAACCGCTCATCCGGTACCCGAAGTGAGACAACGGATGACGCGGAAAAAGCGTCTCACGCGGGGAACCCATCATCGGCTCCTCGTAGCCTAGGGGTGAAGCTCGCATGCCGAGCCGGGCCTCCCGCCCGAACCCGACAGCTAACCTCGCAGGGAAACAGGGAGAAAACGAGTGAAGACTTCTAAGCCTGCTCCGCGTCACCGCCAGGCACGTCGCCCCATCGCCGCTGCTGTGGTCGAGGGGGTCACCCCTATGAACGCCGCTCGCCCGATCGCCTTCGCATCGGCCGCCGGTGTTGCGCTGACCGCTATTGCTGCCGGTGTTGCAAACGCCGCGCCGGCCACCCCCCAGTCCGAGCCGCAGAGCGCGGACCTGAACACCACGACCATTGCCGTCGACGACGTCACCACGGTTGAGGTTCCGGATATCGCGTGGACCGCCGAGGATGGCATCGCCGAGTCCGTCACCGCCGAGGCCCCCGCAGCCCCGAGCCGGAGGCAGCTCCCGCCGATGAGACCGACGCGAACGCCTCTGATGGCGCTGCCTCGCGTTCCGAGTCCCGCGGCGAGATGTCCACCGCGTCTTCGGATACCTCGGCCCGTCAGGCCGCCGTCAACGCCGCTGGATCGGACATTGTCTCCGTCGCCCTCGGCCTGACCGGCATTCCCTACGTCTACGGTGGCGAGACCCTCGCCGGCCTGGACTGCTCCGGCCTGGTCAAGTACGCCTACGCGGCTGCCGGCATCAACCTGCCGCACTCCTCGTCCGCTCAGGCCGCTGGCGGCACCATCGTGTCCAACCCGCAGCCCGGCGACATCGTGGCCTACCCCGGCCACGTCGCCATCTACATCGGCGGCGGTCAGATGGTTGAGGCGACTATGCCCGGCTACAATTCGAAGGTTTCGCCGGTTCGCGGTGGTGCGACCTACGTGCGCTACTGAGCCGTTTGAACGATAGGCAATCGCCGCAGCCCCGAGGGGGTTGCGGCGATTGTTTTATCTTCCTCCACTTGGGCTTTCGCCCACCGTCAAAATGCGGCACAATATAAGTGACTGCCACCACGAGGAGGACATGATGAGTTCCACCGAAGTCATTCTGGTCGGTGTCGATGGCTCGAAGGAGAGCCTTGCCGCCGTCACATGGGCCGCTGATCGCGGCGCGCGCACCGGAGCGCGCATCCATTGCCTGTGCACCTACGCGCTGGCTTCTACTCTGCCGCCGCCCTCGACGGTGGGTACGCCGTCCTCGACGACGAGGCGCTCAAAGCGGGTGCCGAGCAAGTTGTTGAGGAAGCGAAGGCCGTGGCTCGCGAGCGTGGAGCCGCGCACGTGTCCGGTTCGACCGAGCCGGGCGACCCCGCAGGCGTCCTCATCGATTTCTCCGCTGAGGTCGACATGATCGTCGTCGGCTCTCGCGGAGGCGGTGGCTTTGCGGATCGTCTCCTCGGTACCGTCTCCTCTGCGCTGCCCGCGCACGCCAAGTGCCCGGTCGTCGTGGTGCCTCGCCACACCTCGGGCAAGAAATTCACGCCCATCGAACGCATCGTCGTCGGCATTGACGGAACCGACCAGCCGTCCTGCGCCCTCAAGCGCGCGATCAGCGAGACCGACCTGTGGGGTGCCCGCCTGACGGCCGTCTCGGCCGTCCCCATCGCCGCGGGTCCCTCCGTCATGGCGTGGACCCCGACGGGCGTCGACCACTCCGCCCTCCTCACCCAGGTTCGTCAGGGCATGGACGCCGCCATCGACGCCGCCCTGGACGGGCGCGACGTGCACGTATCGCGCCACGCCCTCGACGGTTCTGCGGCCTCGCTACTCATCGAGTTCTCGACCGCAGTCGACCTCGTCGTCGTGGGCACCCGCGGGCGCGGCGGCCTGGCTGGCGTGCTCCTCGGCTCGACCTCGCAGACCGTCCTGCACCACTCGACCTGCCCCGTCATGGTCGTACCCTCCGCCCACCTGGGCGAAGGCACCACGGCGGTGCACACGGAGTGGGAGCGGCGCTAACTCCTCACCGCGGACGAGGCCGGGGGACCCCACGCGCTCACCCCGGCCTCGTCCGTGTGTGCTCAATATCCCCGCCCCCAGAGTCTCGTTCGTGGGCGGGGTGACGCGACGGGCGGGCACCCACTTTGCTAGAGTTGGCCCGGACAAAGTGTCACGCCCTCGTAGCTCAGGGGATAGAGCACCGCTCTCCTAAAGCGGGTGTCGGACGTTCGAATCGTCTCGGGGGCACTGTGAGGGGACTCATGCGTAACGCCATCGGATATATCGTGACCGTCGTGGCCGCGCTGTGCTGGGGCGCTTCCGGGGTCTCCGCCGACTATCTGATGACGTCCCACGGCGTCGAACTGACCCTCGTCAGCTTCTTCCGCATGTTTACGGCCGGCATCCTCACCCTCGGCTGTGCGCTCGCCCGCTCGCGCAGGATCACCACCCAACACCGCGAACTGGTGACAACGAGGCGTAACTGGCCCCCACTCATCTCCTACGCCATCTTCGGCCTGGCGGCCTGCCAACTCAGCTACATGGGCGTCATCCGCGCCTCCAACGCCGGCACCGGCACCGTCCTGGAATACCTGGGCCTCATCCTCATCGTCGTGTGGGTATGCCTGAGCCACCGGCGCTGGCCGCGCACCTCCGAACTGATCGCCATGATCCTGGCACTGACCGGCACGTTCCTACTGTCCACGCACGGCACCCCAGGTACCCTCGCCCTGACCCCCGTGACCCTCGCGTGGGGTGGCGTCGCCGCCCTCACCCTGGCGACCTACACGCTGCTACCCGCCCGCCTCATCGCCGTATACGGTGCCGAACTCGTCGTCGGCTACGGCCTGGTCATCGCTGGAGCCGGGGTCGGCCTCGTCGGGCGAGTCTGGCGTTACTCGATCACATGGACGCCCGACGTCATCCTCGCCATGACAATCACCGTCGTGCTGGGCACCGCCGTCGCCTTCACCGCCTTCCTGTGGGGCGTCGACCGCATCGGACCCGTGCGCGCCAGCCTCGTCGGCTGCGCCGAACCCATCGCGGCGACCGTGTTCTCCGCCCTCATCATGGGAAGCTCCTACACGGGTGCCGACATCGTCGGCATGGCCTCATCGTCAGTGCTGTTGTGACCATTTCCGTTGTCGACCTCATCCGGGCGCGCCGCGTCACACAATAAGGCGGTGCTGCCGTAGGGTTGAATCGTGGTTCCTAGTATCTTTTCGCGCCGTTCCGCCCCCGAGCCCGAGGCCCCCGAAGCCTCGTCCACGTCGACGCACCCGACCACCCTTGTCGGTCAGGCGCGCTCCGCGTGGCGCACACGACTCGAGGAGACCATCGCTGCTGACAGCAAAAACCTGCCGACCCTCTCGCTCACCGAGGCCCACCCCGGCGGCCTCGCCCAGCTCTTCACCGAGCACCCCGTCCGCCTGAGCCTGCTCATCCGCGAACCCATCGCCCTGGGCCGCGCGCTCGACCGCGCCCGCGCGATCATCGCCCGCTCTGAGAAACGCGCCGCCAGCCACGGAACCGGCCCGATCCACCTGGCTATTGGAACCGCCACGTGGCGCCACGGCACCGAACTCATCACCGTGCCCGCCCTGCTGCGCCCCGTACGCCTCGTGCGCCGCAACGACGACGTCCTCATCGCCGTGGGGCACGGTGCCCTCCTTGCACCCGAACTCGAAAACGCCCTGCGCGCGGCCGGAGAAGACATCGACGGACGCGATATTCTCGCCCAGGCCAGCGGACACCACGGGTTCTCCTCCTCGCAGGCCATGAGCGCCCTGCGCCAGGCATGCAGCGTCCTCAACCGCTTTGAGCTGCGCGACGAACTAGTCGTCGGTCTCTTCATCCACCCCGCCGGCCCCCTCGCCGCCAGCCTCGACACCGACGTCGAGGCCCTGGCTGACTCCGCGGTTATCCGCGCGCTCGCGGGCGACCAGGACGCTCGCCGAGAGCTGACCGCCACGCCGCTCACGCGCAATCCCGGCGACCGCGACCCGTGGGCCGAAAAGGGGATCGGCGACCTGCTCCCCACTCAGCAGGACGCAGTCGAGGCCGCATCCGATGGCCGCAGCGTCCTCATCGACGTGCCCGCATACGCCGACGACGCCTCCATCGTCGCCGCCATCCTCGCGGACGCGGCTGCCACCGGGCATTCCGTCCTGCACGTGTCCACCGCGCCCTCGCGCTCGATTGCCGCCTACTCGCGTCTAGCCGACCTGGGCCTGTCCGACGTCATCGCCAACATCGACGGATACTCCGACGCGCGGCGCAGCCTTGCCCCGCGCGTCAAGGAAGCAATGGACGACATGGCTCCCGTCGTCGACCAGGTGAGCGTCGACGCGATGCGCGCCCGCCTGCGCCACGTGCGTTCCTCGCTGAGTTCCTACGCGAAGGCCCTGCACGAACCCTACGGACGCTTCGGCGTATGCGCGGCCGATGCCCTGCGTGCGCTCACCGACCTCACCAGTAGCGAGGGCGCACCCACGACCCGCGTCCGCCTGTCTGATCAGACCCTCTTTGAGATCGCCATGGACCAGGGCAAGTCCGCCCGCGCCCTCCTCCGCGAGGCCATCGCCTCCGGACGCTTGACCAGGGGTGCATCCTCCGCCTGGGCAAAGGCCATCCTGACCTCCGACGAACAGGCCTCCGACGCCCTCACGCGCGTCAACCGCCTGTCCCAAACGCTGCCCGAGCTGCTTGTCTACATTTCCTCCGTCGCTGGCGAGGCCGGTATCAAGCCCGCGGGCACCCTCGCCCAGTGGGACCGCCAGCTCGCCATGTTCGACGGAATCGCCGACGTCCTCGACGTCTTCAAGCCCCGCGTGTTCGAACGCAGCGCCGCTGACATGGTGATCGCTACCGCCCCCAAGCAGTGGCGCAAGGACCACGGCATTGCCATGAGCCGAGCCGAGCGCACCCGCCTGGTCAAACAGGCCCAAGACCTCGTCCGCCCCGGCGTCCACGTGCCCGACCTGCACCGTGCTCTCATCCGCGTTCAAGAACGCCGCGACGCCTGGTGCGCCGTGTGCGGCGACGACTCCTGGCCGATCCTGCCCGCTAAAATCGGCGAAATCTCAGCCCTGACCGACTCCGTGCGCGACGACCTCGACGCCATCGCCCCCGTGTTCGTGGACGAAGAACCGGACCTGGTCGCCACCCACGTGCAGCGCCTGTCCACCCTCATTGAACGCTGGGCCGGCGACACGAGCGCCGCCCGCGAGATCCCCGCCCGCCTGGAGATGCGTTCGCGCCTGGCAGCCCACGGCCTCGACGCCCTTGCCCAGGACCTCGCCGACCGACGTGTCGACGAATCCCAGATCGACACCGAACTCGACCTGGCCTGGTGGGCCTCCCTGCTGCGCTCCATGCTGGCCTCCCAGCCCGCCCTCGGCGGCGTCGACCTACCTCCCTTGAAGACCTCGCCCGCGAAGGCCGCGAGCTCGACGAAGCCCAGGTCGCGTCGCTCATCCCGCAGGCCATCACCGGCGTGCGTAGGATCCGCGCGAACGCCCTCGCCGCGCGCCCCAGGCAATACGAGGAACTGCGCGAACTCCTCGAAGACGGGGGCGCGCCCTCCGACCTCGAGCTGCTCATCGCCTACCCGCTCGTGCGCCACCTCCTGCCCGTCCTCATGACGGTCCCCGCCATGGTGCCCATGCTCGCACCCACCGGGCGTACCGTCGACATCGTCGTGCTTGATGGCGCAGACGGCCTGCCCCTCGCCGAACTTGTGCCCATCATCGCGCGCGGCCACCAGCTGGTCGTCATCGACGACCTCGCCGCCGCCTCCGAAGGTGGTGCCACTCGCGCGCTCGCCGACGTCCTGCCTACCCTGCGCGTCGACCCCGGCCCGCGCCGCCTCAACGATCAGGTCGCGCTGCTCCTCGCTCGCTACGGCTACGAGCACGCCGGCATCCCCGTGCCGTGGACCGCCGCGAACGCTCCCGTATCCGCGCGCTGGGTCGAGGCCACCGGTATGCCCGCCCCGGGTGCCCACGCCATCGAATCGACGTCCGCGGAGGTCCGAGCCGTCGTCGACGCCGTCATCGAGCACGCCGTCGAATCCCCCGAACGGTCCCTCGCCGTTGTCGCCCTGTCCGACCGCCACGCCCAGCGTATCTCCGAGGCCCTGGCAGCCGTGCGCTCGAAGGAACCCGGGCTGGCCTCGTTCTTCGACCCAGCAACGCCCGAACCTTTCGTCGTCATCGGCCCGCAGCAGGCCCTCGGCCTGACGCGCGAGTCCCTGATCTGTCCGTCGGCTTCGCGAAAACTCCGCACCGTCGCGTCATCCACGACTTCGGGATCCTATCCA
Source organism: uncultured Sanguibacter sp. (assembly GCA_916438365.1). The sequence goes on from CAKAEY010000011.1 coordinate 19,641, forward strand.
CCGAAAAGGGTGCGGACGCCCTCGCTGAGGTCCTCCGCATCGTGCGCGGCGACCTTACGCTCGTGTCCTCACTGCGCTCCGACGAAATCGACCGCGACCGGTTGCACCACGAGGGCTCCCGGATGCTCGTCGACCTCCTTGAGATCGCCGAGGGGCACGCGGGCGAAGGAATGGACGCCTGGCCGGTCCTCGCCGGCGAACCCGACCGACTCCTCGTCGACCTGGCGGACCACCTCTACTCCCGAGGCCTCGAAGTCGTCGCCAACGTCGGCATTCCTGGCGGCATGCGTGTCCCCCTGGCCATCGGACACCCCGCCTTGCCCGGCCGCCTCCTACTCGCCATCCTCACCGACGACGAGGAATACCTGTCCGAGCCCAGCCAGCGCGTGCGCGACCGCGCCCGCCCCCGCTGGCTCGAAGCCCAAGGCTGGCACGTCTACACCGCCCTGTCCATGGCCCTGTTCATCGACCCGGAAAAGGAAACCAACACAATCGTCGACGCCGTCCTCGACGCCCTCGACGAACTCAACGTCAGCTCCGACACGCCCGCCGTCGCCGTGCCTGCACACGTTGACGACGACGAGGCCGAAACCTCGTCCGCAACCGGGGGTGCGGACGACTCGGCGGTGAGTGCTGGCTCCGCTGAGGCCTCGATCCCCGTCGCCGCGAAGGACGCTCAGGCACCTGCGACCGAACCCGCCTCCGAGTCTGGCGACGATACCCCGTCTGCGCCCGCCAAGCCGCGCCCGCCCATGCTGGACGACGGCCTCGACGAAGAATCCAAACGCCGCAAGAAAGCAGACGAAGACACGACCGGCATGCTGCTGGAAATCAAGCGCAAGGAACGCGCCTCTGAGAAGAACCGCGGCCCGCGTCCCGCGATTGCCAAGGGCCTGCCACTGGCCGCCTACTCCGACGACCAGCTCGACGAAATGGCCGCCTGGGTTCGCTCCGACGGCGTCGAACGCACCGACCTGGAGACCGCAGAAGAACTGCGCGAAGCCCTGGGCATCACGCGCCGCGGCTTCCAGTCCGACGCGGTGCTCGGCAACGTCGTGCGCCGCACCAAGCCGAAGGCCTCTGCCGCGTCCACGGAGGACACTGCTCCCGGCGACGAGGCCGAGCCTGGCGACCAGGATCCCTCCGATGAGTGAGGCGCCCGCACCGCGCAAGCGCCGCCGCGTCGCACGCTTCGTGTCCGAGGTCGACCTGCGCCTCATCGCCGAGGGCCTGCCGCCCTCCTGGGAAGACCGCGTGCGCCCCGAAGACACGCGCCCCGGCTCCATGGCAGACGCCCCCGACCGGGGCGACGGTGCCAACGACGCGCGCCTACTCGACAACGTGCCCCCGCACGCCCAGGCTCGCGCCTAGGGGTGAGGTCGCCCGCGCGGCGGCTTCCCCCGGACCTGTCCGGGTGGCGGTGCCCGGTGGCGGCGGCCCGCGTACAGACCCAGGCGGAGTAGTGTTCTATAACCCAGTTGCCGGGACACGTCGGTGGATACAAAAATGCGGGGCCGATGCGTTCATCGGCCCCGCATTCCCTCGCGAAGAGGGTAGGAGAATCAGGCGCGGTTGCCCTTGGCGAGGGCGTCGCGGATCTCGGTGAGGAGCTGGACCTCTTCGGAGACCTCCTTGGGGGTGTTGTCCTCAGCCTTCTTGCGGCGGGCGTTGAGGGCGTTCATGGGCACGACGATGCAGAAGTAGATCGCGAAGGCCATGAGGAGGAAGTTGATGACGGCGGTGATCAGGACGCCGAACTTCACGTCGGTGCCGTTGAGGGTGAGGATGAAGGCATCCGAGAAGTCGGGCTTGCCGATGACGGCGGCGATCAGCGGGTTGATGATGCCGTCGACGAAGGCGTCGACGATGTTCTTGAAGGCGGCACCGATGATGACACCGACGGCCAGCTCAACGACGTTGCCGCGAGAGATGAATTCCTTGAAGCCCTTAAGCATGGGTTCTCCTGTGTGAAAGGTCGGCGGAGCCGACACGTCTGAACCGCCGAGGAAACTCGGCGTGGCGGGCGGGAGCCGCCGGGGCGGGCGCCGCGCGGGCGCGCTGTTACCACGGAGAACAATAGGGGGGACTTTCGTCGTGAAGATAGCGAGCAGGGGGTAATGTTCGTCGCAGTATCGCCAATTGGCGGCGGCGTTACTGCAATGCCGCAGATAACGGGCCTCTGAGAGATAGGTGACAAACGATTGATCGATGTGGTCTGGCGCGTTTGTTAGGGCTTCGTGACACGGATCGTGCGCGTGGGCGTGATGATCGCGTCGATCAGCACGTCGTGGCCCTCACGGGGGATCGTTCCCGGCGCGAGCACCTCGTCGTCAAAGACGACGGCGACCACCGGTGTCGAAGGCGTGCGGTGGGGGAGCGTTCGGTCGTACCACCCGCCGCCCTGCCCCAGCCTCGTCCCATCCGTGCTTGCCGCCAGCGCCGGGACAAGAATCAGATCCGCCTTCTTGAGCGTATCCGCGCCGAGCACAGGACCGGACGGCTGAGCGGGAGGCCTCCCCGGCATCACCAACGCCTGCCCTGCCTCCCACAGTCCCCAGCGCGGTCCGCTCAGAGCTACCCCGGCCTCGTCAACGAGGACCGGCAGAAGCGCGCGGGGAAAGAGGCCGAGCGTCAGGGACAGGTCCGGCTCAAGCGGAGTGGGCACGAAGAGCGCGGGCAAGGCGACGGACCCCATCGACGAGGCCAGGGCACGCACCTGGAAGGCGATCCCTTCCGCTTCGGCACGGTGACGTACCGGCAGGGGAGCTTGGTCAGTATCTGACGACTGTGCGCCAATCGAGGTGCCGGGGAATGCTCGGCGACCCCGGCGCCGGGCTCGAATCTCCGCGCGGAGAGTTGTTTGTGGCCATCGTCTCCCTCTTCGGTCGTTTCTTCGCTACCCTTGCAGTATGTCAGAGAAAAACCAGCCTGTAGTGCACGCCGTTGTCCCCTCGGCCGGTCGCGGAACCCGCTTCCTGCCCATCACGAAGTCGGTCCCCAAGGAGATGCTTCCCGTCGTTGACCGCCCCTCGATCGAATACATCGTTCGTGAGGCCACCGACGCTGGCATCGAAGACGTCCTGTTTGTCACTCGCGCGGGTAAGCAGGCCATCGAAGACTACTTCGACGCTGAACCCGGCCTCGAGGCCGACCTCGAGAAGGCAGGCAAGGAAAAGGCCCTCGAGTACGTGAACGAGTACAAGAAGTACGCGCGCGTCCACTCCGTGCGCCAGGGACACCCCCTCGGCCTCGGCCACGCGATCCTCCAGGCGAAGTCCCACGTGGGCGACGCCCCCCTTCGCGGTCCTACTGCCGGACGACCTCATGGAACCCGGCTCGCAGCTGCTGCGCAAGATGATCCAGGTCCGCGAGGCCCTGGGCGGCAGCGTTGTCGCCCTGCTGAAGGTCACGCCCGAGCAAGCCACCGCCTACGCCTCTACCGCGGTCGAGGTGCTGCCTGTGCCCGAGGGCGTCGACCTGGAGGAGGGCCAGCTCATGCGCATTACCGACGTCACCGAGAAGCCCCCGCTCGACGAGGTCAAGTCCGAGTACGCCGTCGTCGGTCGCTACCTGCTGGACCCGGCCGTGTTCACTGCCCTCGAAAACATCGAACCGGGTGCGGGCGGTGAGTATCAGCTCACAGATGGGTACGCGCGCATGATCGGCCTCCCCGAAGAACAGGGTGGAGGGTTGTACGGTGTAGTCATTGACGAGCGTCGCTTCGATACCGGGGACAAACTCGGCTACCTCGAGGCAAACGTGACGCTCGCCCTTGAGGACCCGGCGCTTGGAGGGGAACTCAGGGAGTTCCTGCGCTCCAAGCTTGAGGACTGAGAACCATGCGAAGCGTTGCCGACTTCTACCAGGACTGCCAGGCCGTCGCTCACGCGGTGCCCCCGCTCGACGTCAAGCTTGCCGACGCAGTGAGCTGCGTGCTCGCGGAGGACGTGCAGGCACCCTTCAACCTTCCGGTCGCCGACCTGTCCGCGTGTGACGGGTACGCCGTGCGCGTGCGCGACTGTGAGGGAGCAACCCTGGAGACGCCGGTGACGCTTCCCGTCACCGAGGAGATCCGCGCTGGGGCCGTCGACCCCGCCGCCCTCGTGCCCGGCACTGCGATCCGTATCGCGTCCGGCGCGCCCATGCCCACGGGTGCCGAGGCCGTGGTTTCCCTCGAGTTCACCGACCACGGAGTCGCTCAGGTCGCCCTGCGCACCGCCCCCGCCAGCGGAGAGAACATCCGCCGCCGCGCCGAGGACGTCGCGCAGGGCGAGACCGTGCTGCGCGCCGGTACGCGTATCGGCGCGCGCCAAATGGCGCTCCTGGCCGGCGTGGGCCGTGACCACGTGCTCGTTCACCCGCGACCGCGCGTCGTCATCATCTCCATTGGCGACGAGATCGTCGAACCCGGCGGCGAGGCTCGCCCCGGCACCGTCTTCGACGCCAACGGTCACGCCCTGGCCACGGCCGTTGCTGACGCCGGCGCTGAAACCTTCCGCGTCGCCGCCGTCCCCGACGAGCGAGGCCGCCTGCGCGACACGATTGAGGACCAGCTAGTGCGCGCCGACCTCGTCCTGACGACCGGCGGCATCTCGTACGGCAGCGGCGACACCGTCCGCGAGGTCCTCGGCGCCCTCGGTACCGTCCGTTTCGATAGCGTCGCCGCCTGGCCCGGTCACATCATGGGCGTGGGTACCGTCGGTGGTGACGATGAGCGCCCCGGCACTCCCATCGTGTGTCTGCCCGGTGACCCGGTGTCCGCGCAGGTCTGCTTCGAGGTCTTCGTCCGCCCCGCGCTGCGCCACATGCAGGGGTGGACCACCGTCAACCGTCCGGTCGTGCGAGCCGTCATTGACCGCTCCTGGTACTCCCCGCGCGGTCGCCGCGAATTCGTGCGCGTGCGCCTCACGGGTTCCCCGCGCGCCGGCTACAACGCCTCCGTCATGGGGACCCCGGCCTCGTTGCTGCTCTCCGCGCTCGCGGACTCCAACGCGCTGGCCGTCGTCCCCGAGGACGTGACGAACGTGCGCGTGGGGGATACCTTGCAGTGCCTGGTCCTCGAATGAGGTGTCTGCTGCGGCGCTCCACGTGCGTGTGGGGGCGCGATATCGAGATGCTCACGCTGCGCGTGACGGATCCTGTGGGGCGTGGGTTTTTGCGCCCCGACCCTGCGGGTGGCCCGAATCCGCGGGAGCTGGTCATCCGCCCCGTGCGCGGCCAGGAGCACCGCGACCTTGATGCTGTGCGCCGCGCTGACGGGCACTGGCTGCGCCCGTGGGAGGCGACTCTGCCCCCGGACACGCTCGAGCATATTCCCACCTTCTCCCAGTACATGCGTCGCGCTGATCGCGACCACCGCGAGGGGACCGGCCTGATTTTTGGCGTCCGAATCGACGGTCGCTTCGTCGGGCAGTTCAGCATTTCGAATGTCCATTGGGGCGCGATGTCGTCGGGGATGCTGGGCTACTGGATTGTGTCGAATTGGGCAGGACGAGGGCTGGGGTCCCTGTGCGCGGCCCTTGTCCTTGATCTGGTGGTGGGGGAGCTGGGCCTGCATCGGGTTGAGGTGTGCGTGCGCCCCGAGAATGAGCGTTCGCTCGGCGTGTGCCGAGGCCTTGGCCTGGTCGAGGAGGGGCTGCGCCCTCGTTTCATGCACATTGCGGGCCAGTGGGCCGACCATGTTGCGTTCTTTATCGACTCCGAGTCGCTGCCTGAGGGGGGGGCCTCGTGCAGCGGCGGTGGGGAAGTCCCGCGATTTCCTGAGCTGGGTTGGTGCGTCTTTCCGGGCTTGACGCCGTGCGGTTGCTGCGCGCGGGCGAGTGGTGGAGGTGATGTCGTGGCGATGCGGTGTCTTCTTGTGATGTCAACCAATTGTGAGAATTGTCAAGTATGTCACTGTGGCGTTCTTCCTGTTTGACGACTGTGTGACTGTGGTGGCGCTCGGGGGTGTTCGCGGCGCTGATCACCACAGTCTCGCTGATGCGCATAGTGCAGGTGTTATGAACGCGACAGTTATTGCTTATTTCATACTTACCACTAGTTTAAGAGTCCGACACGCCCGATTTCGGCGAAGTTGCTACTCGCTAACCATCCTACGTTGAAAGGGTGGAAATTGGTGGACTCGTCATCGCAGCGGTATTTGTGTCGCTTCTCGCGACCGTACCGCAGTTGGTCGAACGCAGAATGGCCATCGTTGAGTCGCGTGAGATCGACCGATTCTCCCCGAGCCTGCGCATGATTCACATGGATGCGTCAGAATTGGACATGTGTGATCGTGCCACCGGAACGATCTTGGCGCGGCGCGCACTGACGAGCGGAGGAAGCATGCATACAGTCGCCACTGGACGCACTCGGCCCGTCATTGACCGCCGCAACAATAAGGCTGTCCGAGACATCGCCCGGCTGCGCGCGCGCCGTGCTGCTCGCCTGGCCGCTGAGATCGCTGCCGGTCGTCGCCGCATGGTGATGACGGGTATTTGTGCGCTGTCCACGGTCATCCTTACCATCGTTATTGCTGCCACCTCGATCGCGTGGACCTGGATCCTTGTCCCGATTGCCGCGCTGGTGGCGTCGCTGTCCACCTCCCGCGTCGCGGCCGTGCGGTCGCAGCGCGCGTCCGAGCGTGAGTTCGAGCAGCTCACGAAGCTGCGCGCCGACGTGCGCGGTGGGCGACCCGCGTCGTCCGCCCCTCAGGCTCGCAAGGCTGAGGCCGTGAAGGCTAGCGACGAGGCCGTGGTTGCTTCGCGTGTGTCCTCGTCGTCCGCTGCCTCTGCTCCGTCTGCGTCCGTTCCTCGTGCTGACGGTGCCGAGCCTGCAACCCAGACAGGTTCCGTTCCTTCCCTCGTGTTCAACGTTGAGGTGCCCGAGGCCGTTGAGGTTGCCGACACTCCTGCTCGCGCGTGGACCGTCGCCCCGATCCCCGCGCCCACCTACGCGTCGCGTGATCGCATTCGCGGCCGCATCGTCCACGCCGACACCGACCTGCGTGGTATCCCGCGTATCACGGCCGCTATCCCGGCGCGTCCGATCGCCCAGACCGCCCAGGTGGGTGCCCGCTCCACTGAAGAGGTCGTCGCCGACCAGATCGTCGCCCTCGACCTGGACGCCGTTCTGGATGCGCGTCGGGCCCAGTAGGGCTGCTGATTGCTGTTGTTGCCGCGCCGCGAGCCCCGGGCTCGCGGCGCGGCTCTTTCGCGGCACCTTGGCGGCGCTGGGGGAGTGGGGTGTCTTGCTCGGTATCGTCTTCTGTGCGGAATCTTCGGTGCGGCTGCTACGGCGCGGGAGCTGCGGCGCGAAGGCGTGCTGATTTCGGTCGGCTTGCGTGATCGTCTGAGAGGGTGCTAAGGTATATCCGTCCTTGGGGCTATGGCGCAGTTGGTAGCGCGTCTCGTTCGCAATGAGAAGGTCGGGGGTTCGAATCCCCCTAGCTCCACCACACACCGACATCCGATTGTGGATGTCGGATTTTTATTTGCCCGGACGCGCTCCGCCTCGCGGATAGGTTACGAGCATGCGGATAGGTTACGAGCATGCGGATAGCCACATAACCTATCCGCGAAAGCAGGGTTAAAGGACAAAACGTGTTGGTTTTATGGTGACTTTTCGGCTTTTTGGTGCGGAAATCGGTATTGAAGTTGGTGGGAGCCAACTTGAAGGATGGACTAAACGTGTTGGTTTTGTAGCGACTTTTTGGCTTGCTGGTGCGGGAAAATCCACATTGAAGTTGGTTGTTTCATCGTGGGGGTATGAATACCCCCAAATGTCCGGCGTGCGGGCGAGTGATGACCAGGTATGGGCACTCAGCGTCAGGGGCGCAGCGATGGCGCTGCTCCCTGTGCAATATCAGCCAGGTCAGCCGCATTAATTCCACGGCGAAGCATCTTGATGAGTTCTTGGCCTGGCTGCTCAGTCGGCGCCGTTAGGCGGATTTGCCTGGCGGGGGCCGCTCGTTTCGTAGGCGCTGTGAGCCATTGTGGCAGTTATGGCCGTTTAGCCCGATCGTCGATGAGGTTCATGAGGTCATCTTCGTCGACGGTATCCACCTGGGCCGAAACGCTGTGGTCCTTATCGCCCAAACACCCGATTGCGTGCTGGGATGGTACGCGGCTAGGAGCGAGAATTCTCGGGCCTGGGAAGCGCTCATGAGCCGGATCGCGCCACCGGCCCTGGTTGTCACTGACGGGGGCAGTGGGTTCGCGAAAGCCTGCAAGAGAATCTGGCCGACTACGCGTGTGCAACGCTGCACCTTTCATGCGTATTGCCGTATTCGCCAAGCCACTACGACGCGCCCCAAACTGGCGGCCTCACAAGGTTTATACGCTCATGGGCAACAACTCTTGCATGTGGAGGGCCGAGAAGATGCTCAGGAATGGATCGGTGCCTACCAGGACTGGTGCGCGCGCTGGAAGGACTTCTTGGAGGAGAAAACACGCAGGCTTGACGGAGGATGGGAATACACCCACGAACGTCTCGTGCGAGCGCGTAACAGCCTCAACAAGCTCATCTCCCAGGGGCTCTTGTTCACCTACCTGGAGCCCACCTGGACACACCAGATGCCCGCAACAACCAACCAGATCGAAAGCACGAACGCTCGCCTACGCCAGATGCTGCGCGACTACCGCGGCATGCGCCTGACCCGACGCATCAATGCCGTGTTCTGGTGGTGCTACACCCACTCTGCGCACCCACAGCCAGCAGCCCGCATCCTCGCCACCATGCCCACCGACACATACCTCGAAAACGCCTGGCAACAAGCCGTGCAAAACCACCAAGCCACCGCCATCATCCCCGGCTGGGGCGACGCAATCTGCTTCAACGAACTCCACCACACCACCCCCTACCACAACACCTGGGACTAACCCCTCAACCAACACGTTTTGTCCTATAACCCGAAACTGAAGGCGGTGGTCACCCAAAACATCGACGGCCTCCACCAGGCCGCGGGCTCCAAGCGCGTGCTCGAGCTCCACGGGAACTGGACGAGGCTGGAGTGCACGGGGTGCGGCGCGCGCTCCACCATCGACGACTTCGACGAGGCCCGGGCCGGGCGCGTGCCCCACTGCCCGTCGTGCTCCGCCGTGGTGCGCCCGGACATCGTGTTCTACGGCGAGGCTCTGGACCCGGCGATGCTGGAGGGGGCCGTCCTGGCCATAGCGGGGGCGGACATGCTGATCGTGGGCGGCACGTCGTTGGCGGTCTACCCGGCGGCCGGGCTCATCGACTACTACCAGGGCGGGCGCCTCGTCCTCATGAACGCGACGCCCACCCCCTACGACGGGCGCGCCGACCTGATCATCCGCGAGCCCATCGGCTGCGTCTTCGCGCAGATCCAGGGGCACGTGTGAGCAGGCGCCACAGTGCGGCCAGAGTAAGTGGCGGCGTGAGGCAGTTTCGCACCCGGTGCCCACAGCGCTGACTCACGCAACAGCACCCGCTCGCCCCACTGCGCCGCCAGCGCCCATCGATAGGCCCTGGGCGGCGGGACATCACATGGATCAGCCCGCCGCCCTTGGGATTCTGGGACGCCCCGAGCCGCGGCCTACTGCTACCCCTCCTTCCCGTCGTCCATCTTGCCGTCGTCCATCTTGCCGTCGTCCATCTTGCCGTCGTCCATCTTGCCGTCGTCCATCCCCCCCCTTCATGCCATCGCCCGACATCGAGTTCTCCATCTTCGTGTCCTGCGTCATCGACGGCGACGACGGGTTCTCCATCTTGTCGTTGGCGGAGTTCCCACAGGCCGCCAAACCAGCGGCGAAGACGACGGACAGGGCGGCTGCCAGAGCCGCGCGGCGAATACTCATTGCGTGATTCCTTCTGTTGACGGGCGCTCCGTTAGCGCCTTCACCCTCCTATTCGGCGCGAACAGCGCCACGGATCACCCAGCCATCAGTGACATACAACACACGACATCCGCTGATCCACGACTGCGACTGCGACGAACCAGGAGTAGCACCACACGAAAGGAGCATCATGACAACCCTGGTCCTCATCGGATTCCTCGGTGGCCTCATCACGGGCATCTCCCCGTGCATCCTCCCCGTCCTCCCCGTCATCTTCATGGCGGGTGGCGCCGCTTCGGCGCGCCCCTCCCTTTCCTTCGCTGTTGCTCCGGGCACCGGCATCTCCCTCGGGGGGACTTCCGGCGCACAGGAAGACCACCGCGCGACACGGCCAGTGCCCCGCGCCCCCTCGAAATGGCGGCCCTACCAGGTCGTCGCGGGACTGGTCCTCAGCTTCACAGCATTCACGCTGCTCGGCTCGACACTGCTTACGGCGCTCCACCTGCCCCAGGACTTCATCCGGTGGGCCGGGGTGGTCCTGCTGGTCCTCATCGGTGTGGGCATGATCGTCCCACGGTTCATGCACGTCCTGGAGAAGCCCTTCGCCGTGTTCTCCAAGGCCGGTAGACGCACGGGGACCAACGGCTTCGGCCTGGGCATCGTCCTCGGCGCCGCCTACGTGCCCTGCGCGGGACCCGTACTGGCGGCGGTGATCGTCGCTTACTCCACCGGCCGCATCGGGGCCGACACCGTGGCCCCTGGCGCTCTCCTTCGCCGCGGGCACAGCGATCCCCCTCCTGGCCTTCGCCCTAGCGGGGCGCCGCCTCACCGAGCGCGTCTCCGCGTTCAGCCGCCACCAGCGGCGCGTGCGCATCGCCGCGGGCGCCACCGTCCTGGCGTTGGCCGCCGGGATCGTCACCGACTTGCCCGCCGTTCTCCAAAGGGCGCTGCCCGACTACACGTCAGCGCTGCAGCGCAGCGCCGATCCGGGTCTGAGCAGGGGCGAAGGCCAGCGCTCAGCCTGCGTCGACGGCGCGACGACCCTGGCGGACTGCGGCGCGCTCCCCTCCTTGAAACCCACCGCGTGGCTCAACACGGACGGCGGGGCGGCCCCCCAGGGCAGTGGAGCGACCCTGGTCGACTTCTGGGCGTACTCGTGCATCAACTGCCAGCGCTCCATTCCCGGGATCGAAAGGCTTTACGAGGCGTACCACCCCTACGGGCTCCAAGTCATCGGCGTCCACTCCCCCGAGTACGCCTTCGAGAAGGAGACCGCGAACGTCCAATCCGGGGGCGACAAGCTGGGCATCACCTACCCGATCGCCGTCGACTCCGACCTGGAGACCTGGACGGATTTCGACAACCACTACTGGCCCGCCCAGTACCTGGCGGACGCGCACGGGCAACTGCGCTACACGCACTTCGGAGAGGGCGGCGAGGCGACCCTGGAGTCACTGATCCGCCGGCTCCTGGCCGACCAGGGCAACGCGCTGCCCGACCCGCTCTTCACCGACGACGGCGTCGAAGGAGTGGCCTTTCACCGCACGCCCGAGACCTACTTGGGCCACGAACGTGCAGCAAGCTTCGCGGGGACGGAGGCCTACTCCGCCGGGACGCGCGACTACGCGGCCCCGGCCTCGTTAGGCGCGGACCGCTTCGCCCTGCAGGGACGGTGGACCATCGGCGCCCAGTCGATCAGCCCCGCCGACGACGAGGCGGAACTGCGCCTCATGTGGCGCGGACGCCGCGTGGACCTGGTGGTCTCGGGCGAGGGCGACCTCACCTGGGAGATGGACGGCCAGTCCCACACCCAGCATGTGAGCGGCACCCCGAACTCGATGACGCTGGTGAGCGGGGACACCGATTCCTCAGGGCTGCTCACCGTCACGGCCAGCAAGGGTTTGGCGCTCTACTCCTTCACCTTCGGGTGACGGCTTGGCCGCGGAGGAACAGGTGGCCTTCGCGGCGCCGCCCCGGCGGAGACCCCGCCCGGCGCCGGGCGTCCACCGGCACCGGGCGCCACGGCGTTCTATCATGAGCACCGTGAATGACACCGCCGCACGCGACCTGGGCCGCGAAGACCTGCAGTTGGTCGCCGAAGGGGACAAACGGGCGTCCGCGAGGCTCTACGATGCCTGGGCGCCCACGCTCTTCGCGCTCATCAGCTGCGTCCTCAAGGACCGCGCCCAAGCAGAAGAGGTCCTGCAGGACACGTTCCTCCACGTGTGGAGGCGCGCCCCCTCCTACGACCCCGGCCGCGGCAGTGTCCGCGCCTGGCTCACCACCATCGCCCGCAGGCGGGCCATCGACCGGGTGCGCTCGGCCCAGGCGGCGCGCGACCGCGAACTCGCCTCGCCCCCGGACGTGGACTGGGACCAGACGGCGGAGGAGGCGGAGTCCCGCATCGCGGGCGGAGACGTCCGCCGCGCGCTCGGCTCCCTGGGGAGCCGCACAAGACCGTCATCCTCCTGTCGTACTTCGGGGGACTGAGCCATTCGAGGATCGCCGACGCGACGGGACTGCCGCTCGGCACCGTGAAAAAGCACGATCCGCCAGGCCCTCGCCCGCCTGCGCACCATCTTGGAGGAACGATGAGCGACCACATCTTCGACGACGACGAGACCGCTGCCCGCCTCGGCGCCTCCCTCGCCCCCGTCGAGCCGTCGGCGCGCGTGCGCGACGCCCTCCTGGCCGCGATCGAGGAGGTCGAGCAGGAGCGGCGGACGGGGGCCCCTGAGGAGGCCGCAGCG
>CAKAEY010000012.1 GCA_916438365.1 uncultured Sanguibacter sp.
GGCATTTACGCGTCGGACATCCTGTCGAAGTCGGGGCTCGAGGTGAATATCGACCTGTTTGAGCGTCTTCCAGCGCCCTACGGTCTCGTGCGCTACGGCGTCGCTCCGGATCACCCGCGTATCAAGCAGATCATTGTGGCGCTGTACAAGATCCTCCAGCGCGGCGACATTCGACTGCTCGGAAACGTCGAGGTCGGCCGTGATGTGACGATTGACGACCTGCGTGACCACTACGACGCGATCATCATTGCGACGGGCGCGGACCGCGATCACCCGCTCGACATTCCGGGCGTGGATCTGCCCGAGTCCTACGGTGCCGCAGACTTCGTGTCCTGGTACGACGGCAACCCGGACTACCCGCGCACGTGGCCGCTGAAGGCCCGCGATGTGGCGGTCCTGGGCGTCGGCAACGTGGCCCTGGACGTCTCCCGCGTGCTGGCCAAGCATGCCGAGGACATGCTCAAGACCGAGGTGCCGGCCAACGTGGCCGAGGCCCTCGCGCAGAACCCGATCACCGACGTGCACGTGTTCGGTCGCCGTGGCCCGGCGCAGGTGAAGTTCACGCCGCTGGAGCTGCGCGAGCTGGGCAAGGTCCCGGACGTGGATGTCATCGTCTCGGAAGAGGACTTCGACTTCGACGAGGGCTCGGAGGAGGCGCTGCGCGCGTCGAACCAGCAGCGTCAGGTCGTCAAGACGCTGACGGGCTACGCGATGGCGGACCCGGAGGAGCACACGGCCTCGCGTCGCATTCACATTCATCTGTTCCAGGCCCCGGTCGAGGTCGTCGCGGACGAGAACGGCCACGTGAAGGCTCTGCGTACCGAGCGCACCGCCCTGAACGGTGACGGCAGCGTGTCGGGCACGGGCGTTATCACGACGTGGCCCGTGCAGGCCGTGTATCGTGCGGTGGGCTACTACTCCTCGCCGATCCCGGGCCTGCCCTTCGACAAGCGCGCCGGCGTCGTGCCGAACGTCGAGGGACGCGTCATTGAGAGCGATACGACGAAGGACGAATCCGCCCCCCGTGATCCCGGGCGTATACGCGACCGGTTGGATCAAGCGCGGCCCCGTCGGCCTCATTGGCTCGACGAAGTCGGATGCTCAGCAGACGATCTCCCACCTCGTGGAGGACGCCTCGGAGGGGCGCCTGCACGCGAAGACGGCCGAGGTGGGGCACGAGGCCATGGTGGCGCTCCTGGAGTCCCGTGGCGTCGAGTTCACGACGTGGGAGGGCTGGGAGCTCCTGGATGCCTACGAGCAGGCTCTGGGTGAGGACTACGGCGAGCTTCCGGGCGGCCGCGGCACGCGCGAGCGCATCAAGGTCGTCTCGCGTCGCGTGATGACGGATATTTCGCGCGGCGCGCAGGTGGATCCGAAGGAAACGGATCTCATCGGTGAGATGGGCGAGATGGGCGTGCCGACCGCTCCTGAGCGTTTCGATGACTACACGGGTCCGGGCCGGCGCAACTGAGCGTCCCTGATCGGTGCGAGGCCGTGGCCGGGTTTTCCGGTCGCGGCCTCGTCGCGTGGGGGAGAGGGGCTGTGGCTCACCTCGATGTGTCCTGTGACTGCGGGTTGGGGTCGTTGTTTCCCATTGGAGCTTCGGCTGGTTCTCAGCAGCTTCTCAGGTAACCCCCATAGGATCGCCTGCATGGTGCATCGCAACTATCACAATGGTCTGAAGACGACGCTCCTGCTGGGAGGCATGTGGGCGTTGCTGCTCGCTATTGGCGCGATGATCGCTGCGGGTACGGGGCGTGCCGTGTGGTTGTTTGCGTTTGCGGCGCTGGGATTGGCGCAGACGGCTTATTCGTATTGGAATTCTGCGACGATTGCGCTGAGGTCGATGGGTGCGTACCGGGTGACGGAGGCGCAGTACCCGCAGCTGTATGCGATCGTTCGTGAGTTGGCGGCGCGCGCACAGCAGCCGATGCCGTCGATCTGGGTGGCGCCGTCGCCCACGCCGAATGCTTTTGCGACGGGGCGTAATCCGAACAATGCGGCTGTGTGCTGCACGGAGGGCATCCTGGCTATTCTCAATGAGCGTGAGCTGCGTGGAGTGCTGGGACACGAGCTGATGCATGTCTATAACCGCGACATTCTGACGACGTCCGTTGCTGCGGCGATGGGTGGGGTCATCGCGTCGGTTGCGCAGTTTTTCATGTTCTTTGGTGGCCGTAACGGACGTGACGGTAGCGGCGGCATGGGGTTTGTGGGCATGCTGGTTCTCAGCTTGCTCGCGCCTTTTGCGTCGATGCTGATCCAGTTCTCGCTGTCGCGGACGCGTGAGTTCGACGCGGATGAGGATGGAGCGATGTTGACGCAGGATCCGCTGGCTCTGGCGTCGGCTCTGCGTAAGTTGGAGATGGCGACGGATCGGCGCCCGATGGAGGATACCCCGCGCACGCGCAACGTGGCCGCGATGATGATCGCGAACCCCTTCCGGGGGCAGTCCCTCATGCGTATGTTTTCGACGCACCCGCCGATGGAGCAGCGCATTGCGCGGCTGGAGAAAATCGCGGGCTATTAGGTTGTTGTAACGTGGGGCGGGCGGCCGGAATCATCCGGCCGCCCGCCCCATGTACACGCGTTGGTCAGCGGTAGTTCACGAACTGGAGTGCGACGTCCAGCTCCTCGCCCTTGGGGCCCTTGAGGAGCGCGATGACGGCCTGCAGGTCGTCGCGGGACTTGGAGGAAACGCGAAGTTCGTCACCCTGGATCTGGGCCTTGACGCCCTTGGGGCCTTCCTCGCGGATGAGCTTCGAGATTTTCTTCGCGGTGTCCTGGGGGATGCCTTCCTTGAGGGGGCAGACGAGCTTGAAGAGCTTGCCGGAGGCCTTGGGCTCGCGGTCCTTGTAGTCCAGAACCTTCAGTGACAGGCCGCGGCGGATCAGCTTGGACTGCAGGACGTCGAGGATTGCCATCACGCGGGAGGCGGAGTTTGCCTCCATCGCGATCGTGTCACCGCTGAGCGAGATGGCGGCATCCACGCCGCGGAAGTCGTAGCGGTTGGCGATCTCCTTGGCGGTCTGGTTGACAGCGTTGTCGACCTCCTGGCGGTCGAGCTTGGAGACAACGTCGAAGGAGGAGTCTGCCATGGGTGCACCTTTCGTTGGAATTGCGCCAATTGTCGTTCCGATTGGCGCTCGGCATCATTTTAATGCTATTCTTTCACGGCACCGCGAGAGCGGCGCACGGCAGGTTACCAAAGCGGCCAAATGGATCTGACTGTAAATCAGACGCTTCGTGCTTCGGGGGTTCGAATCCCTCACCTGCCACCACTCGCTGGTTTCAGTGAGTAACGCCTGTGATGTCATTCTCAGGCTCCGGGATTGCTTCGGCGCTCGGAGATGAGATAGGCTTTCCGGCGTTGCCCCGATAGCTCAGTAGGCAGAGCGTCTCCATGGTAAGGAGAAGGTCAAGGGTTCGATTCCCTTTCGGGGCTCCGGTCGCGGATTTATCCGCTTCCGGCGGCGGGGTAGCTCAGCTGGTCAGAGCGCACGACTCATAATCGTGAGGTCGCGGGTTCGAGCCCCGCCCCCGCTACCAATTCTTTGATCCGACAGGTCGCGTGAGCGACGAAACTAAGCGAGGGAAACAACCGTGGCAAGCAAGTCCCAGGACGTTCGCCCCAAGATCACTCTGGCCTGCTCGGAGTGCAAGGAGCGCAACTACATCACCAAGAAGAACCGTCGTAACACGCCGGATCGTCTCGAGCTGGCGAAGTACTGCCCGCGCTGCCACAAGTCGACGGCGCACCGCGAGACCCGCTGACGGCTTCCGTCTCAAAGCCCCGAGGAACACTGGTTCCCCGGGGTTCTTTGTACCTGCGTGCGTGCGCCTCGGTGTGGGTTATAGGACATTATGGGGCTATAGGCGCAAACGTGGTGCTTTAGACGGCGTGTCGTGGGTCTAGTGGGCGCGTCCGGCCCAGCCTTTGCGTGGCCAGAGTCCTTCTTCTGGGGTGGGGGTTCCTTCCGGGATTCCCGTGGCGTTTCTGATCGGTGTGGTTGGGGTGTTTTGGTGTGGGGATCCGGCGGGGTGTGGGCGCCCGTCGTGTTCCCATTGGGTCAGGACTTCGGTGGGGGTCGGGGGTTGTGGGGTGCGCAGGAGGAGAGCCCATTCGGCGATGATGGCTTGGTGGTAGGCACTGGCACCGCGGTGAGCGTGGAGGAGTTCACGCACGACAGCGTTGATGGATTCGACGTGGTTGGTGGTGGCGCAGGCCGGCGGGTCGGTTGGTGTGCCGTCGGGGTTGGTCAGGTAGGTGAACAGCACTCCTTGGCGTGCCAGTCGTGCCAAGCGTCGGTAGGCGCGGCGCGTGCGTTCATGCGTGTACCACCAGGTTTTACCGGTTTTTGACGCCCATGCAGGGTCTTGAGCGGCGAAGGTGCGCTGTGACATCCATTCTCGGAAGGTGTGCCCCAAAGTCGTGGAGCATCGTCAACCACGCGCTGGCTTGGTCGACGCTGGTGATGCTCGTCAAGCGTCGTGACAAGGCCAGCAACGCCCGTGCGGGTTCGGTTCTGGGATGCATGGTTAGGTCGCGGATGATGTCACGATGAACGTGGACCAGGCAGCGTTGCACGCGCGTGGAGGGCCATAGGTGCGCGATAGCCGCCAAGGCGCCTGCAGCACCGTCGGTGGTGACCACATCGGCAGGAGCGAGGCGTTCAAGTAGGGCCGTGTAGGCCTGCGCGGATTCGTTGGCCGCCCACTGCCACTCCAGCACATGCTCGCGGTCTCGGGCGATCAGCAGCACCCATCCGCCCGACAGGTGTATGCCGTCAATGAAGATCTGATCGTGGACCTGCCCGGTGACGGGCGGGTGAGGTACCGGCACCTGCCAGCACCAACAGGTACGACGCCGGAAAGCGCGCGCTGAGCCTTCCTGTTCGTCTTGGGTGTGCCGAGACGTCGCCCACGCGATGAAGTCTGCCAGCTCATCGGCTTGTTCGTGTCGGCGCGCACGCCCTGATGGACATGTGGTTGACAGGGCGCACGAGGTGCATTTCCACCGTTGAGCGCCCGCCGCGGTGTGTCCATTCTTCTTCATCGGCACAGCGCACACCGGGCAACGCCGAGCACGATTCGATCGTGTTCTCACCCACTACACGATCACCCCAGAAAGTCAAGGAAGCTGCGCGATTAACCGCCCGAACCTAAATAACAGCGACTTTCGCCCGCAATCCCAACCTAAACCCGGAACTTAAGCACCACGTTCGTGACTATAGTCCACATTATGTGTTGCTGGTAGCGTGACTTTTCAGCGCCGACGGTGCGGTCACCGTACGCAACGAGGGGCGGGATCCTTCGGGGTCCCGCCTCCGTCGTCTCCGGGGAGGCATAGGGAGCGTCGGGACGCCTGTGAGCCGTCAGGCCCCATATCTGTCTCTGTGAACGCATCCTGCGC
Organism: uncultured Sanguibacter sp.; assembly: GCA_916438365.1. The sequence goes on from CAKAEY010000012.1 coordinate 5,414, forward strand.
ACGTGAACCCTTTCACTCGCACGTTGGCCCGATAGGTGGTGGCCTGGGCTCTTCGGGTGGATGCCTGGGCCCTTTGATGCGCGCGTTAACCCGATAGGTGGTGGCCTGGGCGGGCTGTCCACCATGCCGCCAATAGGGTTTAGCTGCGCATTGAAGGGTTAAGGGTGCCAGTAGATGGGCCCAGCTGCCAGCACGGCCACCACGACTGACACCGTTGCGCCCAAAACGTAGACCACCTCGCCCACAACCTGCCGTTTTCAGCGTTTTTCGTCGAGGTGGTCTGCACTTTGGGCACCACACCACCTCAAACCGCGACGTCACCGCCACCAAACGGGGGAAATGGCGTCATTAGAACCACGACACGCCGGCGACACGCCGACAGCCAGCCTCTAATGCTGCAAAACCCCCACCGCCGTATGCGCGGAGGCATCTGCATCACCTGTGATACCTGGTCACCGTGCCGGTATGCGCGACGAAACTCGCCCAGCACGGGGCTTCCTTGGGCTTGTCCGCGACAAAACTCGCCCAGCACACCACAAATCGTCTATTTCGGGCCATTTTGAGCCCGCCGGGCGAACTATTTCGCGCATGGAACACAGCGACGTGGCGACTTTGAAGCCAATGACACCTCTGCGGCCGCTGATGCAGGCCAGCGTGAAACCGCCATCACCACTGCTCGCCCCTGAACAGCAACCGTTGAATGATGTGTCCCGGGTATTGTGGAGAGTGTCTTAGGCCGGATTGGAGGTTTGGGATGTCTGGTCAGCGTAAGTATTCGATGGAGTTGCGTGAGCGTGCGACGCGTATGGCGTTGGAGGCTCGTGCTGATCCTGGGCGGCGTAGGGGTGCTATTAAGCGTATTGGCGGCCAGTTGGGGATCAATCCTGAGGCGCTGCGTACGTGGGTGCGTGCCGTGGAGCAGGGCGGGCGCAATGAGCGTGGCGAGGTCAGTGATCAAGAGGCCCGTATCCGGGCGCTGGAAGCTGAAAACCGTGAACTGCGCCGAGCCAATGAGATCTTGAAGGCGGCGTCGGCTTTTTCGGGGCGGAGCTCGACCGCCTCGGACGCTAGTCTACGACTTTATCGAGGTCAATCGACATCGGTGGGGAGTCGAGCCGATCTGCACTGTCTTGTCCCAGTTAGGGGTGCGGGTTGCTCCCAGTAGTTATTACGCCGCTCGGGCGCGCCCCTTGTCGGCGCGCAGCGTGCGCGACGAGGCGCTCACAGACGTGATCAGACGCGTGTGGGAGGAGAACTACTGTGTGTTCGGGGTGCGCAAGATGCACGCCTTCCTCAACACTCACGAGTTGGGCGTGGGGCACGTGGCGCGATGCACGGTTGAGCGCTTGATGCGGCGTATGGGTATTCGTGGCGTGAGTCGGCGTCGGACCCGCCATGTCACGGCTTCAGCGCCGCGCCATGCATGCCCCTTGGACCTGGTCAATCGGCATTTCGGGGCCCATGATCTCAACGAGTTGTGGGTCGCAGACATTACCTACGTGCCAACCCAGGCTGGCTGGGTCTACGTCGCTTTCGTTACCGACGTGTGTGCTCGCGTAAAATCTTGGGCTGGAAAGTCGCGTCCTCGCTGCATACCGACGTGGCCCTGGACGCGTTGAACATGGCGATCTGCCAGCGACGCCGCGATGATATAGACACTCGTGGGCTCGTGCACCACTCCGATCGGGGCGTGCAATACCGCGACGTGCGCTACGGGCAAGCTCTCGCCCGTTGCCAGGCAGTAGCGTCGGTGGGTTCGACCGGCGATTCCTACGATAACGCTCTAGCTGAGGCCTTGAACTCCTTATACAAAGCTGAACTCATCTACAACACAGCACGTCCGGGCTACACAGGTCCATGGCGCGATCGGCGCGAGGTCGAACGCGAAACCGCCGCCTGGGTCCACTGGTACAACACAAGCCGCCCTCACCTCGCCCTGGGCGGAATCACACCACAACAAGCCGATGTGTCCCGGGTATTGTGGAGAGTGTCTTAGGCCGGATTGGAGGTTTGGGATGTCTGGTCAGCGTAAGTATTCGATGGAGTTGCGTGAGCGTGCGACGCGTATGGCGTTGGAGGCTCGTGCTGATCCTGGGCGGCGTAGGGGTGCTATTAAGCGTATTGGCGGCCAGTTGGGGATCAATCCTGAGGCGCTGCGTACGTGGGTGCGTGCCGTGGAGCAGGGCGGGCGCAATGAGCGTGGCGAGGTCAGTGATCAAGAGGCCCGTATCCGGGCGCTGGAAGCTGAAAACCGTGAACTGCGCCGAGCCAATGAGATCTTGAAGGCGGCGTCGGCTTTTTCGGGGCGGAGCTCGACCGCCTCGGACGCTAGTCTACGACTTTATCGAGGTCAATCGACATCGGTGGGGAGTCGAGCCGATCTGCACTGTCTTGTCCCAGTTAGGGGTGCGGGTTGCTCCCAGTAGTTATTACGCCGCTCGGGCGCGCCCCCTTGTCGGCGCGCAGCGTGCGCGACGAGGCGCTCACAGACGTGATCAGACGCGTGTGGGAGGAGAACTACTGTGTGTTCGGGGTGCGCAAGATGCACGCCTTCCTCAACACTCACGAGTTGGGCGTGGGGCACGTGGCGCGATGCACGGTTGAGCGCTTGATGCGGCGTATGGGTATTCGTGGCGTGAGTCGGCGTCGGACCCGCCATGTCACGGCTTCAGCGCCGCGCCATGCATGCCCCTTGGACCTGGTCAATCGGCATTTCGGGGCCCATGATCTCAACGAGTTGTGGGTCGCAGACATTACCTACGTGCCAACCCAGGCTGGCTGGGTCTACGTCGCTTTCGTTACCGACGTGTGCTCGCGTAAAATCTTGGGCTGGAAAGTCGCGTCCTCGCTGCATACCGACGTGGCCCTGGACGCGTTGAACATGGCGATCTGCCAGCGACGCCGCGATGATATAGACACTCGTGGGCTCGTGCACCACTCCGATCGGGGCGTGCAATACCGCGACGTGCGCTACGGGCAAGCTCTCGCCCGTTGCCAGGCAGTAGCGTCGGTGGGTTCGACCGGCGATTCCTACGATAACGCTCTAGCTGAGGCCTTGAACTCCTTATACAAAGCTGAACTCATCTACAACACAGCACGTCCGGGCTACACAGGTCCATGGCGCGATCGGCGCGAGGTCGAACGCGAAACCGCCGCCTGGGTCCACTGGTACAACACAAGCCGCCCTCACCTCGCCCTGGGCGGAATCACACCACAACAAGCAGAAAACCAACACACAACAACACGAAAGGAAGCGGCCTAAACAAGTCTCCACAAAACCCGGGACTTGACAGAAACCGGTGACACCTCTGCGACCGAAAAATATGCCAAATACACCCATTTCTCACCCGCAAAGGCGATGACGGTTTCAACCCGACGCAAGTAGCCACGAGCAAAGGCGTCACCGGTTTCAGACAACCACGTCGCGCGCGGCAATAAGCCCGCTACCCAGCAAACTCGCATGCAATTCGATTAAGTGAAGTTTCAATAAAGTCTGAAAACGTTGCAATTCCAACGATCTTATTTCAAGATTCGAAAGGGTCGTGGGGGAATTGCATGCGAAATTGGGTGTGGGCTCAGGAACGTGGGAAGTGACCGCTCGATGCGAGTCCTGCGGGATAGAGGAGGCCAGGCTGCGGCACCTGTGGGCGGCGGGGCCGGGCAACGAGCCGACGCGCTGATCGAAGCTCGCGGCGCGGACGGCCGAAGCGGGAGGCACCGACACCACCGCCAGCCAAATTTCGCATGCAATTCCCCCGCAGCACGAATCGACACAAGCTCAAAAACCGCAGAATATCAACGATCAGAACCCAAACTCCGACATGCGTTCACGGGAATTGCATGCGAAATTGGTGGTTGACAGCCATAGGTGGGTATCAGGGCGATGCGCCGAACCGCACATCAGCACACTGAGCAGCCCGGCCGCACACCCAGCCCCTCCGGCACCCAAATAACCCGCGGGTCCACAAGCAATAGCCAGCGCCACACAGCAACACGTAGTGTCCTATAACCCCTCGGTTATCCTGGACGCATGACTGACATCACCAGCCCCCGCTGTATCGTCGCCCCGAAGGGCGCGGGGGGAGGCGCGTATCCCCGGCCTCGTGACGCTCGCGGACGAGCGCACTGTCCTGTTCTTTGATGAGAGGCCTGCCCCGGCCTCGGGCACGGGATCTGACTTCAACGGGCTGACGATGGCGTCGGACCTGCCGAATCCGAATCGCATCTACTGGATGGTGCGCGAGGGGGCGGGGCGGTGGAGCGAGCCGCGACCGCTTCCGCCCGGCAGCCCGACCGTTTCTTCGGATGCGTGTGTCTGCGTGGATGGTGACGGCCTCATGCACCTGGCGTTCGCATCGACGGATGGGTGCGTGGGCTATATGGACTCGCGAGCCGACGGTGAGCGCCTGCGTGCCTGGTGGGCGTGGGGGAGTGGTCCTGAAGACCTCGCCTATGTGGACATGACGGATGAGCTCTATGAGCTCACGGGTGCCGATGCGCTGTTCGCGACGTCCGGGGGCACTGTGACCGTCGACGGGGCCGTGGCGCTGCCCTACGTCGTGCGCGTGGGGGACGAGACGCACGTGCGCGTCGTCTACGCCCGCGAGGGGCGCCTCGTTGGGGCTGCAGATCCTCTCGTCGGCGACGGGGGGAGTGCTCCTCGACGAGACGACGCTGAGCGTGTGGGACGGTCGCCTCGTCGCGAACTGCCGTATCCAGGGCTTTGAGGGGCGAGGCTCAGGTGCGCGCTACCTCGCGTGGGGAGACGGGCACACCTGGGAGGGCGGGTGCCTGTGGGAACTCGACGATCCGGGCTGTAACGCGCGCATGATTGGTTCGCTTCTCGTGCACCCCGGACGGCGCGACGCGCGGGTGGGTGGCGAGATCCTCCGTGTGAGCGCGCCGTGGGAGGGCGAGGTGCGCTCCGAGGTGGTCGCCTCCTTTGGGCGGGGCGCCTTCGGGTATAGCGACGCGACGGTCGACAGGGGACGAGGCCGTGGTGGTCTTCGAGCGCGACCGCGGCATGTGGGAGGTTGAGGCCCGCCTCTCAACGGGTACAGAAAACCCGGTGCGCGTGCCCCCACAACGCTCCGGGTTTTTCTGTGTGCTCTAGCGACCTTTGATGATCGCGAGGAGTGGGGCGTAGTGTGCGTCGACTGCCGCGGTGTATGCCTCGACGTCTCCGGCTTCGCACGCCCGCAGGATGGCCGCGTGGGCCTCGGCGGTGTCTTCCATTTCCTGGCGCGACGCTGCGGCCAGCTGGGGAGTCACGCTCTGGTGGACCAGCCACATGGCGGCCACGAGCTGGTGCATGAGCTCGTTCTCGACGTAGGCGAGGAGGCCGGAGTGGAACGCGATGTCCTGCTCGAGGTAGGTCGAACCCGAGTGCGCGTACTGCGTCATGGCCTCGACGAGCTCCCACAGGTGGGGGTTTGTCGTGCCCTTCATGGCGCGGGTGAGCGGGACCGCGATCCCGAGGTCGAGGGCGCGGCGCGTATCGATGATTGCGTGCAGGGACTGCGCGCCGTTGATCTCGTCGAGGGCGGCGCGTAGAACGAGCGTCTCGACGAGCGGCTGCATGGACATCTCGCCGACGTAGGAACCCGAACCCTGGCGGACCGTCACGATGTCGAGAGCCTGGAGGCGACGTAATGCTTCTCTCACAGAGGAGCGCGACACGCCAAGGTCGGCGCATAGTGCCGATTCTGTGGGGAGGCGGTCACCGGGATGTAATCCATGTCGCAAAATATAGGACTTGATCGCATCCATCGTTACCGAGGATCTTGAGTCAATCGGTGTTGATACGGGTCGGTTCTGATTGGTTTCTGAGGGCGATGGGGGTGATATCGCTTGCATTAATTTGTCTGACAACATAGGATAATTATAGCGAGCGGAACAACAGAACCGCACGTCCCAATTCTCGAAGATGAGGAGCGAGAACATGCGAATGCGCAAACACTTCGCAACCGGCGCTGCACTGACCGCAGCTGCCGCCATGATCCTGACCGCGTGCGGCGGCGGATCGTCCAGCACCACGTCGTCCGACGGCGGCTCGAAGGCCTCCGACGGACCGAAGGGTACGATCACCGCCGGTGTCGCCTACGAGACCACCGATTACGGCCCGATCACCACCTCGGCTCTCGGCATCGGTGCGAACTGGCAGGTCCTCGAGGGCCTGTACCGTTTCAACATGGCCGACTACTCCGTCAGCCCCGCGCTGGCCGCCGGTGATCCGGAGAAGATCTCCGACACCGAGTACGAGGTGAAGCTGCGCGACGGCGCGAAGTTCTCCGACGGCACCCCCGTGACCGCCGCTGACTTCGTCGCTTCCTACGAGCGCGCGACCTCCGAGAAGTCGATCTACCGTCAGTTCTTCACCTTCGTCGACAGCGTCGAAGCCAAGGACGACAACACCATCACGATCAAGCTCAAGCACCCCTTCGCCAACCTGAAGGAGCGTTTCGTTAACGTCCGCGTTGTCCCCGCGTCGATGGACGAAGACTCGCTCAAGGCGAAGCCGATCGGCACCGGCCCCTACAAGTATGAGAACATCACGGCGACCGAGATCACCGCTGTTCCGAACGAGAACTACACCGGCAACGAGCCCGCGAAGGTCGCCACCATCAAGTGGCAGTCCCTCAAGGATGACTCCGCACGCCTCGCCGCCGCCATCGGGGGCACCATCGACGTCATGGAAGCCGTTCCCGCCTCCGCGCAGGATCAGCTCAAGGGTGCCGGCTGGAACGTTGAGTCCAAGCCCGGCTACGGCAACCCCTTCCTGATGTTCAACACGCAGAAGGCCCCCTTCGACAAGCCCGAGGTTCGCCGCGCGATCCTCAAGTCCATTGACAAGCAGAAGCTGATTAGCTCCTCGCTCGAGGGCCAGGCCGTTGAGGCGACCTCCTTCCTGCCCGAGGTGAACCCCGCCTACAAGAAGCCTTCGACCGATCTGTCCTACGACAAGGCTGCCGCCACAAAGCTCCTGAGCGACGCTGGCGTCTCCGGCCTCGAGATCAACCTGGTGACGACGGACCACCCGTGGGTCCTCTCCCTGGTTCCCCAGATCAAGTCCGACCTGGAGGCCTTGGGCCTGAAGGTCAACCACACCCAGATGGCTTCGTCTGACCTCTACTCCAACGTCACCGACGTTGACAACCCCACCTACGACATCGTTCTGGCCCCCGGCGACCCCTCGGTCTTCGGCACCGACCCCGGCATCATCATCTCCTGGTGGAACGGCGACAACGTCTGGACCAAGAAGCGTGACGGCTGGCAGGTCTCGGACCCCGAGTCCTTCAACAAGCTGCAGACCCTCATTGAGGAAGCTGGCCAGCTCGACGGTGACGCCGCCAAGGCCAAGTGGGGCGAGGCTCAGGATCTGCTCGCCGAGAAGACCGTGATCTTCCCGCTCGTATTCCGCAACATGATCACCGGATCCAACCCCGCCAAGGTGGAAGGATTCCAGGCGATCTCCTCCACCGGCCTGCAGCTGCTCGGTGTGAGCGCTAGTAAGTCCCCTAGGGACCACACAGAAAGGAGGGGTGGAGCCCCGCCCTGAGGCAGACGCCACAGTCGGGCGCCACCCCTCCTTTCTCATTGCCAAAATCCGTTGAAATGGAGGTCTAGCAGTGAATAACCTTCTGCGACTCATCGGACGACGTTTGTTGGCCCTGCCGATCATGGTGGTCGGCGTGTCATTCCTCGTCTTCTTCATCATGTCGCTGTCTCCCATCGACCCGGCCTACTCGGCACTGGGCGAGACCGCGACCCCCGAAGCTCTCGAAGAGTACCGTGTCCAGCACGGTCTCAACGACCCCTTCTTCGTTCAGTACGGTCACTACCTGTGGAACATGCTTCACGGTGACCTCGGCACCTACGGCGTTGGAACGTCCAACCATGTGACCGATCTGGTTGCTCAGGCCCTTCCGATCACCCTGCAGCTCACCTTCCTCGGCCTGTTCTTCGCCGTCATCATCTCCTTCCCCCTCGGTGTTCTCGCCGCTCTGTACCGCGACCGCTGGCCCGACCAGGTCATCCGCGTGTTCTCGGTCATCGGCATTGGCACCCCGTCCTTCTGGCTGGCAGCGCTGCTGGTCCTCGCATTTGTTCAGAAGCTTCCGGTCTCCGGCCCGCTGCCCGCGTTCAGCGAAGATCCGAGCGGCTGGTTCCTGCGGATGCTTCTCCCTGCCATCGCGCTGGCGGTTCCCGTCATCGGTCAGATGACCCGAGTCGTGCGTACCTCAATGGTTGAGGAATTGGATCGCGACTACGTCCGTACCGCGATCGGCGCCGGTATCCCCAAGCGCATCGTCGTGGCCCGCAACGTGCTGCGTAACGCGCTCATCACCCCCGTGACCGTCCTCGGCCTGCGCATCGGCTACCTGATGGGTGGCGCGGTCGTCATCGAAATTATCTTCTCCATCGATGGAATGGGTAAGGCGGTCCTGCTCAAGGGCATCCAGGAAAACTGGGTCACTCTGGTGCAGGGTGGCGCGCTCGTCGTCGCAATCGCGTTCATCGTCGTCAACATCATCGTTGACATGCTCTACTGCTCATCAATCCGCGTATTAGGTCGGTGTGAGGCATGAATCAGAAAGAAAAGCTCGGCAAGGTCACCGCGAAGGGCGCACGTTTTTCGCGCATCGGTGCGATGTCCACCGGATCGAAGATCGCGATGGGTATCCTTGCCCTCATCGTCCTCGTCTCGATCCTGGCGCCCCAGGTTTCTCCCTACGGTCCCGATGAGATCTTCGACAAGTGGAGCGCCCCGTCCGGCGAGCACCTGTTCGGAACCGACCACGTCGGCCGTGACATCTTCGCGCGCGTCCTGTTCGGCGGACGCTTCTCGCTGCTGATCGGTCTGTGCTCGACCCTGATCGCCCTCTTCTTCGGCGCGATCATCGGCTCGATTGCGGCCGTCGTGCGCAAGTCCTTCTCCGAAGCGATCATGCGCGTCATGGACATCATCATGGCGGTGCCCGGCATCGCGATGGCGGCCGTCTCCGTCCTGGTCTTCGGCCGCACGCTGTCCAAGTCCGGTAACACGGCGGGCCTGGTCGTCGTCATCATCTGCTCGATCGCATTCGTGTACATCCCGCAGCTGTCGCGCATCGTTCGCGCGAACGTCATGGCCGCCTACGGTGAGGACTACGTCCGTGCGGTGATCGTCTCTGGTGCCCGCGCCCCCCTGGATCCTCACCAGGCACGTCATGCGTAACACGGCCGCCCCGGTCCTCGTGTTCGCCACCGTCCTCGTCGCCGACGCGATTATCCTCGAGGCCTCCCTGACCTTCATCGGTTCGGGCCTCCAGGCGACCACCGTGGCCACGTGGGGCAACGTCCTGTCCGAGGCCTCGTCGAACCTGTCGGTTCTGCTGGGCAAGTGGTGGACCGCGTTCTTCCCGGGCCTGTTCATCATGATCACGGTCCTGTGCCTCAACATTCTGTCTGAGGGCATCACCGACGCCATGGTGGCGGCACCCGCATCGGCGGCGGTCGCCCAGGTCGATAAGGACTCCGACCGCGAGGCCGACAAGCTCCTGCTCGACCCGCGCCGCGCCTACGCCGAGCAGGCTGAGTCCCTGCAGGCCCGCCTCGACGACCTCGAGTCCGTCGAGGAGAAGCGCACCGACCGCTTCGAGGCTTCGTTCGAGAAGGCCCCGCTGCTCGAGGTCAACGACCTGTGCATCAAGTTCGACCGTCACGGCGACGTCAACGTCGTCGACCACGTGTCCTTCAAGGTCCGCCCCGGCGAGACCATGGGCCTCGTGGGCGAGTCCGGCTGCGGTAAGTCGATCACGGCCCTGACCATCATGGGCCTCATCGATCCCAAGGCCGAGATCTCGGGCGAAATCCTCTACCAGGGTGAGAACCTGCTCGAGAAGTCGGCCGAGGAGCGCCGCGCGCTGCTCGGTCACGAGATGGCCATGATCTACCAGGACGCCCTGTCGTCCCTGAACCCCGCCATGCTGATTCGGGCTCAGATGAAGCAGCTGACCAGCCGCGGTGGCACCCGCAGTGCCGAGGAACTCCTCGAGCTCGTGGGCCTGGATCCCAAGCGCACCCTTGAGTCCTACCCGCACGAACTCTCGGGCGGCCAGCGTCAGCGCGTTCTCATCGCAATGGCCCTGACCCGCGACCCGAAGCTCATCATCGCGGACGAACCGACCACCGCCCTGGACGTCACCGTCCAGAAGCAGGTCATCGCACTGCTCAACGAGCTGCGCGAGAAGCTCGGCTTCGCCATGATCTTCGTGTCCCACGACCTGGCGCTTGTCGCCGAGGTGGCACACCACATCACCGTCATGTACGCCGGCCAGGTCATCGAGCAGGCCCCCACTAAGGAGCTGCTCACGCACCCGACCCACGAGTACACGCGCGGCCTGCTGGGTGCCGTCCTCTCGATCGAGTCCGGCTCCGGCCGACTCCACCAGGTCCCTGGCACGGTGCCCTCGCCTCGCGACTTCCCCGTGGGCGACCGCTTCGCACCGCGGTCCTCCCACCCCGATTACGGACTGGACATCCGCCCGGTCCTCACCGAGGTCGGTCCCGAGCACGTGTACGCGGCTCTGCCGCCCCGCGAGGAGGCTGACGCCTTCGCGCTGGAAACGAACGGTCAGGAGGAAACGCGATGAGCGACAACACCCCGATCATCGAACTGAAGAACGTCGAGGTGACCTTCACCTCGCGTACCGGCTCCCTGTTCAAGCCCAATAAGGTCCACGCGGTGCGTGGCGTCAACATGCGCATCGAGCGCGGACAGACGCTCGGCATCGTCGGCGAGTCCGGCTGTGGCAAGTCCACGACCGCGAACGTCATGTGCGGCCTGCAGATGCCGAGCGCCGGCCATGTGTTCTTCAACGGCCAGGAAGTCACGAAGCGTAGCGCCGCCGCCCGACGGGAGATCGGTCGCGTCGTCTCCGTGGTCTTCCAGGACCCCGCGACGGCCCTGAACCCCCGTATGCATGTCGCCGATCAGCTCGCTGACCCGCTGCGCGTGCACGGCATCGGTGACGCGGCCTCGCGAGTTAGGCGTGTGCATGAACTGATTTCGCTCGTCGGTCTGCCCTCGAGCGCGCTCGACGCGCTACCCGGACAGCTCTCGGGTGGCCAGCGCCAGCGTGTGGCCATCGCCCGAGCCCTGTCCATCGGCCCGGATGCGATCATCGCAGACGAGCCCACCTCCGCACTCGACGTGTCGGTGCGAGCACAGATCCTGAACCTGCTCACGGACCTCAAGAGGGAACTGGGCCTGGCGATGGTCTTCATCTCGCACGACATTCAGACCGTGCGCTATGTGTCTGACCGGATCGCCGTCATGAACGGCGGAAAGGTCGTCGAAGAAGGGCCGGCCGCACAGCTGCTCGCCGACCCGGAGGACCCCTACACCCGCAAGCTCCTGGGTGCCGCGCCCTCGCTCTTGCACCCCAACCTCGAAGGAGAGAAGTAATTATGTCTTCGACAATCCGTGGCGTCGTCCCGCCGCTGGCTATCCCGCTCAAGGACGGCGAGCTCGACGTCCCCTCGCTCGAACGCCACATCAACCGCCTGATCGAGGCCGGCCTCGACGGCCTGTTCGTGTCCGGCTCCACCGGTGAGGTCGCCTTCTCGACCGCCGAGCGCCGCGCACAGATCCAGCGCGAAGCCGTGCGCATCGTCGACGGCCGCATCCCGCTCCTCGTCGGCGTCATCGACACCGAGACCGAGCGCGTCATCGAGAACATCAAGGCCGTGGAAGAGATCGGCGGCGCCACCGGCGTCGTCGCGACCGCCCCGTTCTACGCCCTCGGCGGCGAGACCGAGGTCGAGCGTCACTTCCGCATCCTCAAGGAGAACACCAGCCTCGAGCTGTGGGCCTACGACATCCCCGTGTGCGTGCACACGAAGCTGTCGCCCGACCTGCTCATGCGCCTGGGCCGCGATGGCGTCATCGACGGCGTCAAGGACTCCTCCGGTGACGACGTCGCGTTCCGCTGGCTGTGCCTGGCCAACGAGGCCGCCGGCCACCCGATGCAGCTGCTCACAGGCCACGAGGTCGTCGTCGACGGCGCCTACATGTCCGGCGCGGACGGCTCCGTGCCCGGCCTGGCCAACGTGGACCCCGAGGGCTACGTGCGCCAGTGGCAGGCCTACGAGCGCCGCGACTGGGAGGCCGTGCGCACCGAGCAGGACCGCCTCGCGGAGCTCATGCGCATCGTCCAGGTGAAGGGCGTGCAGGGCTTCGGTGCGGGCGTCGGTGCCTTCAAGGCCGCCCTGCACCTGCTCGGCGTCTTCGATTCGCCCGAGATGCCGCGCCCCGTTGCCGCCATCGAGGGCGACAACATGGAGCATGTCGCGTCCGTGCTGCGCGCGGTCGACCTGCTCTCCTGATACGTCGACGAGGCCGGGGCACTTCCGTTCCGCATATTGCGCGCCTTCGGGCGCGCGCCCCGGCCTCGTCGATTTTCTTATACCCCTGACTTTTCGTAAGGATCCTCATGACTACGCTCCTTGCCCTCGACATCGGTGGCACCAAGGTCGGGTGGGGCATCGCCTGGGCCGGTGACACCTACGAGGTCACCGAGCGCGGATCGATCCCCACCGACGCGATGCGCGGCGGAGCGGACGTGGCGGCTCGCATTTGCGAACTTGCCTCGTCCCTGGTCGCTTCCCACCCGCAGGTCGCGGGTGTCGCCGTCGCCAGCGCCGGCGTCGTCGACCCCTCTACCGGCGACATCGTCTCCGCGACGGGCACGATGCCCGGCTGGGGAGGCACCCCCCTGGGCTCTCTGCTTCAGGAGGCAACCGGCCTGAAGGTGCGCGTCCTCAACGACGTGCACGCGCACGGCCTGGGCGAGGCCACGCTCGGTGCCGGCCAGCCCTACCGCTCCGTCCTGTCGATCGCGGTGGGCACCGGCATCGGCGGCGCTCTCGTCGAGGACCGCCAGGTCTCCTTCGGGTCGCGCGGCATCGCCGGACATGTGGGCCACATCCACCACCACTTCGCCCCCGACATGACGTGCTCGTGCGGTCGCAAGGGACACATCGAGTCCTTCTGCTCCGGCTCGGGCATCACGGCCTGGTACGACTCGCTGCGCGGCGAGTCCGACCCCGAGGTCGACGGCGGGCGCGCCCTGCAGGAGCTTGCCGAATCCGGCAACGCCCTGGCGGCCGCCTGCTTCTCCCGCTCCGCGTTCGCGCTCGGCGAGGCCACGGCCTCGTTGGTCAACTGCGTGGATCCGGCCGTCGTCATCCTGTCTGGGTCCATGACCCGCTCCGGGGACATCTGGTGGGACGCCCTGCGCGAAGGCTTCGCGGCCTCCGCGATGACGCCCGTCGCGAACACCCCTATCCTCGTTGGTTCCCTCGGCGGCGATGCGCCGCTGCTCGGGGCCGTTTCATTCTTCCTGCACGCATAGGAGAAAACCATGCACCCGCTCATTGCAAACCTGAAGGGCAAGCTCATCGTCTCCGTCCAGGCGTACCCGGGCGAGCCCATGCGCCACCCCGAGACGATGGCCCAGATCGCCCGCGCCGCCGAGATCGGTGGCGCCGCCGCGATCCGCTGCCAGGGCCTGTCCGACATTTCCGCGATCAAGGGCCGCGTCGACGTGCCCGTGATCGGCCTGTGGAAGGAAGGCCACGAGGGCGTGTACATCACCCCCTCGCTGCGCCACGCCCGCGCCTGCGTCATGGCCGGCTCCGACATCGTCGCCCTGGACGCGACGGGCCGCCCGCGCCTGGACGGCCTGAGCTTCGCGCAGACCGTTGCGGCCCTGCGTGAGGACGGCACCCTCGTCATGGCTGACTGCGGCTCCTTCGAGGACGCCCAGCGCGCCGTCGACGCCGGCGTGGACATCGTGTCCACGACCCTGGCGGGCTACACGGGTGACCGCGTTAAGACCGATGGGCCCGACCTGGAGCTGCTGCGCGAGGTCGTCGCCGCGTTCCCGGACGTGCCCGTGATCTGTGAGGGTCGCGTCCACACGCCCGAGCAGGCGGCCGCCGCCGTGGAGGCCGGCGCGTTCGCCGTGATCGTCGGCACCGCCATCACGCACCCCACCTCGATCACGACGTGGTTCAAGGCCGCCGTGGAAGACTGATCTTTCGCTGTTGCGGCAGTGCGCGGGCGGGAGCTTTTGCTCCCGCCCGCGCTTCGTTGCTGGGGGTGCGCCAGTGGCGTGTTGGGGTACAAATGCATTGGGACTGTGCTGCATTGGGCGTCCAGTTTCGATGTGGGGAGATTCGTTGTAGCGATGGGGACGTTCGCGCGCCCTATGCCCTTGCATTGCACGAAGCGGAACTGGTCTGCGCGGTCGGCCACGGCCTCGTGTCTGTCGTATGGGGCGGCTTCGTTTCCTGGACAGCCAAACCCGCCACGGCCTCGTGCCTGTCGTCTGGAGCCTGGCGCTCGCGGGGCGAGGCGGGGTTAGGCCGAACGCGTGCCGTGCGACTAGGCTTAGGGGCATGACGACCCTTGCTGATCTGACGACCCTGCGCGTAGGTGGGCCCATCGCCCGCCTCGTGCCCGCCACGTCCGCCGACGCCCTGGTGGATGCCGTCGCCGCGGCCGACGCCGCTGGCGGCCCGCTCCTCGTCGTGGGCGGAGGGTCGAACCTGCTGGCATCCGACGCGCCCTTCGAAGGCACCGTCGTCGACGTGCAGCCTTTCGACGAGGTCGCCTCCATCATCCACGAGGAGCCGGCCGGATCTGTCGTCGTGCGCGCCGGCGCGGGCACGGTCTGGGACGCCTTCGTCTCCTGGACGCTCTCTCAGGGTCTGTCCGGCGTCGAGGCGCTGTCCGGCATCCCCGGGACGGTCGGTGCCTCCCCCCGTGCAGAACGTGGGCGCCTACGGCCACGAGGTCTCCGAGACCATCGAGAGCGTCGAGGTCTACGATCGCCTGACGGGCATCGTCGTGCGCCTGCTGCCCTCCGACCTCGGCTTCGCGTACCGCTCCTCGGCGATCAAGCGCAGCGTCGGCCAGCCCGGCCTGAACGACCGCCCCTGGGGTCCGACCGGCCGCTGGGTGGTCCTGTCCGTGGACTTCCGCCTCGAGCGCTCGGCCCTCAGCGCCCCCGTCATGTACGCCGAGCTGGCCCGCCGCCTCGGAGTCGAGGCCGGGTCGCGCGCTGATGCGTCCCTGGTCCGCTCCACCGTCCTGGAGCTGCGCCGCGGCAAGGGCATGGTCCTCGATCCCGCCGATCACGACACGTGGAGCGCCGGTTCCTTCTTCACCAACCCGATCCTGCCCGAGGCCGTGGCCGCCTCCCTGCCCGAGGGCGCGCCTCGCTTTAGCGCGGGGGGAGGGCCTCGTCAAGACCAGCGCCGCCTGGCTCATCGATCATGCTGGCTGTGGCAAGGGCTTCCACCTGCCCGAGGCCGGGGACCCGCCGCGCGCATCCCTGTCCACCAAGCACGTGCTGGCTCTGACGAACCGCGGAGGCGCGAGCGGCGCCGACATTGAGGCCCTGGCCCGCGCCGTGCGCGAGCGTGTGTATGACGCCTTTGGCGTGACCCTGGTGCCCGAGCCGGTCACGGTCGGCATCGCCTGGTAGCGGCTGGACGCGCGGAGGGGCAGCCGTGAAAGAGTACGTGGAGGGCTTGGAACGAGAGTTCTCGGCCATAGAGCGGGGTTTCTTGCACGAGCAGTGCCGTGCCCGCTTCGACTACGGTTCCTTTGATCGTGAACAGGCTCTGCGCGTGGCGTACCTGGCCTATGGCTCCGAGGTCTACCAGGTACGCATTCACGCGGTTTTTCTGCTCGGATACCTGTCGCAGGATCCACAGGTTCTCGCTTTCCTGCGCGACGAGGTCTCAGAGGATTCCAATTGGAGAGTCCAAGAGGTCCTCGCGAAGGCCGTCGACGTGTCCTGTGCTGTCAAGGGGTATGAAGAGGCGCTTCCCGTCATCGATGAGTGGCTGAGCGATTCACGGCCCAACGTGCGCAGAGCCGTCACGGAAGGTCTGAGGATCTGGACCAGCCGACCGTACTTTCACGACAATCCACAAGAGGCTATTCGGAGGCTCGCGGTCCTGCGCTCTGATGCGAGCGCATATGTTCGAAAGTCGGTGGGAAACGCGCTGCGGGACATCAGCAAGAAGCACCCGGAGCTGGTCGCAGTCGAACTGGGGACGTGGAACCTGGAGACTAAGGAAGTCTCGCAGGTGTACCGCCTTGCTTCGAAGGTTATCGAACGCGGATAGGTTGTCACGATCCGGATAGGTTATGCGCATCCGGATAGGTTAATAACCTATCCGGATCTTCGTAACCTATCCGCGTGCTCGTAACCTATCCGGATGCGAACCGTCGGTCGCCGAGGTGGCCAGCGATTTGGGCATCACTGTGGCTGTGGGCCACGGGGACCGGGTAACGGCTGTGTTTGCGTCCTCCCGTAAATCCCGTCGATACCGTCGATACCGCAGGTGCCGCTGAGACCTCCCCACATTTCGCATGCAATTCCTCGGTTGGTGTCTGGGGACACGCCCTGAAAACCACGGAATATCAACGTTCTAGTTTCAATGTTTGAAAGAGGTATGGGGGAATTGCATGCGAGATTGTGGGAGAGCTGTGCTGATCCTGCGCTCGCTGATAGTTCGCGGATAGGCGGGGAGAGGGCGCCGTCAATGAAGTACGCGCCTGCGCTCGCGGATCCGCTACTCGGATAGGTTGTCACGATCCGGATAGGTTATGCGCATCCGGATAGGTTAATAACCTATCCGGATCTTCGTAACCTATCCACGTGCTCGTAACCTATCCGCGTGAGACTGCGGCGCGCAGGCGCTCGATCATGTCGGGCACGTTGCGGGTGACGGCCGTCCACAGGAGCTGGTCGTCCATGCTCTGGTACCCCGAGTGCGCCGCGATGTTGCGGGTCGTGCGCAGGGCGCGCTTCTCAGGTGAGGTTAGGGCATCCATGTAGGGTGCGTACTCTTCGCGTTCCAGGAATGCGGCCAGCCGGATGATCACCATGCAGGCGGAGTCGTACTCCGGGCAGTCGGCGCTGAAAGCCTCTGCGGGGACAGTGGCAACCCGTTCGATGCGGTGGGTGATGACGTCGAGTTCGTGCAGGAAGTTCTCAGCGTCGAAACTGGGCGCATGTCTGCGTGCCACTCGCGGCCGAGGGACGAAGGGAGCAGACTCGCTCATAGTGCCACGGCCTCGTCAACGGCAGCTCGCAGTGCCTCGGGTACGTGAGTGTCCGCGTGAACCTCCGTCGGGAAGCCGGTGAGCTCGCTTGCGAACGAGGCAACGTCCGCCAACTCGAACAGTGACAGGTCGCGGGTTGGCGTGCCAATCAGGTCGATGTCCGACTCGAATCCGTCCGTGCCCCGGGCTACCGAGCCGAAGACACGGAGGGTGCCGAGGCCTCGTTCCTGGGCGTAGGTACTGATCGAGGACGCGTAGCGGGCGAGCGGCACGGAGGGGCGGTAGTCGGCGGTGCGGAGGATGCGTTCGAGCAGCTCGGAGGAGACTGCGCGCTTGCCGGACTCGATCTGCGCGAGGGTCGACTGGCTCATCCCGGTCATCTCCGCCAGCTCGGCCTGCGTGAGGGACGCGTCCTGACGTGCAGCACGCACGAGGGACGGCGCATCGTCACGTTGAAACCGGCTCATGTCTCCATGATAGTGCACGCGTGCACTATTGGTGAAGCGGTCGTCGGTAGGTACGAGGCCGGGGTCTGTGGTCGTCCCGAGGTGGCCGACTCGGGCGGTTGGATGGGAAAGAAACAACCGGACTGAGAGAGGGCTCCCCGCATTTCGCATGCAATTCCCCTGAGCGTGTTTTGAAGCACGCCCTGAAAACCGTGGAATATCAACGTTCTGGTTTCAATGTTTGAAAGAAGTGTGGGGGAATTGCATGCGAGATTGCGGGGGCGTGGAATCTTGGGAGTGTTGAGGAGAAGCTTGCCTGCGCTCGCGGATCTGTTACTCGGATAGGTTGTCACGATCCGGATAGGTTATGCGCATCCGGATAGGTTAATAACCTATCCGGATCTTCGTAACCTATCCGCGTGTTCATAACCTATCCGGATGCGAACCGTCGGTCGCCGAGGTGGCCAGCAATTTGGGCATCACTGTGGCTGTGGGCCACGGGGACCGGGTAACGGCTGTGTTTGCGTCCTCCCGTAAATCCCGTCGATACCGTCGATACTGCAGGTTCCGCTGAGACTTCCCCAAATTTCGCACGTAATTCCCCAACGTGTTTCCTGGATCACGCCTTGAAAACCGCGGAATATCAACGATCTGATTTCAAAGTTTAAAAAGTTGACATGGGAATTACGTGCGACATTTGTGGGTAAACGTGCCGAATCGTGAGAATCATGAGGGTGGTGAGAAACAGCTGCTGCGCGCAGCCTCGCGCCTGGGACCTACGCCACGGATGCCGCGAGCCACGCGTCGATGTCGGCCTTCCACGCAGCCTTGCGTGAGGGCGAGGCCAGCGACGCGTCGATAGAAGATCGCGCCAGGTCTGCCAGGGCCTCGTCGGATAGGCCGAACACGTCGCGCGCAACCTCGTACTGGGCGACCAGGCGCGAGCGGAACAGCAGCGGGTCGTCCGCCGCCAGCGCGATACGAGCACCCGCTGAAAGAAGCGTCGGCAGCGGCACCTGCGAAAAGTCCGTGTACACGCCCAGGTGGACGTTCGACGTGGGGCACACCTCCAGGGCGATACCCGCGTCGACAACGGCGCGCAGCAACGCCGGGTCCTCACTCGTGCGCACCCCATGCCCGAGGCGCGCGGGCGCCAAAGCGGACACAACCTCGCGCACGGAGGAAGGCCCCAGGAGCTCGCCGCCGTGCGGAACACCCACGAGCCCGGCGCGGCGGGCGATGCGGAACGCGGGGGCAAATGACGCCGTGGAGCCCACGCGCTCGTCGTTCGACAGGCCAAAACCAACGACCTCGCCGGGACCGTCCCCAGCAAACGATGCGGCCAGGCGCGCGAGAGTGCGCGCGTCCAGCGGGTGCTTCATGCGCGACGCCGCAACGATCACCCCGATATCGACGCCGGTATCGCGCGAGGCTAGGCGGGCCTCGTCGATGATGATCTCAAGCGCCGGGGTGATGCCGCCGACGTAGGGCGCGTAGGACGTGGGATCAGCCTGAATCTCCATGCGCACGGAGCCCTCGGCGGCGTCGTCCTCGGCGGCCTCGCGGATGAGGCGGCGCATCGCGGCCTCGGAGCGCACGAGGTGACGCGCGGAATCGTAGGCGCGCTGGAAACGGAACCACCCGCGCCCGTCGGCCGGCATGGACGCCGCGTCGATGTGCAGCAGGTGAGGGGGCAGGCGCACTCCCTGCGTGCGCGCCATATCGATCATCGTCGAGGGGCGCATCGCTCCCGTGAAATGCAGGTGCAGGTGGGCCTTGGGGAGAGTCGCGAGGTCACGCCTGCCCGGTGGGGTGGGGCGCGGGGCCGTCAGGTTAGGGACAGCGGGCGCTTCCACGGCCTAGTGCTCCCCGAGCCAGATGATGATGTCACGGATCAGGCCGGGGCCCTCGGGCTCGTTGAGGAGCTCGTGGTACGCGCCGTCGACGATGCGCAGGTGGATGTCGGCGTCCGGGTGCGCCGCGTGTGCCCCGCGCACGAGCTCGCGCGAGCCGCGCAGGTCCGCCATCAGGTCGTGCGACCCGTGCATGACGAGCGTCGGAGTGCGCAGGCGGTCGGCGTGCGCGATGACCTCGTCGCCCTGGAGGATCGAGGTCAGGCCCGTCAGGATCGGCACGCCGCCCTTGTAGGTGAGCGGGTCCGCGTCGAAGTCGCGCTGGACCTGCGGGTCGCGCGACAGGGGGGAGACCGCCATGTCGGACGCGCCCTTCGCCACGACGAGGCCGGGGCGCAGCCTCGCGAGGCAGCAGCATTCGGGCATGGGCAGGGGCGACGTGGGGGAGGGGACGCAGCGCGGGCGCGGACAGAACCGTGCCGCGCAGCCGCGTCGGGTCAAGGATGGTCGAGGCAGCAGCGATGAGCCCGCCCATCGAGTGCCCGAACAGGAACAGGTCCGGCGTGCGGGCGTGCGCGAGGGCCGCCCGGCGCGCGTCGCCGAAATCACGGATGAGCGCACCCACGTCCACGCAGGCGCGGGGACCCTCAGAGGTCCCGTGGCCCGCGTGGTCGTAGTAGGCGACATCGTAACCGGCGCGGGTGAGCGCGGAGCGCAGGTGGGCGTAGCGCCCGCTGTGCTCCGCGTACCCGTGGGAGAGGAGGACCGTCCCGAGGGGAGCCTCCTGCTCTGTCCGTTCGAACGAGACGTGCATCAGGCGAAGAGCTCCTGCACGCGGGTGATGCCCTCGACGAGGTCGTCGTCGGCCAGGGCGTAGGAGAAGCGCAGGAAGCCGGAGGGGCCGAAGGCCTCGCCGGGAACCGCCGCGACCTCGACCTCGTCGAGGATCAGGTCGGCGAGTTCGCCCGACGTGTTGGCGACGCGGCCTCGGATCTCGCGGCCCAGCAGGCGCTCGACGGAGGGGTAGACGTAGAACGCGCCCTTGGGGGTGGGGACGTCGAAGCCGTCGATCTGGCGCAGCATGTCGACGATCGTGCGGCGGCGACGGTCGAAGGCGACGCGCATCTCGTTCACCGCATCCAGGGAGCCGGACACGGCGGCGCGCGCGGCCTCCTGCGCGATATTGTTGACGTTGGAGGTCAGGTGCGACTGGAAGGACAGCGCGGCCTTGATGACGTCGGAGGGGCCGATCATCCAGCCCACTCGCCAGCCGGTCATCGCGTAGGTCTTGGCCACGCCGTTGAGGATAACGGCCTGGTCGGCCAGCTCGGGCACCAGCTTGACGATGTGCGCGCTCTGCGCGTCCTCGTAGAGCAGGTGCTCGTAGATCTCGTCCGAGATGACCCAGATGCCGTGATCGAGGGCCCACTGGCCGATCGCGGTCAGCTCCTCGGGCGTGTAGACGCTGCCCGTCGGGTTGGACGGCGAGCACATGAGCAGGACCTTCGTGCGAGGGGTGCGCGCGGCCTCGAGCTGCTCGACGCTCACCTTGTAGTCCTGGTCGGCGCCCGCGAACACCTCAACGGGGGTCGCGCCGGCGAGCTTGACGACCTCGGGGTAGGTGGTCCAGTACGGCGTCGGCAGGATGGCCTCGTCGCCGGGGCCCAGCAGCGCGGCGAACGCCTGGAACACGGCCTGCTTGCCGCCGTTGGTGACGACGATGTCGGCGGGGGGAGACCTCGTAGCCGGAGTCGCGCAGGGTCTTGGCTGCGATGGCCTCACGCAGCGCCGGGAGGCCGGCGGCGGGCGTGTAGCGGTGCATCGCGGGGTTGCGCGCGGCCTTGACGGCGGCCTCGACAATGTAGTCGGGCGTGGCGAAGTCGGGTTCGCCGGCGCCGAAGCCGATCACCGGGCGGCCGGCGGCCTTGAGGGCCTTGGCCTTCGCGTCCACGGCCAGGGTCGCGGACGGCGTGATGGCGTTGAAACGATCAGAGACACGGGTGCGAGGAGTATTGGTCACCCCTCCATGGTCCCACGTCGCGCGCGCGTGTGACGGGGAGCGTACGCGATGCGCGCGTGGGCTACCTCTCATTTACGAGGCCGGGGCTGGTATTACGCGGCGCGCGACCCTTCGGCGCGTGTCTCGGTTGGACAAAGCGCCGCCTTATCTACTAATGTTCGTCAGGCAGGTTTTCCTGCGTAGGGCAGTGGCGCAATTGGTAGCGCACCGGTCTCCAAAACCGGCGGTTGTGGGTTCGAGTCCCGCCTGCCCTGCGGATTAGGCTGATCATTTTCGTAGGAGGATTCCCATGGCCGATCGTGTTGCCTCGGACGCTGAATCCTCGCGCCGAGATCGCACTAAGAACGAAGCTACCCGCAAGCGTAGCTCCGCCACCAAGGAGCAGACGAAGCGTCCCGGACTCTTCGGTGGTATCTGGC
This sequence comes from uncultured Sanguibacter sp., assembly GCA_916438365.1. Next base: position 27,280 of record CAKAEY010000012.1, read on the forward strand.
TCTTCTTCAAGCAGGTCATTGACGAAATGAAGAAGGTTACTACCCCACGGGATCCGAAACTTGGACATACTTCGTCGTCGTCGTTGTGTTTGTCGCCGCAATCATGCTTTTCGCTGGCCTACTCGACTTCGGATTCGGTAAACTAAGCGCATTGATCTTCGGCTGAGACCGACGAACCCGCCCGCAGGACACTGCAGGCGGGTTTCTTCTACGGTCCGGCCCCACTCGCAGGAGGGAAACGTCGTGAGCGACGAACAGTACACCGAGGAACAGGCTTTCGAGGAGCGTCAGGAAGAGGTTCAGCAGGAGACTGCCGACGCCCTTGTCGACGGAGCTGCCCAGGAAGTCGTCGATGAGGTGGCCGAGGAGGTCGCCGACAAGGAAACCGAATCGGACGACGAGGCCTCGGCCTCGGTCGAAGAAGAAGCGATCGCCAAGCTGCGCCGCAAGCTCTACATGTCCCCCGGCGACTGGTACGTCATCCACACCTACTCCGGCCACGAGCGCAAGGTGAAGGCGAACCTTGAGCAGCGCATCACCACGCAGAACATGGAAGACTACATCTTCGCCGTCGAGGTCCCGGACGAGTACGTCATGGAGTACCGCGGCACCACGAAGAAGCGCGTGCGCCACGTGCGCATCCCCGGATACGCGATTGTCTGCATGGACTTCAATGAGGCCTCGTACCGTGTTGTCAAGGAGACCCCTGCCGTCACCGGCTTCGTGGGCGACCAGCACAACCCCGTGCCGCTCTCGATCGACGAGGTCGTCATGCTCCTGACGCCCAACGTCCTCGAGGAAGCCGCCGAGGCCGCCAAAGGATCAGCCCGCCCCCGTCCAGGTCGTCCAGACCCAGTTCGAGGTCGGCGAGATCGTCACCGTCACCGACGGACCTTTCGAGACCATGTCGGCCACGATCTCCGAGATCATGCCCGAGACCCAGAAGCTCAAGGTCCTCGTCACCATCTTCGAGCGCGAGACGCCGCTCGAGCTCGGCTTCGACCAGGTGGAGAAGCTCGAGCAGTGACATCACGCACCCGGACTTGGGATCAAGCCCGGAATCGCGTTATGATTCACTTTTGTGTGCGTAGGGCGCACTGTGCCCACTGAAACCCAGTGAGCAGCGCCAAACGCTCCGCCCTGACCGGCACCCGTCGGCCAGAACTTCAGAAGAAAGACCCGCATTCATGGCACCGAAGAAGAAGGTCACCGGCCTGATCAAGCTTCAGATCGCAGCCGGCGCCGCTACCCCCGCACCGCCCGTCGGCCCCGCTCTGGGCCAGCACGGCGTGAACATCGTCGAGTTCACCAAGGCTTACAACGCGGCCACCGAGTCGCAGCGTGGAAACATCATCCCCGTTGAGATCACCGTCTACGAGGATCGTTCCTTCACGTTCGTCCTCAAGACGCCGCCCTGCCGCTGAGCTCATCAAGAAGGCTGCTGGCATCCAGAAGGGTTCCGGCACCCCCAACACCGTCAAGGTTGGTTCGATCACGATGGATCAGGCTCGCGAAATCGGCCAGTCCAAGATGGCTGACCTCAACGCCAACGATGTCGAGGCTGCGGCCAAGATCATCGCCGGCACCGCCCGCTCCATGGGCATCAACGTCGAGGGCTGACCTCAACCAACCCCCCCGTGGTAGGGCAGGCGCTGCCCGACACCCACGACTGCAAGGAGAAGAAGCAGAATGACCAAGCGCTCCAAGAGCTACCGCGCAGCGGCCGAGAAGGTCCACGCGGACGTGCTGTACACCCCCTTCGAGGCCATGAAGCTGGCCAAGGAGACCACCGTCACCAAGTTCGACTCGACCGTTGAGGTCGTCTTCCGACTGGGTGTCGACCCCCGCCAGGCGGACCAGATGGTCCGTGGCACCGTTTCCCTGCCGCACGGCACCGGCAAGACCGCCCGGGTCTTGGTCTTCGCCGTTGGTCCGCGCGCTCAGGAAGCGATCGACGCAGGTGCCGACGAGGTCGGCGGCGACGAGCTCATCGAGAAGGTTGCCAAGGGCTACACCGACTTCGATGTTGCCGTTGCTACCCCCGACCTCATGGGCAAGGTCGGCCGCCTCGGCCGCGTCCTCGGCCCCCGTGGCCTCATGCCGAACCCCAAGACGGGCACCGTGACCATGGACGTCGCGAAGGCCGTCAAGGAGATCAAGGGTGGTCGTATCGAGTTCCGTGTCGACAAGCACGGCAACCTGGCGTTCATCGTCGGCAAGGCCTCCTTCACCGCCGAGCAGCTGACCGAGAACTACGCCGCCGTCCTGGACGAGGTGCTGCGTCTCAAGCCGACCTCCTCGAAGGGCCGCTACCTGCTCAAGGGCTCCGTCGCCACGACGATGGGCCCCGGCATCCCGCTGGATGTCACCAAGGTCAAGGACCTCATCGAGAAGTGAGCCTCGCTCGCTGATCAAGCATCCGGGCCCCGCGCAGCGCCGCTGCGCGGGGCCCGGCTTTTTAGTAGAGTCTGCGGCTTGATCAATCTGTGCCTGACGGTGAAACGAGGGACATAGGTCACATAATCCGCCTAGAGAATAGGGTAACCTTAATTCGCTTCTATAAACCTATATTCGTGAAGGGTCACGATAATGTCTCAGGTTGCGGGTTCGGGTGTCACAAAGGCGCGCTCGGCCGTCACGATCGGTGCTTTCACCGCCGTCTACTTCGTCCTCATGTGGTGCTCGGGAATGCTGGGCTTCTTCGGACCGGCGTTCATGTTCGTCGGATGGATCGTCGGACTGCTGCTCAACGGATCGGTCGTCATGCTGATGCTGGTGCGTTCGCGTATGTTCGGCACACTGACGATCATGGGAGGCATCGTTGCTTTCCTGATGGTGGTGACCGGGCACGCGTGGGTGACCATTCCGGTTACCCTGATCCTCGGTTTCCTGGGTGATCTCATCGCACGTGGTGGCGGCTACGTGAGTGCCCCTCGAAACATCGCCGCATACATGCTGTTCTCCCTGTGGATGATCGGTCCGCTTGCCCCCATTTTCTTCGCTCCGGATCCCTATTACGAGGACGTTGCGTCCCAGATGGGCCAGGACTACGCGGATGCTATGCGTGCGCTCTTTAGCCCCGCCGTTATCGGCGGTTGGGTTGTCGTCGCGATGATCGTCGCGTGCATCGGTGGACTCATCGGACGCTTCCTGCTGCGCAAGCACTTCGCGAAGGCCGGCGTTGCCTGAGATCTCGCTCGCCGAGGCCGCCCCAGGCGAGGCGACGAGCAGGCTTGATCCGCGTACAAAACTGCTGGCCCTCCTCGTCCTCAACGCGCTCGTCATGCGCGCGAGCCCCACGTCCACGCTGCTGGCTGTGCAGCTGCTCGCGGTGGTCGCCCTCGCGTGGGAGGTTGGTGGTCGGGCGGCGGTACGTACCGGGCTCGGGTGCCTCGTCTGCGACGCGTTGAGCCTCGGCTCGCCCCTCCTCGTCGCGTGGCTCGAGGCCGTGGGGTCGCCGCGTGCCGTGGTCCTTGTGATTGGCACGTGCAGCGCGATCGCGTTCTGGTTTGCGCGGTTCTCCGCGGGCTTCGGCCTGGCCCTCTACGTGTACCGCACGACCGGGATTGGGCAGATGAAGGCGGCGCTGCGGGCTGTTCACCTGCCGCGCGTCTTCGTCGATGCCCTCGTCGTTGCGTTCCGTGTCCTGCCGACAGTGGGAGCCGAGGCAGTCGCCATCCGCGAGGCGATGGAGATGCGCGGCGTCGACCTCGGGGTGCGCGGAGTTGTCTGTCACCCCCTCGTGATCGCCGAGCGCTTTCTGGTTCCCCTGCTGTCCTCTATCGCGCGCGTGGCCGACGACCTGGCCGCATCGAGCGTCATTCGCGGCCTGGGTGGGTCCACGCGTCCCACCTCGCTGACGCGGCTGCGGGCAACCGCATGGGACGTGTTCGCCCTGACGTGCGTCGCAGGCGTCGTCGCCATCGAGACCTGTGCATACCTGGGAGTCCTGCCGTGATTGATGTTGAATCCCTGTCCTTCTCCTACGTGAGTGAGCTGACGGGGGAGCGCGTGGAGGCCCTGCGCGGGGTTGATCTGTCTGTCCGCCCGGGCACCCTCACCCTCGTGTGCGGGGCCTCCGGCTGCGGGAAGTCGACGCTGATGCGGGCGCTCACCGGCCTCGTCCCGCAGATGACGCCGGGGGAGCTCGAAGGCGTGGTGCGGATCAACGGGCGTGACCTCGCCGAGGTTCCCCTGACCGAGGTCGGTCACCTGTGCTCGTCGGTCTTCCAGAACCCGCGCACACAGTTCTTTTGTGACACCGTCGCCGAGGAGCTGGCCTTCTGCGGGGAGAACTACGGTCGGGACCGCGAGGCCCTGATCGAGAGCAGCGAGCGTGCCGCCGATCTCATGGGTATCTCGCACCTGATGGACAGGAAACTGTCGAGCTTGTCGGGCGGCCAGCTCCAAAAAGTAGCGCTCGCCTGCGCGCTTGCCTCCGGGGCGCCGGTCCTCCTCGCCGATGAACCGACGTCGAACTTGGACCCCGACGCCATCGCCGACGTGCGACGCGCACTCGCGATCCTCAAAGAGCAGGGGATGACGATCGTCGTCGTCGAGCACCGCCTTCACTTCCTGCGGGGGCTTGCCGACCAGGTTCTCCTCATGGAGGACGGAGAGGTCAGGCGTCGCTGGAGCGGCGAGGAATTCTATTCGATGGACGATGAGGAACGCAGGTCGCTCGGACTGCGGACCCTCGTGGACCCTGGCCCGCCCGAGGCCTGGGCGCTCTCGCGGGACTCCGAGAATGAGTCCTCGCCTGATGGGGGAGCACGCCTGTCCTGCCGGGATCTGAGTTTCTCCTACGGGAAAACTCCCGTGTTCGAAGGGTTTAGCGCCGACTTTCCTGCCGGGCAGATCACCTGCATCGCGGGAGTGAACGGCGTTGGAAAAACGACCCTCGTGCGTGTGCTATGCGGTCTGGCCGGCCCCGGTTCCGGAACGATCACCCTGGACGGACAGACGACGAGTCGACGGCAGCGCCGAGCGGCGTGCGCGCTCGTCATGCAGGACGCCGGACGTCAGCTGTTCTCCGACACGCTTGCGGGTGAACTGACGATCGGGGCCTCGGAGGCGAGCGGCGAGGCCGGTGAGGCGCTCTTGGCTGACTTCGACCTCGCCCACCTGGGGGATCGTCACCCGCTGAGCCTGTCGGGTGGACAAAAACAGCGCCTCGTCATTGCAGCTGCGCGAGCCACCGGGCGCCGCATCGTCATCCTCGACGAACCCACGTCAGGGGTCGACGCCCGACACCTCGCCTCCATCACGTCCACCCTGCGCCGCATTGCCGACGAAGGCGCGGCCGTCATCGTCGTCACCCACGACGGTGAGTTCGCCTCGGCCTGTGCGGACCGACTCATCACACTCACGCCGATGGGCGCCACGTGCGCCCGCGAAGGAGACCCCCAATGACCGACACCGACGAGCGCGAGGACGCCACTGCCTCGTCCCCGAGTGGACCCGACGCCAACGACGCGCGCACGGAGGACCCGCGCGCAGCTCACCTGGCGGGCCAGCGTGCCTTCAAGGAACTGACCGCCCCCATCCGTGGGTCCATGATGGTTGCCCGAGTGCTCGGGTTCCTCTACGGTGCGCTCGCGGTCGCCCCCTACGTCATCCTCGTCCAGCTTGGGGAGGTACTGCTGGAGGCAGCGCGCTCGGGGGTCTCACCTGACCGAGGTGAGGTTATCAGCCTGCTTATGTGGCTTATCGGAGCATTTGGTGCGCGCTACGGAATCTACTTCGTCGCGCTGACCGTCACCCACTTCGCGGACGTGCGTTTCGGGCACATCGTGCGCTCGCGCATGGTGGGCGTCCTCGCCGCCGCACCCCTCGCCTGGTTTACCTCCACGAACTCGGGGGCCGTGCGCAAGGCCATCCAGGACGACACACACGACGTACACACGGTCATCGCACACGCCCCCGTCGAATCCGCGGCCGCAATCAGCGCGCCAGTCTCCCTGCTCATCTACGCCTTCGTCGTCGACTGGCGGCTCGGGCTCCTCTCGATCGCGACGCTGCCCCTCTATGGACTCCTCAATGCGTGGATGATGCGAGGCATGGGGGAAAAGACCGCCGAGATGGACCGACACCTGACGCGGGTCTCGTCCACGATGGTTGAGTTTGTCTCTGGCATCAGCGTCGTCAAGGCGTTCGGAACCGTCGGGCGCTCACACGAGCGATTCACCCGGGCCGCCGAGGACTTCTCGCGCTTCTACGTCGACTGGTGCGGCCCTCTGCTGAGGGGTCCGCGCTCGGGCAGGCGACCGTGTCTCCCTCCCTGATCCTGCTCGTCTCGACGGCGGGGGGTTCCGCGCTCGCGGCCTCGGGCATCGTCAGTCCGGTCCAGGTCATCACCTGCGCTCTCATTGCCCTCGTCATCCCGGCGGCCATCGAGGTGCTGGGTACGACGACCTGGGCCTACCAGATCGCCGGTGCCGCCGCGTTGCGCATCGTGGACCTACTATCGGTCGCCCCGTTGCCCGCCGAGGGGAGTTCAGTGCCGGAGGGAGCCGACATCAACATTGATGGCGTGTCCTTCTCCTACGGGGCAACCCTCGCGCTGGATGACGTGAGTCTGACGATCCCCGAGGGCTCGGTGACTGCACTCGTCGGCTCCTCCGGATCAGGAAAGTCGACGCTTGCGACGCTAGTCGCGCGCTTCGCTGACCCGGACAGTGGAAGCGTACGCATTGGTGGTGTTGATGCTCGCGACATCGCCCCCGACGTTCTCTACCGGCACGTCTCCTTCGTGCTCCAGGATCCGCAACTCCTCGACATCTCCGTGCGCGATAACATCTCGCTGGGGGTTCCGGGCGCCAGCGACGAAGCGGTGTGGGCGGCCGCAGGGGCCGCGCGCATCGACGACTACCTGCGCTCCCTGCCCCGAGGCCTCGACAGCGTCATCGGGGAGGACGCCCACCCCTCCGGTGGCCAGGCGCAGCGCATCGCGATCGCGCGAGCCCTCCTCGTCGACGCCCCCATCCTCGTCCTCGACGAGGCCACGGCCTTCACCGACCCGGAAGCCGAAGCCGATATCCAGGCGGCGCTGACCCGCCTCGTGCAGGGAAAGACGGTCCTGGTCATCGCGCACCGCGCCGCATCCATCGTCGGCGTCGACCAGATCGCCATCCTCGACGCTGGTCGTCTCATCGCGCTGGGCACGCCCGACCAGCTCGCCGATCATCCCTACATGCGTCGCATGAGCGCACCCGCGAAAGGACACTGACATGCTCGACCTCATCCCCCGGCTGCGCGAACCCCTCTCCGAGCAGGGACGAGCCGACTTCCTTCAAGCAACCGTGCTGTCCTGTGTCGTCGGAGCGGTGCGCGGGGTCTCCCTGGTTGCTTTTATTCGGCCGCACTGGCCCTGACCTCGGGGAATCCCGCGTGGGGCATGAGTCTGCGTGCCTGGCTCGTTGTGCTGGGCGTGTGCGCCCTTGCCTCCTTTGTCGTCGAGTACCTGCTCGCCATGCGCTCCTACTCGGTGGCCTTCGACTTCCTGTCGAACATGCACCGAGCGATCGGTGACAAGGTGGCATCCCTTCCGCTCGGATCCTTCCGCGCGGACACGGCCGGAAAGACCTCGCGCCTCGTCTCGCGTGAGCTCATGGTTCTGGGTGAGATCTTCGCGCACATGTACTCGCCCCTCATCGCCGCCATCGTCACCTCGGCGACGATGCTCGTTGGCATCACCGTGTTTTCGCCGGTCCTCGGACTGGTGTGCGTGGCAGCGATCCCGGTCATCGGTGGGGGAGTGTGGGTGGCGCGCCGGTGCCTGCAGTCGGGGGCCGCCCTCAAGGAACCTCCCGCTCGCGAGCTGTCCCACCGCATCGTCGAATACGCGACCAAGCAGGGTGCCCTGCGCGCGTGTGGACGATCTTCCTCCTACGAGCCCCTCGTGCAAGCAGAGGACGCATACGGGGTGGCCGCGCGACGCTCACTCATGAGGGAGACGGTTGGCCAGATCGTCAACGGCATGGCCGCCCAGACCGTCGTCGTGACGCTTATCTGCGCGATTGGCTGGCTGTCAATCGCAGGTACCTTCGGCCCGGTGGAGGCCGTCGTCTCCATCGGCCTGCTCCTGCGCTTCACGCAGATCCTTGTCGACATCGGGACGCTCACCTCAGCGTTCGAAACCCGGCGCCCGGTCCTCGATCTCAGCCACGAGATCCTCTCCGCCCCCGAATTGCCCGCCCCCAAGGGCGTGCGACGCGCGGACAAGGCCCCGGCCTCGTCGGGCTCGTCGGTTTCCCTCGAGGACGTGTCCTTCTCCTACGAGGCCGACCACCCCGTCCTGCAAGGCGTGTCCTTCCGCGTCGAACCGGAGACGATGACGGCGATCGTCGGCCCCTCCGGCTGCGGCAAGACCACGATCGCGCGCCTCATCGCACGCTTCTATGACGTGGATGCGGGCAGGGTCCGCGTGGGAGGGGGCGACGTGCGCGACTGGGACACCGCCGACCTCATGGCGCAGCTCTCCCTCGTCTTCCAGGACGTCTACCTCTTCGACGACACTCTCGAGGCCAACGTTCGCGTCGGCAACCCCGATGCGAGCGTTGCGGACATTGAGGAAGCGGCACGCCTGAGCGGAGTGAGCGAAATCGTCGAGCGCCTGCCGCTCGGCTGGGACACCCCCGTCGGCGAGGCCGGCCGAGCCCTGTCAGGCGGCGAACGCCAGCGCGTCTCCATCGCCCGCGCGCTCCTGAAGGCCGCGCCCATCGTCCTCTTCGACGAGGCCACGAGCGCCCTCGACCCCGAGAACGAATCACGCATCACCGACGCCATGGCCGCCCTGCGACGCGACGCAACACTCATCGTCATCGCCCACAAGCTCGATACGATCACGGCAGCCGACCAGATCGTCGTCCTCGACGAGGGAGGCCGCGTCGCCCAGATCGGCACGCACGCAGAGCTCTACTCGCAGGCGGACGGCCAGTACCGGGCCTTCTGGGACGCGCGCTCGCGGGCATCGGGGTGGAAGCTCGTCTGACTGGTGGTGGGGCCGGCCTCGCGCATCTGCCCAGCGGCGGACTGAGCGCGCGGCCGGCCCCGGCCTCGTCTGTGATGCTCGCCCCGTTGCTTGCATGCTATTGCATGGCCTGTTAAGCTGATCCGTGCCGAAGACCGTTGGTGTCCACGCTAGTGGAGGAAAATCCAACGCAGGTGAGTGAGCAGCCCTGTGCTGCAACCGAGCGTATGCCCGACACGATCCTGCGTGTCGGGTTTTTTCTTGCCTACGGTCACGTATCTGGAAGGAGGACCATGGCGAAGTCCGACAAGGTGGCAGCAGTTGCCGAGCTCGTGGAGCGTTTCCGCGCAGCCGACGCTGTCCTGCTGACCGAGTACCGCGGCCTGACCGTCGGCCAGCTCAAGCAGCTGCGTCGCGGCCTGGGCGAGAACGCGACCTACGCCGTGGCAAAGAACACGCTGGCGCGCCTGGCGGCCAAGGAGGTCGGTCTCGACTTCCTGGCTGAGGACCTCAAGGGTCCCACGGCCATCGCTTTCGTCTCCGGCGAGCCCGTTGAGGCTGCCAAGACCCTGCGTGATTTTGCTAAGGACAACCCCGCCCTCGTGCTGAAGTCCGGCGCGATGGACGGCGCTCCCCTGAGCGCCGAGGGTGTCAAGAAGCTTGCCGATCTCGAGTCCCGCGAGGTCCTGCTGGCCAAGGCTGCAGGCGTCCTCAAGGCCAAGATTGGTCAGGCGGCGTTCGCATTCAACGCTCTGCCCGTCAAGGCAGTGCGCACCATCGATGCTCTGCGCGAAAAGCAGGGCGAGGCGGCCTGACGAGACAGGCCATGTTCCACGCCGCCACCCCGGCTGCGTGAAACTACCAACAATCTGCACTCGTGCAGGCCAATTAGGAAGGATGCCACTCATGGCTAAGCTCTCCAATGACGAGCTCATCGCAGCTTTCAAGGAAATGACCCTCATCGAGCTCTCCGACTTCGTGAAGCTCTTCGAGGAGACCTTCGACGTTGAGGCCGCTGCCCCCGCAGCCGTCGCCGTTGCCGCCCCGGCCGCCGACGCCCCCGCCGCCGAAGAGAAGGACGAGTTCGAGGTCGTCCTCGAGTCCGCCGGTGACAAGAAGATCGCCGTCGTCAAGGTCGTCAAGAACCTGGCTGGCCTGGGCCTCAAGGAAGCCAAGGACCTGGTTGACTCCGCGCCCTCCACCATCTTCCCCGCCGCGAAGAAGGAAGACGCCGAGAAGGCCAAGGCTGAGATCGAAGAGGCCGGCGGCAAGGTCACCCTTAAGTGACTTTCCCCGTCTGACTCGTTCAGACTTCATACCCGACTGGGTAGCGAAAATCCCGTCCCGCATCTGCGGGGCGGGGTTTTCGCATGTCTGGGACCGGGCTGCTGGTTGTGCCTGTGGGCGGCGGCTTCCTACTTTTGTTGCTTGTGGCCTCACGGGTGTTCCGGGCGCCGCGTGGTCTAGTTGGGCCGGGCTGCTTTGTGTGCCCGTGGGCGGCGGCCCGCCCGCGAGCCGTCCCGCGCCGCGAGTTGCTGCTTGTTGCCCCGACAGATCTCCGGCCGCCGCGCGCTGCCCGCCCGCTCGCCGTCCGCGCCGCGAGCTTCGCTCGGCGCGTCGGCTCGAAGCCCGGCCAGGCCCCGCAGGCCTCGCGGCGGCCTCCAATCGGTCGGGGGTGTCTGTGTGTTGCCTGGCCAGGCCCCGCCACCGCCCACGGGCACCGCAGCCTGGCCCTGCCGCCGCCCACGGGCACCGCAGCCAGGCCTTCCGGTCCCTCCGGCACCCCACCGGTAGCGATGGGGGTTTGGCAGCATTAGGAGCTGTCTGTCGGCGTGTCGTCGGCGTGTCGCGGTTCTAGTGATGCAATTCCCCCCAATTGGCGGCGGTCAGCCCGCGACTTGCAGCGGTGTAGTCATCAAACTGCAGACCGATCGAGTGGAAACGCCCAGAATCAGCCTTTTGGCTGAATCAGGCTGCGTAAGTGGATAGGTTGTTGCTATCTGGATAGGTTGTGAGCATCCGGATAGCTTATTAACCTATCCGGATCGTCGTAACCTATCCGGATCGTCACCTGCCAGGTCAGGGACATCTGCGTGCTCGATCGGCGGGCCCGCGTTCTCTGGCGTGTTTTTCAAGTGGACACGACGCTGGAACCTTCTTCCACGTGATCATGAAGCGGCAACGTTCTTCCGTTTGACCATGACGCGGCGTCAGGGGTCAGAATCGATCTCATGAGCAACGACACCATTCTCTACACGGTCGGAGAGGTGGCCGAGCGATTCTCGCTGACTGTGCGGACGCTGCGCCACTGGGAAGCGCAGGGGCTCTTGGCTCCCGCCGCGCGGAGCTGGTCGAACTACCGGCTCTATTCGCCTGAGGATTGTGCCCGAGTCCAGAGGATCATCATCTATCGGGCGACGGGCATGAAACTCATAGATATTAAGTCTCTGCTCGATTCTGGAGACACGGCGATTGAACACTTGAAGAGACAAAGAGAAAGTCTTCTCGCTCACCGTCGTGAGACGGACGTAATGATCGAAGCACTAGACATGCTTTGGAGGATGCAATGAATGACAAGGCGCTCACCGTGGAAGAAATCGGGGAGATCTTGGGGGAGGCCAACTTTGCGGCGCACCAGAGCGAGGCCGAGGAGCGCTATGGAGACACCGACGACTGGCGTGAATCGCGTAAACGCACTGCTTCGTGGCAATCCGCCGACTGGCGGCAGAATGCTGAGCGATTCCATGACATTGAACGCAGGATGATCGATGCGATTCGCGATGGCGCCGCTCCTGACAGCGAGAGGGCGGCCGGCCTCGTCGAGGAACATAGAGAAGCTCTCAGTGAGTTCTTTCCGGTCACGCCTGCCAAGCACAACATCATGTCTCGCACGTACATACACGACGAGCGATTCCGCGAACACTACGACTCGCAGCAGGTTGGCTTCGCGCAGTGGCTCGCCGATGCGATCGAGGCGGTTGCGAGGCAGCAAGGAGTGGACCTCGAGAGTCCCGCGTGGGAGTGAGTGCTTATGACGACACATGCTCGTCAGTGATGCGCAGCATAGCTTCAGGCCCGTATCTGGCTTGCCAGTTCCGAATAGTCTCTGCTATTATCTTCTCTTGTCGCAATCCTGCGTAGCTCAACGGCAGAGCATCCGACTGTTAATCGGACGGTTACTGGTTCGAATCCAGTCGCAGGAGCAGATGCCCCGAGTTCTCGTGAACTCGGGGCTTTTTGTTGATCGGGAGGAGTGAGTGGATGCAGGCGATCGCTGATCACGTCTACCACATTCTGATCATCGCCTTCGTTGCGGCCACGATCGTCGAGGCGATTGTCAAATTTGCGAAGCGGCCGCGCAAGCGCAAGCGCGCGCCCGTCGCCCCCAGGGAGAGTGCCATCGAGCGTGAGAAGCGCATGCGAGAGCGCTACGCCGCTTTCGGAGAGCGTTGGCGGGAGTGGCTGGACCAGCCGCGGGGGAGTGGCGATGCGGGTCGTCTCGTGGCGGCCTCGAGCATCTGGGGACGCCCGGAACGCGGAGCTTCCTTCCCTCGGCGTTTCCATGACGCTCAGCTGGGAAAGGTGATGCTCGATAAGCGCGCCTACCTGGCGATGCTGGACGCGTCCGCTGACGCGCTTCAGCCGAGGCGCGAGCTGGCCCCGACCTCGTGGGCGACGATGCGCCTCGATGTGTGGGCCCTGCACTCGAAGGCCGCGCAGAAGCCTCGTCTCATGCGCGTGTGGCTGAGTAGGGACCGTGCGCTCGTGGAGCTGCATCGCACGCGCGTCGTCAAGGTTGACGAGATCCTCCCCAGCGAGGTCGTCGGCTTCGTCCGAGGCTTCACGCGCCTTGGCCCGCGCACGGGCACAGTGGACGGTCTGCGTTGGCTGCCCGCCGAGACCATGGAGCTGGGAGCCAAGCCCCTATGGAATACCTTCCGCGCGATGCGCGACATCTCCTGTGTGGCTCCCGCGGGGTCGACCGTCGCCGATGCCTTGAATGCTGCGGACTTCCACGCCTTTGCCTTCTTGGCTTTCCGTGCTGAGAGCGCGTGGAAAGAGCCGTGTGCGCATCTGCGCGTCCTGGATTGTTCTGGCGTCACCTATCAGGTGGGCGACGCGTTCGAGCAGGAACCCTCCGATGAGCGGTGGGTGCCCCCTGGGGATGGGGCCGCGCCTGCGACGCGCAAGGGTGGGGGGAAGGGGGCTCAGGCTTCTCAACGAGGCCGGGGTCGCCCGAGCAGGCGCCGGAGCCTGCGGAGGAGGCGAGGTGCGGCGGAGGAGGCGTCCCTCGGTGATGATCGGCAGATTGTGGAACCGGAGCTGCCTGAATCGCCCGACCGTGCACCTGAACCGCTGTCGGACACGGACCTCGCCGTGGTCCCGATCGATCCGCGTGAGGTCCTGTGGGCCGTGGAGAAGATGATCAAGCTGTGAGGGAAGAACTCGTCGAGGCTGTTCTGCGGGTGGTGGAGGAAATTCCCGAGGGGCGAGTGGCCACCTATGGGATGATCGCCCGTGCGGTCGGTACCGGTCCGCGCGTCGTGGGGCGGATTATGCACGACTGGGGAGGTGGAGTCCCGTGGTGGCGCGTCGTGAACGTTCACGGAACTTTTCCGACAACTGTGCGAGGTGAGGGATTTTTCGAGTGGGAACGAGAGGGGATCCCTCACGATTCGACACGCGGAAAGGTACTGATTAAAGACTGCGTGGTCGAGCAGGAGTGGCTGGATGCTGTCGCGCATTCCATCCTTGAAAATCTGCGCGATCATGCGGAAATGTCAGACTAAATCGTCCTGACATTCGGTTACGATTTGATTACGTGCACAGATATTTGGGTCGCGCGGGCCACTGTGATGCTCTACTCTTAAGGGGACGCCGAAGAGGGCGATTCTCCGGAACGGTGACCGTTAGCGTTAACGATGCCGGGGAAGCAAACTCCAGAAACAGAGAAGTTACTGGTACCCAAGGGGTGAGAAGTGACGAACTTACTAGAGCTAAAGGGGATCTCAAAGACGTTCCCCGGTGTGAAGGCGCTGTCCGACGTGGACCTCGACCTTCGACCCGGTGAAGTCTTGGGTCTCTGCGGTGAGAACGGAGCGGGCAAGTCCACGCTCATGAAGGTGCTCACCGGTATCCACAAGTCCGACCCGGGCGGCGAGATCTGGCTGCAGGGGGAGAAGGTCGACATCCAGTCGCCGGAGCACGCACGTGACCTCGGCCTGTCGATCATCCACCAGGAACTCAACATCGTTCCTGACCTGACCGTCGCCCAGAACCTGTACATCGGTCGACCCGGCACGTCCAAGTTTGGCTACGTCGACGACCGCAAGATGGTCCGTGACGCGCGCGAGCTGTTCGAGCGCCTCAACATGAACATCGATCCCACCGCCTACTGCCGCGACCTGCCGGTTGCGCGCCTGCAGATGGTGGAAATCGCACGCGCGCTGTCCTTTGATTCGAAGATCCTCGTCATGGACGAGCCCACGGCTCCTCTGACGACCACCGAGACCGAGTCCCTGTTCGAGCTGGTGCGCGACTTCGTGTGCCCGACGACCGGCCTGATCTTCATCACGCACCGCATGCCCGAGCTCACCGAGCTCACCGACCGCATCTCGGTCCTGCGCGATGGCAAGTACATCGGCACGGTGGACACGGCCACGACGCCTATGAGCGAGGTCGTCAAGATGATGGTTGGCCGCGAGGTCCCCGCCGACGCGCGCCCCACGACCAAGCCGCTCTCCGACGAGGCCGTCCTGCGCGTCGAGCACCTCTCGACCGTCAAGGTCGTCCACGACGTCTCCTTCGAGGTCAAGAAGGGCGAAATCTTCGGCTTCGCGGGCCTGGTCGGCGCCGGCCGCACCGAGGTCGCCCGTGCGCTGTTCGGCGCTGACCCCCACACCGAGGGCGACATCTACGTCCACGGTAAGAAGGTCTCGATCAAGGGCGCGACGGACGCGGTCAAGAACGGCATCGGCTACCTGTCCGAGGACCGCAAGCAGTATGGCCTGCTCCTCGACAAGGACCTGTCCTTCAACACGGGCATGGCCGCCATGGACCACTTCACGAACGCATCGGTCGTTGCGACCAAGAAGCTGCGTGATGTCGCCAAGGATTACGTGGCGAAGCTGCGCACGCGTACCCCCAGCGTCGACGTCGAGGTCCGCAGCCTCTCCGGCGGCAACCAGCAGAAGGTCGTCGTGGCCAAGTGGCTGGAGCGCGACGCCGACATCCTGATCTTCGACGAGCCGACCCGCGGCATCGACGTGGGCGCGAAGGATGAGATCTACACGCTGCTTGAGGAGCTGGCGAAGCAGGGGAAGGCGATCATTGTGATCTCCTCGGAGCTGCCCGAGGTCCTGCGTCTGGCGAATCGCATCGCCGTCATGGCCCACGGCCGCATTATCGGCACCCTCGACAATGAGGAAGCCACCCAAGAAAACATTATGGAACTGGCCACCGTCGGCCAGGAAGAAGCGAACGGAGTACACGCGTGAGCACCGCCGTCGTCGATAACAAGGGCCTGGAGGCGCCGTCGTCTTTCAAGACCTTCATGAAGAACAACATGCAGCTGCTGCTCGTGACGCTGGCGCTGCTGGTCGTTCTGGCATTCTTTAGCTTTGCAGTGCCCAACTTCGCGTTCGTGAATCGTGAGGTCTACCTGGGCATCGTCCTTCAGTCGGCCTACACGGGCGTCATGGCGCTCGGCGCAACATTCGTGATCGCCACGTCGGGCATCGACCTCTCCGTTGGTACGGGCCTGAGCCTCGTGGCCGTTATGGCCGGTGTCTTCCTCGCGGGCGACAAGATGAACCTGCCGCTCGGCCTCGGCCTCGTTCTGACGCTGCTCGTCGGTATGGCGATCGGCCTGGTCAACGGCCTCAACGTGTCGATCCTGGGCCTGCCGCCCTTCATCGCAACGCTCGCGATGATGATGGTCGCCCGAGGCCTGGCGCTGATCATCTCCGACAAGGCCTCGATCTCCATCGCCAACCCCGGCTACAAGTACATTGCCTCCGGCATGCCCATCCCTTACGTTGCCAACGCTGTCATCATCTTCGTGGTCCTCACGGTCCTGGCGACCTTCCTCATGAACAAGACGCTGCTGGGCCGCTACGCGCTGGCGATCGGCTCCAACGAAGAGGCGACGCGCCTGTCCGGCGTCAACGTCCGCCTGTGGAAGATCATCATCTACGTGGTCGCAGGTGCGTTCATGGCTATCGGTGCCATCCTGTACTCGGCTCGTAACGGCCTTGTCCAGCCCGCTGAGGGTGTGGGCATGGAGCTCAACGTCATCGCCGCAGCCGTCATCGGCGGTACCTCCCTGTCGGGTGGCCGCGCCTCGATCCCCGGCGCTCTGGTCGGCGCGATCCTCATGGAGACCTCAAGAAGGGCCTGACGATGATGGGTATCGCCGCCGAATGGCAGTTCGTCGTCACCGGTATCGTCCTGCTCCTCGCGGTCGTTATCGACAACCTGCGTCGCATCCGCGAGAACGCAGCCTGATTCTTACCCATTCAATTCACCCATCGTGGACCGACGTCGGTTCACACACACCAAGGGCGGGAATGACCCCGCCACCCCACGAAAGGAAAACCAATGCGCCCCATCGGACGTATCTTCGCCGCCGCTGCCGTCGGCTCCATGGCCCTGGGCCTGGCTGCCTGCACGACCTCAACGGACTCCTCCTCGTCCTCCTCCGACGCCAAGCCCAGCGCGTCCTCCGGCTCCGCCAAGGTTGACACCTCCGGCAACGCCCAGGATTGGGAGAAGGCCGCGGTCAAGGGTGACGGCACCAAGACCATCTACCTGGTCTCCAAGGGCTTCCAGCACCGCTTCTGGCAGGCCGTGAAGGAAGGTGCCGAGCAGGCCGGCGAGGAGCTGGGCTACAAAGGTGAACTTCGTTGGCCCGCAGGACGAGACCAAGGTGACCGAGCAGACCGACCAGCTGAAGTCCGCTCTGGACTCCGGCCCGGCCGCCATCGGCTTTGCCGCCCTCGACTCGAAGGCTGCCGCCGACCTCCTGAACGAGATCAATAGCAAGGGCATCCCGGTTGTCGCCTTCGACTCCGGTGTTGAGTCCGACATCCCCGTCACCACCGTCCAGACGGACAACAAGGCCGCCGCTGCCGAGGCCGCCAAGCACATGATCGAGCTGCTCAAGGACAAGAAGGGCTCGGTCGGCATGGTTTGCCACGACTCGACCTCCACCACGGGCAAGCAGCGCTGCGAGGGCTTCAAGGAGTACTTCACGGCCAACGCTCCCGCCGGCCTGAAGCTCCTCGACGAGCAGATCGCCGGTGAGGTCACCAAGGCCGCCGACACCTCGCTGTCCATCATCCAGGCCAACTCCGACATCGTCGGCATGTACGGCTCCAACGAGGCCGCTGCCTCCGGCATCGTCCAGGGTGTTGCTGAGTCCGGTAAGGACGTCACCGTCGTCGGCTTCGACTCGGGCAAGACCCAGATCGACGCGATCAAGGGTGGCACCGAGGCCGGCGCTGTGACCCAGTCGCCCGTCAAGATCGGCTACTACACGGTCAAGGCTGCGGTTGCCGCGCTGAACGGCGCTGAGCTGCCCAAGGTCATCGACTCGGGCTTCGCCTGGTACGACAAGACCAACATCGACAGCGCTGAGATCAAGGCGAACCTGTACGAGTGAGCCGTTAGCTCCATCGGGCACGAGGCCGGGGCCGGGGACGTGACAAACTGAACCGGTGGCCCGCCGCGGGTCCCGCACCACTCACGTGGGGCGGGACCCGCGGACCCGGCACTTTTTTGTTCACAGGATCCGAGGGGGCGTGCGCCCCCGCGCTCCCGACATCGACGTCATCATGAGGGATGAAGGAATAATGACAAACCACCCCCGCATCGGAATCCGCCCCACTATTGACGGCCGCCGCAAGGGCGTTCGTGAGTCGCTCGAAGAGCAGACCATGAACATGGCGAAGTCCGTCGCCGAGCTTTTCACCTCCAACCTGCGTTACCCGGACGGCGCCCCCGTCGAGGTCGTCATCGCTGACACCACGATCGGCCGCGTCCACGAGGCCCAGGCCTGCGCCGCCAAGTTCCGCGAGAACAACGTCGGCCTGACCGTGACGGTCACCCCCTGCTGGTGCTACGGCACCGAGACCACCGACATGGATCCCGCGATGCCGCACGCCATCTGGGGCTTCAACGGCACTGAGCGCCCCGGCGCCGTGTACCTTTGCCGCCGCCCTGGCAGGCCACGCTCAGATCGGTATCCCCGCCTTCGGCATCTACGGCGAGCACGTGCAGGACGCTGACGACACCTCCATCCCCGAGGACGTGCGCACCCGCCTCCTCGACTACGCGACCGCCGGTCTGGCCGTCGCTCAGATGAAGGGCGAGGCCTACCTGTCCATGGGCTCCGTCTCCATGGGTATCGCCGGCTCTGTCGTGAACCCCGACTTCTTCGGCTCCTACCTCGGCATGCGCAACGAGTACATCGACATGTCCGAGTTCACCCGCCGCATCGATGAGGGTATCTACGACCCCGAGGAGTACGAGAAGGCGTACCAG
Organism: uncultured Sanguibacter sp.; assembly: GCA_916438365.1. Next base: position 45,794 of record CAKAEY010000012.1, read on the forward strand.
TGGATCCGCGAGAACTTCACGCAGGGCAAGGATTGGAACCCGCCGGAGTGGCAGTACCCGGAGAAGCACGAGGACTGGTGGAAGTTCGTCACCAAGATGACGCTCATCGCCCGCGACCTCATGCACGGCAACCCGCGCCTGGCCGAGCTGGGCTTTGAGGAAGAGGCTGGCGGCCACGGTGCCATTGTGGCCGGCTTCCAGGGTCAGCGTCAGTGGACCGACCACTTCCCCAACGGCGACGTTCTGGAGACCATCCTCAACACGAACTTCGACTGGACCGGTATCCGCCAGCCCTCCGTCGTGGCCACCGAGAACGACTCGCTCAACGGCGCCTCGATGCTGTTCGGCTACCTCCTGACGAACACGCCGCAGATCTTCTCCGACGTTCGTACCTACTGGAGCGCCGAGTCCATCGAGAAGGCCACCGGTTGGAAGCCCGAGGGCCGCGCTGCCGCCGGTCTGCTCGACCTGCGTAACTCCGGCTCGACCACGCTGGACGGCGCCGGCAAGGCTGTGCGCGACGGCAAGAACGTCATCAAGCCCTGGTATGAGCTGACCGAGGAGGACCGCGACGCCACGCTCGAGGCCACGACCTTCCACCCGGCCTCGACCGGTTACTTCCGTGGCGGCGGCTTCTCGACCCACTTCCGCACCTCCGGCGAGATGCCCGTGACGATGTGCCGCATCAACCTGGTGCGCGGCCTCGGACCGGTCATGCAGATCGCCGAGGGCTACACGGTCGAGCTGCCCGACGAGGTCGCCTTCACCATCGAAGAGCGCACCAACATCGAGTGGCCCACCACCTGGTTCGTCCCGAACCTGACGGGTGAGGGCGCGTTCAAGAGCGTCTACGACGTGATGAACAACTGGGGCGCTAACCACGGCGCGATCTCCTATGGCCACATCGGCGGTCAGCTCATCACGCTGGCGTCGATGCTGCGCATCCCGGTCAACATGCACAACGTCCCCGAGGAGCGGATCTTCCGTCCCTAAGGCGTGGTCGCTGTTCGGCACCGAGTCCCTCGAAGGCGCGGACTTCCGCGCCTGCGAGACCTTCGGTCCGATGTACCGCTGATGCAACCACCGGTCGGGCTCGGGTGTCCTCTCTCCCCGAGCCCGGCCGGGCTCGCCCCCGCGAGGGGTACCACCACCGGGATCCGGCCCCGGCCTCGCCGACGAGGAAAGCCGTACGAGAACCCAACGATGGGACGCGCCGCGCGAGGGCGTTTTGAGCAGGAGACCTTCAATGACCACCGTACTTGCTGTTGACCTTGGATCCGCATCCGGACGAGTCCTCGCCGGAACGCTGCACGACGGACGCCTCGACGTCACCGACATTCACCGCTTTAAGCACGAGGCCCGCCGCCGCGAAGACGGTACCCTCACGTGGGACGTGGCCACGATGGAGGCCGAGACGATCATCGGCCTGAAGAAGGCCCTTGAGCAGTTCCCGGACGCCCGCGCGGTCTCCATTGACACGTGGGGCGTGGACTGGGCTCCCCTTGATGAGAACGGCGAGCTCGTCGGCGACGTCATCGCCTACCGCGACGAGCGCACCTCCCGCACCCTCGACGCTTTCCGTGATCGCATCGGCGACCGCGAGTTCTTCGACCTGACCGGCAACCAGCCGGCCACCATCAACACGGCGAACCAGCTCTTCGCCTACCTGCAGGAAAACCCCGCCGACGCGCAGCGCGTCGCCGCGGCCCTCTTCCTGCCCGATTACTTCGCGTACCGACTCACCGGCGTTGTCGGATGGTCGCGCACGATCGCCTCTACCTCCGGCCTGCTCACCCCGGGCGGCGGCGACTTCAACGACGAGGTCTTCAACCGTCTCGGCATCCCGCGCGGCTGGTTCGGCGAACTTGATGCTGACCGCACCGTCGTCGGCCCCTGCACTGTCCCCGGCCTCGAAACCCTCACCGTCGTGCGCGGCGGCGCCCACGATTCCGCCTGCGCCGTGCACGGCCTGCCCATCGAGGAAGGCAAGCGCGCCTACTTCCTGTCCTGCGGCTCCTGGTCCGTCCTCGGTGCCATCGAGGATCAGCCCCTCATGAGCGATGCCGCCTTCGACCTCGGCATTACAAACGAGGGCCGCACGGACGGGGGAGTGCGTCCCCTCTTCAACATCACGGGCATGTGGATCCTCCAGGAGATTCAGCGTCAGTGGGAGCGCGAGGGCACGCCCACCGACACCGATGAGCTGGTCGCCCAGGCGCGCGAGCTGCCCGCCGCCTCCGGCGTTTTCGACCCGGACGAGGAAGCCTTCGCCACACCCGGAGACATGCAGCGCAAGATCGACGAGGCCCTGGACGCCCAGGGCGCGGCCCGCCCCGACTCCATGGCAGGCTACGTGCGCGTCATCATCGAGTCCTTCGCCCGCCGCTACGCCCGTGCGATCGGCGAGCTGACCGAGGCCACCGGAAAGGCCCCCGACCAGCTCAACCTCGTGGGCGGTGGCGCACGCAACCGCCTCCTGTGCGACCTGACCGCCCAGATCTCCGGCGTGACCGTTGTGCGCGGCCCCATCGAGGCCTCGACCTTCGGTTCCCTCCTCGCCCAGCTCGAAACCATCGGCGACCTCGCCGAGGCAGACCGCGCCTCCGTCATTGCAGCCAGCGCAGCGACCCATGTCCACGTCCCGACCCGCAGCTAAGAAGGTCTCCCTCGCCGACATCGCGCGACGGGCAGGCGTCTCGACGAATACGGTCTCGCGCGTCGTGCGCGGGGATCCGGAGGTCTCCGAAAAGACGCGTGCGCGCATTGCGAAACTCGTCGAGGAGCTGGGCTACGTGCCCAACTACGCGGCGCGCGCGCTCGCGGCCAAGCGCACCAACGTCCTTCACGTCGTCTTGGCGGCGCCCATGTTTCACGGACACGGGCGTGTGCTGCTGTCGATCCTGAACGCCTCGTCGCAGGCCGGGTACCACGTGTCCCTGTCCTACGCGTACGGGCCCGACGGGCAGCTGCGCAGCGACTTCGCTCCCTTCGACGTCGACGGCGTCATCATCCTGGGCGGCCAGGATCCGACGATCGACGTTGCGATTGAATCGGGTAAGCGCTTCCCGACCGTCCTCGTCCTGACGAGCGAAAAGGGTCTCGACGGCATCTCGACCGTCGCGGTCGACAACGTGCGCGGCGCGCGCCTGGCCACCGAACACCTGCTCGCCCAGGGACTCACCGACGTCGTCCACATCTCGGGCCCGGCCGGCTGGTCGGATGCTCAGATGCGCAGGCTCGGCTACGAGCAGGCGTGCGCGTCTTACGGCATCGAGCCCGTCGTCCTTGCGCCCGACTCGTGGGACTCACGCGACGGCTACGACGTCATGCGCGCGGCCGGTCGTCTGCCCCAGGGCATCCAGACCGCGAACGACCAGCTGGCCCTCGGTGCCATGCGCTACATCTACGAGCGCGGGGGAGTGGTGCCTCGCGACGTTCGGGTCGTCGGCTTCGACGACATCGACGGTGCGGACTCCTACGCACCGCCGCTCACGACAATCCACCAGCCCTTCGATCGCCTGGGGCGCACGGCCGTGCGCCTCGTGCGATCGCTCATGGGCGGCGGTCCCTCACAGGACATCGTCCTCGACCCCGAGCTGGTCATCCGGGCCAGTTCACACCTGTAAGAAAGGCACGTTCATGCTCTATGGACCTATGACGCACCCGCAGTTCCTGCGCGCGCTCGCGGCCGCCGGCCACGGCTCGAAGATTCTGCTGGCGGACGCGAACTACCCGCACACCACGGGTGTGAACCCGCGCTGCGAACTCATTTCGCTCAACCTTGCCCCGGGTCTCCTGGATGTCAGCCAGGTCCTCGATGTCCTCAAGCGCACGATTCCGATCGAGCGCGCAGAGATCATGACCCCCGCCCCCGATGCTGATCCGGTGGAGATTCCGATCCACGATGAGTTCCGCGCGGCCCTGCCCGGCGTTGAGTTCGGCGAGATTTCCCGATGGGACTTCTACGATGCCGCGCGCGACGAGAACGTCGGCATCATCGTTGCGACGGGCGAGCAGCGCCTGTACGGCAACCTGCTCCTGACGGTCGGCGTTCGCCAGCCCGGGGAGTAAAACCCGTTTGCCGCCCCAGGGCACGCCTTGTTGGATCGGTGACGAGCGCTTTCGTTTGATTTTCGTTTCAACTGGATGGTGGCTCCGGGGTAGGGCTGAGAGTTTCATAGCTGGTGGGTGGCTCGAGGGAGCCACCCACCAGCGCATTTATCCTTGCAATATCATTGAATTGCGAAGAATGGGCAGCGTTGCCTTGAACGTTTGTGCGCGGTGGGTGCACGCGTGTGAATGTTGTTCTCGTGATGTTGCATACTTTCGTTTTAGTGACTATTCTTTTCCTAACGAAAGCGAAAGCGACAAAGATTGTTGCTGATTCCGTGAAGAGGTGCCCCATGGGACGTGCAGAAGAACGCACGAACTACATCCTGGATCGCCTCGCCCGGGAGGGTGAGGTGAGCGTGGCGCAGCTTGCCTCCGATCTGGGAGTTTCGCCCGTCACCGTGCGCGCATCGCTCAAGTCTCTCGACGAGCAGGGCTACCTCGTGCGCACGCACGGAGGAGCGCGCCCCACCACCTTCCGCAACATTCACCTGCGCCAGAACGATCGTGTCGAGATCAAGGAGCGCATCGCTCGCGCCGCCGCCGACATGATCCACGATGACGATCGCATCATGATTGAGGCCGGCACCACCTGCGCCCTCATCGTCAAGTACCTCACCGGCAAGCGCGGGGTTCAGGTCCTGACCAACTCCGTGCTCGTCTTCGCCAACGCCCGCTCCAACCCGAACCTCAACATCACGCTGACGGGTGGGCACTTCCGCGCCGAGTCCGAGTCCCTCGTGGGTCCGGTCGCAGAGCGCGCCATCAATGACTTCAACGCACGCGTCGCCTTCCTTGGAACCGACGGGTTCAGCGTTGATCGCGGCCTGACCACCCAGCTCGTAGAAGGTGGACAGGTCGGCTCCATTATGCGCACCCGCGCACAAGAGACGTGGCTGCTCGCTGACTCCTCCAAGTATGGGGAAGCCGGCTTTGTCAGCTTCATGGGGATCGACGAGGTCACCGGAATCATCACCGACGATGAGATCCCCGAAGAATCCATCAAGGAATTGGCCGAGCGCACGAAGCTGCGCATCGTCTAGGAGGAATTACATGGCCACCATCGTGGTGATGCCCCAGCTGGGCAACTCTGTTGAGTCATGCATCATCGTCGAGTGGATGATCGCAGAAGGCGACACCGTCTCCGTCGACCAGACGCTCGCGTCCATCGAGACCGACAAGTCGACCATGGAGGTTCCCTCGACCGCCGAGGGTACCGTCCTGAAGCTCCTGTGGGAGGAAGGCGACGAGGTCCCCGTGAAGGATCCGCTCATCATCGTCGGTGAGCCCGGGGAGGACATCTCCGGCCTCGTTCCCGGTGGCGACGGCGCCCCCGCCGAAGCCGACGCTCCCGCCGAGCGGGCCGCTGCCCCCGAGGCCGCCGCCCCCGCCTTCGCAACCGAGCGCGCCACCGGCGCTGTCTCCCCGCGCGCCCGCGCCCTCGCCGCGTCGAACGGCGTCGACGCTTCCGCCATCGCCGAGGGCTCCGGCCCCCACGGCCGCGTCATCGAGCGTGACGTTGCCGCCGCGATCGCCGCTGGCCCCGTCCTGACCTCCGCCGCTCGCGCCGCCGGCGTGAGCGCAGCCGAAGGCACCGGCATCGGTGGACGCGTGTCCGTTGCCGATGCTGGCCGCACCGCCGAGGCCGCGCCCGCCGCCGCTGTCGCCGCCCCCGCCGCGGCCGCCGACTTCCCCGGCGCCTCGACCTCCGCCCCGCTCAAGGGCGTGCGCAAGGTCGTCGCCAAGCGCATGATGGAGTCCCTGACCTCCACCGCGCAGCTGACCCTCAACACCACCGCGAACGCCGCCGGCATCCTCGCGATGCGCAAGAAGGTCAAGAACGCCGACGAGTCCCTGGGCCTGAACAAGATCACGCTCAACGACCTGGTCTGCTTCGCCGTGTCGCGCACCCTGCTCAAGTACCCCGTGTTCAACGCTCACCTGGAGGACGGCGTCCTCACCGAGTTCGAGCAGGTCCACCTCGGCTTCGCGTGCGACACCCCGCGCGGCCTCCTCGTCCCCGTCATCCGCTCCGCGCAGGCCCTGGGCCTCAAGGCGTTCTCCGACGAGGCCAAGCGCCTCGCCGGCGGTGCCATCGACGGATCCTGTCGCCCGAGTTCCTGAGCGGCGGCACCTTCACGGTCTCCAACATCGGCTCCTTCGGTATCGAGACCTTCACCCCCGTTATCAACCTGCCCCAGACGGCCATCCTGGGCGTCGGCGCGATCACCCCGCGCCCGACCGTGGCCGCCGACGGCACGATCGGCGTGGAGCAGCGCCTCAACCTGTCGCTGACGATCGACCACCAGGTCATCGACGGCGCGGACGGCGCCCGCTTCCTGCGCGACCTGGTCGCCGCCATCGAAAACATCGACGTGACCGTTCTGGCCTGAGGAAAGAGGA
>CAKAEY010000013.1 GCA_916438365.1 uncultured Sanguibacter sp.
GTCCTCGGTCAATCAGGCCGGGGACTCTTCCTTTTCACGTACTCGGCCCTGGGGCCAGGTGGCCTGTTCTCGATGGTGCCGGTGCGCTGTGCGAGCAGCAGATCACGAGATGGGTCGAACATGACCGCGTCGCTGCGGTCATGGGAGGATGCCGCCATGGCATACCGCGACATCCGCATCATCGGCGACCCGATCCTGCGCACCGAGTGCGACTGGATCACTGACATCGACGACTCCGTCAAGGCCCTGGTTGAGGACCTGCTCGAGACGGTCGATGAGGACGGCGGGCCGGCCTGGCCGCCAATCAGATCGGGATCGGTCTGCGCGCCTTCTCCTGGAACATCGACGGCGAGATCGGCTACATCCTCAACCCCAAGATCGTCGAGGTCTCCAAGGACGAGTACCAGGACGGGGACGAGGGCTGCCTGTCAGTGCCGGGTCTGTGGTTCCCCACGGAGCGGGCCTGGTACGCCCGTGCTGAGGGAGTGGACCTGGACGGCAAGGAGGTCGTCGTCGAGGGGGAGGAGCTCATGGCTCGTTGCATCCAGCACGAGTGCGACCACCTGGAGGGCCACCTCTACCTCGACCGTCTCGACCGCAAGAACCGGGCCAAGGCGATGAAGGAGCTGCGAGCGCAGGGACTGTAACGTCCCCAGGACGCAAACCGGGTGGCGCAACAGGTTGCGAGACCTGTTGCCCCACCCGGCTTTCAGCAGGCGATGAGGCGTCCTGTGCTCGGCGTTCCTAGCCGACGCGGTGCAGCCAGCGCACGGGCGCGCCGGCTCCGGCGTAGCGGAAGGGCTCGAGCTCGTCATCCCAGGCCTGGCCCAGAGCCAGGTCGAGCTCGCGGCGCATCCGGTCAGGATCAGCCGCGTAGACGAGCGCGGCACGGATCCGGTCCTCGGGGACGACGACGTTGCCGTGAACATCCGTCTGGGCGTGGAAGATGCCCAGGTCCGGGGTGTGGGACCAGCGGCCGCCGTCGGTGCCGACACTCGCCTCCTCGGTCACCTCATAGCGCAGGTTCGCCCAGCCGCGCAGGGCGGAGGCAAGGCTGGCTCCTGTTCCAGCGGGCCCCACCCAGCTGGTCTCGGCCCTCATCATGCCCTGGGCCGCAGGCTGCTCGGTCCAGTCGAGGTGGACACGCGAACCGAGCACCTCGGCCGCTGCCCACTCGATGTGGGGGCAGAGCGCCCGAGGTGCTGAGTGCACGAAAAGTACACCGCGGGTGTAGGCACCGATCATGAGTATCGCCTCCTGGTTGGTTTCGAGATTCGCCTTCCCCAACGGTCTCGACCCTCAACCGGGCTCATGTCATGACGTACGCGGCATGCACGGCTATTTGTGCCTGACCGCACCGGCCGGGTCCAGCGCCGTGGGTCACAGGCGAGGTCTCATGGCGGCTCCCGCCCGAGTACGGCTACTGGCGGGCGAAGACCAGGGCGACGTTGTGTCCTCCGAAGCCGAAGGAGGTGCTGGCCGCCGTCGTCAGCTGGGGCAGGTCCCGGCCCTGCGGTCCAACAACGTCCAGCCCGAGCTGGGCCAGCTCTGGATCCACTCCGGCCGGCAGCAGCGTGGGCGGGGCCCAGCGCTCCTGCAGCGCCATGACGGTCAGTACCGCCTCCAGCCCCCCGGCCCCGCCCAGGAGGTGACCGGTGGCGGACTTCGTGGCGCTGATGGCGGCATTCGGCACCGTCCTGGCCAGGACACCGGCCTCGACGACGTCACCGGCCGGCGTCGAGGTGGCATGAGCATTGACGTGCCCGACACAGCCGGGGTCAAGCCCCGCGCGCTCCAGAGCCAGCCGCAGGGCCCGCTCCTGCTCCGCACCCGATGGCTCCGGGCGTGCGACGTCGTAGGCGTCGGCGGTGACCCCGGAGCCCGCCAGAACGGCCAGGATCCGTGCTCCTCGGGACTTGGCATGCGCGGCGCGCTCCAGGACGAGGAGAGCCCGGCGCCCTCACCCAGGACGAAGCCGTCGCGGTCTGGGGCGAAGGGGCGTGAGGCGGTCTGCGGGTCGGCGTTGCGCGTCGACAGGGCCCGCATGGCAGCGAAGGCGGCCACGGTCATCGGATGGAGGGCCGCATCCGTCCCCCCAGCCACGACGACGTCGGCCCGTCCCAGCGTGATGAGGTCCGCACCGTAGGCGATGGCCTCTGCCCCGGAGGCGCAGGCCGAGACCGGAGCATGGATGCCGCCGTGGGCCCCCAGCTCGATCCCGACAGCGGCCGCCGGGGCATTGGGCATGAGCGCCGGGACCGCCGTCGGCAGAACCCGCCGGGGCCCCTTCTCCCTCAGGGTGTCCCACGCCTCCATGACCGACAGGACCGGCCCCATGCCCGGGGAGACGGACACCGCCAGACGCTGGGAGGCGACCTGCGGGGCCCCCGCCTGCTCCCAGGCCTGGCGAGCGGCCAGCAGCGCACACTGACTGGCGCGGTCGAGACGGCGCAGCTGGCGGGGTGGAAGCATCTCGGCAGGATCGAGCGCCAGGGGGCTCCGATCCGCACGGGCAGGTCATGGCTCTCGACCCACTCGTGCTCGAGGGTGCGAACCGCGCAGGTCCCCTCGTGCAGGGCGCTCCAGGTGGACTCGACGTCTGCGCCCAGAGGATTGATGGCCCCCAGTCCGGTGACGACGACGTCATCCGGGCGGCACTCGGCTTCCGGGCTCATGTCTGTCGTCAGGCCTTCTTGGAGGTCACCAGGTCGACCAGCGCTCCAACGGTGGGCAGGGTCGGGATGAGGGAGTCGTCCAGGGTTACGCCGAAACGCTCCTCGACCTGGGTGGCGATGGTCAGCAGACCCAGCGAGTCGACGTCGAGGTCCTGGGCGAAGGCGGTCTCGCGGGTGATGTCCTTGGCGGCGACGCCGGACTCCTCGCTGACGATCTGGGTGATGACGGACAGGACGTCGTCCTTGCTCTGCTCAGCCATGGTGGCTCCTTCTGGTGCCGTGCCGGAGCATTCAGGTTCCGTGACGGCGCTGTGACTCGATGATGGTTGTGCTTCGCCGGCGGCTGCGCCGCAGGTCAGACCATTGTCCCAGATGGGAAGAGGTGCTCCTGCATCGGTGCGTCACAGGGGCCGGCTTGCGGCCGGGGCACGGTCATAGCGCCACGACCGGACCTGTCCGAGGGTGACGGACGGGTCCGGTCGTGAAGGAGTGGACGCGGGTGCGTATTAGGGCGCGGCGCGTCAGGCCTCTCGGCTGACAGCGAGTCGGCCCACGATGATTGCCATGTGCAGCATGAGGCCGTCACGGGCGTTCGTCGCGTCCCAGCCGACCTGTTCGCTGACCCGGCCCAGGCGGTATCGCACCGTGTTGGCGTGCACGAACAGGTTCCGAGCAGTGGCCTCCAGGCTGCCGCCCAGGGCCAGATAGGTGGCCACCGTGCTCTCGAAGGGTCGCCCATCTCGTGCAGGGGGCGTGCACCAGGTTGAGGATCTGCTCGCAGGCGAGCTCATCGCCGGCCAGAAGGCGCTCGGGAAGGAGATCGTCGGCGTGGACCGGGTTGGGAGCCTCGGCCCAGCCGGGCAGCGCGCGCAGCCCGGCCAGGGGCCGAGCGCAGTGAACGACCCGCGTGCGAGATCCCTGGAACCACCGGGCCGACGACGGCTGACCCACCCAGGCCGCCGGCCACCTGCATGGCCGCCTGGTCCACCAGCTGCTCAGGGGTGGCCTCCCGGCCGGAGTGCTTGGACGTCCCGGCGTGAGCCGCCTGACTGTCGCCCAGGACGATGAGGACGGAGTCGCCGCGTACGGATACCAGACAGTCGCTGGCCAGGTTGCGGCACTCGTGGCGCAGCCTGGAGACGCCGAGCGCGTCCAGAGTGGTCTTGGCGGCGATCGCCGCCACCGGCCCGGTCCCGTTCCAGCCGGCGGTTCCGGCCCGGGTCGCGGCGTCCTCGGGGGCGTCATGAAGCATCGCGTCGACCGCTACGGACTCCAACCGTGCGTCCCAGGCGCCGCGGGCCTCAGCTGCCCGGGCGTACACCTCGGCCGCGGCGAAGCCGACGTCACGTCCGAAGGTCAGGACGAGGATGCGGACGGTGTCATGGTCCTCCTCGGGTACGGCTCGAGGCGCCTCGTCAACAACGACGTCGAGGACAGTGCGCACCAGAGCCAGGGTCTGCTCCAGCGTGATGACGCCGGTCAGGGCCGCAGGCGCCACGGAGAAGATCTGCGAGGGGGTCAGCGGTGTCGAGGGGTTCTCCGCCGAGTCGACGAACATGGTGACGCCCAGGCGGGCCACCGCCGCGATCTGGTCGCGCGATCCTTCCGGCAGGGTGCGGTAGAAATCGTGGGCCGAACTGATACGGTCCAGTGAGTGTTCAATAATTGTGTCCTGCGCCTGTCGCAGTGCAGACACTCCCGGAGCGCTCAACTCATCCATGCTGTGGATGCTACCGACTGGAATATCCTGAGGACAGTAGGGTTCTCGATTGGCGCGGCGTGTGATCCGACACGAGTTTGTCTTGAAAAATACGGGGATAACTGAGGGTGGTGTGTCGTCGAGGCGGAGCGGATTAGTCAGGTTACAATAGCGTAACCATTGTGGAAGCCATGGTATGTGAATCTGCAATGACCTGAACGTGCGCGTCGTATGTCAGCATGGATGTGCGCAAGCAGGTGCCTAGCTAGACAACTCGGAGGCTCAGGATGACGAAGGCAACCCGCACAGAGGAAGATCTTCTTGGTGTACGGGAAGTTCCATTAGAAGCCTATTGGGGAATCCACACGCTACGTGCGATGGAGAACTTCCAGATCTCTGGATCAGTGGTTGGCGACGAAGAGGCCTTTGTTCGCGGCATGGTGCAGGTGAAGAAGGCGTCAGCGTTAGCGAACAGTGATCTTGGGGCTCTTGACCCGGAGGTCGCTGGTGCGATTGTGTGGGCGTGTGACCAGGTGCTGGTTGCTGAGCGTTGCCTCGATCAGTTCCCGGTCGACCAGTTCCAGGGGGGTGCTGGGACCAGCGTCAACATGAATACCAACGAGGTGATCGCCAACCTCGCGCTGGAGTACCTGGGATACGCCAAGGGCCGTTATGACATCATCAATCCCAACGATCATGTCAACAAGTCCCAGTCGACGAACGACGCTTACCCGACCGGATTCCGTTTGGGACTGTTCGCCCTCGTCGGTTCGCTCATCGAGGAGCTCGAGCGACTCATCGCGGCGATGCGAGCCAAGGGAACCGAGCTCGTCCATGTTCTGAAGATGGGGCGTACTCAGCTTCAGGATGCCGTTCCGATGAGCCTGGGGCAGGAGTTCGAGGCCTTTGCCGTTCTGCTGGAGGAGGAGGTTAGCCGGCTTCACAACAATGCCGCCCTGCTTCTGGAGGTGAACCTCGGGGCCACGGCGATCGGCACGGGGCTCAACACGCCTCCGGACTATCAGAGCACTGTTGTCGGGCGTCTGCGGGAGATCACCGGTCTGGACATTCGAGGAGCGCATGACCTGCTGGAAGCCACGAGTGACACGGGTGCCTACGTCTCGATGCACGCGGCGATCAAGCGTCTGGCGGTGAAGCTGTCCAAGATCTGCAACGACCTGCGCCTGCTGTCCTCCGGACCTCGCGCGGGGCTGGGGGAGATCAGGTTGCCTGAACGCCAGGCCGGATCCTCCATCATGCCGGCCAAGGTCAATCCGGTGATCCCCGAGGTGGTGAACCAGGTCTGCTTCAAGGTCATGGGAAACGATGTGGCGCTGACCTTCGCCGCTGAGGCGGGACAGCTTCAGCTCAACGTCATGGAACCGGTGATCGCCCAGGCGATTTTCGAGTCGATCAATCTGCTCACCCGCGGGATGTCGACCCTGCGGGAGCTGTGTGTCGTGGGGATCGAGGCCAACGTGGAGGTATGTCGCCGCAATGTGCTGGACTCGATTGGAATCGTTACCTACCTCAACCCGGTGATCGGTCATCACAACGGTGACCTGGTGGGCCGTGAGTGCGCCCGTTCAGGACGCAGCGTGCGAGAGGTGGTTCTGGAGATGGGGCTGCTCGAGGAGTCTGTTCTTGATGAGATTCTCAGCCCTGAGAACCTTCTGCGCCCCCATTTCCGCGACTTGAACGTCTACACAGGATCCGATCCGTCAACTCCGCCGGTTGTGTCCACGGCGTCTGACTCGGAGGAGTAAGAGGAATCGGCCTTCCGAAGGCCTGCGGGCGGTCAGCGGCTTGTTGCACTGCCTCGCCGACCTCGGAAGGCCGATTCCGGCGCTATCCCGCAGGGCATCATGAGAAGGAACGGCAGGAGCGGATGACCGGGGCGTGAACGTCCTTGCCGATGATGTTGAGGCCTTGCGGATCCACCTTCGCCTGCGGAGGCCTGGAGTGCCAGAAGACGTAATTCTGGCTGTCACCGTCGTTCGCGCCGAACGTGACTTTATTGGAAGCGCCGACCCAGACCGTGTTGTCGAAGCCGTTGATGGTCAGTGACTCGATCTCTCCTTCGATGACAATCACGAGACTTTGTGCGGTGATTGTTACGTCTCGAGCGCCTGCCGAGACCTTGACCACCTGATCGGTGGAGAGCTCGTTAGCGGTGACACTGACCTGCTCGGAGGCCGGTATGACCTTGGTGACCTGGGCCTCCGCCTGGGCGCGGGTGTCCTCCGCGTCGTTGTCGGTGAGCTCGTCGTCGTAGTTCTGGATGTCGGAGGACGTGCAGTTGCCGTACTCCAGCGGATCCATGGGGCTGGTGTCCTCCAGCTTCCCAGTCGGCTCCTCCGCGGCCTCTGGAGCGGTGTCCTGAGCCTGGTCCGGCGGGGCCGAGGACGTCCCCCTGGCGCCGGTCCAGCCGACTGAGCAACCGGACAGGGTCAGTAGGCACGCGGCCATGAAGGCGGTGGAGCGCAGGAGCTGGGAGCGGGACAAGGGGGACCTCATTCGGCAGACATGGTGGTGCCGGTGGAACACGGAAGACCGTGCTCCACCGGCACCACAATTGGTCAGTGCGTCCAACTATAGCCGCACGGGGCGGATCAGGACTCCCCTCCCTGGGAGCCGGAGGTGCCTGCGTTGACGTTGGTCAAGTCATAGCGGGCAACGGCCTGGGCCAGGACGGAGCGGTCGAGGCGTCCCTGCTCCACCAGAGCCTGGAGGGCGCGCACCACCACCGACTGGGCGTCAATGAGGTAGTGGCGCCTGGCGGCGGCCCGGGTGTCGGAGAATCCGAAGCCGTCGGCGCCCAGCGTGTAGTAGTCGCCGGGCACCCAGGCGCGGATCTGGTCGGGGACCAGGTGGTCGTAGTCGCTGGTGGCGATGAAGGGGCCAGTGGCCTCGGAGAGCTTCTGCGTCAGGTAGGGGACTGCCGCTCGCCGTCGGGGGCCAGGAAGTTGGCCTTCTCCACCTCCAGGGCCTGGCGCCGCAGCTCGTTCCAGCTGGTGACGGACCAGGTGGCGGCGCGCACGCCCCAGTCCTCGGCCAGGATGCGGCGAGCCTCCTCGATCCAGGGCACTCCGACGCCGGAGGCCAGGAGCTGGACCTCGGGACCCTCGCCGTCAGGAGCCGTGCTGATGCGGTGAATACCGCGCAGGATTCCCTCGACGTCGACGCCGTCGGGCTCAGCGGGCTGGTGGATCGGCTCGTTGTAGACGGTCAGGTAGTACATGACGTCGCGGTTGCGACCCGAGTCCGGGCCGTACCAGCGCTCCAGGGCGTCACGCACGATGTGCCGGATCTCGTAGGCGTAGGCCGGGTCGTAGCTGACGACTGCGTCATTGGTGGCCGCGATCATGGGGGAGTGGCCGTCCATGTGCTGGGTGCCCTCACCGGTCAGGGTGGTGCGCCCGGCGGTGGCCCCGATGATGAAGCCGCGGGTCAGCTGGTCGCCGGCGGCCCAGAACTGGTCGCCGGTGCGCTGGAAGCCGAACATCGAGTAGAAGATGTAGACCGGGATCATGGGCTCGCCGTGGGTGGCGTAGCTCGTTCCGGCCACCTGGAACAGGGAGACCGAACCGGCCTCGTTGATGCCCGTGTGCATGAGCTGACCGGAGGCGGACTCCCGGTAGGACAGCATCATGTCGGCGTCGACCGGCGTGTAGTTCTGACCCTGGGTGTTGAAGATCTTCTTGGTGGGGAAGAGTGACTCCAGCCCGAAGGTGCGCGACTCGTCCGGAACGATTGGGACGATGCGCCGTCCGATGCCCTTGTCCTTGATGAGCTCCTTGAGCAGGCGCACGAAGGCCATCGTGGAGGCGACCTCCTGCTTGCCCGAGCCGCCCTTGAGGATGTCGTAGGTCTTGTCACCGGGCAGCTCGAGCTCGACACCGGCATCGCGGCGCTCGGGGATGAAGCCGCCGAGCTGACGGCGCCGGTCCAGCATGTAGAGCAGCGAGGGGTCGTCGGCGGCCGGCCGGTAGTACGGCGGCATCTTCGGGTTGGCCTCGAGCTGCTCGTCGGTGATCGGGATGTGGAGCCGGTCGCGCAGGGCCTTGAGGTCGTCCAGCGTCAGCTTCTTCATCTGGTGGGTGGCGTTACGGCCGGCGAAGTGGCCGCCCAGGAGGTAGCCCTTGACCGTGTGTGCCAGGATGACGGTGGGCTGGCCCTTGTGCTCCGTGGCCGCCTTGTAGGCGGCGTACATCTTGCGGTAGTCGTTGCCGCCGCGCTGCAGGGCCCAGATCTCGTCGTCGGTCCAGTCCTTGACGAGCTCGGCGGTGCGCGGGTCGCGGCCGAAGAAGTGCTCGCGGATGTAGGCGCCGTCGTTGGCCTTGAAGGTCTGGTAGTCGCCGTCGAGGGTCTCCATCATGAGGTGCTCGAGGGCGTGGTCCTTGTCCGCGGCGAGAAGCTGGTCCCAGCCACGGCCCCAGATCACCTTGATGACGTTCCAGCCCGCGCCCTTGAAGAAGGCCTCGAGCTCCTGGATGATCTTGCCGTTTCCGCGCACCGGGCCGTCGAGGCGCTGGAGGTTGCAGTTGATGACGAAGGTGAGGTTGTCCAGCTGCTGGTTGGCGGCCAGCTGCAGCATGCCGCGCGACTCGGGCTCGTCCATCTCGCCGTCACCCAGGAAGGCCCAGGTGTGCTGCTGAGAGGTGTCCTTGATGCCGGCGCCCTGGAGGTACTTGTCGAACCAGGCCTGGTAGATCGCCTCGGACGGGCCAAGACCCATGGAGACGGTGGGGTACTCCCAGAAGTCCTCCATGCGGCGCGGGTGGGGGTAGGAGGGCAGGCCGCGGCCACCGGCCGGGCGCGACTCCTCCTGGCGGAAGCCGTCCAGGTCGGCCTCGGTGAGACGGCCCTCGATGAAGGCGCGGGCGTAGTTTCCCGGTGAGGCGTGGCCCTGGAAGAAGACGTGGTCGCCGCCGCCGGGGTGGTCCTTGCCACGGAAGAAGTGGTTGAAGCCGACCTCGTAGAGGGTCGCGGTCGAGGCGTAGGAGGAGATGTGTCCGCCGACCCCGACCCCGGGGCGCTGGGCGCGGGTGACCATGACGGCGGCGTTCCAGCGCAGCCAGCGCCGGTAGGTGCGCTCGGCGCTCTCGTCACCGGGGAAGTAGGGCTCGTTGGCGACGTCGATGGTGTTGATGTACGGCGTCGTCGTCTCGGTGGGGACCGTGACGTTCTTCTGCCGGGCCTGGGCCAGCATGCTCAGCAGGATGTAGCGCGCACGCTTGGCGCCCTTGTCCGCGATGAGGGCATCGAGGGACTCGTGCCACTCCTTGGTCTCCTCTGGGTCGTTGTCGGTCACCTTTGTCAGGAGGCCGTCAATGAGCGGCGTGGAGTCACTGGTGGGGCTCACGGAATCCTCTTTCCTCGCGTCTGTGCGGTCGGCCCGAGCCTCATTGCGTGCCGTGGCGCCGAAAGCGGCGTCGGCGTGCGCCTGAAGTCAGGCCACTGTGGATGACGGCCCTAATCTACGACCTGCAACGGCGCGAACGCTGCACCCAACGGGAGGAAAGTCCTACCTCACGTATGGTGTGGCTCACATGGTGGTGGGTTGATTTCGGTGCCTGGGGCAGAGGGGAAGGAGCCTCGAGTTCGCGGCCGCGCAGGAACCAGCCTTCAAAGGAAAGTCCAAGGTAGCCTGACGTGCGTGTTCACTTGCGCGGCTGGTGCCCGGTGCGGTGGGCTAGTACCTATCGCCCAGCAACGGGCGAGCGGTAGACGGGCTGGGCCCAGAAGGACGGTGTAAAGACGTGGCGAGTACAGCGGGTGGGGCTTTCGGCTTCGCCTCCGGTCTCATCATTCAGGAGTTCGGCTACGACGACGACGTCGACGAGACCTTGCGGCAGGCCGTTGAGGCGGAGACCGGAACCACTCTGGTGGATGAGGACTATGAGGACGTGGCCGACTCGGCCATCGTGTGGTGGCGTGACGACGACGGCGACGTCGACGACCTCACCGATCTCCTCGTGGACGCCCAGGCCAACCTCGACGGTGCAGGACTCATCTGGGTGCTGACGCCCAAGGCGCGCACCACCGGCGCCGTCCCGGCCGCTGAGGTGGAGGAGGCCGCCCAGACGGCAGGCATGCATGCGACCTCCGCAGCCTCCATGGGGCAGCACTGGAGTGGCATCAGGGTCTCCAGCCGAGGGCGCTGAGACGACCCCGATGGCCGCGCGACATTCTCCGCTCTCCGTGGCGGAGATGATTGGTGGCACGTCCGGCGGAGACGGTAAAGTCTCCGGCTGAGGCGGCTCGCGCCGTCAGTTTTGTGTGCAGGCACTGGGAACTCGGGCAACGTGCTCCCGGCCGCCACTGCACCTGGACCTGTAGCTCAGTTGGTAGAGCAACGCGTTTACACCGCGTCGGTCGTCGGTTCGAGTCCGGCCGGGTCCACCACAAGCTCCGTATACGAACCCTTGGCCTGAGTAACATAGGGGCCAAATCACTACCTGAATTGTATCGACGACGCCCGTCCACATTGTGGACGGGCGTTCTTGTTGTGGGCACTTCGCAGTCTGCCGTCTGGCCGGGTACTGCGCCCATCGCCGCTTGCTGTGCCGCTCGCTGTAGCTGTCGGCTGCAGAGTTGGTCGAAGGGTGGGGCCAGCTCACCGGTGACGGCGGTGTGGCTGGCGGGATCGATGTTGGAGATGGTGTTGCAGCGCACCGTATGCATCGAGTCTGGCTGCGCTTCACCATGGCCACCATGAGATGCTGAGCCGGCCGACTGATCCCCAGCACTCTCATCGCGAGAAGAGGTCGCGCTCTCCGCTGTCTTCTCCCCACTCTGCGTGGCGGCCGTCTGCCCACTGGTTCCACCTCGTCGCCCCGCCTTCAGACTCGTCTGCAGCGCCGGTGGTGGGATGATGGGGCGGCCATCTTCATCCACTGCCGGATTGACGAGGATGCGCTCGAAGAACACTTGGTTGAGCTGCTTCTTCAGATGAGCGGGCGCTGCCACATACAGTCGCGAGCAGTCCTCCAGGAGGTCGAGCGCCTGGATGAGGTGCTGCTCTACCAGGGCGGCGTCGGCTGTGTAGCCGTCCAGTTCGCGTTGGATGGCAAGGATGCCGTTGGTCAGTTGCTCTTGTTCCTTCTTGAGCAGGTCAAGGGGGATAGCTCCGGCGTAGTGGGCTTCGAGCAGCTTGTGGCGCCGGTCTTCTAGCTGTTGCTGCCGTGTGGTCAGGCGCTGGATGTCTTGCTGGCGGTTGGCCTGGATGTGTGCGAACTCCGCGCGCAGGTAGCGCTCGATCTCGCGGCGGTCATCGCTACTGAGCCGTATCTGCTGGTAGAGCTCGGCCACGCGGGCTTCCACCTCGTCGATGAGCACCGCCTTGAAGGTGCAGTCGTGTACCCGATGGCGGCGGGCGCAGACGAAGTAGTGGTAGGTACCGCTGGCGCGCGAGGTGGCGTGCTGCACCAGCAGGCGGGCACCACACAGGCCGCAGACGATGGTGCTCTTGAGGTGATGATTGTGCGTACGCTGCCGCTCGCCGTTGGTATGAGCGGTCAGGATGTCTTGCACCGTCTGCCAGGTGGCGGCGTCCACAAGGGGCTCGTGCGCCCCGGCGTACTCGATGCCCTGGAAGGAGATAACGCCCTTGTAGTAGGGGTTACGCAGCAGCGTCTGCAAGAGTCTGACCGAGACAGGGTTGGTCGGTTTGCGGGTAGTTGGCGGGATGGTGAGGCCGCGATTGTTGAGATGGTCGGCCAGCTGCCGCGCCGTCCAATTCCCCGTCGCATACTCCGTAAACGCCAGCCGCACCAGCGGTGCGCGCTCCTCATCCAGAGCGATGGTGCGGATCTCTCTCCCGTTCTCATCCCTGGCGCGGACGTTGAGGTAGCCGAGCGGCGCCTTCCCTAGCGTCCCGCCGTTCCTCGCCTTCTCACCCATCCCCTTGATGACCTCATTGGCCAGGTTGCGGCTGTAGAACTCAGCGATGCTGCTCATGATGCCGTGCAGCAGCATGCCGCCAGGCGTCTGGTCGATGTTCTCACTGGTGGAGACGAGGCGGACACCGGCCTCTTCAAAGGCCCGGTTTATCTCCACATCGTCCGCCCGGTTTCTCGCGAGACGGTCGAGCTTGTGGACGATGACGTAGTCGATCCCGCCATCTTCTTTGAGGTAGGCCAGCATCTTCTGTAGCTCAGGGCGGTTGGCAGACCTGGCGGACTCACCGCGGTCGGCGAACTCCTTGACCACTAGCGCACCCATCGACTGGGCCTTGCGCTTGTTGGCTTCACGCTGAGCCGGCAGGGAGAAGCCCTCCTCCGACCCACCACGCTGGGCCTGCTCCCGGGTGGAGACGCGGATGTAGGAGACGGCGCGCTTCGGTGTCAATTGCGCGGCCATGGCGGTGAAGGGATCCACTCCAGCCGTCGCCGCGCCGCCTTGCACCACGCCTGGTTGTGTTGTTCCTGCTGTCATACACATATCCTCCTTTCGCTTATCCGTTTGTCTGGACATACCAGCCATCATGACCGACTGTCTCTTTCCATTGACGCTCAGAATGCCCGAGAAGTCCAGTGCGAAGTTGGGCGAGATAGAGCCAACCACAGATAGGAGAGGAGGCAGCGCGGGCTGCGAAGTTCGCCAGGCAGGTGGCGTAGCACTGACGCCCCAGCCGGTTCTACTACCAGCCTGAGCAGAGGCGAAGCAACTCGGAGGACAGTGGCCACCTCTGGCGGCGTGGGTAGTGGAGGAGGGAGTCCAGCAGGGGCTGTCAGTCGCCGCCGCAAAGCAGCTCCAAACCGCTAGATTGTGCGGGAAAGTGGGAGTATTTGAGTGCAGCGATGCGTCGAGCGAACCGTCCGGCGAGACGTCTGAAAAGGATGAGTCATGGGCTACCCGACTAGACAGGGGCACCAACCACGATCCTCAAACATATGTCTATACAAAGTAAGAGCTAGCGCTTTAATGACATATGTGTCGAAGCGTCTTACTCCTATATTGAATGGATGTCAAGACGTCGACAGTCTAAGAACTTATACAAGTGAAGGAACATTGTCAGTTGTCCACAACATTAGAGTTGCGTGTTCTCGGTTGTAGAATATTGCGCCTCTCAATCGAACGTACTAATTTTTTAACTGCGAGGAGCAAAGCAGCCCTTTGCTTTCCACCAATCGCAGGCCTGAATAGCAACAACAGTTTCAGTACCTCTTCTCAAGCAACAGGAAGTGTGACATGGCTGAAGGGCCGCTTGTGGTATTGCGTAGTACCATATTATCAACGAATGCTGTCGAAAAACTCATTGGCGCGTCGTTTCGACAGCGACATCTCACGCCTGCGCCACACGCAGAGGATGAGTGGGCAATCTTCATCTCGCGCATTATGGGCATTCGCGGGAAAGGTCTGATTCTTGTCACGGTCCACGAATACGACAAGGAATGCGTCATCACTATCAATCCTATCTGGGAGTCGCTACGAGACTTAATCTTGCGTGCATTATCGAAAAAGTATGGTTTGCAGTTCGACGTTAAGCGTGGAGCCAGCCTGAAGCTGACTGACAATTTGGTGCTGTTATTGCGAGAAGCAGATCCAAGATTGAAAGAGGAGGGAGCGTAACGGCTTCCATCACCCTACAAAATGAAAGGAGAGGTCATTGCGAAAAAATGCTCCGCCGACAACATGAAGATCTCACATATTATGTCTGCATAGCCTAAAGACAGAATCGATCCGACACCTGAAGGGAAACGTCATGGTAAACAAAAAACTCGCAAAAGCGGTAGTATATGCAGGCGCCGTAGCGATCACTGCAGTATCTCAACCGACGGAAGTGCACAAAAAGTTCGAAAAATATGAGGAGCAACAACAAGCATCGCGCCAAACCAGGGAGCTCAACAGCGCCACTCGCGATAAAGGACGCACTGGAACCAGCGGAAAGAAGTAACTTCGTCCGTTGCTACGCATGTCGTTGAAGTCATTGACACGGCTTCAACGACATGCGATTATAGAGATAACATGAAGTATATAAGTAGAATTATCGGCTTGCTGCTTATTGTGCTCGCACTACTGCTGGGATATGCAGCGATAAGACTATGTGTATCTTCACCCTCCATGCCAGCGTATTTTGTCGCAATGATACTTATTCCTGTATGTGCAGCGTTCGTTATTGTGGCGATTGAATTTATGCAATGTTCTAGTTGGAAGGAAATTAGAAACGCACTTCACAGTTTAGCGGAGATGTTCTGGTATTTCGGGTAGTGGACTACTTTTAATTCCAGTGAACTTGACAGTGTGTGGGTGACAGTTCCAGTGCACTGTAGCCTAACGGAAGATATTTATTCTGTAACATGCACTTCCCCTAACTCAATGCCAACTATACAAAACCACGTCTCGAGACCTGAGGCGGATAGTATGCCTAACACATGATCATTCTCCGGGTAGTATCGACTACGACTCATCCACCCTCGATCTACCCACCCTCCAAGACATCGCCTGCAGCGTGGCGTCTGTCCTGAAGCAGCACCATATTCCGTACAGCGGCTATGTGGATGAGACGCAGCGTGAGGTAGAGAAACGGCAAGCAGAATTTGATCGCCTCGAGTACAATGAAAGCGCTCGGACGAAGGTTAAACCAAATCTCCTCCGAAAGATGTTTGGCCTGCCGTATGACATACTGCCGAAGACAGACGAACTTCCTCATATTGGGTACTGGACGCTTGTCGAGATAAAGGCCCATACCATAGGGCAGCGGCGCCATTACATTGACTGGCTCGACAAAATACGTCTTGAATCGCTTGACGCCAACTTCGTGACCAGGTACGTGCTGCTTGCTGATGGATCCCTCCGGTACTTCGATGCTCGTGAACATCGGCGACGGGACTTAGACATCGTTTTTGATGCCACCGCATCAGGTAGATGGGAGTGGATGAGTGAGGAGGAAATTCTACTGCTTGACCACGAAGTGCGACATCGTGAAATAGATAAGCCATACGATAAGGCGACAGGCGAGTATTGGCACAGCGAGTGGGAAAGTCTCTCGGCTAACAACGACCTGATTGTCGCGGAAAAAGGTGGCGGTTGCAAGAAGTACTTCAACCAGCTGCTGGCCCGCGCGAGAAAATCGGTGGCAGTGCGAAGCGCTTGGGTACGTAGCAGTAATGAGGAATCGCGACGATACGTGTTGACTGCCGAGCAGTTGCGTCACGGCTGCCGAATTGAGCACACATTCGAAGACGGTCGATCGGCGAGTGTCCGGATTCCACCATGCACCAAGCCAGGTAAAGTTATCCCGGCCTACGACGGTGTAAGCGGCAAAGTTGAACTGATCCGTATTGATGTGGAGTAGATCATGGCAAAGGTAGATTGGGAACAGGTAGCCAAAGACTACGAGGCATCCACCCTCGACATGGCGTGGGTGACGTCGTACGCGCAGAAAGCGGCGAAGCTGCTCGTCGATCATCATATCTCTCTCCTATGGGATACACGGACGAGAAGCAAGGCGAGGTGGATAAGAGAATAGCGGAGGCAAACGATGGCTCCGGCAAGGTCGCAAAGTTCTTCCGCAACCTCTTCGCGGCGGAACCGAACGATACTCCGGAAAAGCGTTACGCGAGGGAGCATATTGGGTACTGGGTTATTTGTAAAACTGAGACTGGAGATACGACAAATGAAAAACTGAGGAATCCTTGCTCTGGGAATATGTCGAAGAAGTCTCGCCAAATATACGAATACTCGCTGTATTGCTTGCTTGACACTGGCGAACTTGCCTGCTTTCATTACTCCAGCTTCCAGATCTGGTTGGGATACAGCAGACAAAGGTATGAAGTTGAAGGCGGGTGGGCGCCGATGAGCGAAAATCTACTGCTTTTGCTTGATCGCCGTGTGAGATACGAAGACGAGAATAATGGCTATCTGACAAAAAATGGGTCGTACTACTATCGCAGTTATCTATCGACAGACAACTACCTGGTCACAGGAAAGAAGGGTGGCGGCTGCCGGAAGCTCCTTGGGAAGTTGCTTGAAGGGCACGGGATTAAAGATCCGAGGATAGAGCGCCGCTATCGCAGTAGATCGAAGATAGGAAAGTATACGATCTCGAAGGCGTACGCGGTTACTCGCGAGCAGTTGAAAAACGGCTTCACCCTCACTCACACGTTTGCAAATGGGTCAACGTGTCGCGTAGATATATATCCAGGGAGTCGGAGCGGGAAGGTGATCGCTGTACACAATACTACTGATGGCACAACGGAGTGGATTAGAATTGTGGAAGGTGAGTAGTGTGCTGATGTTAGCGTGAACCGCGACCTTACGGTGTGGCTATACTTCTTGCTCTCATTTGTGGTACTGCTATTAAGCTTTGTAGGGATTTACGCTGTTGAGTGGTCTGCCGATGTGGGACTATTTCGGCCGTGTGTAACGATTTTATTACAGTTTGCTGGGTTAATTTACTTTGTGTTGGTGGAGAGTAGAATAATTTTATCTTCAGAATATGAAGATCGTCGAAGCGGCTAGCAGAGAGGGTGGGCAGATGGCGGACAAGCCTGTGGAGGGAACAATCTACCAGCGCGGCAGCAATGGGAAGTCGCCGACCGGGATGTCGATTAATGGAAACAAGAATGCCTACGGTACTATAGGTGCTGACGAACATGTCACTGTATACGGTGAAGGCTGGCATCGATCGTGGGATAATCCGGGGACGAAAAAGGATCATTCCACCGACCATAAGACGAAGAGGATAACGGAGCACTAGTGGCGAGTAGTTAGCAGACTTATGGGGCGGGTAGTTTGTATTTGTCCCACAAGTCTGCTAATCTTCATTTTGAGGGGCGAAGCGGCGTTGAATCGCCGTCACGCAATAGCGTATGAAAGCTGACGGGTAACTCGCAAGTGAGGCCGTCAGATGTTGGCATGGTCGGTTTGAGTCCGACCCGCCCCTTTTGAATAATCTGAATCATCAATGTGTTACGGGTGTAGCCCAGCTTATTTCCTCGTTCTCCCTTAGCCGTCCGCCCCTACCACTTCCTCCCACCCTCACTCTCCCCTGACAGCCCTACTACATGCTGAAGGGCAAGGAAGGGAGACCAATGCAGCCAAAGACAGAAGACAACGAGAGACAGACACCACCAACCACCGTCTGCCCAACCTGGTGCATCGGCCACAACGCTACTGCACTGGATGAGACAGACGACCACCTCCACGAAGCCACCCCAGCCCCTCATGCCCTGCATCGCCCCTAGAACGCACCACCGATGAGACTGGCACCGTCCACCATCACCCCACCGCCACCGAACTCACCCTAGTGCGCTACCAATGCCCACACGACAGCGATACCTGGCTCTACATCGGCGACGACTCTCGCTCCCACGGCCTCGGCATCACCCTAGAGAGTGCCCGGCGGCTGGTGAGTGCGCTGGCTCGGTATGTGGAGGATGAAGGGTGAGTGGGTTGCGGCTGGCTGAGCGACGTCGTTGCTGACAATGAGCGCGCCGTCTGCTGGTGGCGTTCTGCCTGGTGCTACACATCTGCTGTGTGCCGCTCATGCAGCACCGGGTCTGGGACGCAGGGCAATGCCGGTGGTGTGGAGGTAGCGGCGGACGGTCTCGGCATGCACGCCGAACTGGCGGCCGATGGTGGCGCAGGACTGGCCGGCGAGGTAGTGCTGCTCGGCCTGGCGCTTCTGCTCGTCGCTCAAGCCACGTGGCCGGCAGGGGATGCCCCGAGCGGCGCGGAGGTCACTGACCTGTTGCCTGCTGATGCCATAGCGCTGGCAGATCTCGCGTACTGGCGTGCCCTGCTGGTACAGGGTGATCACCTCATCCTTCTGCGCTGGCGTAAGGCGGGTGTGATGCTGGCGCAGACGCCGAGGCGGGGGAATGGCTATGGTGGTCGTAGTGGCTTCGTTGTCGGTGGTTGCTGGGCTTGCGGCCGTGGGGACTCTTCCGTCGGTGGTGGCAGTGGCGGTGGGGACTTCGCCTTCGAGCGGCAGCGTCCTGGCGAACTCTAGTAGTGTCTGCCAGTTCTTGGTGACAGAGGTAAGGAGGGCCACCATGAGCGTGACCTGGTGCTGACAGGCCCGCAGTACTTCAGGCCTCACCCTGCGAACCGAGGCGCCGAGCCAGGCCGGCGATGGCGTCGACGAGTTCCGTGACTCCGGGGTCCTCGACGGGGAAGTGGCCGCACTCGCGCAGAATCACCAGGTCGGCCGGACCCGCTGCTCGCGACAGAACTCGGGCGCTGAGCTCGATCGGCGTCCACGCGTCCCGACCTGGGTGCAGAAGCGTCACCGGCGTGCGGTTGCGCTCGGGTGGGGTGTGTGTGAACCGCAGGTAGGAGGCGAGAAACCCTAAGGGGACCCTGGCGGCGCCCCCACGCGGATCGATAGAGCACAGACGAGACAGTGCGCGATCGCGGCTCATCCTCCGCAGGTTCGCCACCGCGCTCATCGGGACCATGGTGTGCGCCAGTCCTCCTCGGGCGAGCATCGACAATGGCCCGCCCAGGACGCCTAGTGCTCCTGCACGCGTCATATGCGCTCGGGCGCGCCAGTTGCCCGGGTCGAGCAGACACGTGGCTGCCACCGCGGCAACATGCGGCGAATGGGCCGCCACCTCATAGGCGAGAAGGCCACCGATGCTAGCGCCCAGAAGCACCAGGGGGCGGTGGTCGCGCTCAGCTTCAACGAGGTCGATGAGGAGATCAACCCAGGTGTCGTAACGCACGGCTGCGGGATCCGGTGACCTCGTGCGCCCGTACAGAGGCAGGTCGACGGCACTGATGTCGATGCCGCGTGAGGCCACCAGTGCGGCGATGGGCCACAGCGCCCCGCTGTGCCCGCCCGCCCCGTGGACGAGCAGCACCCTGGCTGGCGCCCCCGGTTCGGGTGCACGTGCAATGTGCACCCGATGGCCGTGCCACTGCCACCACGTCGACTTAGGCGCTAACGAGGCCGCGTGCTGGTGGTGGGGCGGCAGGAAGGGCGCGTACGGATTGGCCTGCATACGTCGATGCTAGTCGCGCGAGCCTCTGCGCCTGTGCTTGGGTCTACGACGGAGGCCCGTTACGAGCTGCCTAACTTGTCCCTTATCCGTGCGATAGTTCTGTCAAGCGGCCGAAGGAGAGGCAATGAGTGACGACCAGACGGGCATACCAGCGGAGCTGTCCGAGGGGCTGTCGGAGAACGAGGCGGCGGAGAGGATATTCGCGGCTCTGCCCCCATCGCACCGGCACGAGTACCTGCGATGGATCGGTGAGGCGAAGCGCACCGAGACCCGTCGTCGCCGGGCCGTCAAAGCAGCAGAGATGATGGTGGACAAGCACGGATAGTCCCAGCCCGGACCTGGCTGCCCGCGCCGAGCCGCCGTTGACGCGATCGCTCAGGCGCGCTTGGCGAAGCGGTGATGCTGGTCGGCGTGGGTGCCGAAGTGCTGGGGGCGGTGCTGCCCGCGAGCAATGACCTGATCGTCAATCCAGCGCTCCCAGTGCGTGGCACGCTTCCGATCACCCGCACTCAATGGTGTGGCCACGCCGGCGTCGAGCAGGTCGTCGAGGATCAGGAACGAGGGCTCAGGAGTCTCGACGTCCCAGTCGATGAGCCCCCATGGCCCATCGGGGCTGAGGAGAACCAATGAGCGGTTGAGGTCGTGCAGGTCGTTGAAGTGCTCGTCCTTGCCGCTCGTGGAGTTCCAGTACCAGCGTGCCAGCCGGAATGACTCCGACACCTGCGTCCAGCTCCGATAACGCTCTCGCAGCCCCTGATCCAGGATCGCGAGCGTGTCCCAGGTCTCGTCCTCGGTCAGCCACCCCAGCGCGAATCCACAGCGCGTCAGCATGCTGGCACGCACCAGGTCCCAGGCGGCGAAGTCCACGTTGCGGATGTCGCGATCATTGTTGAGCATGCGCTCGAGGCGCCACAGTGTCTCTGCTGCGTCTGAGGATGACTCGGCAGTCTCTCGTAGTTCGTGGCGTTCGGCCTCCGCCAGGGAGATGTCGACCCAGCGGGCGCGCTCCGCTTCGAAGCCGGTGCGGTGGCCGGAGGTGATGAGCCAGTGGACCCGGGAGAGGAGGTCGGTGCGGGAGCACACTCCCCAATCGAGGGAGAGCATGGTGCGCGTGCCGTCAAGATCGGAGCAGGTGAGACGGTCCCACGGGTCCCGGCGGCACAGGGAGTACGGCGCGCAGATCGCCAGGAGTCGCTCATGTGGGCCGGCGGTGAACTCATTGGGCGCAGAGTCCCTGACAGGCCGATGGTGCTCAGTGAGCTCATTCCATGTGGACTCCTCACCCCGGTGCGGGGCGGAAGCTGCCTTGTCGCGGCGCAAGCGTATTTTCTGATGGATTGTTTTGGAGATCTCGATAGTGGCGATCACTCCAAAAACCGCCAGCGCGGCGGAGAGAAGCAGGGTCTGCACGGACATGACGAGAATTGTGCAACATGTGAACAGGTGAGTGCCACATTGATGCACATGGCTCGACACTAGATTATTGAGTTGAATGCCTGTTTATTTACAGACTGTTGATGAAAGTTTCGAGGCGCTCCATTCCCTCGCGCAGCTCGTCGCGGGAGGCTGCGTAGGACAGTCGTACATGGGAGCGGGCTGTGGTCGTGGAGAAGTCCTGCCCTGGAGTGAGGGCCACATGCGCCTCCTCAAGTGCACGGTGACAGAAGGTCTGGGCGTCGAGCCCTGTGGAGGAGACGTCGAAGTAGACATAGAAGGCGCCGTCGGGCAGGACTGGGACCGGAAGGCCGATGTGTTCCAGCCCATCGAGCACGATGCTCCTGCGGGCGAGGAGCTCGTGGCGGCGCTGCTCGCACACGGAGATGGATTCGGGGGAGAAGACCGCCAGCGCGGCCTGCTGAATGGGCGTCGAGGCGCACAGGAAGTAGTTGACCGCCAGGTTCTCGACGGGGGCCACCAGCTGCTCGGGAAGAATCGCCCAGCCCAGTCGCCATCCCGTCATCCCGAAGTACTTGGAGAAGGAGTTGATGACGATGGCCTCGGAGTCGGTCTCCAGGACGGTGCGGGCGGGTGTGCCGTCCTCGCCCGGATCGGCCAGGCCCAGATAGATCTCGTCGACGATCCGCCAGGCGGTGCGTTCGCGTGCCAGTGCACAGATCGACTCCAGCTCCTCGAAGGGGATCGACGTGCCCGTGGGGTTGGAGGGGGTCGCCAGCATGACCGCGCTCGTCTGAGGAGTCCACGCCGCCTCGGCTGCGGCCCGGTCCATCTGGTAGCGGCTGGCAGGACTGGTGGGTGCCAGAACGATCCGACCGCCGTAGGTCTCCACCAGCTGCCGGTTGCAGGGGTAGGACGGATCGGCGATGACGACGTCGTCACCGGGCCTGCGTGGTGGCAGCGGCCACCAGCAGGGAGCGCCGACGACGCACCGGTGGTGACGACGATCCGAGCGGGATCGACCTCGACGCCGTGCCTGTCCCGGTAGAAACCCGCAATGGCCTCACGCAGTGCGAGCAGACCCAGGGCGGGGGAGTAGGGCAGTGGGCCGGCCGTCCATGATGCGGCACATCTCCTCGCGGACCGCGGGAGGGAGCGCCGAAATCAGGCTCACCCAGGCTGAGCTTGGCGATCGAGTGACCCTCCGCCTGGAGGATTCCGGCGCGTTCGCCGATGCTCATCGCATAGAAGGGCTGAGCGGCTGTGGCCCGGGCGGCGATCTTCATGACGACTCCTTGACGCGGGGGGGGACAGGGACCAGTGTCCCCCTTCCAGTAGCGGGAGGGCAAAGTTTCCGTGAAGGGACGCCGACACCGACGCCTCGAGAACCGGCGGTGAGGGTCATCTAGCGATGCTGTGGTGCGCTTCGGCAAGCTCGATACAAACAACTGGAAGCCCCTGCTCGCCTTCCGCATGCGCCTCCTCGCGGGTGAGGTGGTTCCGGAACTGGGCACGCCCAGCGTAGCGCCTACTGGGCAGGCGAGCGAGACTACGACGGCCCGCGGTATCCGCAATATGGCCTGCCGCCCAATCGTCGCGGCGAAGAAGCAGCAGATCGTCGATCTGGAGCCCACCGGCATGTCTGCCCGCAAGATCGCTGCCGAGGTCGGCGTCGCAGAGACCACCGTCCGTGCTACCTGCCGCCAGGCCATGCAGCCGCCCCGCCGCAGGCGATGCTTCAACACTGATGACCTCAAGCGTGCTCAGCAGCTCCACGCCCAGGGGCGCACCTACATCGAGATCGGCCTGGAGCTCGGCTTCGGACGGGATACGGTGAAGAAGCATCTGGCGACGCAGATGTAAGTAGCCAGAACGACACCGTGATGGTGGTTATGCGACAATCCCCGTATCATCCCCCTAACTGACTCATTTATCAGCGCCGGGAGCAGGCCTGCTGCACGTGCGTCAGCCATGACTTCGGCGGGAGGGAGAGCGCTCACCTCGATATGCCCTATCCTAGTGTTGTAAAAAGTGTATCACCGTGTGAATGGTGGCATTTGCTGTGCTTCTGTCATAGTCCATAACTATTATTGGCTTCCTGTACTGCCTCCTGATGAATGTCACGTATTTCCTCGCCAGCTTCATCGCTGGCCGATGCTTCTGTATCCAGCATATCGATCGTTTGCATGATATAGTCGCCAATACGTTTGAAATCGGCCACCTCATCCGTTGATGGGTCCCGCTGTTCGTCGACGCACTGCTTGCGTATCAGTTCCAAGCGATCGATACCAAGAATAGAATTGTCAAGCATCTTCCATTTTTTTGGGTGGAAGTCGCCGTGCCATGATGATGGCCTGCTCCCTAAGGACTTCGCTGGAGAGTGATCGGCGTTCCGTTCCCCATGTTCCGGACTGCCGGACGGGTGCGCTAATGGCGATGATGCGAAGCAACTCGCTGCAAACTAGTCGCCGCGCTGCTCGATGATCGAGTTTACGGCGTCGGGCTTCCATGAAGGAGTTGATGGTGGCGGCACCGACCGCTCCAATGATAACACCTAGTGCTGTGATGACTGCTGTGTTCATGTCGTTTCTCCGTCAAAGACATGCCGGGCAGCAATCAAGATAGCAGCCTTCAGATCTCATTTACACTGAAGTTGATCAAGGTGGGTATGGTAAAAAAGCGTAATGAAGTTTGAAATCGCGTCCAGTATTCTGGTTCCTTGCATTCGAGGGTGTGGTGCGGATCGCTGCCCAACGAAAATCGCCCACCTCGACAGGAGGTGAGCGATGGTCCTCGGCGGAGACGGCCACAGGAGCTGTTTCTCAGGGTGAGGGTTTGTATAGCGATGCTGTGGTGCCTCCGGCGGGACTCGAACCCGCACGCCCGTAGGCAGCGACTTTTAAGGTCGCGGTGTCTACCGATTCCACCACGGAGGCGAGACGCGCCCCAGTATGTGAGTAAAAGGGGCGTCAGTACAACTCCGCACCATTGACCCTAACAACCTGATGGTGCTGCTGGACTTCCGAAGGAAGCTGGCCGCCGGTGAGGGCGGCCAGGTGTGTACCGGCCCCAATGTAGCGCATCTGCCGGCTACTGACGGGTCGGATGGCGCGGTGGGCGATGCGAACGAGCCCATGCCGTTTCACGGGGCAGATGCGGCAGAGCCAGAAGGCAAGCCTCTGCAGCGACGATGCACCGCATCGGACAGCAGCGTGGGGGAGCGGCCGAACGGTGAGAGTGATGCGCCCGACACAGCATCACGGTCGCCGCGTGTGGTCGACCGCATCAAGCAGACGAAGTTCCGGCCGCTCACGCCGGAGCAGCGCCAGCAGGTGGTCGACCTGTACCGTGCTGGCGTCCCCGTCAAAGAGATCGTTCGACAGACGGGCGTCAACCGCTCGACGGTCTACCGGCTGCGCGGGCAGGCAGGGCTGGAACGCCTCCGCCGCTTCACCGACGAAGACCGTGCCCAGGCGATCCTCCTCCGCCAACAGGGCCTGACCATCGCTGAGATTGCCAAGCGGCTGGGCTTCAGTGGTATGACCATCGGGCGCCATTTGGCGGCTGCTCGCGAGGACTGACGGCAGTGGTGGGGTGAGAGCGGTGCCTCTATCGTCGAAGAGCGCCCAGAGCCATCTGGAGCGCCGACGGCCTTCGCCACGGCTCACTCAAGGCTGGTGTGCCGTCGTGGGCATCCCGTCACGGCCGGTAGAACGGTACCGGTCGCCAGGAAAGTGTTTTAGAACTCGTTGTTGGAAGGCCGACGCAGCACGTGCTCATTCATTTCATCCTCGCAGTATGCCAAAATTGCGTAAAACTATTGACAACTCAACCGAAAAGCCTATAATCATAGGTAGACACAGTTGATCGCCGTGTCACCAAGAAATCTCCGGCAAGTAGTTTCTAGGCTGCACCGCGGGAGATTTTTATTTTATGGCGATTATCGTGGATGACGTTCAAATGTCGAAATGAAGTCTCGGCGATCACTGCGCTTGTCTTCTTTGATTTGGACACAAAAGTAGGTGCCATCTTTCGTTATGCCGTAGAAACGATGGAGCAACACGTGTTGGTCGTCTTCTTTGACGATAGTTTCTGGAGTGATGCGTGAGTTTCGTATCAGGTCAAGCGCCGCCTTGTAGAAGCGGAGCCGTTTTGTCTGCTCTTTCTGATGCTTGTCTGTCAGGTGGGGCCAAAATACATCGAGGAAGATCTTGCTGCCGTTAAAGTACTTGGATCTGATGTAGGGCTGGCGCTTGGTGGCATGGGCGACGTCGTTGTATTCCCGACGCGCTTTCTTATACACCTCGCTGCGTGACGTTCCGGATAAGGTGCGATATTTGGAATTGTATATGTTAACTTTCGGCATTACTCCATTCAGTATACAATGAATACAGCACTATGAGAAGGCTCGAAACGGTATCGCAGTGCAGGTTTGGTGCCGACACAGGACTGCTAATGGCATGCTTGCATCCAAGCGCGACAGGTTCTTGTATAGCGCATCAAGCCTGTCAATCAAACTTGTGTGACAATTCTCCTCCAAAGTATCGTTCTCGAGAAGATTTGAGAAGCGTTGCAGGAGTCCAATGAGGAGTGCTTCTAGCGGGAGGGGTCGGGATTTTAAAGATTCGACTCCTCCGCTCATCACATTGCTCAGCAAATTCTTCTGTGAGGGAGCGTCTTGCCTCTAGATTGCCGGTACAGTCGTAGTCGTAGGTGTCGATCTCGGCTAACACAAACGCCATAAACCTGCGGAGGCGTTCATCGAATTTGCGTTCTGCATAGAAAGGAGAGTTTCCCCACTCAGAGATTTCTGGGTCGATAGTCAGTCGTGGGTTGACGCTAACTCCTTCAGCCGATTCTGAATCAGGGAAAGTTAGTCGAGCTAAGTCGCAATATCCGGACTCAAGCATCCTCTCTCCCCATTCCCATCTAGGTTCTACTCCGCTTGGAATATGGGCGATCGGATCTGCTGTAACGATTCGAGCCGCCCAAATAGTTAATCGGCGGTGGCGATCTATACGAGCTAGCCTATTGATCCAACCTAGATAGTTAGCATCAACGTCAGAGGCGAATGGCTGCATGGTTCGCAGCAATTCCAGTTGGTGCTGCGGGAGTACTGACAACTTTTGGGAGGTGCGTTTCCAGGAATTTTGGCTATCGCAAATTGGGTACTGGAGGCGATCTTCGTGTGGAGGGGGTAGTCTACCCGAAGAATAGGCTGCAGCTGCCCAAATAATGTAATCGAGAGCCGACCTAAGATTATACAGCCACTCTCCAAACAGCGCAGGAAGTTCCTGGGGAAATTCTTCATATTGCTCCACTGTTAGGATATATTCCGTGGCGTTGGTGCGCGTTAAGTGCGCAGCAAAGGGGTGTGGCTCCAAAAACTCATTCCAACACTCGATCATCTCTCTGGAATGAACTTTCGCTCTTTCAACTCGGTGGCGTGCTGGCTTAAATAAATTCACTTCATTCTTTCCGTAGGTGCGTACGGTCGCGTCCTGAGCTTCTCCGCAAAGGGTTATCGCCGTCGCTAGCCAGCCCGGCGTCATCGCATCCGTCTGGTTTCGTACCGCGACTTCTTCATCGTACGTCGGCAGCTTACCTGTAGATGTTATCGTCATCTACAATTTAATTTTTGTCTACGAATATAATTCAACTCGACAATTCCATTATTTGTTATCGTGTTGATTAATTTCAATTTATGTTCCGCATCATTTTGGCTAAATAATTTTATACCATTCCCTAAAATTGTCGGAACAATGGATATAAGATACTCATCAATCACATCTGAAGAAATGGCTTGTTGAACTAAGTCTGCTCCTCCACATATCCAAATATCTTTTTCCTTCAACCCCTTTTTAATTTTCTTGATCGATTCCTCCAAATTATCACTTGTAAAAATGATCTTATCGGAATCTTGTTGTTCTCGGTGAGTGAAAACATAAGTCAGTAAATTGTCATAAACCCAATTATCGGGGGATAACTCAGTTATTATCTGATTGTAAGTATTCCAACCCATCAGAACTGTGTCTATATTTTTTATAAACTCAGAATAGGTACTTTCGTTTTCTAAACAATCTTCATGACCTTGCAGAAAAGCGACACCCCCATTTTTATCAGCAATATAGCCATCTACACTCATAGCTATAAACAGTTTTACTTTTCTCATATCTTAACCTCAACTTCTAATTTTTCTCTCTAAATATTTTAGGATATTATACCATTTTCAGAGCGTCTGTTTTCTTTATTCTTTCCGCTGGGCTTGCACTATCTTTATCAGCTTATCCTGAAAGGTGTCTTTGCTCTTTTTATCAAAATATATCTCGGTTACAAAGGTCTTTCCGTTCATCTTTTTTGTTAGAACACCATCAGGCTTGCCTCTACCCTGCGCCTTTGCTGTACTCGCAGATCGCAGTCTGGTAACGGGGTTGCGTATCCCTGCCATCGCTGGCAAACCCTCGAAGGGATCGAGCTCTTCTTCTACACCTCCAACCCGCTCACCAACCCACCAGCGTCGGTGTCGAGGGCGTGGGCGATGCGGAGGATGTTGTGGAGGCTGAGGTTGCGTTGGCCGCGTTCGACCTGGCCGATGTACGACCAGTGCAGGGTGGTGCGCTCGGCCAGCTTCTCCTGCGACAGGCCCAGCTGCTCGCGGCGGGCACGCACACGCCGACCGAACTCACCGGTGGCTGGTGAGAGCGGCGGCTTGCGGTCGGTGGGCACGGCTCCATCTCAACCGGCCGAAGACTCCCAATCCAGAGACTATATATCTCAAGACGATGTATCCTGAGGTTGTCCGTAGCGGTCGAGTAGGTGAGGAGGTGGATGAGATGAACGGCGGAAGCTGACTATCCCTCGGAACTATCCCTCTCTCGAGGAGGCGACTGCTTCAGGCTGCTTGGTCTAGGGCAGCTCGTCGTTGGTTGCCCACGTGAAGGCCACGCCAGATTGGGGGAGGAGCCAGCTAGAGGTCTCGACGGTGATCTCCTTGCCTGGTATAGCCTCTGGCGAGTGGACGATGTTGGAAGCCGGCGTGGTCGCCATCGTGTCACTGACATGGACTTCGGCAATGGTGGTGTCCATGTAGTCCAGGCGCAGTGACCAACCCCGCGTCGGCTGCGCGACGGCGAAGTACAGCCTGTGGCTCCACTGCGGGGTGATGGTGCGGAAGACCTGGCGGATGCGAACCGGCTTGCCGCTCCTGGCTTCTTCGTCCAGGTCGACGCTGTATGTCTGGCCGGTAGCACGGGTACTGCGGCGGATGGGCTGTGGCCGGCCATCGACGGTCAGCTCCAGCAGCTCGTATGCCTCCCGGCGGCGGGCGTCCATGCCGGGGCGTGGTGCCATGAACCAGGTGGAGGTTGCCGGTACGTCCTGGCGCAGCTCGTTGTACTCATCCTGGTTGGACAAACACTGAATCGCCCCGGGTTTGATGGAGTCAGTGATGACACGGAAGGATCGCTGTCATGGGACAGAAGAAGTACCCCGATGAGCTGCGCGAGCGAGCCACGAGGATGACGTTGGAGGCACTGGCTGACCCGGCGCGGGCCAAGGGCGCTATCCGTAGGATCTCCGACGAGCTGGGCGTCCACCCCGAGGCTCTGCGCACCTGGGTCAAGAAGGCCCAGATCGACCAGGGCACCCGGCCCGGCACCACCACTGACCAGGCGCAGCGGATCAAGGAGCTAGAGAAAGAGGTCCGAGAGCTGCGAAGAGCCAACGCGATCCTGAAGAGCGCGTCAGCTTTCTTCGCGGCGGAGTGTGAGCGCCCATCCCGTTGATCTGCCAGTACATCGACTCCCGCAAGAAGGAGTTCGGGGTCGAGCCGATCTGCAAGGTGCTCAGTGGCGCCGGAGTCAAGATCGCCCCGAGTTCCTACTATGCCCGCCGTAGCCGGCCTCCTAGCGCCAGGAGCCTGCGCGACGAGACCCTCAAGGCGGAGATATCTAAGGTCCACAAGGACAACTACTCGGTTCTGGGGGCCCGCAAGATGCACGCGATACGGGGCCGGCCCGAAATTGCCGAGCGTCACGGTGCCGGTCACGTGGCCCGCTGTACCGTCGAACGCCTCATGGGCGACCTGGGCCTACGCGGCGTCAGACGCGCCAGGTCCCGCGAACCACGCGCAGCGCGCCGCCAGAGCAGTGCCCGGCCGACCTGGTCAAGCGCCATTTCGAGGCGTTTGCTCCCAATGAGCTGTGGGTCGCCGACATCACCTATGTACGCACCTTCTCCGGGTGGGTCTATGTGGCTTTCGTGACCGACGTCTTCTCGCGGAGGATCATCGGCTGGCAGACCACCTACCGGCCAGTGTGCACCGACCTGGCCCCAGACGCCCTGGAGATGGCCGTCTGGCAACGAAAGCGAACCGGGGCCGACCTGACGGGCCTGGTGCATCACTCCGACCGCGGCGTGCAGTACAGGTCCATCCGCTACGGGCAGGCCCTGTCCGAGTGCGAGGCGGTCGCCTCGGTGGGGTCGAAGGGCGACTCCTATGACAACGCCCTGGCCGAGGCGCTCAACTCGCTGTACAAGACCGAGCTGATCCGTAGCCAGGGCCCTTGGGAGGACATCGACGCCGCCCGTGCTCGCCACCGCCGAGTGGGTCCACTGGTACGGGCACCATCCGACCACACTCCGCCATCGGCATGCGAACCCCTGCCGAGCACGAAGCCGCCTGGACACCCGACCGCCACCGCCACGAACAATCACAACCGGCAACCACCGGCACCAGATAAACCAGCCTCCACAAAACCCGGGGCGATTCACTACCTGCGGCACCTGGCTCAGCCTGGCGCCTCAGCCACACCGCCCACCGCTGACGATGAGCCCACGAGCCCCGAAACACGAACAACGCCCACCCTGGTGGGTGAGCGTTGTTCATCATCTGGAACCGCATCCCAGCCTGTTTCGACTGGGGTGGGTTCGGGTAAGAGCTTGCTGGTACCCCCACTGGGATTCGAACCCAGGACCTTGTGCTTATCAGGCACGATACGAGGTATAAGCTCGCTGCTCTAACCGCTGAGCTATGGGGGCGCGGCCACGACATCGACGGCGTCGAGGAGGCCGACGCTGCCGGCACCGGAGGGGGCCAGCAGCGCGGAAGTAGGTTACCCCAGACGGCGGCCGCGTCGGTCGTTTTCCCCACTGTGTTCCGTCAGGTACGCCCGCACGCAGGTGCCACGCTCCGTCGCCCCTGAGACATCTCAGGAACTGCCCCGCATGCCGCTAGCCTGGTCGCATGAGTCACACTCCTGCACCCGCATCTCCCGAGGCTGGACACGGACCGTCGCCTAGCACCCCGGAAGGCCACCTGACCGTCGGTGACGTCGTCGCCCTCGTGGAGGCCGCCGCTCCTCCCGGCCTGGCCGCCTCCTGGGACTCCAACGGGCTCATCTGCGGCGACCCCGCCGAGCCTGTGCGCAGCGTCCTGCTGGCCGTCGACCCGGTGACTGCCGTCGTCGACGAGGCCATCGATGCCGGTGTCGACATGGTCATCACCCACCACCCCCTCTACCTGCGCGGTACCGACCACGTCGCGGCCACCGACCCCAAGGGCCGCACCGTCCACCGCCTCATCCGCGCAGGCATCGCGCTCCTCAACGCCCACACCAGCCTCGACGCCGCCCACGGGGGAGTGGCCGACGCCCTGGCCGAGCGCGTCGGTCTTGTCTCCACCGTCCCCTCGAGCCCGACCCCGCCTCCCCGGATCAGGGCATCGGACGGATCGGCGTGCTCCCGCAACCCGTCACTCTGCGCCAGCTCGCCGAGGGCGTCGCCTCAGCCCTGCCCGACTCCGCCCCCGGCCTCCTCGTGGGAGGGACCTGGACGCCGTCGTCGAACGCATCGCCGTCTCCAGGTGGGGCGGGCGACTCCCTCCTGCAACGGGCCCGGCAGGCCGGAGCCGACGTGTTCCTCACCGCCGACCTGCGCCACCACCCGGCCTCCGAGCACCTCGAGGACGGCCGCCCCCTATCTCCTGTGCGGAACCCACTGGGCCACCGAGTGGGTCGGCCTGGAGCCCCTGGGCCAGCAGGCTCGTGGGACGACGCCCACGCCCGCGGAGCCTCCTGGCCGTCCAGGTCTCCCGCATTGTCACGGACCCCTGGGCGCTGCGCCTGCCGACCGGAACAGACCGGGCATGAGGAGGATTCGCAGCAACAACTGTACGCACCTGAAGGAGCACACGCCGTGACCAGCGCCCCCATCGCCCAGCAGCGCCTTCTTATCGACCTCCAGGACCTCGACTCCCACCTGGCACGGCTGCGTCACGAGCGCAAGCACCTTCCGGTCCTCACTCGCATCGAGGTCGGTCATCGAGCGCCTCAAAGCCAACAAGCGCGCGGCCATCCAGGCCGAGGCAGCCCTCGACGAGGCCAAGAAGCAGGCCACTCGCAGTGAGGACGAGGTCGGGCGGGTGGCGCGCCGTGCCGAGGTGCTGCGCGAGCGCCTCCACTCCGGCAGCAGCGCGGCCCGCGACCTCTCCGCCATCCAGGGGAGATCGACCAGCTCGGCCAACGCCAGTCAGCCTTGGAGGAGGCGCAGATCGTGGCCATGGAGGGCCCCTCGACTCCGCCCGGCAGGAGGCCGAGCGCCCTCAGCCAGGAGGAGTCCGAGATCCGTGCGGCCGGGCGGGAGCTCACCGCCAAGCGCGATGCCGAGTTCGCCCGGCTCGATGAGGAGATCGAGTCCCTGGAGAACCGGCGGGCGGACTTGGCCCGGAACCATCGAGGCACCGCTCCTGGCGGACTACGAGGCCGTGCGCACCTCCACCGGCGGGCTCGGCGCAGTCGCCCTGAGAGGACGCACCGTTGAGGGCGGCGCCGTCGAGATCAGCCCGCAGGAGCTGGCCCGCATCGTGGCCGCCCCGGCCGAGGAAGTCATCCACGCCGAGGAGAACGACGTCATCGTCGTACGCATGGACATCTGACGGCGCGGCCCGTCTGAAGCCGGCCGCGACCGGCTTCAGCGGGTCACCAGGGTGAGAGCCCGACGCCCCCTGCCGGTCCGGCTCGCCGACCTCGACGTCGTCGATGCCCTCCAGATGCCCGGCGATGGTTGCGATGTCGTCCACGTGGACGTGCTCGGGCACGGATTCGGCGGCAATGGCCCTCAGGAGCTCTCCGGTGAGCAGCCCGCGAGCGTGCTTGGCCATGTGGGAGACCACCTTGCGCGAACCGTCGTCGGCGGTGCGCACCACGCGCACGCTGACGACCTCAATGCCGTCGCGCGCGGACGGCTTCCACGCGGCCGCATGGTCCGCCGACCGGCAGTCCACCACCAGTCCCTGTGCAGCCATATCAGTGAGCGACGGCGCCAGGTGCTGCTTCCAGAACGCCGGCAGCCGCCCCGGTCCAGGCAGGGGACGTGCCCATCGACAGGCGGTGGTCGGGCACCAGGTCAGTGGGGGACAGGATGCCCCACAGTCCCGAGAGAACAACACAGTGGCGCTCCAGAGCAGCCCGGCCGGCCGCCTCCTCGGCGATCGAGTCGAGCCGGGCGGCCTCGTACAGGACCCCGGTGAACAGCTGATGGGCGGGGGCACAGGGGCGAGGTCTCCAGCGTCAGATTCGTTGTCACTTGCTCTGCGCTGCGCGGCCCCAGTCCCAGGACGGAGGCCGCCTCATCGCTCCGGCTCACCTCAGCCAGCGCGGACATCACCTCGCGGCGCGCAGCAGTGAGCCCTGTCCGCGTCCAGGAGCGAGTCAAGTTCCAGCGACGGTCCACTGGCAGGAGCGGTCTTTCCCTCAGAGGGAGGCAGCAGGATCAGCACCCGCACATGATAGGCGGCTCCCAGAAGGTCAGGGGCCGACGGCGAGCGAGACTCCGTGCTGATGCCCCACGGCGCTACACTGACCCGTGCGGACGAGCCGACCGGGCGGCCGCGGTACCGGCCACCGCCTTCAGGGCGGTGGCGGGCTGAGGAACGTCCGGGCTCCACAGAGCAGGGCGGTGGCTAACGGCCACCCGGGGTGACCCGCGGGACAGTGCCACAGAGAGCAGACCGCCCATCGGAAACCGGTGGGTAAGGGTGAAAGGGTGGGGTAAGAGCCCACCAGCGCGGCGGGTGACCGTCGCGGCTCGGTAAACCCCGCCCGGAGCAAGACCGCACAGCTGGCGCTTGAAGGCTGCTCGCCCGAGTCAGCGGGTAGGTCGCATGAGGCCGCTGGCAGCAGCGGTCCAAGATGAATGGTCGCCACCGCCCAGGCCGGCAACGGCGGGCGGCAGCAAAACTCCGGCGTACAGGTCGGCTCGTCCGCCCCATAGAACCTGTTGAAACGGCTGTGGCCCGCCAGGATCATCCTGGCGGGCCACAGGCACGTGAGTCAGAGGCGGGTAGCGCGTTTACTTCGCCGCCACGTAGACCTCATTCTTGTTGTCCACCTGAGAGAAAGCGCTCACCGCGAAGGCGCCCTTCTTCTCATTGGCAGCCGACTCGTCAACGAGGAAGACGAAATCACCCTTCGCCTTACCTCCATCTCGAGGCATGCTCTGGCGAATGAAGAGCGACTGCCCGCCGATAGACAGCTCGGCCTCGAGGTGTTCCCCTCGTGGGTGAACCCCACCTGGAGCCTGAACTCCTGGAACTGTCCCTCTCGTGGTAGGTGATCTCAACGGGGACGCGAAGGTACACCTTGCCGGCAGGAGGCTCCTTGTAGCTGTACTGGTTCGTGGCGGCCTTCACCGACTCATTGGCGTTCCACTCGACATCGCCGATGGTGACATCAACCGAGGCGTTCGGGTCGTCGTCGTACTTACCGGCATGCAGCGTGATCGGCCCGGCCTTCGGGTCGAGGGGGTTCTTCTCGCTGGAGCCCGGGTCGTTGCTGCCCGGCTTGCTGGTCTTGGTGGTCTTCTTCTGATCCGAGCTGCCAGTCTCGTCAGAGTCGCTGGCCTTCTTCTTGGAGTCAGAGTCAGAGTCAGCCTTCTTCTGGCTCTTCGGCTCCGAGGTCGACGTGCTGTCCGCCTTGTCATCCGACTCGCTGGGAATCGCCCTTGAACATGAAGATGCTACCGATGACCAGGGCGACCACGACGACTGCAGCGATACCGGTCCAGAACCACCACTGCTGGGTCAGCGGCTTGGAACCGTTGCCAGGGCCGGCCGGAGCGGCGGCGTTGGGCTGCCACCCGCCAGCGGGAGGCTGCATGCCTCCGGCAGCCCCTGGGGCTGGTAGGGCGTGGGTGACTGGGCGTAGTCCATGTTGGCCGCGTAAGGGCTGCCCCCAGCTGCGGGAGCGCCGGCGTAGTCCCCGGAGGGGCGGAGGCCGACATGCCCGTCGGGTCGGCAACCGGCGAGGCGGTGCTCAACGACGCCGTCGGGGCGGTCGACACCGCCTGGGTCGGAGCCCACGCCGGGTCGGCCTCGGTGGCGGCACCTGCGGCCGAAGCGGCGGAGGCGGCGGAGTCGTCGACCCAGATCTGCCAGCCCTCTGGAGCCGGTCCCCCAGGCCGGGTCGGGCTGCCAGCCTGCAGGTGGTTCGAAGCCCTCGGGTGGCGCGGGCCAGTTCGGCGGTGGATTGAAGCGCAAAGCCATGAGAACCTCCGGGAGGAAATAAACAGGGAGAAACCCGCATGGGTTTCCTGGGCAGAATAGAGATGTCCGCTACTCAAGGACCCTACGTCGTCACCTTATCGTGAGGCAACGTGACGGCGCTCGATCGTCCTGGATGTGGATGGGTAGCGATACCCACTGCCTCAAGGCAGGGTGAGCACCTCGGCGCCGTCCTCGGTCACCACGAGCGTGTGCTCGAACTGGGCAGTGCGGAACGGTCCTTGGTGACCACCGTCCAGCCGTCGTCCCACTGCTCCCCACTCGATGCCACCGAGTGTGAGCATCGCTCGATGGTGAACACCATGCCCGTCTCGATGACGTCGTCGTGCAGAGGGGCGGCGTCGTAGTGGGGGATGATGAGACCGGAGTGGAACGCCTCGCCGACGCCGTGTCCGGTGTAGTCGCGCACCACCCCGTAGTCGAAGCGCTTGGCGTAGGCCCTCGATGACGCGGCCGATGACGTTGACCTCGCGCCCTGGCTTGACGGCCTTGATGCCCCGCTCCATCGCGGTGCGGGTACGTTCGATGAGTAGCTCCGTCTCGCGGTCGACCTCGCCGACGGCGTAGGTGGCGTTCGTGTCGCCGTGGACCCCGCCGACGTAGGCGGTGACGTCAAGATTGATGAGGTCGCCCCTCGTTCAAGCGGGTCGAGTCCGGGATGCCGTGGCAGATGACCTCATTGATCGAGGTGCAGATCGACTTGGGGAAACCCATGTAGCCCAGGCATGAGGGTAGGCGCCGTGGTCGCACAGGTACTCGTGGGCGATCCGGTCCAGCTCATCGGTGCTCACCCCCGGGGCGATCGCCTTGGCGGCCTCGGCCAGGGGCGCGGGCGGCCAGCCGCCCCGCGACCCTGATCCGCTCGATCGTCTCGGCGTCCTTGATCTCCGAGGCCGTGACGCGCTCAGGGCCGTCGTGGAACATGTATTCGGGTCGATGCGATGGACGCAGGCACATGACGCTCAGGACTGAGCGTCCCGGGAGTCAGCGTGCCACGCGGCGCGCGGTCGGCCAGTGAGGCCGAGGACGCAGGGAAGCCGAAGAAGTCATGGTCGTAAGCATAGAAGGAGGCATCCGGTTCGCGGGACCTTCCCTCCATCCAGTGGTTCAGGGCCTCCACCATGGCGCTGTGGGTCTTATCACTGTCAGGAGCCGTCAGGAGCTGAACCAGTGCTTCTCCGCGGGGAAGGACTCCTTACGCACCGCGGCCCCGTAGTCGGCGGCCGCCTGCCTCAGGGGCCTCGCCGACCTGCCCGAACTGGTGGGCGAAGCGCGGAGACCAGTCCGTCATCCCGGCCATGTCCGTCCACACCAGGACCCTGACCGTCGCAGCGCGCGCCCGCGCCGATACCGATCGTGGGGATCGTGAGCGACTCGGTGGCGCGCGCGGCCAGAGCTCGGGCACCATCTCCAGGACCAGAGCGACCGCCCCCTGCCTCGGCCAGTGCCTGCGCGTCGGCCATCAGTACCTCCAGCGGCCTCGCCACGGCCCTGAACCCGGAAGCCGCCGAGCATGTTGACGCTCTGCGGGGTGAACCCGCAGATGCCCCACCACCGGGATGCCCGCCTGGGCCAGTGCCCTCACGCTGGCTGCCCGAGGGTGCCGCCCTCGAAAGCTTGACGGCGTTGGCCCCCGCCTTCATGAGACGCACCGCACTGGCCAGTGCCTGCTCCGGACCGGCCTCGGCGTGCCAAAGGGAAGATCGGCCACAACCAGGGCGCGCGGGTCGCCCTGGCCACTGAGCGGGTGGCCACCACCATCTCATCGAGCTCCACCGGCAGTGTGGAGTCGTGCCCCAGCATGACGTTGCCGATGGAGTCGCCCACCAGCAGCAGATCGGTTCCCGCCGCATCCAGGATCCGGGCGGTCACGGCGTCGTAGGCGGTGAGCATGACCAGCTTGGTGCCGTCCTTCTTGGCGGATGCCAGGTGATGAACGCGCACGGGCTTGCCGCCCGCGACGACGGGGGCGGATGAAGATCCGTCAGGGGACTCGGTGTAGCCATGATCCGAGGCTACCGGAGGTCACCGGGCGTCCTTGACGGGCTGAGTCGCCCGCCCAGTTCGCACGGCTTGTCACTGACGGCGATACACGAAACCTGCCTGACGCACCCGCGCACTAGGCTGGACCAAGCAGAACGTCTCAGGCGCAAGAACGCCGGCCACGCCGTCGGCCCGCTGCCGCACCCCACGCTGAGGAGGCACCATGGACAAGCAGCAGGGTACGTGCTCCGAGCCATCGAGGAACGCGACATCAGCTTCATCCGCCTGTGGTTCACTGACGTCTCCGGGCGGCCTCAAGTCCGTAGCCATCGCACCGGCCGAGGTCGAGAGCGCCTTCGAGGAGGGCATCGGCTTCGACGGATCGGCGATCGAGGGACTCACGCGCGTCTTCGAGTCCGACATGCTCCTGGCGCCTGACCCCTCCACATTCCAGATGCTGCCGTGGCGGGACGGGGACAACGGCGTGGCCCGCATGTTCTGCGACGTCCTCACGCCCTGACGGCGAGCCTGCCCGCACCGACCCGCGCTCGGTGGCTGGGCGTCAGCTCGCCCGGGTCGCCGAGGCCGGCTACACCTGCTCACATCCACCCGGAGATTGAGTTCTACCTGGTCAACCCGCGACGCCGACGGGCATCCGCCCCACTGACGACGCCGGCTACTTCGACCACGTGCCCCGGGGGCACTGCCCACGACTTCCGCCGCCAGGCCGTACTCATGCTTGAGCAGATGGGGATCTCGGTGCAGTTCTCCCACCATGAGGGTGGCCCGGGCCAGAACAGAGATCGACCTGCGCTTCGCCGACGCCCTGTCCATGGCGGACAACATCACGACCTTCCGCGCCGTCGTCGAGGAGGTGGCACTCAAGGAGGGCTGCCTGGCGACCTTTATGCCCAAGCCCTTCCCCGACGAGTTCGGCTCGGGCATGCACACGCACTCTCCCTGTTCGAGGGTGACCGCAACGCCTTCTTCGACCCCGCCGGCCAGTACCAGCTCTCCGCCATCGGTCGCTCCTTCATCGCCGGGCTGCTGCACCACGCCTCGGAGATCACGGCCGTCACCAGCCAGCACGTCAACTCCTACAAGCGCCTGTGGGAGGGGACGAGGCCCCCAGCTACGTGTGCTGGGGCCACAACAACCGCTCCGCCCTGGTGCGCGTCCCCATGCACAAGCCCGGCAAGGCCCAGTCCGCGGGTGGAGTTCGCAGCATCGACTCCTCGGCCAACCCCTACCTGGCCTGCGAGTCATTTACTGCCGCCGGCCTCGAAGGGCATCGAGGAGGCTACGAGCTCCCCCGAGGCCGAGGACGATGTCTGGGCCCTGTCGGAGATGGAGCGCAAGGCGCTGGGCATCCACGCCCCTGCCCACCTCTCTCAAGAGCGCGGTCGCCGCCATGGAGCGCTCCGACCTGGTGGCCGACACCTTCGGCGAGGACACCTTCGAGTTCTTCCCGTGCAACAAGCGCCGCGAGTACCGGGCCTACGACGCCCAGGTCACCGACTTCGAGATCAGCCAGTTCTTCCCGCGCGCCTGAGCGGGAGCAGGAGACAGCTGTGAGAGACCGCAGCGAGAAGCGAGCGCCGATCGGGTCCCCCTCCCGGCACAGCTCCTCGCCCAGGACCCCTGCTGCTGCGGGCCGGATTCCACGACGCCGCCCGCGCCGGAAAGCTCCTGGGCGACCCGGCGCTGCTGCCCTTCCTACCGGACGGCACTCAGGCCGACGACGTCGGCGAGGCAGGCGACCACGGTGGGCGCGCCTTGGCGGACCGCTCCACACGGCTGGGCGGCCGACCTGCTGAGATACGGCTGGGGCCTGAACGTGAGGAGCTCATTGACTCCCTAGCACTCACCGCCGACCCCCGACACTGGCTCTGCTCAGCCTCGTCCGGCTCGCCGAGGCCGCCACCGCGGCCGA
This sequence comes from uncultured Sanguibacter sp., assembly GCA_916438365.1. Next base: position 38,198 of record CAKAEY010000013.1, read on the forward strand.
ATCAGCTCACCGGGCATCGGTGGGCGGTGTCGAGCCCAGGGGGACGACGACGCCAGCAGACGCTGTGCAGCGTCATGAGCGATCCCGCCACAGGGCCGCGTGAGCACAGGCGCCGCCTGCTCGCGGTCCTGGGCGCCTCGCGAGGCCCTGGGCGACTTCCTCGTGGCCCATCCTGAGCGCCTCACCGCGCTCGCGCCTGAGCAGGGCGTGGGACGCCCCGCAGGAGCCCGGCGCCGGTGAGGCGCTGCAGCAGGCGGTCCGCGACGCGCGGGGCAGGCCGCCCCGTGAATGCGGACCCCTCGGACAGCGACGAAAGGCCCCCACACCCGGGAGACGCTGCCGTCAGCCGGGCGACCGCGGCGCTGCGACGCGCCTACCGGGACCGGCTCACGGCGATCGTCGCCGATGACCTCACCAGCGCCGACCCGATCGAGCACGTCCCCACCGTGTGCCGCCGCATGACCGAGCTTGCCGACGCCGCCCTGGACGCGGCCCTGCTCGTCGCCCGCGCCGTCGTCGGACCGCAGGCCGACGACGTGGCCCTCGCCGTGATCGCCATGGGAAAGACCGGGGCCCGAGGCTCAACTACATCTCGGACGTCGACGTCGTCGTCGTCGGCCCCAGCCACGAGGCCTGCGGTGCTCAGGAGCCGATCAGCGAGGAGCGCCTCGTGGAGGTCGGCACGCAATTGGCCACCGAGCTCGCCCACGTCGTCTCCGCCACCGCGCCCGAGCCTCCCCTGTGGCCACTGGACACGGCGCTGCGTCCCGAGGGCAAGGACGGTGCGCTCGTGCGCACGCTGACTCCCACCTGGCCTACTACCGCAGATGGGCCGCCTCCTGGGAGTTCCAGGCCCTGCTCAAGGCCAGGGCCTGCGCCGGCGACGTCGAGCTCGGGACCCGCTACGAGCAGGGCGTGGCGCCCTACGTGTGGGAGGCCAGCCGACGGGAGAACTTCGTCGAGGACGCCCGTGCCATGCGGCGCCGGGTTGAAGGAGTCCGTGCGCGCGCAGGAGTCGACCGGCGTATCAAGCTGGGCCCCGGGGACTGCGGGACGTTGAGTTCACTGTCCAGCTCCTCCAGCTCGTCACGGCCGCTCCGGCGAGAGCCTGCGCGTGCGTTCCACCCTGGAGGCTCTCGACGCGCTCAGCGCGAGGCGGATACGTCAGCCGCACCGACGCGGCGGCCTTGAGCTGCTACAAGGCCCTGCGGCTGCTGGAGCATCGCAGCCAGCTCTTCGGCTGCGCCGCACCCACAACCTTCGAGAGGAGGAGGACCTGCGCCGTGTCGAGGCGGGGCATCAGTGACTGCCTGGGCCGCGGAGACAGCCTGTGGGAGGACTTCAAGGGACCTGCGCCGGCGGGTACGGGCCCTCCACCAGGAGATCTACTACCGTCCCTTGCTGGCCTTCGCGGCCGCCCTCAGCGCCGATGAGATGGCTCTGAGTCCTCAGGCGGCGCGCGAGCGTCTCTACCGCAGTCGGCTACGCGGATCCCGATGGGGCCCTGCGCCACATCCAGGCCCTCACCGAGGGGTCAGCCGTCGCGCCGCGATCCAGCGCCAGCTGCCGCCGGTCATCATCGGCTGGATCGGTGGGGAGCCGACCCCGATTTCGGTCTGCTCCTTCCGGCGGCTGTCCGAGGCCATCGGGGGCTCGCACTGGTACCTGGCCATGCTCGGGACTCACCGGTGGCGGCGCGCAGACTGTGCCAGGTTCTCTCCAGCGCCCACTGGGCCACCGAGCGCCTCGCGGAGTCTCCCCGAGTCCATCGCCTGGCTCGACGACGACGACGAGCTCGCCCCGCCGATCCGGCGGCCCCTGGCGGAGGAGGTCGCCGCCGTCCTGCGCGCCGCCGCAGCCTGACCGGCCCCGATGACGCTGCCCTTGCCGAGCAGGCGCTCGAGGCGGTTCAGGCGATCCTGAGGTGCGCGCCCGCGGAGGTACGGGCCTCACTGGCGGACTGCCTGGACGGTATCGACCCCGCACGCACCGCCTCCATCCTCTCCGACGCCACCGACGCGGTCCTGGCCGGGGCGCTGACCGTAGCCACCGGGCTGGTCATCGCCCAGCGCGACAGGTTGGAGGCCGTCTCCGCCGGGCCCGACGCCAGCGGAGGTGCTGGCAGGCCGCCCGCGCCCGCCATGCCATCATCGCCATGGGACGCCTGGGAGGCCGCGGATCGGGTACGCCTCCGGACGCGGACGTCCTCTTCGTCCACCAGGCCCGCGACAGGGGCGGGTGAGGAGGATGCTGCCCAGGAGGCCGAGGCCGTCGCCAAGCAGGTCATGGGACTGCTGGCCGCGGCGCTCCCGCATCCCCTTGAGGTGGACTGCGATTTGAGGCCCGAGGACGCAACGGCGTCGCTGAGGCCGCTCGCTGGACGCCTACCGCGAGTACTACGGCCGCTGGTCCTGCCCTGTGGGAGCGTCAGGCACTGCTGCGCGCCCGTCCCTGCGCCGGAGACAGAGACCTGGGCCGGCGTTTCGAGGAGCTCATCAGCTCCGCTGCGCTGGGCGCAGGAGGGCCTGGCGCCCCAGGACCTGCGGAAATCCGCAGGATCAGAGGCGCGGGTGGAGGCCTGAGCGCCCGCCACGGGCATTGACCCGGCCCGCCACCTCAAGCCCGGCCCCGGTGGGCTCAGTGACGTGGAGTGGAGCGCCCAGGTCGCTTCAGCTCGCCCATGCCGGACAGATACCCCAGCTGCGGACCACCTCGACCGTCGCCGCCCTCCAGGCCGCGGTCCAGGCCGAGGTACTGAGCGCGGATGGCGGGGAGAACTGGTCGCGGCCTGGATCCTGGCCAGCCGCCTGCGCTCGGCGATCGTCCTCGGAACCGGGCGCGCCTCGGGGCCGCGCTCCCAGGTCCTCCCCATCCAGAGCCGGGAGATCCGTCTGGTGGGGCGGCCTCATCGGCCTCAGTGCGGGCAGGAGCGAGGCTCGAGGACTCACCGCCGCAGCGCCCGCCACGCGCGCGCAGTGGCCGAGCGCATCGTCTTCACCGACGCCGCCCACGGCTCCACCCTGCTTCAGCGCCGGCGAGCACCGTGTCAGCGGCTCAGCCGCACAGGCAGGAGTCACCGCCGCCACGTTCAGCAGGCTCGGCCCCGGAGCTCTCGCGCACGGTCCTGCCGAGATACTGGGGCGGCAGCCTCCAGGGCTCAAGCGGGCCAGCCGTCTCCGCGCCACGAGAAGGCGACCGGAGGACCCCTACCCCTGGAGCTGACCGGGTGCAGACGGCACCGGACGCGGGTCTTTGAGCGATGAGGATCGCACCGTCGTCGTGGGTCCCCGCGCTACGAACCTGGCGAGACTTGCCGCCGTGAGGCTCATTCTCTGTACGCCACGGTCGCACCGAGGCCAATGTCATGCAGGCACTGACACTCGCCTTCCCGGAAATCCTGGATGAGGTGGGACTGGGGCAGGCCGACGGATTGCCGGGCCGTCTGGATAAGGCCGGACTGCTCCAGGGCTGGGGTCACTGCGGGTCTCCCCGATCCTGCGCGCCAGGCAGACCATCGCCCCTATCGAGGCCGCCACCGGCCTGAGCGCCACCGTCGACTCGGGACTGCGTGAGGCCCCTGCCGCCGACCTGGAGATGAACACCGACGCGCGCTCGGTGGCCTGCTACGTGGACACCACCCGGGCTTGGATGGCGGGGCGCCCCGCCTGCCGCATCGGCTCCCCGGAGGATGGGCACGACACGCTTCAGCGCTTTCGACGAGGCCGTCGGCCGTATCTGCGAGCAGGCCGCCCGGGCGGGGACTCAGCGGCCCCTGCTCGTCTCCCACGGCACCGCGCTGCGTCGTGGACCTCCCTGAGGGCCGCGGCTGGAGGCAGCGTGGACCCGCTGTGGTCGCCGATCGCCCCTGGCACAGACTACCGGGATCACCGTCGTCGACGGCGGTCCCGGCGGTGGATGGAGCCTGACCTCCTGGGATGACGGGGCCTGGGACCAGGTCCCCTCCTGAACCGGCTCGCCCCTACAGGACCGAGGAGAGGAAGGCCGCGGGTGTCTGCCCCTGAGGATCGTCCAGGACCTTGACGGGGTCACCGGACCCGCAGATGACACCGCCGTCCGCTGAAGATCAGCTGGTCGCCGACCTCCCGGGCGAAGCCCATCTCGTGGGTGACCACGACCATCGTCATGCCGGAGGCGGCGAGGTCCTGCATCACCTGCAGCACCTCACCGACCAGCTCGGGGTCCAGGGCCGAGGTCGGCTCGTCGAAGAGCATGAGCTCGGGGGTCCATCGCCAGGGCCCGGGCGATCGCCACCCGCTGCTGCTGGCCGCCGGAGAGCTGGGAGGGGTAGTGGTCGAGGCGATCCCCCAGCCCCCACTCGCTCCAGTAGCTCGATGCCGCGTTCACGGGCCTTGGCCTTTGGAGTCTTCTTTGACCAGGACCGGTGCCTCCATGACGTTCTGCAGAGCCGTCAGTGTGGGGAAGAGGTTGAAACGCTGGAAGACCATCCCGATCTTGGCGCGCTGAGCGGCGCGGGCCTTGTCCGACAGGGCGTGCGGTTCGATGCGTCCCCTGCGCTCGACCTCACGCATCCCGATGAGGTCGCCGTCGACCTGATCCGGCCGGCGTCGATGGACTCCAGCTCGTTGATGCAGCGCAGCGGCGTGGACTTTCCCGAGCCCGACGGGCCGATGAGGACTGTCACCGAGCCGGGCGGGACGATGAGATCGATGCCCCGCAGCACGTGCAGCTCACCGAAGAACTTGTGCAGGTCGCTGATCTCGACCTTGGGCGTGGCGGTGGCTGCCTGGGCGGATGATAGCTCATGGGGTGACCTCCAGGAAGGGATCGTCCTTGGTGGTGTGTGCATCGAGGATGGCCTGCTGGCGGGCCGACAGGCTCGGCCCGAGGGCCGGAGGACTTGTCAGAGTCGAAGCCCCTTGCCGTAGTAGCGCTCGATGTAGTGCTGTCCCACCATGAGGATCGAGGTGATGATGATGTACCAGATGGCCGCGACCAGAAGCAGCGGAATGATCTGGTAGGTCAGCGACGTAGGAGTTGGTGACGAAGGTCAGATCCAGGGTGAAGGGACCGCCAGCACCAAGGAGGTCGTCTTGAGCATGGAGATCGTCTCGTTCCCGGTGGGCGGGACGATGACCCTCATCGCCTGGGGCAGGACGATCCTGCATGAGGATCTGGCCCCGGCTCATGCCCAGGGCACCGGCGGCCTCGCTCTGGCCCTTGTCCACTGAGTTCAGGCCCGAGCGGACAATCTCGGAGGTAGGCGCCTTCGTTGATGCCCAGCCCCAGGACCGCCGCGACGAAGGGGTGAAGACCGTCGTCGTCTTGAAGGTCAGCAGCTCGGGACCGAAGGGATGCCCAGACTCAGCTTCTGGTAGAGCGCGGACAGCGCACCCCAGAAGACCAGCTGGGTGTAGATCGGGGTGCCACGGAAGAACCACAGGTAGTAGCCAGCGCCACCCAGCGCGGGACCGGGTTGGAGGACTGGCGCAGGATCGCCGTGGTGACTGCGAGTACGATGCCGATGGCCAGCGGCCATGAACGTCAGCAGCAGCGTCCAGCCGACGGCTTGACCACGTGGACCTCACGCAGGAAGAACCAGACCGTGGACCAGTGGAACTTCTCATTGCGTGACCAGCCCGTGGATGAGCATGGCCCCCAGGACCGTGACGATCGCGGCACTGATCCACGTCCCCGGGCGAGGGACGGGCTTGGGATTGTTGAGGACGACCTTGTCGTCCTCAGAGGCAGAGTGAGGCGGTCACTGCTCACCCTTCACTGCGGGATTGAGTTCTGCGGTGGTCAGGGCGGCGTCCTTCACGCCCCCAGTTGTCCAGGATCTTCTGCCAGATGCCGTGGTCCATGAGGTACTGGACGGCGGCCTGGATCGCCGCGGTGAAATGGGGGTCGGCCTTGGCGGTGTCACCACCCCCTGGGGGCTGGCGTCCTCGATCTCACCGAGGGTGACGATCTGGCCATCGGTCAGCTCGACGGCGTAGCCGGCCACGGTGGAGTCCGGAGTAGGTGGCGTCGATGGTGCCGCCCACCAGGCCGGTGGTGGCCTCGGACTGCTTGGGTAGGAGCGTACGGACAGCACCGGCTTGCCCGCCTGGGCGCACTTTGTCGGCGGCGTCGCGCATGGTGGTCTCGGGCGGTTCCCCACCTGGACGCCGATGGTCCGTCCGCACGGCTTGAGGTGGTCGGAGGTCTCGACGCCCTTGGGGTTGCCGGCCCGGACGTTGAATCGCGAGCCCCACGTTGATGTAGGCGGTCATGTCGACCTCCGCGGTCCGTTCGGGGTGTGACGGTGAAGGAGGAGATGCCGGCGTCGTACTTCGAGCCGATCGAGGCGATGATGGAGTCGAACTCGGCGGTGTGCACCTTGCCCCTTGACGCCCAGGACGGCGGCGATCGCATTGGTCAGGTCGACGTCGTAGCCCACGGCCGTGCCCGAGGGGTCGAGGAACTCGGCCGGCGCGTAGTCCGTGGAGGCGGCTCGAGACACCGTCGAGCGGGCGCCCCTGAGGGAGCTTGGCACTGATGTCGGGCTGCGCCTGGATCGACGAGGTGTCGAAGGGTGGATCTGCGAGCTCCGGTTCGCGTTCCAGTCAGCGGCGTTGGTGCATCCGCTGAGGACCAGGCGAGGCGGTGGCTGCCAGCCCGAGGGAGGCGTGTGATGGCGGATCCTCATCGTGGGATCTCCCTCTTCGGAGTGGATCAAGACGAGAAGAATATCCGCAGTACGGTATAGATATGCAAACTGGGGTGGTGGCGATAGCACGACGGCGGCCCTGAGCCTCGTGCGTAGGAGGCTCAGCCGCCGTCTGAGCTGGGTCAGCGGCTCACTGAGGTCGTAGTAGAGCTGGAAACCCGTAGGGTGGGGGCAGCCGCAGCGGCTCGATCTCGTTGGTGCGCTGTACTCGATCCAGGTCCTCGGATGAGGTCGGTGAAGACGTCTCCTCAGTGAGGAAGTCGTGGTCGTCCTCCAGGGCCTCCAGCGCCTCGTCCAGGCTGTCGGGGAGCTTGTCGATGTCGAAGTACTCCTCAGGAGCCAGCTCGTAGAGGTCCTTGTCGATGGGCTCGCGGGGCTCGATGCGTTGCGAATGCCGTCAATTCCGGCCATGAGGACGGCGGCGAAGGCCGAGTAGGGGTTGGAGGAGGGATCCGGCACCCGGTACTCCACCCGCTTGGCCTTGGGGGGAGAGCCCGTGACCGGGATGCGGATGCGGGCCGAGCGGTTGCGGGCCGAGTAGACCGTTGACCGGCGCCTCGAAGCCGGGAACCAGGCGGTGGAAGAGTTCACCGACGGGTTGGTGAAGGCCAGCAGCGCCGGGGCATGGGCCAGGATCCCACCGATGTACCACAGCGGGCGAGGTCCGAGAGCTGGCTGCAGCCCTGCGTCGTCGAAGAACAGTGGCTTGCCGTCCTTCCACAGCGAGTGGTGGGTGTGCATGCTCGAGCCGTTGTCGCCGGAGATCGGCTTGGGCATGAAGGTGGCTGTCTTGCCGTTGCGCCAGGCCTCATTCTTGATGATGTACTTGAACTTCATCATGTCGTGCCCGCGGCGAGCAGAGAAGCTGAAACGGTAGTTGATCTCCTGCTGTCCGGCGGTCCCGGACCTCGTGATGGGCCCGTCTCGATCTCCAGTCCGGAGGCGAGGCAGGTGCGACCATGCGATCACGGATATCGGCCATCTGATCGTTGGGGAGACGGGGAAGTATCCGCCCTGAAAGCGGTCTTGTATCCTAGTGCTGCCGCCCTCTCCCCGCGGCTCGGTGTTCCAGGCCGCCTCGCAGGAGTCGATGGCGTAGAAGGACTCGGCCGGTGAGGCCTCGTAGCGCACCGAGTCGAAGAGATAGAACCCGGCCTCGGCCCCTGATGTAGCAGGTGTCGGCGATTCCGGTGGAGCGCAGGTAGTCCTCGGCCTAGTGGCGATCGAGCGGTCTCGCGAGTAGACCTCGTCCGTGAAGGGGTCGACGATCGAGAAGTTGACGACCAGGGTCTTCCCTCGCGAACGGTCCAGGAAGGCGGTGGTCACATCGGGAACCAGCTTCATGTCGACTCGTGGATCGCGGTGGCCTCGGATCGATGAGCCGTCGAACATCAGGCCGTCAGTGAGGCCTCGTCCTGAAGGCGGCCGCAGGAATGGTGAAGTGCTGCATGACGCCGGGTAGGTCGCAGAACCGACATCGACCAGCGCGACATTCTCCGTCCCGATGAACGTCAGTGCCTCGGATGCGTCCTGAACATATCTCCTCCAGGTGGGAACGGCGCACATACTTCACGCGTATGTACTGGGCTGACGGCAGTCACTATATGACGTTACCGTGACAAAGGAATGGCGTCAGTGCCTGAGTGTTTTCGCCCATTGGATCGCCGGACTTTCGAGTCGGCGGGCCACGTGTCATGGGAGAAGGAGGTGATCTGGGGCGAGATTCAGCGTCCGCGCATGGCGCGGCGGTCGGGCGGACCCGATTGGGGGTCGATGTGCTTAGATCGGCAGGTCTTGCCGCCATCGACGTCGACGCTTGGAGACCTGAGTGATCTCGCTGTCAGTCAGTGACGTGCTTGGCTGGAAGCTGGCGCAGCGTCTTGGTCAGGTCGGTCAGACGCACCTGTCCGGCGTCGGTGCCCACCTGAAAGGGTGCGGATGGGGACGGTCGACAGCAGCCGATGGACCTTGCGCTCCTCCCTCGGCCAGCATGCGGCGGGTTCTGGGTGCTGGGGCCCTCAGCGATGAGAACGACGCCGGGCGTCCCACCAGCCGCCACACGAGGTCCTGGTCCTTGGTGAAGGCCACGGCTCGGGCTCCACAAACCAGCCTCGACCGATCTGGTCCAGAACGGCCTTCGCCGCCCTGGCATTCCCTCGATCTGGGAGAAGCGAAGCGGCGCACCGTGAACGACAGAATAACCATGTCGATCGTGAGCGCCATGAGGATGCCCACCATCAGCCAGTACCACAGGGACAGTCCGTAACCGAAGGAGACAGCGGCCCCCAGTGCGAGGCACGTGGCGAGCACCGCAGATCGTCCACCCGATCCACGGTAGCTTCGCCGCGAGATCGTGTAGGAGTCCTTGATGTTCTGAAGAGTGCTGAGCCAGCCGGCGCTTCTTCGGCTGGGGGACTGGGCACTCACCACGGGCACCATAGACGACGTTGGTGCGCCGGGCACACATGGTCTCGCCGTCAGCGTGGCAGGCCGGTGCGACCGGGAACCCGGTCGGCTGCGTGGGACCCGCGCCTCGCCTTCAGCAGGCGGCGGCGAGGTGGGGTGGGCTCAGCAGGGCCGACGCCTCCTGGCGGGCGGTGGCCGGCTCGGCGAGCTGCGAGGTGCTCGGGGATGGGGCGACCGCGCTTGACCATAGGCCCGTCCCCATAGCATGCCGGCGCGGTAGGAGGAACGCACCATGGGGCCGCTCATGACGGCGGCGAATCCGATCTCCCTCGGCCAGGCGGCTAGATCCACGAACTCCCGAGGCTTGGACCCAGCGGTCAACAGGGTGGTGCAGCTTGGAGGGCGCAGGTACTGGGTGATGGTCAGGATGTCGCAACGCGCCTCCACCAGGGCGTGGCCATGGCCGCCTGATCTCGTCACGGGTTCGCCCATGCCCAGGATGAGGTTGGACTTGGTGACCAGTCCTGCCTCCGCTGAGCGGCCGTGATGACGTCGAGACTGCCCTGGTAGGAGAGGTCGGCCGGATCCGCTTGAAGATGCGCGACTGTCTCCAGGTTGTGGCCGAGAACCCCAGGGCGCGAGGAGAAGACGTCTTCAAGCGCGTCGGGGTTTCCCTTGAAGTCGGGGATGAGCAGCTCGACGCCGGTGCCCGGCGAGGCTCGTGCACCTGGCGGGCGGTCTCGGCGAGACCAGGCGCCACCGTCGCCGGACGGTCGTCGCGGGCCACCCCGGTGACGGTGGCGTAGCGCAGGTCCATCTCCTTGATCGAGACCGCCACACGCCGGGGCTCATCGACGTCGTACTCGGTGGGGCGGCCGGTGGCGATGTCGCGTGAAGTCGCAGCGTCGGGTGCACATCTCGCCGCCCACCAGGAAAGTGGCCCCACGGTCATTCCAGCACTCGTAGATGTTAAGAGTGCCCCGGCACACACCCGTGCAGGCTCTTCTCCCGCACCAGGCGCGGACCTCCTGGTAGGTGTCGGAGACGACGGCGCGGGTGCGCAGCCAGTCGGGCTTGGACTCATCGGGGTCTGGGCATTGCGCGCCTCAACCCCGCAAGAGCTTGCGTCCCTCAGGGGCCACGGTGGTGCTCACGTCTACTCCTCGTGACGACGGTTCTCAGGGGAGTCTAGTGCAGCTCCCGAGGTTCTTAGGACCTCCGGCCTAGGGAGTCAGGCCTGTTGTCACGTGGCATCCGCCACCAAGGGCAACAGGTGGCTCTCCGGGTGGATACCAAGGCGTCCGCGGGAGCGCCTGGTCGCCAGGTGCCGGCCGGTCTCCGCTGCCAGTGAGGTCACCCGGCGTCGTCGATTCCGCAGGGAATGATGCGATCCAGGGAGAAGGCCTCCAGGTCGGGATCGACGTTCAGGCCGATCCCGTGCATGGTCACGCCGCGGGCGACCTCACCCCCAGGCGGGTGATCTTCGCGCTCGGGGCGCGCAAGCTGATCCGCCTCGCCCGCGGCTTCAGGATCGGCCGGCAGCCAGGACCGGAGCGCCCTCGACGGATCGTCTCCAGTCCGTAGAGGCCGCACAGGTCAATGACGGCGGCCCCAGGGCCCGTACGCGCAGCGGATGACGTCAATGGGCTGGGCCAGGCGCAGGATCGGGTACACGGTCAGCTGTCCGGGCCCGCCGAGGTGGTCTTGCCGCGGGTCCACGTCGACCACCGGTACGTGACCGGCTCGACGACGTCGGCGCTGGCCGCTCAGGAGTGGGCCCTCCTGCCAACGGTGTAGACCGGTTCGTGCTCCACGAGTAGAAGGGTCGAGGGGCGCCCCTCCACGATCTCGCCGTGAACATCCCTCTGCCGCTGCCAGCCTCATGGAAGGGGATGAGCGGGAACCGAGCTCCATGTCCTCACGCAGCACGGGTGCAGTCTACGTGACCACAACCGGCCCCCGAACCTGAGTTATCCACAGGCCGGTCGAAAGGGCTGGTCATCACGGCGCGCCGTGATGACCATGGAGTGCATGAGCCCGACGACGTGCCCCCGCCCCGCCGACTGCCCCGGAGATGGCGCCTCCCACCGTCCCGGCCCCGACGCCGTCCCGTACCTCGCCGGCGACTGCGGCCGCGCGCGCGGATGCCCCTCGCGCCCGGGCTCACCGCCTCGGACGCGGAGCCGAGCATCCCCGATTCGGCGCTCAGCGCCCCGTCGCAGCAGGGCTACACCGTCGGTGAGGTCATGGGCGTTCACTGCCCCAGCGCCCCTCGCCGTGGCCTGGATGCGCAGGGCCGCCATGTGGTCATCCGGGTCGTCGACCCGCCCCGCGGGCGCGCTGGAGCCTTGGTCCTACGGCGCTTGGCCGATCTGCGCGTCCTGCGCCACCCCGGGCCTGGTCACCGTGCGGGAGGTGGTCTCGCTGCCCGAGCATCGGGCGGGCGTCATCATGGACCTCGTCGACGGGGCGGGACTCGACGGGTTCTGGGGGGCGCGAGGACGGCTGAACGTCTCCTCGCTGGCCACGCTCCTGGACGTTCTGGGCTCGGCACTGGCCTACCTGCACGAGCACGGAGCGACCCACGGGGACGTGTCGAGTGGCAACGTCCTGGTGACCGCCGATGGGCACCCGGTTCTCGCTGACCTGCTGGGCTCCGTCATGGAGACGGGCACGCAGGGTATGCCGCGCCGGAACGCCTCGCCGGTGCCCCGCCTTCCGCGGCCGGTGACGTCTACGCCCTGGCCCGTCTGCTGACCGAGTGCTCGACAGGGCGGGCTGCCTCCCGGCGCCTGGCGAGATCCTGACCGATGCCCTGGCCGAGGAGCCCGCAGACCGTCCCACCGCACGGGATCCGGCGGCCTGCACCCCAGCTCGGGCAGGCCTCACCCATCGAACTGCCTGACGGCGCCCGCATGGCTGCAGGCTCCCTGGTGAGCAGCAGCCCGCACCCCTGACCCGCACGGTCGGCCCGGCTCAGGCCCAAAGCCCGACCGAGCCGCCGGCCGAGGACGAGGATCGAGCCACGGAACAACCATGGCAGTGCCGGCCGCACCGGGCGAGGGCCCGCGGCCACCGCTGGGGAGAAGAGAGGAGGATCAGGGCGCAGACACGCGCGCGCCTGGGGACTTACGGCAGTGGCGCTGGTGGCCATCTGCCTGGCCGCCTGGGGCCGGCCAAGGCCCTGGTGTCGCACAGGGCCCGCGTGGGCGCTCAGAGCGGCCGCCGGCCCGACAGCATCGGCGCGGCCGCTGACCTCCTCCCGCCGGAGCCATCCCTTCACGTAGCCCGTCTCCCTTAGTCGCCGGAGCTCAGTCGCAACGGCGTCGACGCAGGCTCCCGGCGGGAGCGGCGGCGTCGACGTGGGCTGGCCAGTCGTCGTCGGACTGTCCGCGGCTCGAGACCGGGCCCTCATGGCCGGCGATGCCGTCGCTCTGGCGGCCACGACGTGCCGGGGTCGCGCGCGGCGCGGGCCGATACTCAGGTTCTCACCGAGCTGTCGGACTCGAGAAGGCGTCAGGGAGCCGCACACTCCGTCGGCCAGGTCGCTGAGGTGAGGCTGCCTGATGACGCGGCGGAGCAGGGCCGGCGCGAGAGCGGGTCCAGGTGACGCTGTCTCAAAAGCGCCTCCAACACGTTCGGGGGCCTGAGGAACGCGACGGTTCCAGCCCTCACTCGCCAGGTCGTGCTCATCGTCGTCCCGGAGCCGTGGCGCGTTGCGGACATTCGAGCCGTGGAGTGACCTCCAGGGCACCGCAGGCAGGCTCCGGTCGACGATCGGAGCGAACTCAGGCGGATATGGTCCGCGTGGGGCTCAATACGGCTCGGTCAGGACCGACGTGTAGCCCTCGTGCTCGAGCACGTCTCGTGCGTCTGCCACCATCGCCGCCGAACCGCACAGGTAGACGTCCGTGCACTCGGGATCGAGCTGGAGGTCGTGAGCGAGCGCGGTGAGGCCTGGGTGACTCGTCCGTGGAATGCGCCTGGGCCTCCTGGCGGCTCAGACAGCGCACGACGGTCCCCGGCAAGGGGGAGCTGATCCTGGTGGTCAGGTCCTCCTCCTGGCTAACGGCACCCGAAGAGCAGAGTGTCGTGCTCCGGGCCGGCAGCCCTGAGCGAACATGGCCAGCATGGGCGCGATCCCGTGCCAGTGGCGATGAACAGGCGGCGCTCGCCCGAGTCGGCGAGCCGAAACCGCCCAGGGGCAGCTCCACCACTGTCTGCGCGCCCGTGTCCGCGTTCTCAATGAACTGGGAACCCTCGGCCGCCTGTCCGGGTGGAGATGAGCAGACGAAGACGATCCTCCTCCAGCCCCGCGATCGAGTAGTCACGCCATGCGTCATCGCCCACGTGCAGACGGGCGAACTCGCCCTGGCGCCCACGAGCCGATCCCCTGCTGTCCAATCTGCAGCTCCGCCTCCCACACGCTGGGGAGTCAGACGCCGTTTGGAGACCAGGGTGGCGAGGTAAGCGCTCGGGCAGTGGGTGCACTGCGCGAGACCAGGAGTTCCGCCTCGCGCAGAGCGGAGGCGATGGTGGGATCCTGCGGGGCCCATAGGACCTGGCACGCGGCTGCGACTCCGCCCATCTGGCTCCCATGATGCCGGCGCTCCCGGCATCCTGTCCGGAGAGGAACAGACCGACGGCCTGTGCGCGGTCCCAGGGGCGGGACCCGGAACCTCAGCGGGAGTGGCCGAGGACCGTAGAAGGTCCCGGCGGGACTGAGCGTGTAGTGCTCTGTAGGTCAAAGGAGCGGAGGTCTCCACGTAGTCCACGAGCTCGGTCAGCCCTGGAGCCGCGCTCCCCAGCCAGGCTCCAGCATGCCCGGGCGATGCGCTCCTTGAGAGCGAAGTACTCGGGGCCGCGGCTTTTCTCGGGGCTGCTCGGCCCACTGCCGGAAGGTCTCGCGTCATGAAGGGATGAGCTCGGCGGTATGCGGGGACTCGCCGGACTTCGAGAGGGAAGGAGACGAAGACATCGTGAGGGTGCCCCTCGAGCAGCGAATCGCTGTACTGTTGTGCACCCTCGTGATCGAGGTCCCGGTTCACCCAGATGTTTCACCATCGATGCCGACGCTGCGCGGGTCATCACGCAGCGTAGGGAAGACGGTGACCGCGGACGTGCCGTGCCGAGGTGCTCCCAGCGAGCGGCGTGCGCGGTGCGTCTCCCGATCTCCTGGAATGTGGGCAACAGACGGTTGAAGGTGTTGGAGGCGCCGATGGCAGGACACGATGACCGCGCGGTAGACGCGTTCGCGTACCTGGGCGCCGCGGTGGTCTCATGCAGCTCGGACTGACCGCCGTCCCGTTCTCGGTGAGGATCTCGGTGACCTCCTGCGCGCGACGCGGACAGCGCCTCCGGCCTGCCTCGATGCCCCTTCTCGAGAAGGTGCGGGCGATCCGAGCGCTGCCACCGCGAAACCAGAGGGGCGCCTCGAGTGTGAGTGGGAGACAATCAGCGCGTGCACGGCAAAGGCCGATTGCAGGATTTCGGCGGCAGGCCGCATGGTCCCCCACTGACTGGCCAGGACGGCTTTTGAGCCTGAGCGGAGAGTGGGGGTCCAGATACGCCTTCGTCGTCTGAGTGGCTTTCTTCCGGGCCTCCCCAGGCGCTGGGCGGCCCCTGAGCAGCGAGAGGCCGCAGGTTGGGGACCATCCCGACGAAGCCCAGCGTCAGCCACCGTGTCACCAGCGAACATCCTGGAAGGCCATCGGTGAATGGCTCTGGCCTCCTGAACGCGGCAGCAGATCACGCCCGTACCGAACTGGACCGCTGCTGACGCGCGGGTCCACGCCGCAGACGAACCTGCCGGCAGGAGTCGGGCACACGGTTCCACTCCAGCTCGCCACCGGAGAGTGATCGTCGATGCAGGCGCGGCCCCGCCTCCGCCGATGCGGCCGATGTGCACCCCACGTCCCAGGATGCGCCGTCACGCCGGAAGGTGTGAGTCAGTCCGCCCGTCTGCATGCGCTCCAGGACCAGAACTCGCTTGCCGGCGGCCCGCGCCAGCAGTGCCGGCAGGTCGTCAGGCCTCCAACACGCGGAACCGATCACGATGACGTCGTGGGACATCCCCTTACCCCTCCATTGACCAGGACAGTGCCGGGTCAGCATAGCTTGAGCCAACGACACCGTCTCAGTAGTTCGGTTCTCGACTCCGTCTGACCTCTGAGAAACGACAGGCGCCTCAGGGCGCCACGGGTGGCCGGGATCTGCAGCTCCGCGAGCTGCTGCGAACCAGCGCTCTCTCGATGAAGCCGGCCCTGACAGTGCCTGAGTATGCGAGAGGCCGTAACGTCGTGCCGGCTGTACGCACCAGGCGCCGTACCGCTACTTCGCAAAACCGCGAGGCCATCCTGGCGGCCTTGGTATGAGCGTCGATGAGCTCGCGGACCGGCTTCGCTGTGGCGCGCGCGAGCTCGTGCCGGATCTGCATGCGGTTTTGGTGGCCTCGAGGAAACGCCTATGCTGGAGCCTCGCGCTTTCGTCACGCCCGGGTGTTCGATGTTCCGACCCGACGTCTGCGATCCCGAGCGCTTCCCGGAGGTGGTGCAGGCCGGTGAGCGTGCGCGTCGCGAAGCTGGCTCGTCTGGCGAAGGCCATGATGGGCGATGGTGCTCAGGTC
>CAKAEY010000014.1 GCA_916438365.1 uncultured Sanguibacter sp.
GGGGGAGCAGGAGACCCAGGAGCGCCTGGCCGATATCCAGGGCGAGGCAGCCCCGAGGTGAGACATGACAAGCGCAGCCGCCCCCACCACGCAACGCCCGCTGCGCCGGTGGACACGTCGAGTGCCGTTACGCGACTACCAGCAGAGTCTCCTTGACCGGCTCCATCCCGACGACGGATCCACGCTTCACCTGCTCGCACCACCCGGATCGGGTAAGACCCTCATGGGTTTGGAGCTGGCCGTGCGCAACGGCCGTCGTGCGCTCGTCCTCGTCCCCACCACGGTCATCGGGGCCCAGTGGATCCATCAAGCGCGAAAGCTCTTCATCTCTCCCGCCGTCGGATCCCCGTCGGTCACTGGTTCCGTCGGCACCCACCTGCCGAGCGCACGTCCAGAACAGGCTGCAGAAGCCGCGGACCTGACGGTGCTGACCTATCAGTCCCTGGCCGTCGTCGACTCCTCCCCTGCCTGGAGCAACGCAGCCCGCTCGCACTGGCTCACTGAGCTCACGGCCGACGGACGAAGCGCCGGGAGCGCCGAGGCGTGGCTGAAGCGCCTGGAAGCCGATAATCCCCGGGCCTACAACCGTGGACTCCGTTCACGCGCTACCACCATCCGCCGTCAGGTCGATGAGCTCGACGACGATGCCATCAACTCGATTCTGGGTCCCGGCGCCCGGGCACGCCTGGACGCACTCATCACCGCGGGAGTCGCCACCATCGTCCTCGACGAGTGCCATCACTGAAGGCCCACTGGGCCATCGTCGTCCACTACCTCGTACGGCGTCTGAAACGAGCGGGCCTGTCCCCCACGCTCATCGGTCTGACGGCCACTGAGCCCTCGGGTGAGGACCGGTCGGCCCGACGTTATCGGGCACTCCTGGGCGACGTCGACGCTGAGGTACCGGTTCCGGCCGTCATCCGCGCCGGTCACCTCGCCCCCTGCCGTCAACTGGCCTGGTTCACGCTCCCGTCCACGGAGGAGACAACGTTCCTGGCCACCGCCGGAGAGGAGCTCCATCACCGGGTGGGCGAGCTGCTGCTGAGCCCCGACGGCATCGACTACCTGCTTGAGGTTGTCGCCCCGCCCATGTCGTCCACGGCTCCCGGTGGCGGGAGCGGGTCGGGACCGTTGCCTCGCATCGCTGGAGCGGATGACCACCATGTCTCCGCGACAGCGAAGCCTCCTGAGGAGGACGAGCTGGTGCGTCGGATCGTTGCGGGTTTCGACGCCGACCCGCTACTGGCCACGTCCGCAGCAGCGCTGCTGCGCAAAACAGGCAGCTACCGGGGCACGGCTCTGAGTACTCGAGTTGTTCCGCTCCTGCCCGAGCTCGACCTGCTTGATCTTGACGATGAGCTCCGGCTCCTGGGCCGGTACGCTCATGACCGGCTTCTGGCGGCGCCGGAGCGCCGGCGGGACTGGGAGTCCACACGCGAGCTGCTGAGAGGTTTCGGGCTGTACCTGACCGATTCCGGTATCCGGGCGGGACGATCCCCGGTGGATACCATCACTGCCGCGTCCAGAGCCAAGGACACGGCCGTCGTCGACATCCTGCGTCACGAGCTCGACTCCATTGGCGAACGGCTGCGGGCAGTGGTCGTCACCGATGCGGCCGAGCACTCAGCTCTCACCGGGCGCTCGACATCCTGGGCCCGGCGTCACGCCCCGGCCCTGCGGGAGGCGCGATGCGCTGCATGAGTACGCTGCTCAGTGATGCGGATCTGCGCTCCTTGCACCCGGTGCTGCTGACCAGTTCCCGCCTGAGCCTGGCCAGTGGTGACACCTCGCTGCTGGATCGGCTGCGTCGGAGTACCGGTCTCGCACTCCCCGCCACCGATGACGGCTGGATGCTCTCAGTCACCGGGCAGGGAGTTGGCAGTGCCGGGCTCGTCCTGGCCGTCAGTGAACTGGTCGCTGCCGGGGAGGTACGACTCGTCGTGGGCACCCGGGGGCTTCTCGGAGAGGGCTGGGACTGCCCTGCCGTCAACACGCTTATCGATCTCACGGCGGCAACGACCTCGGCCTCAACGCAGCAGCTACGCGGTCGCACGATGCGTCTGGACCCTGGCTGGGTCGACAAGGTCGCTCACAACTGGTCCGTCACCTGCCTCTGCCAAGCCATCCCCGACTGCGCTCCAACCCGGACCTGAACCGACTGCGTCGCAAGGCCGAGCACCTGTGGTCACTGGTGCGGATCGATGATCCCGCGAGCGCCCCGGTGTCGGCCTCCGGTGAGCCTTGTGACGCTCCTGTTGTCGAGACGGGGCTCGATGCCATGCTGCCACCGGTCCAGCGCCGCCTCCTCGACAAACTGGATGACGGCGCCGCCCCGGAGGATATTGATGCCCTCAACTCCGTTACCCTGGCAGGCCTCGATCGTCAGGTCGAGTCGCGGCGATGGCTCGCTCAAGCACCCGCGGCGGACCGGGTGTCACGACGCGGCCGTGGCCGCGTGCTGGAGGCGGTCGAGATCACGAGTGCCCCGGCCCTGCTGCGCCGGGGATCGCCCACGGCCTTCTGGAGTGCAGCGGCTCGCGCCGTTCTCGATGTTGCCCTGTCGCGATACGACCTCACTGCGGACGGGGACTCCTCTGACGGGCCCCGCCCCGACCTCGTGGTTCGCGAGAGTGCCACCGATTCTTTCGGAGGCTCCCGTCCGCGGGTGCTGATCGGCCTGGACGGGGTGGGGACCCGTCAGAGCGCTCGGTTCGCCGACATCCTCACCGAGCTCCTGAGCTCCCCGGGGCGCCGTCCTCGTTTCATCCTCGAGGCCACTACCGCAACATTGGCGCAGGGCACGGCCGAGCAGCCTCTGAACGGGCTGCGGCGTCTCCTGGGAAGGCTGCTGGCGCTGGGGGCATGGAACCACGATGACAGTGTTCACCTTGCGGTTCCGACGGCCCTGGCCCGCTCACGAGCCGATATGGAGGCTTTCCTCCATTCCTGGTCCACACGGGTGGGGCCGTGCCGGCTTCACCTGGTTGCCGATGCCGATGACGCGGCAGCGCTCCTGTCCTGCCTCGGCAGCGGTGGTCCCACCGGACGAGTCGAGCTGCGTCGTACCAGGCGCTGGATGGAGGACTGAGCAGCCGTGCCGTTCAGTGACGGGCGGCCTCCAGCGCGGCGCGGACGGTGGTACTGAGCTCGGCCGCTGCGGCGTCGGCGGGCACGGAGCGGCGCTCGCCGGTACGGCGGTCGCGGATCTCCACGGTTCCCTCCTTGGCCAGTCCCGGCCGACAACCAGCGTGTAGGGCAGGCCGAGGAGCTCGGCGTCGGCGAATTTCACGCCGGCGGAGACCTTGCGGCGGTCGTCGTAGAGGACCTCGACGCCGTCGGCGTCCAGGGAGGAGGCGATCTGCTCGGCGACGTCGAAGACGGTCTGGTCCTTGCCGGTGGCCAGGACCTGCACGTGGTAGGGGGCGATCTGGACGGGCCAAGACAGTCCCTTGTCGTCGTGGTTGGCCTCGGCCAGGGCGGCCATGACACGGCTGACGCCGATGCCGTAGGAGCCCATGGTGACCACGCGGGCCTTGCCGTTCTCGTCCAGGACGGTCAGTCCCAGGGCCTGGGAGTACTTGCGTCCCAGCTCGAAGATGTGGCCGATCTCGATGCCGCGGGCCAGGTGGAGGGGGCCGGAGCCGTCGGGGGCGGGGTCGCCCTCACGGACCTCGGCGGCCTCGATGGTGCCGTCGGCGGTGAAGTCACGGCCCATGACCAGGTCCAGGACGTGCTTCTTGTCGGTGTTGGCGCCGGTGACCCAGCTGGTTCCCTCCACGATCCGAGGGTCGACGAGGTAGCGCACGGAGCCGGTGAGGACCTCGGTGCCGTCCTCGCGCTTCTCCACGCGCCGCAACGGGGAGTTCGGGCCGATGGCGGTGGGGCCGATGTAGCCGCGCACGAGCTCGGGGTGGGTCTCGAAGTCGGTGTCGCCGGCCATCTCGACCTCGGCGGGGGCGACGGCGGCCTCCAGGCGCTTCATGTCGACGTCGCGGTCCCCGGGCACGCCGACGACCAGCAGCTCGCGCTCGCCGCCGGGGTGGATGAGGTGACGACGACGTTCTTGAGGGTGTCGGCGGCCGTCCAGGCCCTCCCGTCGGAGCGCGGGTAGGCCCGGTTGCACAGCTCGACCAGGGAGTCGATGGTGGGGGTGTCGGGGGTGTCCACCACGCGCGCCGGGCCGATCCCGGAGGCGTCCACGGCCTCGGGGACCACGGTGGTGACGGCCTCGGCGTTGGCCGCGTAGCCGCTTGAGGAGCGCACGAAGGTGTCCTCGCCGATCTCGCAGGGGTGGAGGAACTCCTCGGAGTGGGATCCGCCCATGGCGCCGGCCATGGCGTTGACGATGACGTAGTCCAGGCCCAGGCGGGTGAAGATCCGCTCGTAGGTGTCACGGTGGGCCTGGTAGGCGGCGGCCAGGCCGGCGTCGTCGATGTCGAAGGAGTAGGAGTCCTTCATGACGAACTCGCGGCCGCGGATGATGCCGGCGCGAGGGCGGGCCTCGTCGCGGTACTTGGTCTGGATCTGGTAGATGACGGCCGGCAGGTCCTTGTAGGAGGAGTAGAGGTCCTTGACCGCGAGGGTGAACATCTCCTCGTGGGTGGGGGCCAGCAGGTAGTCCCCGTCCTTGCGGTCGCGGAGCTTGAACAGGGTGGGGCCGTAGTCGTCCCAGCGCCCGGTGGCCTGGTAGGGCTCGGCCGGCAGGAGAGCCGGGAAGTGGACCTCCTGGCCGCCCATGGCGTCCATCTCCTGGCGCACGATGTCCTCGATCTTGCGCAGTGTCCGCAGCCCCAGCGGCAGCCAGGTGTAGACCCCGGGCGCGGCCCGGCGGACGTAGCAGGCGCGCACGAGCAGGCGGTGGCTGGCGACCTCGGCGTCGGCCGGATCCTCGCGCAGGGTACGGATGAAGGAGATGGAGAGTCTGTGCAGCACGGGGTGATCCTACGGGGTCTGACGCCACGGCCCCAACGGAGCCCGCCCGATCGTACGAGATCACGCGATTCAGGACCGGCTGACCAACGACGACGCACCGGGCGAACCGGAGGCCTTGACGCTGGTCAGGGACGACTTGCGGCCCTCGAGAAGGGCCCGATACGCTCCATCCCATCGGAGGGTTCGTCGACCCTCTTATCCCTGAATTCGGCCCGCGTCACGTCCCCCTGCTCGCGGGCCACAGGCAAGGAAGCATATGGACAGGCACTCCTCCATCCGTGAGGGACACGGCCAGACGTGGGCGAAGGCCATTCTCCTGGGTGAGCACTCGGTCGTCTACGGGCACCCCGCTGTGGCCGTACCGTTGCAGGACCTGCGGATGCGAGCCACGGCGAGCCCGAGCTCGGGTCCCTCCACGCTGAGCAGCCTGGACTACTCGGGGCCCCTGGACCAGGCCGGGTCCCGGTTCGCCAGTGTCGCACGGGCCTTCGAGGTGGCCCGCGAGTTCTCCGGGGGCCTGGTCCAGGCCTTCGATATCACCACCGTGAGCGACTTCCCCCATGAGCGCGGGCTCGGCTCGTCGGCGGCGGCGGCCGGCGCCATCATTCGCGCTGTCTAGACGCCTGCGGGCGCGAGGCCAGCTCCGATGAGCTGTTCGCGCTGACGCAGATGGCTGAGCAGATCGCGCACGGCAAGCCCTCGGGGCTGGACGCCGCCGCCACCTGCTCACCGTGCCCCATCCGGTTCCAGGGCGGACAGATGCGCCCCTTAAGCCAGCGCATCGACAACGCCTTCCTGGTCATCGCCGACTCAGGCGTCCACGGCTCCACCCGCGAGGCCGTCAGTGGCCTGCGCCGGCGCTACGAGAGCGATCCTGACAACATCGGCCCGCGTATCAACCACCTGGGGACGCTCACCCAGAACGCGATCATGGCCCTGGACCAGGCCGACGCCCCGGCCCTCGGGGCCGTCATGAATGAGGCGCACGCGGTGCTGACCGAACTCAGCCTGAGCCTGCCGATCCTCGATGACCTCACCGAGGCCGCCCGCAGCGCCGGGGCACTGGGCGCCAAGCTCACCGGCGGAGGACTCGGCGGCTGCGTCATCGCCCTGGTCACCGGCGAGTCCGCCACGCGCCTGGTGCGTGCCGCCCTGGAACAGGCCGGCGCACCGGAGACATGGAGCTATCGGATGCGCATCAGCGAGGTGGACGAGTGACCGCCGTACCCCCTGGAGCCGCTGCCGGCTCCTCCCCGGCCGCTGCCCCGACGGCGACAGCCAGCGCCAACACCAACATCGCGCTCATCAAGTACTGGGGCAAGGTCGATGAGGCACAGGCGATCCCCGCCACCTCGAGCCTGTCCCTCACCCTCGGCGGCACCCGGACGACGACGACGGTCTCCTTCGACGGCGGTGCCGGCGCCGCAGACTCGGTGACGATCAACGGCTCCTGCCCGACCGGCACCGAGCTGGCCCGGGTCAGCCGGTTCCTCGACCTGGTACGTTCCCGCTCAGGCGTCGCCACACCGGCTACCGTCATCTCCCGGTCCTCGGTGCCGCTGGCGGCCGGGCTGGCGAGCTCGGCGGCGGGCTTTGCGGCGCTTGCGGCGGCCGCCTCCCGCGCCGCCGGCATGAACCTCGACGACCGTGCCCTCTCCCGGCTGGCCCGGCGCGGGTCGGGGTCGGCCACGCGCTCCGTCTTCGGTGGGCTGGTCCTGTGGAACGCGGGCCACGACGACGCCTCCTCCTACGCCGAGCCGGTTGGGTGCGAGATGGACCTGGCGATGGTCGTCGTCGTGCTTTCCGAGCGGTACAAGCCCATCAGCTCCACCCGGGCCATGCGGGCGACCATGGCGACCTCTCCACTCTTCCCTGCCTGGGTCGAAGCCAGCAGAGGGGACCTTCAGGTGGCGCTGGACGCGGTCCGGACCGGTGACCTGGAGCGGCTCGGGGAGGTTGTCGAGGGCAACGCCCTGGGGATGCACGCCACGATGATCGCCACCCGTCCGGGCATCGTCTACTGGCTGCCGCAGACCGTTGCGGCGCTGCACGCGATCCGCGCCATGCGCGATGAAGGACTGCCCGTGTGGGCGACGATCGATGCGGGTCCCAATGTCAAGGTGCTCACTGAGGGTGCCCGGGCTGAGGAGGTCGCCGCCGCGCTGCGCGACCGTCTGCCCGGCACCACCGTCTCGGTGAGGCATCCCGGCGGCGGGGTGCGTATCGAGGAAGACTCATGACCCCTCACGCTGACGGCGTGGTCGCCAGGGCGCCGGGCAAGCTCTACATCGCCGGCGAGTACGCCGTCGTCGAGCCCGGCCACCGAGCGGTCCTGGTGGCGGTCAACCGATTCATCACCGTGCGTATCACGCCCTGCTCCCCCGCCGGCGGGTACGCGGGCACGATCAGCTCGCGGCTCTACGCCAACGGCTCCAGGCCCTGGCGTCACCGACCGCAGGACGGCCTGGCTGAGGCTGTCGGGGGTGATGACGACTACGTGATCTCGGCGATCCGCGTCGTCGAGGCGCTGGTGGCCGAGGGTGGTGGCCGGCTGGGGTCCTTCAACCTGGGCATCTCCAGCGAGCTGGACGAGGCGGACGGGCGCAAGCTGGGCCTGGGATCCTCCGCGGCGGTGACCGTGGCGACGGTGCGCGCCGTCGCGGGCTTCTACGGCCTGAGTCTGGACGACTCGCGTGTCTACAAGCTGGCGATGCTGGCCAGTGACGCGGTCCAGCCGATCGGCTCGGGGGGCGACATCGCGGCCAGCGCCGTGACCGGCTGGGTGGACTACACCTCACCCGACCGCGTGTGGCTGCGCCGGGCCAGGCAACGGGCGCAGGCCCGTGGCGGCACAGGAGACCTGCTGGAATCCGACTGGCCCGGCCTGTGCCTGCGTCGACTGCCGGTTCCCTCCGTGAGGCTTCAGGTGGGATGGACTGGGGCTCCCGCCTCCACCCCGGCCCTGGTTGCCGGCGTCCAGGCGGGCTCCCGCGGGGCCGACGACGTCTACTCGTCCTTCCTGCGCGCCAGCCAGGACACCCTGGCCTCCCTGACCACGGCCATCGAGGACGACGACGCCGGCCAGGTCATGAGCGCAATCACGCGAAACCGGGTGCTTCTGGTGCAGCTCGGACGGATCAGCGGCCGTGTCATCGAGACTCCCGAGCTGACGCGGCTGGTCGAGATCGCCCGCGATCACGGGGCCGCTGCCAAGAGCTCGGGGGCCGGCGGCGGGGACTGCGGTATCGCCCTGTGCCCGCCGGACAAGGACATCGCCGCCATGAGCTCCGCCTGGAGGGCGGCCAGTATCCAGCCCCTGGACCTGGCGATCTACACCCACGACTCCCCCGTGCCCCCTATGGAGGTCACCTCATGAGCCACGAGTCCACCGACTCACAGCGGGCCTCCCGCAAGGACGAGCACCTGGAGCTGGCGGTGCACCTGCACCGCCAGGACCGTGCGAACGCCTTCGACGACGTCTCCTTCATCCACCACAGCCTGCCGGGCGTCAGCGCTGAGCAGGTCGATATCGGCACCACCGTGCTGGGCTCCCGCTGGGAGGCCCCGTTCTACATCAACGCCATGACCGGCGGGACGCAGGCGACGGCGGCCATCAACGCCGACCTGGCCGAGGCGGCCGCTGAGGCAGGAGTCGCGATCGCCTGCGGTTCCCAGCACGTGGCCCTGCACGACCCCGAGCGGGCAGATGGCTTCCACGTCATCCGCCGTCGGGCCCCGGGCGCCTTCGTGCTAGCCAACGTCGGGCCGACGGTCAGCCCGCAGGAGGCGGCGCGGGCCGTGGAGATGCTTGAGGCCGATGCCTTGCAGATCCACCTCAACGCGGCCCAGGAGCTGGTCATGCCCGAGGGCGACCGCGATTTCAGCGGCTGGGAGGAGGCGGTCGCCACCATTGTCGCGGCCGTGCCCGTCCCGGTGGTGGTCAAGGAGGTGGGCTTCGGGCTCTCACGCCGGAGCATCGAATCCCTGGCGCGTACCGGTGTCGCGGCCGTCGACGTGGCCGGAGCGGGGGGGGCACGGACTTCATCGCCATCGAGAACGAGCGCCGCCCGCAGCGCGACCTGTCCTACCTGGTCGGCTGGGGCCAGTCGACGGCGCTGTGCCTGCTGGAGTCGCTGAGCGGATCGGAGCCGGTCAGCCTGACGGTACTGGCCTCCGGCGGCGTGCGCAACCCGCTCGACGTCGTGCGGTCACTGGCCCTGGGGGCCTGCGCCGTCGGGGCCTCCGGGCACGTGCTGCGCACCCTGGTCAAGGAGGGCCCCGAGGCCCTGCGCCGCGAGCTGAGCACCTGGGGCGACCACGTGCGCACGCTCATGACCCTGCTGGGAGCGGCCGATGTGGCCCAGCTGCGCCGTACCGATGTGGTCGTGACCGGACGCACCGCCGAACAGGCGCGTCTGCTCGGCGTCGACCTGACCCGTCTGGCGCACCGCAGCGATACCTAACCGTCACCAGGTGCTTCCGTCAAGGGGGATCGTCCCCCTCTGCCCCTTACTCTGACTGACTCATAGAGTGCTGGTATCAGGACTCAACATCGGAGTCTCGCGTGGCCGATCGGAACAGACGTGCGGCGGAGGCCGGTCCCCAACCTCCGCCGCATCCCGCGAGAAGGAGGTCAGGCCAGAGCGGCCAGGGCCTTGACGATGCCGGGAGCCGCGTAGAGGGACATGAACTGGACGCCGTAGGAGACGCCCAGTCGGTTGAGCGACCCGCACGCGATTCCCACAAGCAGGACCCCGAAGACATTGGCCAGGCCTGCCTTCTGGTCAGCGTCGATGTAGGCCAGCAGGAGGACGAAGGCGACGAACAGCGCCAGCACCGCCTCGTGGGGAATGCGACGCATGACGAAGTAGGTGATCTGCGAGGACCAGCGCACGGCGATGACGTACGTGATCGCAACCGCGGCAAGAGCCCCGATGGTCACGGTAATGATGAATCCGGGCAGGTCCAGCAGGTGATGCAGGTTGTGCTGCTTGGTGTAGACCGAGCCCGCATTGAACAGCGGACCGGCGGGGCCGACGGACACGCCGGAGATCGGGACCCCGAGCGCCACCAGCGGAATGATGACGCCGGCCAGGTAGGTCGAGTGGGTCAGGGCGCTCATAACGGTCACTGCACGCTGCGCGCGGGGCACCCGGTCCTCCTTCTGGCGGGCCACGGAGGCCTCGCCCAGCAGGAAGGTCAGGCCCACCGGGCTGAGAATGAACAGCGGGGTAGAGATGGCGGCCATGGCGGCACTCCACCAGCCCTCGGACCTCGTGATGAGCCGCCCCGGCCACAACGCCTGTCGCTCGAAACCGGATCGCAGCAGCTCGGCCTTGGTGCGGTTACCGTGCGGCAGCGCCTCCCGACGCTTGGCATTGAGCAGCTCCAGGAGGGTCAGGAGCATGGGCCCCACGGTGATCCCGAGGAAGAAGGAGGTATTGACACTGGCCTTCTCAGGGATAATCCCCGCTCCTCGGTAGAGCGCCGGAAGCGCCTGGAACAGGAGTGCCATGGGAAGAATCGATACCAGGGAGAGAATTCGGTTCTTTCCGAGCAGGGCCAGAATCACGGCTCCGGCAGCCAGGACGATATCGGAGTTGGACTTGATCCAGTCGGCCATGGGCAGCAGCAGACTGGCCAGGAGGAAGCTCAGGGGAATGGAGATAAGGGTTCCGATGGCCGACCCCACCGCCATCTTCCGGATCGTGTCTGAGGCCAGACCCTTGTTGCGCAGCACCATGGCATGATCCATGAGCGGAGCGGACATGACCCCGCCAGGAAGGCCCACCAGCGCCGTTGGGATGCCGTTCATGAGGTTGAGCGTGACCACGGCGGAGATGAAGAAGGCGAGGACCACGTGCGGCGGGGCTCCGGCCAGGATGATCGCCAGGGTGACGGGCGCGAGCACCCCGGTCTCATCGGTGCCGGGAATGAACCCGATGAACGTGTACAGCACCACGGCGGCCAGAATGGCGACCACCATCATGAGAAGAAGGCTCACGGTCACTGGTCCGCCCCCCTCACTCGTGCCGATGCTCAGCTCCTCGACAATGGTGACCTCGCGCTTGGGACTCACCAGGAAGCAGCAGGCGATAAATCCGATCGTTGAGGCTCCCAGCCCCCAGAACAGCGGCTTTCCCCCGAAAGAGACGGATAAAAGTACCGCCGCAACGATACACATCACCGAAATCAGAAGACAGATGAGCAAATCTCTGGGCGAGACGAGATCGTTCCAGACCTCGATATTGTTCTGACGCTCCGTGCTCTCGGAGTCGACTTCGACCGTATTGCGCACGATTGGTCATCGTAGGCGAGTTGCCCAGGGTGCTCCATATGTTGTTCACCATGGCTTTGCAGGCGGCCTGTGCCAAGGAACATCGTCTTGCCTCACCGGTATTACAGGAGCACGGTGGCGAACAGGCCCACCTGTCGAAAGCCGAGGGACTGGTAGAGCGCCAAGGCCGCGGCATTGTAGTCGTTGACGTAGAGCTCACGACGCCGTCGGCCCCGACATGGTCTCGGTAGACGGCATCCACGACGCCGGCCAGCGCCGCCGCCCCCACTCCTCTCCCACGCAGGTCCGGGCGCGTCCACACTCCGGTCAGCTGGGCGACGCCGCCGGACGGGGAGCGCCACAGGGCTCCGACGTCGGCCTTGAAAGCCACCTCCCGGGGCGATCCGGGCCGGATCGGGTGGCCTGCGCCGTCGTCGAGGACGATGTAGCTGCGTCCCTGCTCAATGAGCCAGCTGACGTGGCGCCTGTATCCGAGGCCGTCGGCGGTGGGGTCGTAGCCGAGCTCGCCGACGAACATGTCCACCGAGGCCGGCAGGACCAGCTCCTCCTCGTCCGGCCGGGCCGGACGAACCGCCTGCACCACCCACGCCTGAGACGAACGACGCCCAGGTACGCGCTCACCAGCCCACCCCCCATGTGAGGGGCGGTGAGGACCGGCTGCCTCCAGCGCTCGTGGCGGGAGCGCTGCCCCTGCTCGCTCAGAGCGCCCCAGACGGCGGCGACGTCCTGAGCCGGTCCTGAGACCGAGCCGCGACGGGACAGCCGAGGTCTGGCATGCTCGGCCAGAGCCCAGATCTCTCCGGAGCCCGCGGCTCGCAGGCCGTGCTCGGGGCGTCCGGCCAGGCCCAAGGGCATGAGCGAGCCGACCGCCCACGCCGCCGCGATGGGGTGGGCCAGGCCACCCAGGGCGACGACGTCACCGCGGCCCCAACGAGACCAGCGCTGCATCTGCTGGACCAGGCCCACGGCGCTGACCGGCTCGAGGGCGCACAGAGACATGACCCCTGACACCTGGTCGGAGGGGACCGGTGTCAAGCGGTCAGCGCCGCGCTGAACGCGTCCGCGATCGCGGTGTCGCAGGAAGCTCATACCCACCAGGTTCGAGCGGGGCCTCGGCGCCCCCGCCCTCACCGGTCCTCAGCCGGCGGCGGAGACCATAGGGCTGGTGCCGACCAGGGCCTCCTCACCGAGCTCCTCGGCCAACTCGGCGGCCATGCCCTCGGCGTGTTTGAGAAGGGTCTCGACGACCTGGTCCTCGGGGACGGTCTCGACGACCTGGCCGCGTACGAAGATCTGCCCCTTGCCGTTGCCCGAGGCGCAGCCCAGGTCCGCCTCACGGGCCTCACCGGGGCCGTTGACGACGCAGCCCATGACGGCCACGCGCAGCGGGGCGGTGATGTTCTTGAGCCCGGCCTCGACCTCCTCCGCCAGGGTCCACACGTCCACCTGGGCCCGGCCGCAGGAGGGGCAGGAGACGATCTCGAGCTGACGCTCGCGCAGCCCCATGAACTCCAGCAGCTTGGTGCCCACCTTGACCTCCTCGACCGGAGGAGCGGACAGCGAGACCCGGATGGTGTCGCCGATGCCCTCGGCCAGCAGGGTGCCGAAGGCGGCGCAGGACTTGATGGTGCCCTGGAAGGCGGGGCCGGCCTCGGTCACGCCCAGGTGCAGGGGCCACTGGCCGGCCTCCGACAGCAGCCGGTAGGCCTGCACCATGGTGACGACGTCGTGGTGCTTGACGGAGATCTTGAAGTCGTGGAAGTCGTTCTCCTCGAAGAGCCCGGCCTCCCAGGTGGCCGACTCCACGAGCGCCTCGGGGGTGGCCTTCCCGTACTTCTTGAGCAGGCGCTTGTCCAGGGAACCGGCATTGACGCCGATGCGCAGGGAGACGCCGGCATCGGAGGCGGCTTTGCAGATGTCGGCGACCTGGTCGTCGAACTTGCGGATGTTGCCGGGGTTGACGCGCACGGCACCGCAGCCGGCGTCGATGGCGGCGAAGACGTACTTGGGGTTGAAGTGGATGTCCGCGATGACGGGGATGCGCGACTGCTTGGCGATGATCGGCAGCGCCTCGGCATCCTTGTCGGTGGGACAGGCCACGCGCACGATGTCGCAGCCCGCGGCCGTCAGCTCGGCGATCTGCTGCAGAGTGGCGCCGATGTCGTGAGTCTTCGTGGTGGTCATCGACTGCACGGTGATGGGGGCGTCTCCACCGACGTTGAGGCTGCCGACCCGGATCTTGCGGGTGGGTCGGCGCGCCGCCAGGACCGGGGCCTGGGCACGCATCGTAGGGATGCCAAGAGCGATCGCTTCAGTCACCCGTCCAGTATGTCACCCGCCCCGCTCGGCCCTGCGCCTCAGGTGTGTGGCATCGCTCCCGCCGGTACCGATTTGCTCACGCCCTCCCCGGCCCGGCGGGCCTCACAGCGGCGCGGCGATGTCCACCCACACCAGGACCAGGGCCATGGCGATGAGCAGACCGAAGACGACCTGACCGATGGGCAGCATCCTGGCCGTGTCCACCGGGCCCGGATCGGGCTTGCCCTGCGCCTTGGCGATCGAGCGCCGGATGCCCTCCCAGCAGGCTCCGAGCACGTGCCCGCCGTCCAGTGGCAGCAGGGGCACCAGGTTGAAGGCGAACAGCGCCAGGTTGAGGCTGCCCAGCAGCATGAGCATGGTGCTCACTCGCATCGACAGGGGGACCGCCCCGCCTCCGGCCACACCGCCGCTGGTGGCGTTTCCGGCCATGCGTCCCATGCCTACCAGGCCCACGACGCCGCTGTCAGCGCTGCGCTGCTCCACGCCCAGCGCCGCCTGGACGGCGTGATAGAGGCCCACCGGAAGGGTGGCGATGGCCTTGACCGTCCCACCGATGGCCTGCCCGATGATGCCGGGGATCTTGGCGGTACTCAGGGGAATGGTTCCCAGCGACGGGGAGATGCCGACATAGGGGCGGGCCTGGGTGCGCACGGCCCCGGAGGCGTCCTTGACCGGGGCGCCCTGCGCGTCGCGAACGGTGCGCTGGGCCTCGACCGCGGTGACGCTCACGGTGCGCTCGGCTCCGTCGCGCTCGATGACGACCTCGGTGGGGCTGGTGCCTTGGGCGGCGATCCGGGCCTGCAACTCCTCCCAGGTGGAGACCTTCACCCCGCCCCAGGAGACGATCCTGTCGCCGACCCGTATGCCGGCGGCGCTGGCGGGGCCGACCGGGTCGGAGTCCTGGCAGGGGGCGCCCGCGTCGATGTCGGACGACACGCAGGGCGCCACGGTCGACAGCGTCGTCGTGCGTCCGGGGATGCCGACCACGCCGACGGCCACGGCCAGCAGAACGATCCCCAGGACCAGGTTGGTGAGGATTCCCCCGGCCATGACGACGAGCTTCTTGGGGACGCTGAGGTGGTAGAAGGCCCGGTGCTCCTCGCCGGGCTGGATCTCCTCCAGGGCCTCGGCGCGAGCCTCGCCCACCATGCCCAGGCTTCCGTCCTTGCGTCGGCGGTCCGGTCTGCCGGGCCTGGCCGGCGGCAGCATGCCGACGAGCTTGACGTAGCCGCCCAGCCAGATGGCCTTGACGCCGTACTCGGTCTCCCCGCGCTTGAAAGACCAGATCTTGGGTCCGAAGCCGATGAAGTACTCGGGTACCTTCACACCGAACTTCTTGGCGGGGATCATGTGCCCGAGCTCGTGAAGGGCCACTGAGACACCGATCCCGATGACGAGGATGACGATGCCCAGGATGTAGGCCAGGGTGGTGCTCACGAGTGCGTTCCTCCGTTTCGTGCCGCGATGAGCTCGTCGGCGCGGGCGCGTGCCCAGGTCTCCACGGCCAGGACGTCGTCGAGGCCCGGGCCGGTCAGGCCCTCGTGCTCGCCGACGACGGCCGCATCGATCTCGACGATGTCGAGCCACTCCAGGCCACCGGCGAGGAAGGCGGCGACGGCCTGCTCGTTGGCCGCGTTGAGCACGGTCGGGTGGGTGTCGGAGGCCGCCACGGCGCTGCGGGCCAGGTCGACGGCTGGGAAGGCGGCGCCGTCCAGCGGCTCGAAGGTCCAGCTGACCGGTTCGCGCCAGTCGTTGGGAGCCACCAGGCCCGACAGGTCAGGGCGCTCGGGCCAGGTCAGGCCCAGGGCGATGGGCAGGCGCATGTCGGGCGGGGAGGCCTGGGCGATGGTGGCGCCGTCGGTGAACTCCACCATGGAGTGGATGACGGACTGGGGGTGGACGACGACGTCGATCCGCTCGGGTGCCACGTCGAACAGGAGGTGGGCCTCAATGAGCTCGAGCCCCTTGTTGATGAGGGTCGAGGAGTTGATGGTCACCACCGGCCCCATGTCCCAGGTGGGGTGCTTGAGGGCGGCGGCGGCACTGATCCCGGTGAGCTCGGCGCGGCTGCGCCCGCGGAAGGGGCCGCCGGAGGCGGTCAGGACCAGCCGCCTGACCTCGCTGCGTCCGCTGAGGACGGGGCTGGTCAGTCCCTTCTCGTGGCGCCCGCTGGCCAGGGCCTGGGCGATGGCGGAGTGCTCGGAGTCCACGGGGACGATCTGGCCGGGTCGGGTCAGCGCCTGGCGGACCAGGGCGCCCCCGACGACGAGGGACTCCTTGTTGGCGAGGGCCAGGCGGGCTCCGCTGGCCAGGGCGGCCAGTGTGGGCAGCAGTCCCACCGAGCCGGTGATGCCGTTGACGACCGTGTCGCCTGCCCCGAGCTCGGCGGCCTGGACCGCCGTGGTGGCGGCGTCCGGGCCGGTGAGGATGGTGGTGACCGGGTCGGGGCGGCCGGCCTGGACGGCTGCGGCTCTCAGGGCCTGGCGCAGGCGGCCGGCGAGGTCCTCTCCCCCCGCCGGTGACGGCCAGGACAGGAACCTCCCAGGTGATGGCCTGGCGGGCCAGGAGCTCCAGGCGCGATCCGCCGGCGGCCAGGGCGGCCACTCGCGGGGCGTGCTCCCCCAGGCGGGAGAGGACCTCGAGCGTCTGGGTGCCGATCGACCCGGTGGATCCCAGGAGGACCAGTCGCTGTGGGTTGTGGGAGGGCGCTGCTGCGTGGCTGGTCATGGGGTGGCGGGTTTCCTCAGGAAGGGCTCGACGGGCGTGACTCACTCGACGGACAGGAGGACCTCGACGACGCGCGCCAGGTAACGGTCGACGCTGGGCTCACCGTAGGCCTTGTTCCCCCGGGCGCGACGGAAGACCGCTCCGCGCACCTCGCTGGAGGTCAGAGTGGTGTCGGAGTCGAAGTAGCCGGCGATACGGTCCATGAGGGCATCGACGTCGGTCTTGTCGTAGCCCTGGCCGGAGGCCGGGGCGAAGCGCTCGCCGGCCGGGCGCAGCAGACGCGGGTAGAGGGTGGTGGCGAGCTGGGTGACCTGGTCCATCCATGCCTGGCGGCCGTTCTTGGCCACGAAGGCCGCGCGACGGCGCTGGAGGAAGGCGGCCTCAAGCCGGTCGAGGGCGGCGTCCACGGCCTGGGGCTGGTAGCCGCGCAGGACGACGTCGAAGGCGACAGTGCGCACGCCCTCGGAGTCCATCTCGTCGAGCTCACCGGCGTCGTAGATCTCGTGAGCCGTCTCGAAGTAGCGGTCCACCTGCTCGGGGCGGTAGCCCGGTCGCAGGAGCGCTGACTTGGGGAACATGTCGCTCATGTCGTCTTGACCCTCTCCTGGTTGAGTACCTCGGTCGCGAGCTGACCGCAGGCACCGTCGATGTCGCTGCCTCGAGTGTCTCGCACTGTCGTGGTAATTCCGGCACGCCGGAGCGTGTCGACGAACATATCCTGAACCGCAACCTCCGAGCAGGTCCAGATGGACCCCGGAAGTGGGGTTGAGCGGGATGGGGTTGACATGGGCCCATCCGGTGTCCCTGCGGTTGAGCTCGTCAGCGAGCAGCTGGGCGCGCCAGGCGTGGTCGTTCATGTCCTTGATGAGCGCGTACTCGATGGACACGCGCCGGCCGGTGGCCAGGAAGTAGTCGTGGGCGGCGTCGAGCAGCTCGCCGACCTTCCACTTGGAGTTGACGGGGATGAGCTCGTCGCGCAGCTCGTCGTCGGGGGCGTGCAGGGAGACGGCCAGGGTCACCGGCAGCCCCTCGCCGGCGAGTCGGCGGATGAGGGGGACGAGTCCCACGGTGGAGACGGTGATGCCACGCGCCGACAGGCCGAAGCCCTCCGGGGCCGGGTCGATGAGCCGGTGGAGGGCGCCGACGACGTTCTTGTAGTTGACCATCGGCTCGCCCATGCCCATGAAGACCACGTTGGACAGGCGGGCCGGTCCCCCGGTCAGCTCCCCGGCGGCCGAGGCCTGGGCGGCGTGGCGCACCTGCTCCACGATCTCCCCGGTGGACAGGTTGCGGGTCAGGCCCATCTGACCGGTGGCGCAGAAGGGGCAGGCCATGCCGCAGCCAGCCTGGGAGGAGACGCACAGGGTGGTGCGTTCCTTGTAGCGCATGAGGACGCTCTCGACTCGCACGCCGTCGTGCAGCTCCCACAGGTGCTTGATGGTGCGCCCGCCGTCGGCGCTCAGGGCGCGTACCGGGGTGATGAGCTCGGGCAGCAGCTCGGCGCACAGCTGCTCGCGCTGGGCGGCGGGCAGGTCGGTCATGTCCGCGCTGTCGCGGGTGAAGTGCGTGAAGTAGTGGCGTGAGAGCTGGTCGGCCCGGAAGGAGGGCAGGCCCGAGTCCTTGCAGGCGGCCTTGCGCCCGGCCAGGTCGAGGTCGGCCAGGTGGCGGGGGGCCTTGCCGCGCGCAGCGGGCACCGCGAAGGACAGGCGCGGTTTGGCGTCGGGGCTGGTGGCGCCCTCCGGGGGCTGGTCGGTGGGCATGACCTGGACCCGGCCGTCATGTGGCCGTCCGGTGATGCTGACGGGCTGCGGGCGCCGGGGGCGCTGCTGTGCTCGCGATGGACTCACGCTCGTGCTCCTCGTGTCCCGGGGCTGGGGAGGGCCGGGCTGGTCGATAGGGGTGGGTGCGGCATGCGTCCCTATTTCACCAGGAGGGTGAAGGCGTAGACAAGTGGAGCGGCCACGAGGATCGAGTCGAGCCGGTCCATGATTCCGCCGTGCCCGGGCAGGAGCGTGCCCATGTCCTTGAGTCCCAGGTCCCGCTTGAGCAGGGACTCCCCCAGGTCGCCCAGGGTGGAGACGATCACGGTGCAGGCACCCAGTGCGGCCCCGGCCCACCAGGGGCCGCCGATGGCCCAGACGCAGCCGGCACCGGTGGCGACGGCTGCGATGAGGGAGCCCATGAGCCCCTCCCAGGACTTCTTGGGTGAGACCGAGGGCGCCAGGGGGTGACGGCCGAAGGTGATGCCGGCCATCCACCCGCCGGTGTCGTTGGCGGCCGCCAGGGCGATGAGCATCATGACTTTTCCCACTCCGTGCTCCTGCACCAGGAGCAGGACCGCGAAGCCGGCCAGGAAGGGCAGGTAGGTGGCGGCGAAGACCGAGGCGGCCGCGGCGCTGGAGCGCGAGCGGCGGACCTCATCGTGGGCCTCAGTGCGGGGGATGTCGTGGCCGGCCTGCTCCAGGACGGTGCCGACCTCCGCCTCGGCCTGGTCCATGAAGCTCCACAAGACGCAGGCGCCGACGGTGGCGACGTAGGCACCGAAGGCCGCCTCCGCTCCCACCTCCCAGGCGCACACGGAGATTCCCAGGGTCCCCAGCCACAGCGGCGCCAGGGGCAGGCGGATGCGCTTGCGGGCGAAGGCCGCCGCCAGCTCCCACAGCGCACCGCACACGGCCAGGACGACGACGCCCACGAAGATGACCTTGTAGAAGGCCAGGGACCCCAGGACCACGGCGATGAGCACGACCGCCACCCCGATGGCGGCGGGCAGGTTGCGTCCCGCCCGCCCGGTGGCGGGCAGGGGGTCGTGGTTGCGCGTGGGGCGCGGGTTCAGCAGAGGCGACACGGGGCTCACAGGGGTTGACGGGACAGGGCGGGAGGCCGGGTGGTGGCGCGGCCGCTCCCGGGACGAGGCGGCTCAGACCTCGAGGAGCTCGGCCTCCTTGGCGCTCAGGGCGGCGTCGATCTGCTCGACGAAGCGCTTGGTGAGGCCGTCGAGCTCGTGCTCGGCGCGCTTGACGTCGTCCTCGCCGGCCTCACCGTCCTTCTTGATGGCCTCGAGCTCCTTCTTGGCCTTGCCGCGGATACCGCGCACCTGGACGCGGGAGTCCTCGGCGCGGGAGCGGGCGAGCTTGACGTAGTCCTTGCGGCGCTCCTCGGTCAGTGCCGGCAGGGTGACGCGGATGACGGTGCCGTCATCGGTGGGGTTGACGCCGAGGTCGGACTCGCGGATGGCGGTGACGATGTCCTTCATGGCGGAACGGTCGAAGGGGCTGACCAGGACGGTGCGGGCCTCGGGGATCGTCAGGGAGGCGAGCTGCTGGAGCGGGTGTGGGGGCGCCGTAGTAGTCCACGACGATCCCGTTGAACATCGAGGGGTTGGCGCGGCCGGTGCGGATGGTGGCCAGCTCGCTCTTGGCGGCCTGGAGGGCCTTGTCCATCTTGTCCTCGGCCTCGAGCATGACGTCGTCGATCATGGTGCTTCCTTTACTGGGCGGTCGTGGGTTCGTCAGGTAGTGATCGGCCATCGCGGGGATGGCTGCGGGTTGGGGGGTGTGCCGGCCGTCTGCGCCGCACGCGGTCACGGAGCTCGAAGGGGCCCTCGGCGGCCCGTCGGAGCTCGCAGCCGGGTCAGTCGCAGCTGACGAGTGTCCCGATTCTCTCACCCAGCAGGGCTCGGGTGATGTTGCCGGGCTCCCCCATGCCGAAGACGCGCATGGTCAGGCCATTGTCGCGGCACAGGGCGAAGGCGGAGGCGTCGACCACCTGGAGGCCGTCGGCCAGGGCGCGCTCGTAGGTGAGCTGGTCCAGGCGCCGGGCATCGGGGTTCTTACGGGGGTCGGCGGTGTAGACGCCGTCGACCCCGTTCTTGCCCACGAGCAGCTCGTCGCAGTGGGTCTCCAGGGCGCGCTGGGCCGAGACGGTGTCCGTGGAGAAGTAGGGCAGGCCGGCACCGGCGCCGAAGACGACGACGCGGTTCTTCTCCATGTGGCGGATGGCGCGCAGGGGGATGTAGGACTCGGCGACCTGTCCCATGGCGATGGCGGTCTGGACACGGGCGGGCACCCCCGCCTTCTCAATGAAGTCCTGCAGGGCCAGGGCGTTCATGACGGTTCCCAGCATGCCCATGTAGTCGGCGCGGGCGCGGTCCATGCCGCGTGAGGAGAGCTCGGCGCCGCGGAAGAAGTTCCCGCCTCCGACGACGACGGAGACCTGGACTCCGGCGCGCACGGCCTCGGCGATCTGGCGGGCGGCGTCGGAGACGACGTCGGGGTCCAGACCTATGGATCCGCCACCGAAGACCTCACCGGAGAGCTTGAGTAGAACACGTCTGGGGTGCGTGCCGTGGGCGACGCGGTCGTCACGAGCCGGTTCCTGACTCATTGCGCTATGTCTCCTGGGTTCGGTGGGCAGGCTTGGCACAGCCTACCCCGTCCGGGCGGGTGCCGGGCCACGATAAGCGTCAACCCCGGCGGTCAGGCACACCATGGGGCCGTGCCATGGGACCAGGGCCACGAAGAAGACGTGCTCGAGGAGGGCGCCCCGGGGAGCAGACGGTGAGGGATGCCGATGAGTGGGGAGAGAGAAACGGGGCGGGGGCGCGAGCATGATGCTCGCGCCCCCGCCCCGATCAGTGAGCGGATCAGGCGCCGACGCGGAAGCGCACGAAGCCGGTCAGCTCGCCACCGGTGGCCTCGACAACCTTGCCGACCGTGGTCTTGGGGTCCTTGGCGAAGGCCTGGTCGACCAGGACGTTCTCCTTGAAGAAGCCGTTGAGACGACCCTCGACGATCTTGGGGATGGCCTTCTCGGGCTTGCCCTCGGCGCGGGTGGTCTCCTCGGCGATGGCGCGCTCCTTGTCCACAACCTCGGCCGGGACGTCCTCACGGGTGGCGTAGGCCGGGGAGTAGGCGGCGATGTGCATGGCGACGTCGTGAGCCACCTCGGCGGCCTTGGCGTCGGTGCCCACCAGGACGCCGACCTGCGCGGGCAGGTCGGGGTTGGTGCGGTGCAGGTAGAGCTCGATCTTGTCGGCCTCGAGGCGGCCGACACGGCGCACGACGATCTTCTCGCCGATGACGGCCTGCATGCCG
This sequence comes from uncultured Sanguibacter sp., assembly GCA_916438365.1. The sequence goes on from CAKAEY010000014.1 coordinate 21,373, forward strand.
TCGGTGAGCTCCTTGACGGTGGAGCCGTCGACCTCAACCTCGGCCAGGGCCTCGGCGTCGGTGGCGCCGGAGTCCAGGGCGGCGGTGAGGACCTGCTCGGCGTAGTCGAGGAACTTCTGGTTCTTGGCCACGAAGTCGGTCTCGGCGTTGATCTCGACGAGGACGCCGACCTGGCCGTTGCCGGAGTCGACGACCTTGGCGGCGATGAGGCCGGCGGAGGCGGCGCGGCCCTCGCGCTTGGCAATGCCCTTGAGGCCCTTGACGCGAATGATCTCGATGGCCTTCTCGGCGTCGCCGTTGGCTCGTCGAGGGCCTTCTTGACGTCGAGCATGCCCGCGCCGGTCTTCTCGCGCAGCGCCTTGATGTCAGCGGTGGTGTAGTTCGCCATGAATGTCTCCTGGTCAGTCAGTGACTAATAGACGTGTGAAAAAGGACGAGTGAAGAGATGTTCACAGCGCGGGGACGCCGCGCTGTGAACGAGGTGCTGGGGCGGTGCGCTCAGGCCTGCTCGGCGGCGGGGGCCTCGGCGGTCTCAGCAGCCTCAGCGGCCGGGGCGTCGGCCTCGGCTCCGGCGAGGAGCTGGGCCTCCCACTCGGGCAGCGGCTCGGCGTCGGCGGGGGCGACCTCGGCCTCCTCACCAGTGCGGGCACGGCCGCCGGAGCGGGCCAGCAGGCCCTCGGCGGTGGCGTCGGCGACGACACGGGTCAGCAGGGTGACGGCGCGGATGGCGTCGTCGTTGCCGGGGATGCCGTAGGTGGCCTCGTCCGGGTCGCAGTTGGTGTCCAGGATGGCGATGACCGGAATCCCGAGCTTCTGGGCCTCAGAGATGGCCAGGTGCTCCTTCTTGGTGTCCACAACCCACACGGCCGCGGGGAGCTTGCTCATGTCGCGGATACCGCCCAGGGTGCGCTGGAGCTTGTCCTTCTCGCGGCGCATCATGAGCAGCTCCTTCTTGGTGCGGCCGGAGCCGGCCACGTCGTCGAAGTCGATCTGCTCAAGCTCCTTCATGCGGTCCAGGCGGGCGCGCACGGTGGAGAAGTTGGTGAGCATGCCGCCCAGCCAGCGCTGGTTGACGTAGGGCATGCCGACGCGCTGGGCCTGCTCGGCCACGGCGGCCTGGGCCTGCTTCTTGGTTCCGACGAACAGGATGTTGCCGCCGCGAGCGACGATCTCCTTGACGAAGTCGTAGGCGGTGTTGATGCCCTCAATGGACTGCTGGAGGTCGATGATGTAGATGCCGTTGCGCTCGGTGAGGATGAAGCGCTTCATCTTGGGGTTCCAGCGACGAGTCTGGTGCCCGAAGTGGACACCGCTGTCAAGGAGCTGGCGCATGGTAACGACGGCCATGACGGTCCTTCCGTGTGTGCCGAGAGGTTGCTCGACGCACGATCATTCGGGGGACGGCCGAGCTGCGCCCGGACGCGTCCCAGGGTTCTTCTTCTGGGTTCTTCCCCGTGGTTCCGCACGCTTGCGAACGCGCACCGGAGCCGGTGACCGGCTGGGAGCCGGCGCGGATGGGGCCTGGTGCCTGCGACGCACGGCCACCCGTTCACCGTGGCGAACCGTGATGACCGGGACCGCGACCGTGTCGCCCGGAGGGACGTCCCGAGATGCTCGGGTGCAGGCACGCGAAGTCAGCATTCCGGGCCCGTTTCCCGCTGACGCCGGAGCGATCCGCAGAATGCTGCGGAGGCGAGGCTACCACAGGACTGGACCAGCGGCCGAGGCCGAATCCGCGGTATTCGGAGTCGTCCCGGTCACCACAGGCCGCTTCCTCGAGGGGCTTTCCACAGGGCCGACGACGTCCTCGGCGCCGAGGGCCGCTCGGCGCGCACTCTGAGCGCATGCAGCCACAGCAGCCTCGGCAAAGCCGCCACCTCCGAGATCCTCGCACGCCGTCCTCTCCTGCCCACCACTCGCCCCGCCGTCTCGCCGCGCTGGCAACGGCCCTGATCGCCTGCGGCTCACTGGCCGCCCTGCCCGGTACGCCGCCGGCTCAGGGCATGAGCACCCTTTCCAGCCCAGCCACCGACACTGCCATGGCCACGGTTCGGGCTCCGTGGGCGCAGGCTCCGTTGCCTCTCGAGCGGGCGGGCAGCGCGCCTGGGCCGGCCCGGGCCGCCCACTGGTTGAGCTCGTCGACCTCGCTCGTGACACGCCTGAGCCCCTCCTCCCCGCTCATCAATGGCACGGGGACGGCAGGCCTGGCGCTGACGGACCGGTCTGCGGGTCCCCGGCGCCCGCGGGGCCGCTATCAGTGGCCGACCGGCGCGCCGGCCACCGTGGTGGAGGATTTCGACCCGCCTGCCGTCGTGTGGGGACGCGGACACCGGGGAGTGGATCTTGCGGCCGCTGAGGGCACGCAGATCCGCAGCGCCGCCGCGGGGACGGTCGCCTTCGCCGGCATGGTGGCCGGGCGCCCCGTGGTGTCCATCGACCACGCCGACCGGATCCGCACCACCTATGAGCCGGTCGAACCGGCCGTCAGCGCCGGTGACACGGTGGCTGCGGGGCAGGTCATCGGCACCCTGCTGGCGGGGCACCGCTCGGACGGGGTCTGCGCCCTGCACTGGGGGGCGCGCACCGGCCCCAAGACGTACATCAACCCGCTGCGCCTGCTGCAACCTGCCGTCATCCGTCTCAAGCCCCTTCACTGAGAATGCGGCCACACACGGGCTCCGCTCAGGCGCGGGGGGAAGGCCTGCTCGTAGACGCTGCGCAGGCGCTCAGCCGAGACGTGGGTGTAGCGCTGGGTGGTGGCCAGGGAGGAGTGGCCGAGGAGCTCTTGAACGCTGCGCAGGTCCGCTCCCCCGCCCAGGACGTGGGTGGCGGTGCTGTGCCGCAGTCCGTGCGGGCCCAGGTCGGGCACCTGGGCGGCCGCGCACAGGCGGTGGACGACGTCGCGCACCGCCCGGGGATCGATGCGTCGCCCCCGCGCCCCGAGGAAGAGGGCGCCTCCCGCATCGACGGCGCAGATCTCACCGCGCCGATGCAGCCACGCCTCCAGCGCCTTAGCGGCGGGCAGCCCGTAGGGGACGGTCCGTTCCTTACGGCCCTTCCCCAGGACTCGCAGGGTCCGTTGGGAGTGGTCGAGGTCGGCGACATCCAGGCCGACGAGCTCGGAGACCCGCACTCCGGTCGCATAGAGCGTCTCGATGATGGCCAGGTCACGCACGGCCAGGACGTGCCCGTCAGAGGCGAGGTCCGAGGCGGTCTTGAGCAGCTGCGAGGCCTGCTGGGTCGTCAGCACCCCGGGCAGGCGGTTGTCGACGCGGGGCGCGCGCAGACGCGCGGCGACGTCAGAGGTGAGCAGTCCCGTCTCGAAGGCCCAGGAGGAGAAGGTCCTCACCGAGGCCGAGCGGCGGGCCAGGGTGGCGCGCGAGTGACCGCTCGCGGCCATCGCGGCGAGCCAGTCCCGCAGGTCCGCCAGGTCGAGGGTGGCCAGGGCGGTATCGACGGGCTCGACATCGCCCTCACCGACGCCGAGAAAGCTCAGCAGGTCGTTGATGTCGACGAGATAGGCGCGCACGGTGTGCCCGGACAGGTCCCGCTGCAGGGCCAGGTAGCTGCGGTAGGAGTCGAGCAGATCGGCGCGCGTCCTCGGCATGACAACCCCCTTGATGACGGTCCTCACTGGCGAATGATGTGAGGGAGATGAGTTACAGCAACGTGGCGACCTGTGAGCGGATCTCGGCGATGCGCTTCTCGTCGCGTTTGTAGTGGGTCCATTTCCCGATACGCGTGGAGGTCACCAGCCCCTCACGCTCCAAGGCTCGCATGAAGGTCGACACGGTCGACTGAGCAAGCCCCACCTTGTCGGTGATCTGCTTGATGCAGACCCCGTACTCATCGGGATCCGCAATCCCCTGCTCGATAGGAAACTCCGCCCGAGGTTCTCGGAGCCACTGAAGAATCCGAAGGCGCACCGGATGAGCGAGAACCTTGAGGGCGTCGACCGTCACAGCCAGGTCCGCAGAATCCGAATATCCTTCCGAATGGCTCTGCACATCCTCCGACATCGCTCCTCCCGCCCCTTCTCTCTGCCGCGGCTCGAGGTTCGGGCGAGCATATCACTCGTCCTGAACACCGACGTTCCGGCGCCGAGACGCATCACGTACCGAGGAGGAGCTTGGCCCAGTAGATACTGACGATGAGTACTACCACACCGAGGAACTGAGAGAGCGACAAGGTCTCGGAGAAGAGGATATAGGCGTAGACGGCTGCGGCCACCGGCTGGAGCAGGGTGAACAGCGACCCGAGCTGCAGCGACATGAAGTGCATGGCGTGTGCCATGAGGGTCTGCCCGAGTATCTGGGAGGTGAACGCCAGGACAACGAGTAGCAGCCAGCCCTCTGCGGAACGTGGAAGCAGGCTCTCCCCGCGCAGCATTGCCACCGCAAGACACACAACTGCGCACCACAAGCTGATTAGTGCCATGATACGTGGCGCGGGATACCTCTGTCGCAGCCCCTGGGCAATAACAAGAAATCCCGTGTAGAAGAATGCCGTGGCCAAGGCCATCGCATTTCCGAACAGGTGCCCTGGGCCCGTATGGACACCGACCGGAGTCAGGAGCAGCAGTCCCCCGATCACCAGGATCGCAGGAGAAACGAGTCTAACGTCAGGGACGTCCCTGAAGAGCACCCACCCAAAGATCGCCGCGGCGAAAGGGACAAGATTGGCCAGGAGGTTGGACTCGGCCAGCGTGGTGTAGAAGAACGACACGTTCCACAGGCACAGGTCGATCGCCAGGAGAACGCCCCCCAGGGCGATGGTGACATGGTCACGAAGGGGCATGCGTTCCCGCGCTCGGGGTCCGCTCCGCAGCCCAATCCCGGCATCGAGCAGGAGCAGCATGGGGGCGGCGGCGGCGATCAGAGACCGGAAGCCGCCAGTGGCGATCGGTCCGACCTCACTGAGCCGAACGAACACTCCCCGAGTGCCAAACACCCCACTGCGAGCAGTGCACAGGCGATCGCCCCTCCTGTCGCCCGACCACCGACAGCACGACTCAGACGCTGCACCATCACGCCCTCCTTTCCTCTCGCTTCCTCCGACACCGACCGCCAGCCGCCCCAAGCGGCCGACACCCGCTCCCAGCACGGCGACGCGAGCTGACACCAGCACCATAACCCATGCATCGACAATATGCGATAGGTCGATCTATTGAGGGCTGTCGACTGCTCTGCGAGGTGCCCGCGTCCTGCGCAGGGTGCTGGCCAGCTGCCGTGAGCCTCTATCGCAAAGCCCCCATGGGCATGCTGTGCCCAAACAAGCAGGAACAAGCCGATCTGAGGGCAATTCCGAAAGTGTGCCTCCGGGTGCTAACGGCGTCTTCGCCAACCAGTGGCGGTGCGCTCCACCTTCCCCTCGAGCTCGAGGATCCCCAGTGCCGATCTTGTCTCCTTCGGGGACAACCCCGAGGAGCGGACGATGGACTCGGTGCTCGCCGCGGCCCGGGCCGGCATGGCATCCAGGACGAGGGAGGCGTCCGGGTCCAGCCCGTCGAGAAGTCCGCCGCCGATCAGCGCGGGGTCCTGCTCCTTGACGGCGTCTGCGTCGACGGTGCCCAGGGGTGTCAGCAGCTCCAGGGCGTCGTCGGTGTCGGTGATGCAAACCGCCCCCTTGCGCAGGAGACGATGGCATCCGACCGAGGACATGGAGGTCACTGGGCCGGGGACGGCGCCCAGCTGCCTGCCCAGCTCGAGGGCGCGGTGGGCGGTGGACAGGGCTCCTGAGCGCCAGGCCGCCTCCACCACGATCGTCGCGCTGGAGATCGCTGCGATGACGCGGTTGCGTGAGACGAACCGGTGGCGGCCCGGCTGACAGCCCGGTGGCACCTCTGCCACCAGCGCCCCGGAGGCGATGACCGCCTCCAGCACCCCGGTGTTTCCCACCGGGTAGAGGGCGATCCACTCCCCCAGCGGAGACCGACACGGTTGGTCCCTCCTGCAGTGCCCCGCGGTGGGCACAGGCATCGATGCCGAAGGCTCCCCGGAGACGATGAGACCGCCCTTGGCCGTCACTCCGGAGGCCAGGGAGGTGGCGACTCCCTCACCATAGCGGGTTGAGGCCCGGGCCCCCACCAGTGCCAGGCACAGGCCACTGGCCGGTCCCACCGGCATCCGCTGCTCACGTACGGGCTGACCGGCGCCCACGACGCTCTGGGCATCGTCGTCCTCAACGGCCCCGGGCGGCCCTCCTCCGATGCCCTTGTCCCTCAGGTCCGCGGCATTGACCAGCAGCGATGGGTCACCACGTACCCACAGGCAGAAGGGCGGGTGCTCCAGCTCATTGAGCCCCGGTGGCCACCAGGGCTCCCCCGGGAGGATGAGGCTCCCACCGAGACGGTCGAGTACATCGAGCTCGCGGCGGATGTCGAGTCCCTCCAGACGCGGCGCCCACCGGGCGGCGACCTGGGCCCAGCAGGTGCTGATGTCACCGGTACCGGACATCCCCGGGGGTGGCTGCGGCACCGGCGGGCTCGGAGAGGTGCGCACCTGTCCTGAGGAGTCGACGCCCTCCTCCAGGAGCCATCTCAGGGCGGGGCCCGGCCCGAGCCGCCCCACCACCATGGCTGCGGTGGCGCTGTTGGGCTCGGCCAGACGGGCCCAGGTGGCGCGTGCCAGCGCCGGATCATCGATGTCGTAGGGCAGCTTCATGGGCGCACTCCTGAGGTTCTCAGGGCCAGGGCAGTCCCGATGTGGGTGAGGGCGAGGGTGTCGACGTCCTCGAGATCGGCGAGGGTCCAGGCCAGTCTGAGGACCCGGTCCACCCCGCGCAGGGAGAGGTCCCCACGTTCGAGGGCGGTCATGAGCCGGCGGCTGAGCGGAGCGCTGAGTCCACCGTCGGGGCCTCTGAGGTAGGAGCCGGAGACCTCGGCGTTGAGGCGCCACGGTGTGCCGGCCAGTCTGCGCTCCGCGGCCCTGCGGGCACGCCGGACGCGCTGCGCCACCGCGGCGCTGGACTCTCCACTGCCCGCTGAAGCGAGATCAGCGGCGCTGACGGCACCGACCTCGACCGTGATGTCGACCCGGTCCAGCAGTGGACCGGAGAGTCGTGAGAAGTAGCGCCGCCGCTGCAGGGAGGTGCAGGTGCACTCCAGACCGCGCCCACCGGCCTTTCCGCAGGGGCAGGGGTTGGCGGCCAGGACGAGCTGGAAGGCGGCCGGGTAGCTGGCTCGCCCACCGACGCGGTCGATGGTGACCATTCCCGACTCCAGCGGCTGGCGCAGGCAGTCCAGGACGCCCGCGCTGAACTCGGGGGCCTCGTCGAGGAAGAGCACGCCGCGGTGAGCCAGGGAGACGTCTCCGGGGCGGGGCAGACCGGATCCGCCTCCAACGACGGCCGCCCGAGTCGCCGTGTGGTGCGGCGCGCGCAACGGCGGCCGGGTGATGAGTCCGTGGGCGGGGTCGAAGATTCCGGCCACGGAGTGCAAGAGGTGACGGTGACGGCATCGGCCTGCTCCAGGGGCGGCAGGATGGAGGGAAGCCTCTCGGCGAGCATGGTCTTCCCCGTTCCCGGGGGTCCCACCATCATGAGGTGATGGCCCCCGGCGGCGGCGACCTCGAGCGCCTGGCGGGCCTCACTCTGCCCAACAACGTCGGCCAGGTCCGGCAGCTCGGCGTCGCGGGTCAGGGGTCGTCGGGGCATCGTCTGCTCCGGCCTCGGTGATCTGCTCCACCGCTGCCGCCACGGCCGCGCTCAGGCGCCCTCCGTAGCGCTCGACGAGCTGACCGACGTGTCGGACGGCGGTGACCCGGGCGCCGGGGACGAGCTCGGCCTCGGCGGCGGCCTCCTGGGCGACGACGATCTCCTCCACCCCGGCGGCCACCGCGGCCTGGACGCTGGGAAGGACACCGCGAACGGAGTGCACGGAGCCGTCCAGCCCGAGCTCACCGATGTAGACGGTCCGTCCCAGGAGCCCGGCCGCGGACCGTCCGAGCCGACCGCGCGCTCCCAGGACGGCCAGGGCGAGCGCGAGATCCAGTCCGGTCCCGGTCTTGCGCAGGTCCGCCGGGGAGAGGTTGACGGTCAGGCGCTGCTCGCCCCAGGTGACGCCGCAGGTGCTCAATGCGGCCCGAACGCGCTCACGCGACTCTCGCACAGCGGTATCGGGGAGGCCCACGAGGGTGAACCCAGGCAGGCCCTGGACGGAGTGAGCCTCGACGTCGACGATGTGTCCTGCCAGCCCGGTCAGCGTGACAGCGAGCGTGCGCGCTAGCCCCATGACGCGTCCACCGCCCGGTGGTGGCGCAGCAGCGCAGGACGCGCGTCGCGCAGGAGGATGGAGACGACGTCGAGGCGCATGCCGGTGTGCGGCGGGGTCTCATGGGTGGTGGCCCAGGCAGCCGCCAGAGCGCGCAGCCGGGCGAGCTTGCGGGTGTCGACCGCGGCCGCCGGTGGACCCTGGCGCAGGGAGCTGCGGGTCTTGACCTCAACGATGACGAGCCTCGGCCCTGGCCACGCCTCTCCGGGGGCGCCGACAGGCGCGCTGCTCGGCTCGCGGTGCGCGTGGGCGGGTTCCAGGGCGATGATGTCGAGCTCGCCGCGTAGGCCGTGCTCCGGACGCCAGTTGCGCTCCAGGACCTGCCAGCCGATGTCCTCCAGGTAGGTGGCGGCAAGGTCCTCGCCGCGGCGTCCGGTGCGTTGGCGAGATGCTCGCGAAGGAGCGGCTCCTGCAGCACCCGGGCCCCGGACGAGCTGCGTGAGCGCGTGTTCGCCGCCTCTCGCTGCGATCACCGTTCTTTCCGTTGTGGCTGCTACGACCTGGTCGGTCATCCCGATCACCTCCGCCACTAGCCTGAGGCCGGATCAGGCAGTGCGCGCCACGGTCCCATCGGCTCTGTGGACGGCGCTGACAGAAGACGTCCTGTGGCCCCCCGGCGAGCCGGGCCGATCAGCGAAACAGACACCGCCAGAACTGGCGGCGCAGCATCGGGAACGGGTCAGGAGGAGGGGATATCCATCTCGAGCTTGGTGAGCTCCTCGACGTTGACGTCCTTGAAGGTGACAACGTGGACGGACTTCACGAACCGGGAGGCGCGGTAGATGTCCCACACCCAGGCGTCCTCGAGCGTGAGCTCGAAGAAGACCTCACCACCGTTGGTGCGTACCTGGACGTCAACGGCGTTGGCAAGGTAGAACCGCCGTTCGGTCTCCACCACGTAGGAGAACAGGGAGGCGACGTCGCGGTACTCCCGGTACAGCGAGAGCTCCAGCTCGTTCTCATAGGGACTCGAGGTCTTCTGCGCTCACCGGCCCATCATGCCCGCCCGCAGCCGCTGGAGGCGGCAGGCCGCGAGGGGCGAGTCGGCCCTGTCAGCCGGGCATCCGCGTCAGCCGTGGCGGTGGTCCAGGCCGGGCAGGTGCCAGCTGCGCCGGTGCTGTTCACTGGCCCCCAGTGCGCTGAGTCCCTTGATGTGGGCCGGTGAGGCGTAGCCCTTGTTGGAGGCCCACCCGTAGCCGGGGTCATCGAGATCGACCATGAGGGCGTCCCGTTCTACCTTGGCCAGGATACTGGCGGCGGCGACGACGGCGCACCTGGCATCGGCCTTGACCTCCATGAGCACGGGAGGGGTGGGAAGGAACCGCGACGGGCTCTGGAGCGAATCTGAAGGGGAGCGCCCTCCAGGGCGGTGAGCAGGTCGGGCTGGGGTGCGGTGAGCCAGTCGGCCACGCCGTCGAGGATGATGATGCCGGGGGCGTGTCCGCGATCAGCGACCTGCTGAAGGGCCCGCAGACCCGCCATTCTCAGGGCTCCGACGATGCCGCGCTCGTCAATCTCGGCAGGTGAGGCGTGGGCGACCGCGTGGTCCACGAGCCAGCTGCGTACAGGATCGACCAGCCCCTGCGCGCCCGGGCCGTCAGCTGCTTGGAGTCGGCGAGTCCCTCGGGAAGCCGTCATCGGTACGCCGCGCCACGATCGCCAGCCCGACGCTGACCGGCCCGGCCAGAGCCCCGCGACCGACCTCGTCCAGACCGCCGACGCAGTCGTAGGGTCTCAAGCAGTGCCTTCTCCAGGCACCGGTCGGGGCGAGTACGTCCCCGAGGACTCACCTCGTTCTCCCCGGAGCCTGCTCCCGGTCGGCCGTACCGCCGGAGGCGTCCGGAACATCGGCCGGCCCGCCGGGCGCGGTCTGCGACCCGTCGTCGTTGCCGGGTCCCTCACCGGCAGCACCGTCGTCCTCGGAGCCCTTACCATCGGGGGCCTGCGACGACGTCTCCTCCTCGGAGGCCGTTCCCCCACCGTCTGCCGGGGTACCGGGCGGAGCGGACGATGCGGACGGCGTTGCCTCCTGCGCGGGTACGTCTGAGAAGGCGCGCTCCCCTCCTCCCAGAGTCGCCCACCGGCTCAGGTGCGTCCACTGGAAGACCCCCTTGGCCACCCCGACCACATTCGTCAACGGCACGAAGCCGCCATGGGCGTCATCGCGGTGGTAGCGGGAGTCGGCCGAGTTGCCGCGATTGTCCCCCATGACCCACACGTAGCCCTGGGGGACGGTGATATCGAAGGACGTCAGGGACGGGGACTGACCGTCCTGACGTAGGGCTCCTTGATCGCGACACCGTTGACGCTGAGTGTCCCCTTCCCATCAGCGACCACATGGTCGCCTCCGACACCGATGACCCGCTTGACGAGGTGATGACCGGTGTGCTCGGGCAGAAGATTCACTGAGACCATGATCGTCCGGGCGGCACCGCGCAGGCCCGTCGGCTCCTTGACATGAAGCCAGTCATCAGGGTCGATGAAGACGATCACGTCGCCCCGCTTGACGTCACGGGGAGCCGTACATGGGGACCGCGACCTTGTCCCCGTCGCGCAGGGTGCGCTCCATGGAGCCCGAGGGGATCTCGTAGATCTGGACGACGTAGGCCCGCAGGAGGGCCGGCACCAGGATAACGACTGCCACCACGAGCACCAGCCTGATCACCCGTTGGTACAGGGAGCTGGTCTGCGGCGGAGGGATGGCGGGGGCCACGTGCCGGCGGGGCTGGATGGAGGGAGGCAGCTCGATGGGCTCGTCATCGGGCTCGGGGTCGGCGTCCGGGTCGATGAACGGGTCGTAGTCCCACTCATCGCTGTCGTCGACCGGGACGGGGTTCGGGGATTCTCCGGTCGTCTCAGGAGACTTACGGGACTCCTGGGGGAGTCCGCTGACGGAGAGCTGCAGGCCGGAGTGATCGCGGACCGGGAGGTCCGACCGATCTGAGAGGGATCAGCCTGTTTCAGGTCCAGCCCGACGTCGTCGGCCCCATCCTGCACCGGTCTCACCGTGCTCCTTCCCCCGGAATTGATGGACATGGGTCCGCCGCTGCTCGGCGGTGAGATGGCGAGCGCCCGGAACCCGAGGGCTCCGGGCGCCGCCTCGAGAGTGCAGGCGCTCAGTCCTCGCGACGCTCCTTGATCTTGGCGGCCTTACCACGCAGGTTGCGCAGGTAGTAGAGCTTGGCGCGACGCACCTGGCCCCGGGTGACGACCTCGATCTTCTCGATGGAGGGCGTGTGGACGGGGAAGGTTCGCTCGACACCGACGCCGAAGGAGACCTTGCGGATGGTGAAGGTCTCCGAGACGCCGCCGCCCTGGCGCGCGATGACGACGCCCTGGAAGACCTGGACGCGGGTACGGGATCCCTCAACGACCTTGACGTGGACCTGAGGGGTGTCCCCAGGGCGGAAGGAGGGGATGTCGTCGCGCAGTGATGCGGCGTTGATCTCGTCGATCAGGTTCATGTTTCTCTCCACACCCGTGCCACTGGTCAGGAGTGCTGGTTCGGCGGCGCCGCGCCATACGGGGCAGCGCCGGAGGTGGACGCTCCTGGGCTCCTTCAGAGCGGTCGCCTCCCCAGTGGCAGAGGAGCCGCAGGACCCAAGTGCCCGCTCAGTTTGCCACAGGCTCAGTCCTCGGACGAGTGCGTCAGCCTCGACGTGCCTGAGTTCACGCCTTTCTCACGCCCTCGCAGGTATCCGGGACGATCAGCTCCCTGAGCCCGCCAGCGTGCTCGCCGGAGCGGCCGGACCGGAGGGAATCGCCGTCGGGGTGGATGTCGGCTCCGGAACCTGGGAGAAGACCTCGTGTCCGGAGCTGAGGCTGGACCAGTGGGAGTAGGGCCATACGACGTTCTTGGCGACGCCGACGACGTTGCCCAGGGGCACGAAGCCGCGGTGGGCATCATTCTGGTGGTAGCGGGAGTCCGAGGAGTTGGCACGGTTGTCACCCATGACCCAGATGTAGCCCTCAGGAACGGTGACGTCGAAGGCGAGGTCGGAGGCCGACCGACCGGGTTTGAGGTAGACCTCATCGAGCTCGACGCCGTTGACGGTCAAGGAGCCCTTCCCGTCGGCGACGACATGGTCACCGGGCATTCCGATGACCCGCTTGATGAGGTGGTGGCCGGCGTCCTGGGGAAAGATGCGGATCGCGACGAGGAAGTCCTGCGCGGCGCCTTGCAGACCAGTGGGCTCCTGGGTCGTCAACCAGTGGTCCGGATCAGTGAAGACGACGACGTCACCCCGGTTGACCTCGTCGGAGTCGTACATCGTCACGGTGACACGGTCACCCTCGTTGAGGGTGTTCTCCATCGACCCCGACGGGATGGTGAAGCTCTGGATGATGAAGGTGCGGATGAGGGCGATGATCACCACGGCGACGACCAGGTAGGACAGGGTGATGCCCCACTGCTTGAGGCGGAAGACGACCCGCTCCCCCAGCGACGTCGGCTCGGCCGCCTCTGCGGCTCCGGCCTTGTCCTTGTGGGCGCCGCCCCTGTCCCGGCGGTCCTTCTGGCGGTCATTGTCGGCCCGCAGGCGCTTCCCCGGGATCACTGCTTCATCCGTTTCACCGTCAGTCCTGTCCTGAAGGTTCTGGTCGGTTCCGCTGCTCATAGGCCTTCTCCTGTCCGCCGAGTCATGACGACGTCGTGGGCGTCCTGGCCACCGACGTTGTAGGTGCGGGTACCGACCTGGCGGAAGCCGGCCCGCTTGTAGGCCTTCTGGGCGCGCTTGTTGGTGATGTGGGTGCCGAGCCAGAGCAGGCTCGTTCCGTGGGCGGCGGCCTGGCGCATCACGGCGTCCATGAGCGCGGGGGTGAGTCCGGATCCCCTCATCGTGGAGTCGACGTACACCTTGGACAGCTCGCCGACGACCTCTGCCCCGCGAGGCCGCACGCAGGCGGGACGAGGGTCGATCCCGTGGGGGTGCTCGCCGTCGGAGTCGGGTTCCTCGCGCAGCACCGCGGCGTAGCCGACCAGAGCCGAAGCGGCGCTCGTGCCCGTTTCTCCCCGGAGGAGAACTCCTGTGCCGGTGGAGGCTCGAGCAGCTCGGCGACGACGAGGTCGACGCGATCGTCGTCGGCCCAGGTGGAGAACAGCTCGGGAACCAGGTTGGTGGCGATGTGCCGGGTGATGGACTCGGGGGCGATGACATGCTCGCAGGCATCGGGGAAGGTGCGGGCTGCGAGCGCGGCCAGGGCGTCGGCGTCGTGGGCGGTGGCGTTGCGAATGCGCACCGGAACCGGGTGGTCCACTCCGACCGGGACCGCCCACCCCACGGAGGCCAGGGACCGCACGGTCCTGACGATCCAGGCCGGCGGGTTCCAGGGCCCGGATCATGTCGGGGCGGCGCTCGACGGTACGGGTGATGGACTGGTTCCGTCTCGCTCGGGCGATACGACCGTGGTCACCGGAGAGCAGGACGGGGTCGATCTCGTGTCCGCGCCACCGGGTGGGGCGGGTGTGGACGGGTACTCCAGCAGGCCGGCGGCGCCGTGGGACTCCTCGACCAGCGACTCGGGGTTGCCCAGGACTCCGGGCAGGAGTCGGGCGATGGCCTCGATCATGACGATGGTGGCGACCTCTCCCCCGTTGAGCACGTAGTCGCCGATGCTCAGCTCGCGCACCTCGATGCCGCGGGAGGCGTAGTGCTCGGGCACGCGGGCGTCGATGCCCTCGTAGCGGCCGCAGGCGAAGACCAGGGAGTCGGCGCTGGCCAGGTCCTCGGCGGTGCGCTGGGTGAAGACCTCGCCCGAGGGTGTGGGAATGATGAGCACCTGGCGGCCTGCACCGGGGGCGTTCGCGATGAGCACCTCATCAAGGGCCTCACCCCACACGTCGGGCTTCATGACCATGCCCGCTCCGCCGCCCAGGGGCGTGTCATCGACGGTGCGGTGCCGGTCGTGGGCGTGGTCGCGCAGGTCGTGGACGTGCAGGTCGAGGGGGCCTCGGTCGGCCGCCTTCCCGATGAGCGAGAGGTCGAGGACCTTGAGGTAGTCGGGGAAGATGGTGACGACGTCGATCCTCACCTGGCCTCCTCCGCCTCTCCGCGTCCGGGGAACAGGCCACCGGGCGGGGCCAGCGTCACCGTGCCGGCCTCAGGGTCGATGGCCGGCACGAGCGCTGCGACGAAGGGCACAGCCACATCGTCCCCCTCGGGGGTGGTGACCACGAGTCGGTCCTGGGCGACGCCGGGCTCCAGGTCAGTGACCTCCCCCAGGTCCTCACCGGAGACGCTCAGCGCCCGCAGGCCGACGAGCTCGTGGCGGTACCAGGACTCGTCCGAGTCCTCAGAGTCCTCTCCGCCGGGGGCGTCGTCGTCGGTCTCGACCAGGAGCCTCACGCCCCGCAGGAGCCTCGGCGGCCGTGCGGTCGCGCGCCTGCTCGAAGGCCGCGAACCAGCGGAAGCCGTCGAAACGCAGACGGCTGACCGTCAAAAGGACCCGCGTGGGCCGGCTCCGTGGGGACAGTGGTTCCGGGTGCGAGACGCCCCTCGGGGTCATCGGTACGGATCTCGAGACGCACCTCGCCCTTGAGGGCATGGGCGGGACCGATGACAGCAAGGGTGAGCAGCACCTGTTCTCCTGGGATCGGGGCATGGAAAGGCTTGGCCGGAAGGTCTGATTATCTGACGCCAACCTACCGCGCCCCGGTCTGCGTTCCCATCGGCCACGGGGATGAGGTGGGGCACCGATGGCGTGAGGTTGGCCAACTCGATGCAGACCTTCCTCCTGTCGGCGGCGGTCGTCATGCTCGCGACGCTGGGCGCGCAGCCCCAGGAGGACGACGGTGCCCGGCCCCCTCACGGGGACCGGGCACTCGTGGTGATCGATCAGATCGGCCGAGGCCGTCTGCTGCTCCGACCTGAAGGCCCTGCGTTCAGCGGCGGTCGGTGTCGACGACGTCGACGCGCACCGGCGAGTCCGCCAGCGCTCCGACCACTGTGCGCAGTGCTCGAGCAGTACGGCCCGAGCGGCCGATGACTCGGCCGAGGTCCTCGGGGTTGACCCGTACCTCCAGCAGGTCGCCGCGGCGCAGCGACCGGGAGGTGACGGTGACGTCGTCAGGGTTGTCGACGATGCCCCGTACGAGGTGCTCGAGGGGCGTCGGCCAGCATCTCAGGCCTCCTCGGCGGCGGCCTCATCGGAGGCCTGGTCCTCGACGGACTCCTCGGCCTTGGACTCGGCGCGCACTCCTCGTCGGCCTTGGCCTTGGCGGCGGCGGCCTTGCGCTTCTCAGCGTCGTCGGCGGCGGCCTTGACCGCGGCCTCCTTGGCGACCGCGGCGGCGTCGGCGTCCTTGACCTTGAGGGTGCTCTCCACACCCTTGAGGCCCTTGAACTGGTGATAGTCGCCGGTGATCTTGATCAGCTTGTAGACGGCGTCGGAGGGCTGAGCGCCCACACCGAGCCAGTACTGGACGCGCTCAGAGTCGATGCTGATGAGCGAGGGCTCCTGCATCGGGTCGTAGACACCGATCTCCTCGATGACACGGCCATCGCGCTTCTTGCGGGAGTCGAGGACGACGACCCGGTAGAAGGGGGCGAACTTCTTGCCCATGCGCTTGAGGCGAATCTTGACTGCCACTTGGTTGAACTCCTGGTTCTGGATGGTTTGGCGCGCGCTGGTCCCCGGTGGGGTCAAGCAACGGTTTCCGGCGTGAGCCGAGACGCGACCGGGGCCGGGAGAGGGACCGACGTCCGATCGAGTACAGCCGGACATTCTGCCAGAGCGTCGGACGACGTCGCCAGCCCGAGCCGGGACACCATCCCCAGCACTCGCTGCGAGATCGCCCACAGCCAGCGCGACACCCCGAGGCGAACCTACCGGTTGACAGGGCCAAGGTTGTCTGGTTCATTAGTCTACCAATGAACCAGACAACCTGCGCTACCTGAACAGCAGCGGCGTCTGAACAGCACCAGTGGGACAGACAGAGGTGATCTGGATGTCACGTCATTTCAAGGACTCAACACCCATCTATCTCCAGATCGCAGAAGAGGTGCGCACCCAGATCCTCTCCGGAGACCTCTCGGATGGAGACCGGCTGACCTCCACTACTGAGTACGCCACCCGGTACCGCATCAACCCCGCGACAGCGAACAAGGCCATCACGCTTCTGGTTGATGAAGGGCTCGTCGTCAAGCGGCGCGGCATCGGGATGTTCGTGGCACTGGGCGCCGAGGAACGCCTGCGCAGCGAACGAGCCCGCACGTACGTGGACACCACTCTTGGTCCGGCCCTGCACACGGGAAGAGTCCTGGGACTGAGCGACAACGACCTGGTCGAGGCAGCACGAACCTACCTGAGGGACTCGCCCATCAATCCGTTCAAGGAGCCAGCATGACCGTAGCGACCATGACGGACTCATCCGCCGACCCGTCCGCCACGTCATACGACGCGCACCACCGGACGACTCTTAGTCACCTCAGACCGGCACCAACAAGAGCAGTGCTGCGGATCTTCACCCTCGGCGCCTCCGTCAACCTTCTTGTCGGTACGGCAGTGCGGTTGACGCCCGATGATGCCAGGTTGTTCTACACGTACTCAGTAGTCCTTCTGGTGATCTCCGCCGTTCCCGCGCTCATCGTGCTGTTCTTCGGCGAGAACGCGGCGTCTCGTGAGCTCGCTGAACGGTATGCGGGCTTGACAGGGGCGGACATCTGGAGAGCGCACACAACCTCGGCACGGCAGATCCTTGCGATGAGCGTCCCCTATGCACTGATCTGCGCCGGGTGTGAGCTCATCATCGTCGGAGGTCACGCCGAGCCAGCCAATATCTGGTCCAACTTCTCAGCGCCCGTCAGATGGGCGCTCCTGCCAAACGTCATCACACTGAGCTACTACCTAGGAGCAACCATGGGAGCCATTGAGCTGCGACACCCGATTCTCAGCGCCATCGTCAAGATATTCCTGCTAGCCACCTTCGATATTGGAATCCTCGCCTATGGCCTGCCTCGTGCAGCCCTCACCCTCGAGGTCCCCACCCCATCATCAGGGCCCCTCTCAGTCCCATCACTGACCACTTTCTCAGTTCAGTTCATTGCCGCAGTTCTCACCCTCGGAGCGATCACTTGCCGTCAGCTGACCCTGAGAACACCACCACTGCGCTGACCATCATCTGCACATCGCCGGGAACCACGATCAAGAGGACTGAAGGACCATGATGAGCGCCTCACCATCTTCCACCCCTGTCTCGAGCCCCTCAAACTCTGACTCGCCATTGGAGGAGCAGGTGACGAGCAGCGGACTTTCCATAGAATTCTCCAACGCCGGCTACAGGCATCGTTGGGGGAACTGGTCGCTGCACAACATCACCCACACCTTCAAACCTGGAAGAATCACCGGGCTCCTGGGGAGAAACGGCTCGAGGAAGTCGACACTACTGGATCTGGCCGCCGGATTGCGTCGCCCAACAGAGGGAGCAGTGACGACATCAGGCATGGATATCATCGATAGCTCTGCGGCTCGGTCGTCGATTTGTCTGCTCGGAACGCGCAGGAGCCTCTTGGAACGCTCTCAGATCAAGGACTCGCTTGCCTTGTGGGAAGCTTCTCGACCGGGGTGGAGCCGTCAGGATGCCGAGCGCTATCTCACCTTGTTCGAGATACCGGCCACAACACGTCCGTCACGACTGTCTTTCGGTCAGCGTTCCGCACTCGACGCCGTCTTCGCACTGGCATGCCACTGCCCCGTCCTGCTCCTGGATGAGATCCAGCTGGGCATGGATGCCGTGGTTCGACGCATGTTCTGGGAGGCCCTGCTCGACCTCTACGTACGGGAGCGCCCTACCATCATTATCTCTTCTCACGAGGTTGATGACATTGAGGACCTTGTGGAGGACGTCGTCGTCCTGCAGCACGGAACCATGAGCGCGGCGGCAAGCGCCGACGAGCTGCGAGCCGCCGCCACGGCCCCCAACGCCCCGCTGGCATCGCTGACTGATGCGCTTGTGGACATAACGACCCCTGCGTCGGACACCATCAGTTAAGACATGTCTGCGGCACATACTCTCGTAAGATATCTCCGCGCAGAGCATTGGCTCTAGAAGGAGCAGGACCATGCCCTCACCCATCGATTCACCATCCTATGACCATCTCACCATTCAGGAGAGCACTGGTGTAGCGAGAACACACTCCAGCCCGTCAGGACTTGCAGCCGTTTCTCCCATTCCTCTGCAGGGAGAGTGGATTCGAGCGACCCGCATAGCAAAAGCACTGAAGCGAGGTCCAATAATAGTATTGTTGACTGATGATCTTTTCTGCCCTCTGATCCTCGCCTCCATCAGCCCCTGGTGGTGAAATCTGCACATGCAAACTATGTGTATGCCGGAACAATTCATTTCATCCTAGGGGTTATATCGCTCGGTTTCGTGGGCCCCTCGACCGAACGCGCTCTCCTGTTTGCCGGAGCCACTTCACGAACCATCTGGCGGATCACGATGGTATACGCCTGTGCGATCACAACGCATCATCGCCATCAGCATGGGGTCTTCGCCATCTTGGACCTTGTGACAGGGCACGTGGGAATAGTTAACGTCTACGCGATACAGCACACCGGGATCGGCCCTTATCTCTGGTTCCTCGTCCCCTGGGAGCATTCCCCGGATTCCTTGCATCCGCGTGCGTGAGCATGGCGAGCAGGTACTTAGGGCTCATGGAGCACTACGACTGTTATCTGCTCTTTAACAGTTCTACTCATGAACCCCGATCTCCTTTCCTCATCATTCCGCACGCTCTCTCACACTGGTCTGCCTCGGGTACGTCGTCTACCTCCTTGCAGCAGCGCTCGTCTACCCATTCCTCCTGCGATTCATCCTGACCCGACCTCGCAACGAGAAGTGAGCCACCCACGACGGAACTCGGGGCGCTCCAGAGTACCACTGGAGCACCCCTGTCGCATGACACCTGTCATGCGGCAGCGGTGACAGCGCTCAGTACCGGGAGCCGCGGGTCGGCGGGAGCCTGGGGCCATGACCCGAACCACCACAGCACCCGTCACTCACTCCCCGGGATCCGCCTTCAGGCCGGGCGCACGGTTCCCGCCCCCGCGGTTGAACTCCCGTGGTCTGCGCAAGGTCTTCGGCAGCCTCGTCGCCGTCGACAACCTCGACCTGACCATCCGGCCCGGAGAGGTCGTCGCCTTCCTGGGCCCCAATGGCGCGGGCAAGTCCACCACCCTCGACATGATCCTGGGACTGACCCGGCCCGACGCCGGAACGATCGAGCTTCTGGGGACCTCCCCCAACCAGGCGGTCCAGGCTGGTCGCGTTGGTGTCATCTTCCAGGACGGCGGGCTCCTGGACGACTTCACCGTCGGGGAGACCCTGCGGGTCGTGGCCTCGATGGACCCCCGGCACTGCGACGGCGTCTCGCACGCTTCCAGGCTCGACGACGTCGTCGACCAGGCGAATCTTGGCCGGATCCTCACCCGCAGAGTGAGCCGCTGCTCGGGAGGCGAGCGCCAACGCCTGCGCCTGGCCCTTGCTCTGCTGTCAGACCCCGACCTTCTCATCATGGACGAGCCCACCGCCGGAATGGATGTCAGTGCCCGGATCTCCTTCTGGGAGACGATGCGCACCCAGACCCGGCGAGGCCGCACCGTCCTGTTCGCCACCCACTACCTGGAGGAGGCGGCCTCCTTCGCCGACCGCATCGTCATCATCGCCCATGGCCGCCTGGTCGCCGACGGCAGCGTCGATGAGATCCGAGCCCTGGGCGACGGCGCCCTGGTCACCGCCACCTGGCCCGGGATCTCCGAGGAAGCACTGGGGCAGCACCTGGCCGACTGTCCCGCGGCCAGCAGCATCCTGCACGCGGTCGTCCGCGGTGAGCACGTGGAGCTGCGCACGACGGACTCCGATTCCGTTGCCCGCTGGCTGCTGAGCGCCACCCCCGCCGAGCACCTGGGTATCGGTGCCGCGAGCCTCAACGAGGTCTTCACCGCTCTGACCTCCGGCGGCTCCGACGGTGCACCCCCGCCAACGTCTTAGCCCACACCCTTCACCCTGACCACCATCACCACATGCATTGAGGCCACATCATGACCGCGACACCCCAGGCAGCCTCCGATCTCTCCGCCTCCCCCGTGAGTCCCTCTGCCGGCAGCTCCGGCGGCCAGTCACACCGTTCGGGAGGACTCAGGCCCGCACGCCCTCTTCTGACCTACCTCTGGCTCGACCTCTACCGGAGCCTGCGCGAGCCGGCCAACCTCTTCTTCGTTGTCGCCTTCCCTCTGGCGATGTACCTCGTCTTCGGCCGGTTAAACGCGTCCGCCGGGGACTACGGCCCGCACGCTCACGGCAATGTCTCGGCCTCGGTGATGCTCGCGATGGCCTCCTTCAGCGCCTGTCTGGGTGCCACGAGTGCCTCGGCGGCGGCCGCTGTCGAGCAGTCTGCGGGCTGGGGCCGGCAGATGGCGGTCACCTCCCGGGGCCTGAGCGGCTACCTGGTGGTCAAGACCGGCACCGCGGTGGGAACCGCGGCTCTTCCCGTCATCGTCGTACTCGCCGCTGGGGCACTGACGGACTCGCAGATGGAGGGCTGGGTCTGGGCCGTCAGTGCCCTCATCTGCCTGATCGGGGTCCTGCCCTTCGTCCTGTGGGGGCTGGCCGCCGGGATGTGGTTACCGTCCTCGGCATCGATCGGTATCGCGACCTCCCTGGTCTCCTTGTTCGCCTTCATCGGCAACACCTTCATGCCGCTGAACCACACGCTCCTGACGATCAGTCGCTTCACCCCGATGTACGGGTCGACGGCGCTGGCCCGGTGGCCGCTGGGCGAGGGCTGGACCTACGTACCGGATCGACCGGCGGGCATTCAGGACCCGATGTGGATGCCATTGGCTAACCTGGTGGCGTGGACACTCATCTTCGGGCTGCTCGTGATCGGGGCCCGACGCCGGGCGACCGGACGCCAATGAGCTCGGTGACGACAACGATGACGACATCACAGCCCTCTCACAACGATGCTGCCGCTAAGACCTCAGCATCGCAGAAGGAAGGGACCCGTTCCCGCTCCTGGCGCCGCTATCGCCGTCATATCGTCTGGGACGCCACGGTGTGGGTGCTCTTCCTGTTCATCCCCCTTGTCCAGCTTCTCCTCGGCTCCTTCGCCCAGTGGGAGCGTCTGCTGGGAATCGCCGGAGTCATGGGGTTCATCGTCGCCTACGTCTGGGCCTTCTCCATACAGGACCCCCCGCGCGGTGCGGGCAGGGGATCCTCTGCCTGATCTCCCGATTCGCGCTCTTCTGGGTAAATTAGCGGGCCCGATTCTCTTCAGCATGATGGCACTGCCGGCTCTGGGCTGGTGGACCGCTTACTTCTTCCCCTTCTTCTGCTCGTTGATCCTGTTCTTCACAACGCTGCGTCGGGGACTCCCGACCGTTATCACCGCGGTCACTCTCTTGACGGCCGCCTCCCTGGCGTGGAACACGCATCCGGAGTCACGCTGGCTGGTGCTGGGCGCTGCGCTATCGGGACTGACCATCGTCATCGCCCGCATCGCGGTGGAGCTCCAGGAGCGCAGAGCATCCGCCGAGCGGGAGCTCGCCCTCGTCTCCCAGCGAGAGGAGCTCGGGCGCGATGTCCACGACATCCTGGGACACTCCTTGACGGTGCTCACTCTCAAGGCCGAGGTCGCCCGCCGGCTCATCGAGCGTGACCCGGCCGCCTCCTCCCGGGAGCTCGACGAGGTCATCACCCTGGCCCGCGGGGCCCTGGCCGACGTGCGATCCACGGTGACACGCCTGCGGTCCCCGGACCTGGTCAGCCAGGTGGAGGCCACGCGTACCGCCCTGAGTGCCGCCCGGATCCGTGTGGATGTGACCGGCAGCGCCCAGGACATTCCTGAGCGTCAGCGAGCCGTACTGGCCTGGGCCCTGCGCGAGGCCACCACGAACGTCGTCCGGCACGCGCACGCCACCCATGTCACCGTGCACCTGGCACCGGGGCTGCTGCGGGTGAGCGACGACGGTATCGGCCTGGCCGGTGACAAACCCGGCAACGGGTTGGAGGGCCTGCGCTCCCGCATTGAGCAGGAGGGCGGTTGCCCTCACCATGACCAGTCCGATCACCCGTCGCACCGAATCGTCCGGCGCCGTCGACACAGACTCCACTGACGTGCCGTCCGGTGGAACCAGACTGGAAGTGAGGCTGCCGTGAGCCCGATCCGCGTACTCATCGCCGACGACCAGGCCCTCGTGCGTGGAGCGCTGGCGACGCTTCTGGGGCTGGAGAGCGATCTGGAGGTGGTGGCCCAGGTGGGGCGGGGCGACGAGGTCCTCGACGCAGTGCGTGAGCACGCCGTGGACGTGGCCCTGGTGGACATCGACATGCCGGGGCGCGACGGACTGGCGGCCACCGCCGACGTCGTCTCCTCCGGGACGTCGTGCAGGTGTCTCATTGTGACGACCTTCGGTCGCCCGGGCTACCTCTCACGGGGCATGGAGGCGGGAGCCGCGGGCTTCATCGTCAAGGACACCCCGCCTGAGGCGCTGGCTGATGCGATCCGCAAGGTTCATGCGGGTCTGCGGGTCATCGACCCCGAGCTCGCCCAGGAGTCAGTGCTGCTCGGGCCCAATCCGCTGACCGACAGGGAGAAGGAGGTTCTGCTGGCGGCGGCCACGGGCGCGGACGCCCGAGAGATCGCCACGCGGCTGAGCCTGGGCGAGGGCACGGTGCGCAACTACCTGTCCTCAGCGATCGCCAAGACCCACGCCCGTAACCGCACCGAGGCTGCCCGCACCGCCGAGACCAACGGCTGGCTGTGAGCGGAGCCTGACTTCTACAGCCCGAGGTGGCGGCGCAGGTCCTCGGGCAGGGCCCACCCATGGCGTCGGCGACGTCGTCGCCCGAGGGCTGCGCTCCGGCCTGGGCCTGCTGCTGGCCCTGAGGCATGATCCCGTAGCCGGAGGCGCCGGACTGGCCTCCGCCGAGCCCGAAGGAGGAGCCGGCTGCGGGCGCAGCCCCCTGTCCGCCCTCGATCTTGGCCTGCTTGGCGGCGGCGGCCTCCTTGGCCTGACGGGCGGCCTTGGCGGGGTTGCCGCTGCGCCCTTCTTGCCGCCCTTGCCGCGCTTGGCCTTGGGGGCCTGGCGGGCCTTGGAGTGCTTGCCCATGCCGGGCAGCGACCCCATGCCGGGCATGGGACCGCCCTCACCGAGTCCGCCCATGCCGCCGGAGGCCATGGCCTCCATCATCTTCTTGGCCTGCTCGAATCGGTCCACGAGCTCGTTGACGGCCTGGACCGTGGTTCCCGATCCCTTGGCGATGCGGCTACGGCGGGAGCCGTTGAGGATGGACAGGTCCTTGCGCTCGGCGGGCGTCATGGAGCACACGATCGCCTCGATGCGGTCGACCTCGCGCTCGTCGAAGTTGTCCAGGGCCTCACGCATCTGCCCCATGCCGGGCATCATGCCCAGGAGCTTCTTCATGGAGCCCATCTTGCGGATCTGGCGCAGCTGGCCCAGGAAGTCGTCGAGGGTGAAGGTTCCCTTGGCGAGCTTGGCGGCGGCGTCCTCGGCCTCCTGGCGGTCCAGGGTACGCTCGGCCTGCTCGATGAGGGTGAGCAGGTCACCCATGTCCAGGATGCGCGAGGCCATGCGGTCGGCGTGGAAGCGCTCGAAGTCGGTCAGTCCCTCACCTGTGGAGGAGAACAGGACCGGGGCGCCGGTGACGCCGCGCACGGACAGGGCCGCACCGCCGCGGGCGTCGCCGTCGAGCTTGGAGAGGACCACACCGGTGAAGCCGACGCCGTCGCGGAAGGCCACCGAGGTGTTGACGGCGTCCTGACCGACCATGGCGTCCAGGACGAAGAGGATCTCGTGGGGAGACGGCGTCGCGGATGCGGATCGCCTGGTCCATCATCTCGGCGTCCACGCCCAGGCGGCCGGCGGTGTCCACGACGACGACGTCGTAGCCGTTCGCGCGCGCGTGCTCGACGCCGGAGCGGGCCACCGCCACCGGGTCGCCCACGCCGTTGCCGGGCTCGGGCGCCCACACGTGCACCCCGGCGCGCTCGGCGACGACGCTCAGCTGGGTCACGGCGTTGGGGCGCTGGAGGTCGGAGGCCACCAGCAGGACGCGCTTGCCCTGGTCGCGCAGCCAGCGTCCGAGCTTTCCGGCCAGGGTGGTCTTACCGGCACCCTGGAGACCGGCGAGCATGATGATCGTGGGCCCGCGGTCGGCCCAGTGGATCTCCCGGGTCTGACCTCCCAGGACCTCGATGAGCTCCTCGTTGACGATCTTGACGACCTGCTGGCCCGGGTTGAGGGCCTGGGAGCGTGCGGCATCGACCGCCTTCTCGCGCACCGCCGCGGTGAAGGCACGCACCACGGGCAGGGCGACGTCGGCCTCCAGGAGGGCGCGGCGGATCTCGGTGACCGTGGCGTTGACGTCGGCCTCGGTGAGACGACCCTTGCCGCGCAGCTGGTTGAAGGAGGCGGTGATGCGATCGGAGAGGTTGCCGAACACGCGATGGTCCTTCCTGGCGCCGTCGGGCGCGTTGGTCGGGAGACTTGAGGGCGGATGAGGGAGGAACGTCCCATGGCCGTGAGCCATGGCGACTCCACTGACTGCGACCCAGGATAGCGGCAAGACGGGCCGGTCCTCTCCCCCGCGCCCGGACCGGGACTGAGCCCACACTCCCCGGCCGGCGGCCTTGACTACGTCATGCCTCACGGCCTCGGCGCGCCGTGACTGCCTCCCCACTCCCGAACGAGGGGTTTTCTCCAGATATCCAGCGGTATTTCACCGCTCCGCCGACCCCTGAGATATGTCATGAGCAAGTAGTGACCGATGGGCCATGGACCGCAGCCGACGCGGGACGAGTCTTGAGCCATGAGCACAGCAACGCCTCGGACCCGGCCCAGGGAGGCCCTCCGTCCCGGAGAGTCCCCCGGACGGACCGCATGCAGACGCCGTCCGGCTGACCGATCTGCACAAGTCCTTCGGTGACGTCACCGCCGTCGACGGTGTCGACCTGACCATTCGTCCCCGGCGAGGTCGTCGCCCTCCTGGGCCCCTAACGGCGCGGGCAAGACGACGACGATCGACATGATCCTGGGACTGAACCGCCCCACCAACGGCGATGCGAGAGTCTTCGGGATGAGCCCGCGCCAAGCGGTCGACCGGGGCCTGGTCGCCGCAGTCATGCAGACCGCCGGGCTCCTGCCCGACATCACCGTGCGCGAGACGGTGCAGCTGACGGCGAGTCTCTTCTCCCACAGAATCGACGCCGAGGAGGCCATGCGTCGCGCCGGCGTCACCGACTTCGCCTCGCGCATCGTCAAGAAGTGCTCAGGGGGCCAGCAGCAGCGCCTGCGCTTCGCCATGGCGCTCGTGAGCGATCCGGCGCTGCTCATCCTCGACGAGCCGACCACCGGCATGGACGTCGGGGGGCGCCGCAGCTTCTGGGAGGCCATCCATGCCGACGCCGAGCAGGGGCGCACCATCGTCTTCGCCACGCACTACCTCGAGGAGGCCGACGCCTTTCGCCGACCGGATCGTCCTGATGCGTCACGGGCGCATCATC
This sequence comes from uncultured Sanguibacter sp., assembly GCA_916438365.1. Next base: position 47,166 of record CAKAEY010000014.1, read on the forward strand.
GCCGACGGCACCGCCGCCCGAGATCCGCGCCTCCGTGAGCGGCCGCACCCTACGGGCCACCCTGACCTGCGAGCCCGAGCGGCTACGCGGAGCCCTGGCCGATCTGCAGGCCCGTGGCCAGGTCCACGACGTCGAGATCCTGGGCAGCACGCTCACCCTGAGCTCGACCGACACCGACGCCGTTGCCGCGCTCCTCCTCGGCGATCACCTGGCCAAGGACCTGGAGATCACCAGCCGAGGCCTGGAGGACGCCTTCGTGGCCCCTGACCAGCGACAGCACCGCATCTCCCACTACCGGGAGCGTCAGCATGAGCCGTACCGTCCGCACCCAGCAGCACCGTCACCCTTCCCGTCCCACGTCCTCCACCGGAACCGCAATGTCCTCTCTCAGTCCTGCCCGTCCTCCTCCGCCTTGTCAGCAGTCGACCGCCTTGATCTTTCCTCCCGCACCGCGCCGCCGCTGGGCGGGTTGAGCCTCGACCCTGCTGTCGCTCGAGGTGCGCCGACGCCTGCGCAACCGTCGGTCCGTCTTCTTCTCGATCCTTCTACCGGTGGCCTTCTTCCTCATGTTCACCACCACTGACTACTCCTCCACGCCCCTACGGCAACGGCAACGTCGTGGCGAACATGATGATCGGCATGGCCCTGTACGGCGCACTCGCGACCACCACCGGGGCCGGGCGCGGCTGTGAGCACCGAGCGGGCCTCGGGCTGGAGCCGCCAGCTGCGTCTGACACCCGCTGAAGCCCATCGCCTACATCACCGCCAAGGTGATCGTCGGGATGCTCATCAGTGCGGTCGCAGTCGGCGCCGTGTACGCCTGCGGTCCCTACCGTCACGCTCACATGCCCGTGAGCGCCTGGATCTCCTCGGCTCTCATCATCTGGCTGGGCTCCCTGGTCTTCGTCGCCTTCGGACTGTTCGTCGGCTACCTCCTGCCCTCGGACAACGCCATGCAGGTGGTCGGCCCGCTCATGGCCCTGCTCGCCTTCCTCGGCGGCATGTTCATCCCGTTGACACCGGGCTCCACCATGGATCGCATCGGCAGCCTCACGCCCCATGTACGGGCTGCACAACCTGGCGCTGTGGCCCATGGGCGCAGAGAGCTTCTCCTGGTGGTGGGTGGTCAACGTGCTGACCTGGCTCGCCGTCTTCCTGGGCGGGGCCGCCTGGAGGATGGGCCGCGACACTGCTCGGGTCTAGGCTCCAAGAATGAGTACGATCTCGTCCATGACCGCCCGCGCCCTGTCCCCCGACGAGGCGCGGGCGCGCCGCACCCGCGCTGTGGCAGTCGGCTGGGGGATCGTGTGGGCCGCCTTCATGGTTCCGGTCGTCAGGGTGGGGCTGGCCCAAGGATCCAGCGGTGGGGTGTGGGGCGCCGTCAGCGCCGTTGTCTCCTGCGCATGCCTGTACGCCACCTGCTCGCTCAGCGTGAGACGGGTGCGCCAGGGCCTGACCTGGCCCAGCCGCCTGGGTCTGTTGCTCATTGTCGTCGGCGCACTCACAGCCACTGGGGCCGCCTTCGGCGTGGGCCCTCAGAGCCTGCAGCTGGCGGTGTTCCTGGCCGTTGTCCTGGCCTTCTCCCTGCCCTGGCAGGTGGCCATCGGCCCCATTGCGATCCTGGCCGGCACGCTGTTCCTCGTCCCCAGGGTGATTTCGTCCTGGTCCACGAGTGATGACGCGTGGATCGCTCTCCTCGGTGCGGGAGGCGCCTGCGTCTTCGGGCGTTACATCATGGAGCAGCGGCGGGTGGCCCATGTTCTGGAGCAGCGCACTCATGAGCTGGAGATCAATGAGGAGCGCAACCGCATGGCCCGGGACATGCATGACATTCTGGGGCACTCGCTGACTGTCATCGCCTTGAAGACCGAGCTCGCCTCCAGGCTCGTCGACACCGCACCGGATCAGGTCAAGGCGGAGCTGACTGAGGTTCAGTCCCTGTCACGCTCAGCCCTGGCCGACGTGCGCGCCACCGTCAACAGCTACCGCGAGCTGAGCCTGGCCGGCGAGCTGGCTCGGGCCACGAACGTCCTGACCTCTGCCGGAGTCCGCACCGACCTGCCGCTGACCGTGGATGCCGTTGACCCCGAGCTGCGCGAGCTCTTCGCCTGGGTGGTGCGTGAGGGCGTCACCAACGTCGTGCGCCATGCCCACGCCTCGCGCTGCAAGGTGGAGCTGACTACTGATTCCATTGAGGTGGTCGACGACGGTATCGGGCTCGTCTCGTCTGGAGCCAGTGACGGTCACGGATTGGAGGGGCTGCGCCAGCGTTGTCAGGACAACGGCGCCGATCTCACCACTGGGACGCCTTCCAGCGGCAAGGGCACTGTTCTGAGGGTGAGCGCCCATCTGTCGTCTCGACTGACGCACGACACGACGAGCTGAGGCCGGCGGCGAACCGCAGTACGCAGCTGCTGATGCACCAAGCCCTCGATGAACCACGAGCGACGGAGATGATCGATGATCCGAGTGATGCTGGCCGATGACCAGGCCATGGTGCGCGGAGCGCTGGCCGCGCTGCTCACCTTGGAATCCGATATCCAAGTCGTCGCCCAGGTAGGAAGCGGCGATGACGTCCTTCCCGTCGCACTCGAGCACCGACCCGACGTCGTTCTGATGGACGTTGACATGCCCGGCACTGACGGGCTGAGCGCGACCGCCAGTCTCCTGGAGCGGCTGCCGGCCACGAGGGTCCTCATCGTCACCACCTTCGGGCGCCCCGGATTCCTGCGGCGCGCCGTCCAGTCCGGGGCGCACGGCTTCGTCGTCAAGGATGCTCCGGCCACAGATCTGGCCGAGTCAGTGCGTCGGGTCCATGCGGGACTGCGCGTCGTCGATCCGGCGCTGGCCGCCGACTCGCTCGTCTTCGGAGACTCCCTCTGACCGCCCGCGAGACCGAGGTGCTCCAGGCCGCCGCCGACGGAGCCACCGTCGCCGAAGTCGCCCGGCGCGTTCACCTCTCTGAGGGCACCACCCGCAACCACCTCTCCCAGGCCATGGCCAAGACCGATGCGCCCACCCGGGCCGCAGCAGTGCATATCGCCGCCCAGAAGGGCTGGATCATTCAGTAAGGGCCCTCACCCGACATGGTCGAGACGCCTCCGGCTACCCAGGCTCTGAAACGAGGCGAGTGGCCGGAGGTGTTACGCAGAGACGGGCAGGCCCGTGAGCGACGGCTCAGCCCAGCAGCGCGTCGACGAAGCCTTCCGGGTCGAAGGGAGCCAGGTCATCGGCGCCCTCCCCCAGGCCCACGAGCTTGACGGGAACGCCCAGCTCCCTCTGAACAGTGACGACGATGCCGCCCTTGGCGGTGCCGTCGAGCTTGGTGAGCACGATACCGGTGATACCGACGGCCTCGGAGAAGACCTGGGCCTGACGCATACCGTTCTGGCCGGTGGTGGCGTCCAGGACCAGGAGGATCTCACCGACCGGCGCGATCTTCTCCATGACGCGCTTGATCTTGCCCAGCTCATCCATGAGACCCGGCCTTGTTCTGCAGGCGCCCGGCGGTATCGACGACGACGACGTCCGCATCCTGGTCGGCGGCCCGGCGGGCGGCGTCGTAGGCGACGGAGGCGGGGTCGGCGCCCTCCTTCTCCGAGCGCACGACGTCGACACCTACACGTTCGCCCCATGTGCTCAGCTGCTCGGCTGCCGCAGCACGGAAGGTGTCGGCCGCCCCCAGGACGACGGTCTTGTCCTGGGCCACCAGGACGCGGGCCAGCTTGCCGCAGGTGGTGGTCTTGCCGGTGCCGTTGACCCCCACCATGAGGATGGCCGCGGCGGGCGCTGCCTGCGCCCCCTCGGCCCGGGTGGGGCGCTTCAGGTTGAGGGAGCGGTCGAGGGAGGGTCGACGAGCTTGAGCAGCTCGGCGCGCAGAACGGTGCGGACCGCCTCGGGGTCGGAGGTGCCCAGGACCTTGGCCTGAGTGCGCAGCTCGTCCATGAGGGAGGTGGTCACCTCGATACCGAGGTCGGAGGTGAGGAGGGTGTCCTCGATCTCCTCCCAGTCCTCCTCGGTGAGGTCACCTCGGGACAGGACGGACAGGACCGCCTTACCGAAGCCGCCGGCGCCGGCCAGGCGGGCGCGGAGGCGCTGCATGCGACCGGGGATGGACTCGGGGGACTCCAGCGTCGCAGCCGGCTCAGCCTCCCCTTCCGCCTCCTCGGCGTCCTCACCCTCTGAGGGCAGAAGGTCCTCAACGGATATGGGCTTGTGGGCGCTGATCTCGTCAGGGACCTGGCCCCGCCGTCTACCGGCATAGAGCCACAGCCCTCCTCCGACGACGATGACCAGGATGATGCCGAGAACGATGAGGATCGGTTCCATGGGCCCATCATGCCCGATCATGGACTCGCTGTGGCAGGGTCGTCCTCCCCTGGTCACCTCTCACCCGTGGGAGGCGCAAGAGTCACGGACGCACGGCTCGGTCGTGGGGAGAAAACTGCAGCATGCCTGTGGGCATGCTGCAGGACAGCGGTTCTCTCGCAGTTCTCTCGCCGTGTCGTCGCCTGTTGATCCGTATCGCTCTCAGACCGAAGCACCATGAGGGCAGCGAGATAAAGAGAAAGCACGAGGAGCGCCAAGGAGACGTTCTCCCTGAGGTCAGGATTTTATCCAAAAGTAGCGAGGCCACAACCTCATCTCGTCGTGAAAAATAATCGTCGGTCATAGTTTTTTCACGACGCGGCCGTCACCGCTCACCTCTGAGGCTGAGACAGTCCACCAGTAGCCGGCTCATGCACCTGGCCGCGACGCCGGGAGCCGGCGGAGCCGCGGGTCCTTCCGCGGCATCCATCGCCTTCCGACGACGCCGACCAGGCCTCCGAAGCCATCGGTCCCGACATAGGCAGCCGGCCCCTCGCGCGTCATGAGATCGGAGAGGCGAGCCTCCTGGGGCACGACCTCAACCTCGACATCCTGCTCCTCCAGACGCACCTCCTGCGAGTTGCGGACCAGGCCGCGAATACGCGAGGGCCAGGAGCGCACCGGGAAGCGCTCGGCGCAAACCATGCCGAGCACAAGCAGGCCGGCGACCAGCACGACAACGAGGGGAAGAATCATGACACCCATGGCCAGGATTCTGCCTTGCGAAATGCGATCTGACCAGACTTTGCGAGCATTTGTCGTCCAATCAACAACAAAACCTGATAACTTCCTGACACAACAGTGGCTCGAATCTGAAAACGACCGTCATACTGTAAGCAAGCTATCACATACTCCCTCAAGTTTCACTCAGACATCAGGAGTCACAGCCGTACCGCGGTCGGGCTGGGCCAGCCTCTGCGAGACGGCCTTGGTGACCCCGTCACGCATCGTGATGCCGTAGAGAGCGTCAGCCACCTCCATGGTCCGTTTCTGATGGGTGATGATGATGAGCTGGCTGGAGCGCCGCAGCTCGGTAAAAATCTCCAGCAACCGCCCCAGGTTCGTGTCGTCCAGGGCCGCCTCCACCTCGTCCATGACGTAGAACGGCGAGGGGCGCGCCTTGAAGATCGCCACCAGCAGGGCCACGGCGGCCAGTGATCGCTCGCCTCCTGAGAGCAGGGAGAGCCGCTTGACCTTCTTGCCGGCGGGGCGCGCCTCGATCTCGATGCCGGTGGTGAGCATGTCATCAGGATCCGTGAGCACCAGACGTCCCTCTCCACCCGGGAAGAGCCGGTCGAAGACGGAGGCGAACTGGCGGGCGGTGTCCTCGTAGGCCTGGGCGAAGACCTCCTGGACCCGAGCGTCGATCTCCTCGACGATGCTCAGCAGATCATCTCGTGAGCGCTTGAGGTCGGCCAGCTGCTCGGCCAGGAACTGGTGACGCTGCTCCAAGGCCGCATGCTCCTCCAGGGCCAGCGGGTTGACCTTGCCGAGTCGGGCGAGGTCGCGCGAGGCCTTGGCCAGGCGCTTCTCCTGCTCGGAGCGCACGTAGGGACGGCCCATGTGACCGGTGCTGGGCGAGGCATGAGCATCATCCCGGCTTCCAGCAGGGTCAGTGCCAGCCCCGGAGGCTGCGTCAGCGTCCTCGATAAGATCGGGGACAAGCATGTGCGGCCCGTACTCCTCCACGAGGGGTCCAGCTCCAGGCCGAGCTCGCTCATGGCGCGCCCTGCCAAGGCCTCCAGACGCATGCGCTGCTCAGCCCTGGCCACCTCCTCGCGGTGGGCGGCATCGGTGAGACTACCGAGTTCCTTGGTCAGCCGGTCGATCTCCTCACGAACCCTCATTGGTTGCGGACAGGGGCCTGGGCTCGTTCGGCCTCAATGGCCGCGCGCTCATCGGCTGCCTGCTGAACACTGAGGCGCGCCGCCTCGGCGGCGGCGCGCGCCTGGTCCCGCACATGGGTGGCGACCGCCATCTGGGCGCTGCGGCGCTGCTGGGCCCGTTCGGCGGCGGCACGCTGCTCCCGTTCACGGCGCGCGGCCGCCCGCAGCGAGTCGGCGCGGCCGCGGCTGGAGCGCTCACGCTCCTCGGCGGTGCGCAGAGCGAGCCTGGCGTCGGTCTCGGCGGCGCGGGCCTGGCGAGCAGCATCCGCAGCGGTCTCACGCTCCTGGCGGGCAGCCTCCAGTGCGCGCTCATGGCTGTCGGGGCGCCTCCTCCCCGAGGCGCCCACGTCTTCCGACCCCCCGACGCCGTCGGCCGCTCCGGAATCTTCTGCATCTTTGGACCCACCCTCCACCTCGGCCAGTGCGGCGGTGGCAGCCGCGAGCTCGGCGGTGCGTTGGACCGACTCGGCCTCGGCACGCTCCAGCACCCGGCGGGCACGTCCGGTCTCCTCGGCGGCGGCGTGGGCCGCCGAGGTCAGACGGGCCATCGCCTCGGCGGCCCGGGCGGCCTCGGCGTCAGCCTGGCGCAGGGCGGACAGTGCCTCGCTGAGCGCCTGGCGAGCGGCATCCTCCTGGCGCCGAGCCTCCTCCAGAGCCGCGTCGGCCTCGGTCTCGGCCTGGGCGGCGGCGGCGGCCTCAGCGTCGGCCTCCTCGTGGGCGGCAGCGAGCTCGAGGACCGAGGATGCCCCTCGGCCGGCCCCGGCGACCCAGCCGGGCGCCAGGACGTCGCCGTTGCGGGTGGCCACGACGGCGTCGGGCAGCTCGGCGCGCAGCGCCCTGGCGGTCTCGAGGTCCTCGACCACCCAGGAGCTCTTGAGCAGCCCGTCCAGGACCTGCTCGAGGCGCCCCGGCTGCGCGGGACTGACGAGCCTGCGAGCCGCCAGCGCTCCGTGACCGGGAGCCGGCGCCCCTTCATCATCGGTGTCGGCGGCAGCGCTCAATGAGGGATCATCGGCCAGTACCAGTCGCACCGCCCCGATGTCCTGGCTGCGGGCATGATCGAGTCCGGCCAGGGCCGCCCTCGGCATCGGTGGCCAGGCCGGCCTCAGCGAGCACTCCCAGGAGGGCGGCGACGGCGTTCTCCCAGCCGCGCTCGACACTGAGGTGCCCCGCAAGCGGGCCGAGGAGACCATCGATACCGGCTTGCAGCAGCGCGGCCGTGCCGTCCTGGCCACGCAGGGACATGGCCAGGGTGTCGCGCCTGGCGGTCCAGGTGGCCCGGTCGGAGGCGGCTTCCCTACGCGCGTCTGTCGCGACCGCGACAGCCTCACGGGTTTTGGCCAGGTGCCGCGTGGCCTCGTCGTGCGCGGATGCGGCCCGGGCCGCCACGTCGGCCGTCACGCCTGCCTCGGTGAGCTCCTGCCGTCGAGCTCCGGCATCGTCCAGCCCACCGCTGGCCGCCTCTACCGGTTCCACTCCTCCCCCGGCCTTGACCAGGGCGGCCCGGGCGCTGTCCTCCCGAGCCTCAGCGGCCCTAGCGCACTGCGCGCCTGCTCGAGAGCGGCCAGGCTGGCCTCATGGCGGCTGCGGGCCGAGGCGACGCGCCCGCCGGCCCGGGCGATGGTCTCGCGTCGCTCTGAGACACGACGCTGAGCGGCCGAGAGCTCCTGGTCCGCCGCCTTCTCGGCAGTCTCCGCGTCCGTGCGCACCCGGGTGGCGTCACTGAGTGCAGTGCGGGCGGCCTCGACGGCGTCGGCGAGCTCCGCCTCCTCCCGACCAGCGGCCTCGGCCCGCCGCTCGAGCTCTTCTGGGTCGGTGCCGTGGCTCGGAGCGGGGGCGGAGGCCAGGAGCCGGATCCGCTCACCGGCCACGTCCGCGAGCGCACCGAGGGACTGGGCTGTGCCGGTGAGATCCTCCCAGATGCTGCCGGCACGGGCGAGACGCTGGGCGGAGGTGGTCTCGATGGCGGCCAGCTCGCTCAGACGCACCCTGGCGACGCGCTCGGCCTCCTCGACGGCGCTGCGGCGCCGCGCCAGGGCCTCCTTGTCCTCATCGCCGGCCTCCAGGAGGGACTGGGCCTGGACGACGTCGTCGGCCAGGAGCCGGGCGGTGGCGTCACGGACCTCGACCTGGATGCTCCGGGCTCGACGGGCGATGGCGGCCTGCCTGGGCCAGGGGGACCGAGCTGGCGGCGCAGCTCCCTGGGCGAGGTCGGAGACGCGGGCGAGGTCGGCGGCCATGGACTCGAGCTTGCGAAGGGCGCGCTCCTTGCGCTTGCGGTGCTTGAGGACGCCGGCGGCCTCCTCGATGAAGCCCGCGGCGGTCCTCGGGCGTGGCGCTCAGGACCGCGTCGAGCTGCCCCTGCCCGACGATGACGTGCATCTGGCGCCCAAGACCGGTGTCGCTGAGGAGCTCCTGGACGTCGAGAAGGCGGCATGGACTGCCGTTGATCCGGTACTCCGACCCGCCGCCACGGAACAGGGTGCGCGAGATGGTGACCTCGGTGTAGTCGATCGGCAGGGACGCCGTCGGTATTGTCAATGGTCAGGGAGACCTCGGCGCGCCCGAGGGCCGGGCGAGAGCCGGCGCCGGCGAAGATGACGTCGGCCATGGAGCCGCCGCGCAGGTTCTTGGCGCCCCTGCTCCCCCATGACCCAGGTCAAGGCGTCGACGACGTTGGACTTGCCGGACCCGTTCGGGCCGACCACGGCGGTGATGCCGGGCTCCAGGCGGAGGGTGGTCGACGAGGCGAAGGACTTGAATCCCTTGATCGTCAACGTCTTGAGGGTGCACGGGCGCCACCCTAACAGCGCAGGCGGTTCTCACGGGGACAGAAACGACAAAGGGACTTGACACGACCACATAAGACAAACAGACTTTCCATATCAAGGGAGGAGGGCATGCGACACGCATACCCGCCTCACCCTCCCATCTCATCCCCGAGCCCGAAGGAGCCATGATGCTCGTACTGTCCGGTCTGTCCAAACGCTTCGGGAGCCTGCAGGCCCTGGATGACCTCTCCCTGTCCCTGGACCGCGGTGAGATCGTCGGCTTCGTCGGCGCGAACGGAGCGGGCAAGTCCACCACGATGCGCATCGTCATGGGAGTGCTCGACGCCGACGCCGGCACCGTGACCTGGAAGGGCACTCCCGTGGACGCCGCCATCCGACGCGGCATCGGCTACATGCCCGAGGAGCGCGGCCTCTACCCCCGGATGAAGGTGGCCGAGCAGCTCATCTACCTGGCCCGTCTCCACGGACTGTCCACCTCCGCCGCCAAGACGGCCGCGAACCAGTGGACCGAGCGCCTGGGCCTGGAGGAGCGCCGCGGCGACGAGGTGCAGAGCCTGTCGCTGGGCAACCAGCAGCGCGTCCAGCTGGCCGCCGCGCTGGTGAGCGACCCCGAGCTGCTCATTCTCGATGAGCCCTTCTCCGGCCTGGACCCGGTGGCCGTGGACGTCATGAGCCAGGTCATCCAGGAGCGGGCGGCCGCCGGAGTGCCCACGCTCTTCTCCTCCCACCAGCTCGACGTCGTCGAGCGCCTGTGTGACCGGGTGGTCATCATCCGCTCGGGCCGACTCGTGGCCGACGGCACGATTCCCGAGCTGCAGGCCACCGAGGCGCCCCGATGGCGGGTCGTCGTCGAGCAGGCCGCCGGGAGCGCCCCGGTGGAGGCCGCGTCCTTGAACCTGCCCGCCCCCGCGGTCGAGCTCGATGATGCCGGCCGCCTGGTCATCACCGCGGCGGGAGCCGATGAGCAGGAGCTGCTGAGCACGGCCCAGCGCCTGGGGACGGTGCGCGAGCTCGGCCCGTGCGCCACCCGCTCACCGAGATCTTCCGGGACGTCCTCACCACTGCCGCCCGTGAGGGGACCGCAGACACGAACGAGACGAAGGAGGCTCACTGATGAGCGACCGGACCACCCCTATCACTCGCCGTCAGGAGATCGCCCTGGTCACCGGCCGCGAGCTGCGGGCGCACCTGCTGAAGAAGTCGACCATCATCCTGACCCTGGTGCTGCTCATCGCCGCCGTCGGCGGCATCGTCGGCGTCAAGCTCTACACCTCGGGCCAGGACGAGGCCTACCGGGTCGGACTCAAGGGCGTGACGGTTGCTCAGGCCACCGGGTTGGACAAGGTGTCCGCCTCCAACGGGGAGACGATTGAGCTCGTTGACGTCTCCGCTCACCAGGCGAAGGACGTCCTGGCCGACGACGCCCCCGAGGGCACGCCGCACGTGGACATGGTTCTCGACGTCTCCGGCTCCGCCCCCACCATCACGGTGGAGAAGTCGGCTGACGACGCGGTCGTCTCGGGGGTCACGGCCTTCCTTCAGCAGGCGGCTCTGGGCCAGCAGATCGCATCCTTGGGAGGCGATCCCGCCCAGGTGGCCTCGCAGCTCAGTGCCGCCAAGCCTGAGGTCACGGTGCTTCATGCCCCTCAGCGCGATTCCGCCGACTTCGGCTCGCGCTACGCGATCCTCATGACGATCGACATCCTGCTGCTGTTCGCCATCATGGGCGGTGGTCAGTTCATCGCCCAGGGAAGTGGTGGAGGAGAAGTCGAGCCGGATCGTGGAGATCCTCCTGGCCTGCGTACGGCCCAGCTCACTGTTGGCCGGCAAGATCCTGGGGATCGGCATCGCCTCGGTGCTGACCACGGGAGTCGTCGCCGTCGCCGGGGTCATCGCCGCGAAGGTCACGGGAGTCATGCCGGACATCAGTCTCAACCTGGACGGCGTGCTCGTCGCGATGATCGTGTGGATGATCGTGGGCTACGCGATCTTCGCGGTCGCCTTCGGGGCCGCGGCCTCACTCGTGAGCCGGCAGGAGGACGTCAGCTCGGTGAGCATGCCCCTGGTCATGCTCTCGATGATCCCCTATGTCCTGAGCTTCATGATGGCCACTGGGGACACCAACAGCGTGACCTTCCGAGTGCTGTCCTACCTGCCGCCCTTCGCCCCCTTCATGATGCCGGCGCGCCTGGTGCTGGGGATCTCCTCCTGGACCGAGCAGCTGATCGCCCTGGGGATCGCACTCGTCTTCCTTCCGCTGCTGGTGCGCGTGGCGGCGGCGATCTACACCCGGGCCGTCACCCGCACCGGCGCCCGGGTCCCGCTCAAGGAGGTCCTCAGGAGGGCGGAGCGGGCCTGAGCACGGTCCTCATCCGCCTTCACCGACCACATACCGACGACGATGGTACGCCTCCCCACGAAGGGAGGCGCACCATCGTCATCTCATGACAGGCGCTCTGCGCGGCGGGTTGCGAGTCAGCCGGCCAGCTCGGGGAACCAGATGGCGATCTCGCGGGCGGCGGACTCGTCGCTGTCCGAGCCGTGGACGAGGTTGAGGATGGCCGGGGTGCCCCAGTCGCGTCCCAGGTCTCCGCGGATGGTGCCGGGGGCGGCCGTGGTGGGGTCGGTGGGCCCCATGAGGCTGCGCACGCCCTCGACGACGCGCTGCCCCTCGGCGACCGCGGCCACCACGTTGCCGGAGGTCATGTACTCCACGACACCGGGGTAGAAGGGCTTGTCCACGTGCTCGGCGTAGTGCTCGGCGAGGATCTCCTCGGTGGGGGCGAGGACCTTCAGGGCCGTCAGGGCGTACCCCTTGGCCTCGATACGACGCAGGATCTCGCCGGTGAGGCGACGCTCGACGGCGTCGGGCTTGATGAGAACGAGGATGCGACCGGTCTGGGACGTGCTGGCCATGGGGGCTCCTTGCTGGGTTGGCGGGTGAGGGACCGAGTGGACCATAACGGGTCCGGGCCCCTGCCGGCCATGGCAGAGCCGGAGCTCAGGCCTGCTCGACCACCAGGATCGAGTCGGAGGAGCGGTCGCGGGCGGCGTCGAGAGCGGCCTGAAGGATGAGCGCGGAGGACTGGGCTCCGGGGTCGCGGTGGCCGCAGGAGCGCTCCCCCAGGAAGGAGGCCCGACCGCGACGGGCCTGGAGGGGCTCGGTGTCCTGGGCGCCCTTGACAGCGGCCTGCGCGGCTGCGGCGAGGACACCGACCTCGTCCTCTCCCGATCTCGGCGGCCTCCTTGGCGGCCACCGCCGCAGGGCGCCAGGCGTCGGCCATGGTCTTGTCCCCGCTGTTGGCGTGTCCCCGGACCTCCAGGCCCGAGGTGGCCTCCTCCAGGGCGCGGGCCAGCTCCTCTGGCCCCCAGGCGGCGGCCTCGCTGGAGCGGGCGGCCTTGAGGAAGGCCGTTCCCAGCAGCGGCCCACCGGCGCCGCCGACGGTGGCCATGAGGGTGGTGGCGACGAGCTTGAGGACTCCTCCGGGATTCGCCGGGATGCCTCCGGCCTGCTGAGCGGCGTTGAGCTTGGAGACCACTGCTTTCATGCCACGGTCCAGGTTGTCCCCGTGGTCGGCGTCTCCGATGGCTCGGTCCAGCTCGGTCAGCTCTGCGCGGTTCTCAGCGATCAGATCGGCGGCGCGGCGGGCCCAGTCGAGGGCCCAGGCGGCGTCCAAAGACATGGTGTTTCCTTCTCGGGTCTTGGCAGGTGTTGGTTCCGGGCCTGACCGTCATGCACCCGAGGGTGAAGGACGACCATGTGGCTGTGATCGGGCCCCGCACGGACCCGATGGGCCCCGGCACATCCCGGGAACGTCCGTGGGACGCGCCGGAGCAGGCCGACGAGGTGCTCATCGCCCGCTCGCGGTTCCATCCTCTCACGCACCTTGCCGCCTCGCGCGTTGAGGCAACCAATTGGTTGGCGACCAGTCCGATCACGTGCACCGCCACACATGACACGGAGACGTCAAGCGACGTGATCGCTGTGTGTACATGCTTCGGAGCGACATGACTCACCGATACGCCCTTTTGTGCTATGTATCATGTGACCGGTTTCCGGAATCATCCTCCCTGAGCCTCAGGCATAGCGTCCCATCTTCCTCGTTCTCCCCATAAGAAAGACGACCCTCCCATGAGCACCCAGAAGTCCGTTGACCGAAACCTCCTTTCCCGAGCCCGGTGGGCCTCGCCCGTGCTCCCACTCCTGTGCGCCCTGACGCTCAGTGCCTGCGGCACGAACGGCGCAGCACCCTTGGACGCCGCCTCCACCCCCATCCAGCCAGGCGACCTCCGCAGCACCGCACTCGACAGCCCCGTCGACACCCGCAGACGAGCAGAAGCCATCAGCGACAACACCGCAGACCACCTCGCCATCGCCATCTCAGCCCACCCAGACCGCCGACAGCCCCACCCCCACACCGGCGAACACCGCCCCCGACCGCAGCACGCTCCTCAATGCCTCACTGTCCCCTGCCCTCGACGTGCCCAGCCACCGGCCCCGCATCCTTCTCCGGCGGACAGGCCTCTCTCAGCTTCGGGGGATTCGCCAGGATCGAGGAGCCCTCAGCCACCTACACCGTCAACGGCACTCCCACCATCGCGGTGGCGCTGACCTGCAACGGCGGCGGTTCAGCCGCCTTCCCGTCTCTGGCGTTCTACGACGAAGAGCTGAACCTCATCGCCTCCTACGATCTGTCGAAGATCAGCGACGCAGAGTCCTACGAGCCCACCGTCACCTCACTGGAGCCCCAGGGCGACACCCTGCACGTGGAGTGGAGCAACGAGAGGCTCCCCACGGACACCCGTGGGATACACAGCGGATCAGGCACGGGCAGCGCTGACCTGAGCTGGAACGGGAGCTCATTCGACAAGTCGAACGTCACAGTCCACGACGCCCAGGGGAACCAAGTGAGCAGCTAGGAGTCAAGGCCTGCCGAACAGGGCGCGGGCCTCTGCGGCCAGGACCACGGAGCCGACAATGAGAATTCCCGAGGAGGTCAGCGGGGTGTCATACCCCTCGGACAGGGCGACGGCCTGAGCCACACCCTCGCCGAGCTGCTGGCTCACGACGACACGGTCGGCACCGTAGACCTCCTGGGCGATCCCGCCCAGATCATCAACATCCATCGCCCGGGGCGAGTCGATGGGGACGCACACAACGGCGTCAGTCACAGGCTCCAGGCCCGCCAGGATGCCCTCGGCATCCTTGTCCGCCATGACGCCCAGGACCGCAACGAGGTGCTGGAAGCCGAAGGCCTCCTCGATGGCTCCGGTGAGGGCCTCGATGCCGTGGGGGTTGTGTCCGGCGTCGACCAGTACCGTGGGCGAGGAGCGCAGCACCTCCAGGCGGCCCGGGCTGGTGACGGAGGCGAAGCCGTCCTCGACGATGCGGGCGGGCACCTGGCGGCCGCCGTGGATCGCCTCGGCGGCCGCCAGGGCCAGCAGGGCGTTGTGGGCCTGGTACTCCCCGTGCAGCGGAACGAAGGCGTCCCTCGTAGACGGCCGCTGCGGTAGCAAAGGTGACCATCTGGCCGCCGACGGCGAGCTGGCGGTCAGAACCTGCAGGGACGCCGGCCTCCGGTGAGGCGGGGTCCTCCTGCGGGTCTCGCTCCCGACGCACGATCGCCCGGTGAGAGACCACTGCCTGCTCGATCTCGGCAGCGGCGTCGGGGACCTGATGGGCGACGATGACGGTGGAGCCGTCCTTGATGATGCCGGCCTTCTCGTGAGCGATCTCGGTGATCGACGAGCCCAGCCAGCGCTCGTGGTCGCGCCCGATGGGGGTGATGACGGCGACGTCGGAGCCGATGACGTTCGTGGCGTCCCACCGCCCGCCCAGGCCCACCTCGATGACGGCGACGTCGACGGGATAGTCGGCGAAGGCGGCCAGAGCCATGACGGCCAGGACCTCGAAGAAGGACAGGCGAGGCCCACCTGCGGCCTGGAGAGCGCTCGTCGACCATGGCAACGTATGGGGGCCACGTCCTCCCATGCGGCGATGAAGTCCTCCTCGCTGATCGGTTCACCGTCGCGGCTGATGCGCTCGCGGATGGTGGCCAGGTGCGGAGAGGTGAAGCGGCCGGTGCGCAGGCCGCCGGCGGCCAGAAGGCGCTCGGTCATACGGGCGGTGGAGGTCTTGCCGTTGGTGCCGGTGATGTGCACGGTGCGGTAGGTGCGCTCGGGGTTGCCCAGGAGATCGAGGACGGCCTCGACTCGTTCCAGGGAGGGCTGGACCTGGTGCTCGGGAGCGCGCGCGAGGATCTCGGCCTCGACCTCGCGCATGCGGGCGGAGACCTCGACGCCGCGGGCGGCGGCCTCCAGGTCGCGCAGGTGCTCACCCCTCAGGTCGTCGGGGAGCTGAGGCTCCCAAGAGTCCCAGTCGTCGGAGTCATCGGCGTCCACCTCGGCGAGGAGCTCCTCGAGACGGTCGGTGTCGCCGCCGGGGATCATGTTAGCGGCGACGAGCTCGCGCAGAGCCTCAAGGTCCTCACGGTCCTGGACCTCGGTGTCGACCTCCTGCTGAGCACCGACCAGCCTGAAGATCGGAGACGGAGACGGTCAGCCCATCGCCTCGGTCGGATGGGGGCGCCTGCAGCCTCCAGGTAGGGCAGGAGCTCGGGGTCGACACCGGTCTCACCGAAGACGGCGTCGACGACCTCCTCCCCTGTGGCGCCCTCGGGGATGCCGAAGGCGGCGCCGGGAGTGGTCTGCTTGGAGTCGTCGTCTGCGGGCACTGTGCCATCCTTTACTCGACGTGGAGGGTTGGGTAGAGGCTCTCTCATGCACTCCGGTCCCGCCCTAATCTAGCCGAGGCTCCCGAGCAGCCCGTCCCGCTCCCCTGCCCCCTGATGGCCGAAGTCCGACGCGATGACTACACGCCCCACCGCGCGTTGCGACAGCGCAGGCCCCCGCGCCCCGGGCTCTCACGCCCTGGGCGATCACGGACCACCCACCTCATCACATGCGAAGCCACAGATGCAGACGCGCACCTCCGTCTCAATGAATGACACGAAAATCACTTGAGCACAACGAAGCTTATTCATGGGGTGTATGTGAATATGATTCCGAGGACTGGCTGTGATGGTTGTCTTGGGAAGGTGTCTAGTGGTCTTCTGTAGCCGGTGTGCAGGACCCTCCATGTCTTGATGTTGGCGATGACTCTTTCGGTCTTGTAGTGGATCTGGTTGACGGTGATGTTGCAGGTCCTGTCATCAGGGGTGGAGGGGCAGGTTCGCGGGTTTTTCTTTGGGGGTGATCATGCCCAGTCCGGTGTAGCCCTTGTCGCCGACATGCAGCGGTGGCTGCTGCTCCCGTCAGGTAGGTCCTGGGGTGGGACGTCGAGCAGGCCACAGCGGCGCAGCGCCTCGGTGTCGTGGACCCCTTCCGTCGTGGGGTCGGACACCCAGGCCAGGTGCTCCTGACGAGGGTGCAGGCGACCTGCACGCTGAGTCCGGTGGTCCTGTGCCTGCTGGAGTAGAGCTCAGGGTCGGTCCTTCCCAGGACCAGCACTCGAAGCAGGGTGCCGTCGACGATCAGCTGGGCCGTGGTGTCCAGGTCCTCCACGACTGGTACCTGGTCGCTGAGGGCGCCGGCTATCAGGGGTGTGCAGGCACCAATCACCCGGGAGGCGGTGGCCTGGGAGACGCCGCAGACCTCGGCGAGCAGCCCCTGGGGAAGGTTGTGCCTCAGCCAGGATCAGGGTCAGGGCACAGACAGGAACACCCCTTTCCAAGCCTGCTGGCCACCTGGAGCTTGGTCTCCAAGCGGCTCGGAAGGGAGGCGAAGTCGATCTCGTCGGGCGAGTCCCACACCCTCAGCAGGGGCACGAGGCACTCCTCCACCAGCCGCGCCGGCTCCCCACTTACGCACCAGGAACTTGTCCGCCAGACGCCCTTTGAGAGGCGGAGTCGTAGACCTTGAGCCAGCCTGAGCCGACAGGGGGAAGTGGCCTCAGCGTCTCCCCTGATACTCATCCTCCGCACCTCTCAAAGCCAAGGCCGGCCAGCGACCCCGTTCCAGGAGGAAACAGCGCACGACGCCTCTCGTGTCGTCACCATGACGACACGAGGCGTGCTAGCTCGGAAGGTGGGAGAGGTGACCTGTGGGAGGAAGTGCCGTGACTCAGCCAAGCCCTGGTGACCGAGCAGCGGTTTTACTCACCCCATCCTTCAGGCAATCGGAAAGTTAATCAACCGTCGTGTCGGATCAGCGATCCGTCGTCTCGAAACCTTCTCGACGGTGGCGGTGGGATCCTTCGCAGCCGGGTCCGCCACGACGGAGGCATCCACGCAGCCGACCTCCCGCTTGATGAGGGTCAGGTGGGCACCGGTCCAGGCGCCCTTGTCCTCCAGGACCCTCAGCTCCAGGCGGATCCGATCCCCCACGTGCAGCCCGCCTGCTCGCATGCCAGCCGCACCGGGACTCGTGAGCCAAAGTCGACTCAGGAGTTCACCAGCTATTCCCCGCTCACGCGGGTTTACGAGAGTCGTCGGCGGAGACGGCGTTGCCGTCGGCCGGGGTGAGGCTCCGGCCGCCGACGGATCATCCCCGCTGCACAGGGTCTACCCTTGTCCAGTAGGACATCGCGAGCATTGTCGGATCATCCCCGCTCGCGCGGGGTTTGCGCTTAACCTGCCGCGCACCGCGGCCGGTGCTGGACGGATCATCCCGCTCGCGCGGGGTTTTACGCGCATCGAACCGGTTGATGATGACAGATGGCGGGATCATCCCCCTCAGCGCGGGGTTTACTACTTTGTCACCATGCATGAGCAGCCGCTCTCGGGATCATCGCTCGCGCGGGGTTTACATATCAGCCTTCTCCAGTGGCACTCGCCAGTGGATCATCCGCTCGCGTCGGGATTTACAGGTCCGCGTCCTGACGAGATCAGACTTTGTGGGATCATCCCAGCTCGCGCGGGGTTTCACGCAGAGTGCCCCGTGTTTTGGCGTTTTTCCGGGATCATCCCCGCTCGCGCGGGGTTTGCGCTAGCCGGGCGCCCACGTGTCGATCCACCCCGGATCATCTCCGCTCGCGCGGGGGTTTACGTCCATATCGGAGACTTCGATCTGCCGGCCGGGATCATCCCGCTCGCGCGGTTTTACTGTCGGGGGCGGGTGCTCACGGTCGTCGGGATCATCCCCGCTCGCGCGGGGTTTTGCAGCGATGATCTGCTTTCTGCATGGTCGAACGCCGGATCATCCCCGCTCGCGCGGGGTTTACGCGGAGCCGGGACGAGCTGGCTCGCGACGAGTTCGGATCATCCCCGCTCGCGCGGGGTTTACAACATCTCCGAAAATAGAGTCTTTCCGCCCTCGGATCATCCCCGCTCGCGCGGGGTTTACCCTGAGGATCTGGTTATTATCGCGACGCCAGAGGGATCATCCCCGCTCGCGCGGGGTTTACCGACCGTCCCCTACTGGGGAGGCAACGTCCTCGGGATCATCCCCGCTCGCGCGGGGTTTACTTCAACATGCCACCCTTAAAGACCGCAAGGGGATCATCCCCGTCGCGCAGGGGTTTACCTGTCGTCATCAGCCCCGCAGCAGCCGGCCGGATCATCTCGCTCGCGCGGGGTTTGACTAGTCTTCTTCGCGGTCTAGTTTGAATGGGGATCATCCCGCTCGCGCGGGGTTTACTGGGATTGTCTTCTTGCGGGTCTAGTTTGGATGGGGATCATCCCGCTCGCGCAGGGTTTACTAGAATTCGCGGCAACGGCGCCAGACGCTCGGGATCATCCCGCTCGCGCGGGGTTTACTCATGCTCCGCGACAGTGAAACGCATTCACCTCAGGATCATCCGCTCGCGCAGGGGCTTTTACGGTGTGCTGTGGTGGTGCTGCTGAGGTCTGGGGGATCATCCCCGCTCGCGCGGGGTTTACTTCAGGACCTCCGCGAGGCGGGCGGTCATCGGAGGATCATCCCCGCTCGCGCGGGGTTTACGGATACCGTCTTCCTGGACGCCGTCCTCGGAATCGGATCATCCCCGCTCGCGCGGGGTTTACCTAGACCAAAATAGATCACGCAGCAAACCCCTGGGATCATCCCCGCTCGCGCGGGGTTTACGCCTCCACGGTTGCCACGATGGGGAAGACGCTCGGATCATCCCCGCTCGCGCGGGGTTTACCCCAAGGACACCGTGTGATTCGGCTGGACTGTCGGATCATCCCCGCTCGCGCGGGGTTTACGTGACCACGAGGTCCCCCTCGTCACGGACCAGCGGGATCATCCCCGCTCGCGCGGGGTTTACTGCAGCGCTACCGGACGGCCGGAGAGCGGATCCGGATCATCCCGCTCGCGCGGGGTTTACATCGTGCCGACGTCGGAGACTCGACCGAGGATCATCCCCGCTCGCGCGGTTACCTGCTACAGAGCATCGTGTGGCGCATCTTCCGGATCATCCCCGCTCGCGCGGGGTTTTCGCATCCATCACGGCCGGTGGGACGGCAGCGGTGGGATCACTCGCTCGCTCGTTTAAAGACCCCGCCCACGGCGTGGACTGAGTCGGATCATCCCCGCTCGCGCGGGGTTTACGCCGCCCTGGAGCACTACGCGCGCGCAGTACGGGGATCATCCCGCTCGCGCGGGGTTTACCGCCACGGACCGGCGGGGCTCAGCGCATGGTCTGGATCATCCCCGCTCGCGCGGGGTTTACGAGACAGGGCTGGAGCCCGGGTTCGCGGAGACCGGATCATCCCCGCTCGCGCGGGGATTTACAGAACCACAGATAGCCGCCTCCCGCCTGATCAGATCATCCCCGCTCGCGCGGGGTTTACGACGTCGTGGCGGAGGGCCGTCATCTCGGCCAGGATCATCCCGCTCGCGCGGGGTTTACCGATAGTGCAGGCGCTGCGTCCCCTGATCTCGGGATCATCCCCTCGCGCAGGGGTTTACCAACACGTACAGATGGGTCGATAGTCGTTTGAGATCATCCCGCTCGCGCGAGGGTTTACGCCTTCTATGGTACTCCACAAGGCTACGCAGACGGGATCATCCCGCTCGCGCGGGGTTTACGGTTTACTGCCGCTGCTGCGCCGGTGGTTTTCAGGATCATCCCCGCTCGCGCGGGTTTACCATCTGGTGACCCTAACAACGGCTGTCAGTCGGTAGGATCGCCCCGCTCGCGCGGGGTTTACAATTTCCAGCGCGGCGTGTACCGGGGAATCACAGGATCATCCCGCTCGCGCGGGGTTTACGATGCGACGAACAGGTTCAGAGAACACCCTCGGGGGATCATCCCCCGCTCGCGCGGGGGATTTACCCGCCAGCCAGGAGCCTTGAGCTGCGCAGCCCACGGATCCATCCGCTCGCGCGGGGTTTACCTCACTGACCTGCGCGGCTCCCTCCTTCAACGGATCATCCTGCTCGCGCGGGGTTGCGTCCTTGCCTGGTGGGGTCGCCGCCGGGACAGGGATCATCCCGCTCGCGCAGGGGTTTACAGGACCTCATCCGCGGGGCGGGCGGTCATCGGTGCGGGATCATCCCCGCTCGCGGGGTTTACCACGGCGTGACCCGGGACAACTACCGGAAGGTCGGATCATCCCGCTCGCGCGGGGTTTACGCGCTGGATGCGGCCCTGCGTGCGGCGGACGCCGGATCATCCCCGCTCGCGCGGGTTTTACCTCCTCTCGCTGACCGTCCGGCAGGCGAAGGCAGGATCATCCCCGCTCGCGCGGGGTTTACGCTCGCGCTGGTGCCGCCAGCGGACCGAGGATCATCCCGCTCGCGCGGGGTTTACCTGATCTCGCGGGACCTGTTCCGGCATCGTCGAGGATCATCCCCGCTCGCGCGGGGTTTTGACGCTGTCGCGCGCCCTGGCTGGGCGAAGACCGGATCATCCCCGCTCGCGCGGGTTTTACATCGACGCCTGGCCAAAGTGGTGCCACGTCCTCGGATCATCCCGCTCGCGCGGGGTTTACTAGGGCGAGCTTGCGGACTGGATCCGGTAGGCGAGGGATCATCCCCGCTCGCGCGGGGGTTTTACTGAACAAGGCCACGAAAAGGGTGCGTAAGGACGTAGGGATCATCCCGCTCGCGCAGGGTTTTGCCTGGGGATCGCTTGGAATCCCAACGATGAGCCCACACTGCAGACTGCGTTTGCCTTCACTGGCGACCTAACGCTCGCTCCAGAGTTCCGATAGCGCCGTCGTCTCGCGGCGATCGACCAGGACTCCTTCGGAGGCTTAACGGCGCCGGGGATCGCCTGCGACCCCTCGATCTGCCGGTAGGGGTGCAGCTGACGAGGCACCCCTCAATATCGACCGGTTCACGCTCAGTGCTCCCAGGAGGCGATCTCGAACCGCTGCTCGGATCCGCACCGACCAGATCGGTAGCGCACGACCTTCTCCGATGTATGCTACTGGCTCCCATAGATGCTCTCGTACTCCGAGCTGAAACATGCGCGAAGAGCCCCGGGAGGACCTCCAGCAACCAGCGAGTCATGGAGCGCAACGCTGGCAGGGGCAGCGAGAGAACCAGGACTACCATCCTCCTGCGTCCTCTCCGGCGCAATTCGCTCCACCGGCTACAGCACGCTGCTGGTAGTCCCACAAGGAGACGACGTTGATGCTCATATCCTCCAGATCATCAACCTCAAGCAAGCAGTGAATGTCTTTGACCGTCCGTTCGATGATCTTGAGCTCAGATGCGTGTCCCGAACTCGCCCTGGCGAGTGGTCCCAGTGAGTCGTCCATTTCCCTCGGAGACGACATCGAAGGCGATAGGGATCGTCGTCTCCGCCTTGTACCGGGTCGGCGACGTCGTAGAGCGAAAGACGCTCGTGGCCCGTGAACGAAGCCGAGCCCCGGCGAGGCACCCAGGGAGACAATCACTCCGTGAACGACTCCGTACGGGGCTGCGTGCGCGGCTGAGAGCGCCTGGTTAATCGGATCCGACGCCTCGAAGTCATCAGGACGGTAGTCGCGTCGGGTCCGAGGGAACTCAGTGCGCCTGGAGTTCTCGCGGTACACCTCGCGGACCCGAGCGCCTTCCGGCCTCTGAGTTGCGCATGGTGAGCCGCGTCGACATCTTCGCCGCTGAAGCGCATGCGGTACATCTCGCGCGCCACCCGCAGTCGCTTCTGGGAGAGAGACCCTGGCCGCTTGCTCCACCAGCGGACGGGTGGATGTCGCCAGCGATCGAGCCGTGCGCGTAGTGGCGCACGCCGACGTTCACCAACCCAGACCGCCGTCGTCCCGCACTCGCCAGCGGGCTCATCGCCTGGTGACTGACCGACGTTCCCGGACCGAGAGGAGACCGATAGCAGAGGCGGGGACGCGGATGGTGCCCTGGTCGTTGCGCGCGCGGTCGGGCACCATCCTCGGTGCACCACGCAGTGCCTCCAGGTAGAGGAAGGACATCCGGTCCTGGACGCGAGGCAGCGCCGTCACCGGAACCGGCAGCATTCTGACCATGGTCAGTCCTGTCGCACCCGAGCGAGCGTCATAAGTCCACAACCGTGGGCCTTGGACCGGCCGATCCCGGCGATGAGCGCGCGGCGCAGGGGCTCAGGATCAGTGACACGCAGACGCCTTCTGTAAACGGTGCGGTTGATGGTCACGCGGTCGTATCCTTCACCTCCCTGGTCGTCGCCGGTTTGAAAACAGGACGCTCGCGGTACGCGACCAGACGGCCTTATCGATCCCTCACCATCAGCATGGTCCACGGGCATGAGCTCGAAGCCGAACCGTGGGACGCGGTCCATGAGCCACTGTCGCTGCTGTTCAACGGTGACGTGTCCGTAGCGCTGTCCGCGCGCTCCTGGGCCCCGAGAAGCCGAGTAGGACGGGTTCGCCGCGAGACGGAAGGCCCACAGCTGCCCGGCATCCAGCGAGGCGAGGAATGGGGAGTAATCCAGAGTCCGCGCCTGGGTGCCGGCCGTCCCCGCCTCTGCGACGAGGCTGAGAGCAGTCAGGTTCTAACGGCGACGAGTATGTACGGGGCTGTTGTCCCACCTCAGTCGACCCGCAAAGGACGCGTCGGGCCCGTTCCCATCATGACCGCCGGTGACGCTCGCTCAGGACGGCGTGCATGGCCTGAGGCGACCCCGATACTCACGTGCAAGGCGGCGCTCCGGGGCCAGAGCAATCTTCGTCAGAACGCTGGTTCGCCTCCTCCAGCACGAGCCATGGGGTCATGCGCGTCGCTTCAGGCGCACCGACCTGCACCATGAGCCGTTCAACCTGGCGGAAGTCGTGAGTCTCGGCGTCGCGGATCGAAGAAACCGGTACATCACGACTGCCGCGGGCGGGAGCACCTCTCCCTACGGGTACGCAGCCTCCTGGTCGAGCAGCAGCTCCGCGTCGAAGACACTGCTGCGATGCCGTTTTTGGAACCAGGGTGAAGCAGAGCCAGGGCTCAGTCCAGAAGCATCGAGCAGCGCCGCCTCCCGTAGGCCCAGGGACACGGGAGGCGTCGGCGAGCATGAGCGCCTGCCGAGGGATAGGGGAGACGCCGGATGGTGAAGCGCCTCGTCAATGCCCTCGAGAGGGGCGATCACCTTCGATACCTGCGAGGAAAATGGCGTCGGCGAGGTAGTACCGATTCGACAGAGGCGCAGATTCCTTGCCGTCAAGCGAGCGTGCCGTGTGGAAGTCCCTGATGACCCGACCGGGCTGGTCCTTGCGCACCCCGAACCGCAGGGACAAGAGATCCTCGATCGGATCCGTCCGGCGACGGCCGATTGCGGCCGACAGCATGCCGATGATGCCGCTCCTGGTCGGCGCAAGCTCAGTGGAACGTACAGTGAAGCGAGACTTCACCCCCCAGGCCTGCAAAGGTCCTGCGAGTCGCAGGAGGAGGACGGTCATCAGATCCGCTCCTCGCCGCTCACACGTGGAGCCACAACCTGACGGACCCGGGCGGAAAGGTCGGTGAAGACACGCGCGCTCACCGAGTGAGGACACGGCATCGAGTCCTTGAGGGCGACGACGAAACTACTCAGCGCCAGCCCACTAGGTTCTTCCTAATCGTCTCGGCGTACTGGGCTGAGCTCATCCACTGAACGGTCAGGCGTGGCCGGTGCTAGAGAGCCTCCGGCACCCGGTTCCTCGAAGGCACCGACGAGGGAAACAGGTTGGTCGTCACGGATAGAAACAATGATGGCTTGGGAGGTCCGGTTGGCGAACGTGTTCTGCTTCCCGGTGGGCATCGACAGGCGGAAGCCCTGGATGAGAGACCTCAAGCGCTGCAGTGCCGCCTCACCGTCCCCCAAGGTTCTCAGCCAGCATGTCGAGGATTAACGGTGGCGTAGCGGTACATGGTGGCCGAGGGAGAACTCCACCGTGCCCATCATGCCGGCGCCAGCGTCCTCCTCCTCAGAGCGGTTCTTCTCATCGTCGACGGCGGTGAAGAGTCATACTCGTTCTCGGCGGCATGCGTGGAGATGGCGTGAGCCACCTGGCGGGCAGCATCAACGTTGAGGTCGGTGTCGTCGGCGACCATGCGTCCAAACAGCGCGATATCGACGGCGTGCGTTTCTTGAAGAATCTTCTTGACTGCCTTGGCGTCGAGGCGCTTCACCATCGCGGACTGGGGTAACAGCCAGCTCAGCCAGGCGCGTGATCTGGCTGGTGGACAGGGAACAGAAGGTGGCCGGACTCCTGAGCCCCGTCTTTCTTGCCGCGCGGAGGTGAGCTTGATCTTGGCCGCCTTGAACACTCCCTCGGCGAGCGTGGTGGCGTTCTCCGCGAGCTCAGGTGCGTCCTTCGCGGATTGCCGCGGCCAGCACCTCAACGACTCGCTTCGTGCGTACGCCGACGTCATCGGCGTCCAGCAGATCATTGAAGTACAGACGCGTTGCTCGTTTCCAGGACTGGCTGGAGACCCGCAGACGGCGGACGCCGCCGTATACAGCAGATTTGGGTGAGCCTGAGTCGTCTCGGTTGACTGCAGGAGGCGGAAGGTTCTGGATGATGTGAATATCGATGTAGGGTGCTCATTGTCAGTTCTCCGGGGTTGGCGCGGTTATCGTTGAGTTAGTTGCAGATGCCGGTGGCATCGTCGGAAGAGCTGGGGACTCGGCGAGATGGGAACTGGTACTCCGTGACCAGGTCGGGCGAACCTTTTCTGGCTCCGTCCGGTTGCTGGAAGTGAAGGATGTCATCTGCGAGCATGGCGTGATCCAGGTGATGCTCCGGGCTCGGAGCAGCGAGATGAAGCCCCGCAGGTGGTGGCGCAGCTCGGTGACGGTCGTCGAGGTGACCAGGGCGTTGAAGCGCGCCCGGGCGAAGGGTTCTCGTCGTCAGTGGACCGAAATCAGGCTGCGTGCGGCATGGCGTGACCCTCTTCGGGCACGAACATGGGTTCGGTCCGTGACTGCTGAGTGCACGGCATGGAGCGTCATGGCGATGTGGACGGCAGTCTCCTCCCACGTAAGGGCGTCGCCCGCATAGTCGGAACGTGGACGCTCGTGAGCTCCCAGATCTGGGGAGCTCTCCGGGCGGCCTGTTCGCCGCCTCGCAGAGCAGCCAGCTCACCGCGTGCTCGAGGCCTCATTGCGCCGATAGCGGGCTTGCAGGCCCTCCGCCTGCTCGTTCCGCCAATGCGCTGGTCGACGAGGGCGGGCCCGGCATTCTCCTCCAGCCGCGGGCGGTAGGGCCACTGGTGCGCTCCGGGCAGTACTGCTTCCGCAAGGTTGGCGTGTGTGTTGGTATCCGACACAGTCATGCCGGTGTCCTTTTCTTCATTCTTATTGTTCTCAGCGCTGCTATCTTGCTGTACAGGTGCTGGTACAGCCACGTTCAGACAGCGGCGGAGAAGAACAACGCCTTGCCGACGTCCATCCGCCCCTTTCCCTCTCCCGCCCGGCGAAGGCGGTATCAGGCACAGCGGATGCCAGCGCTTCCCTGCTGTCCCCATGCCTCAGGCGCAGCAGCCTGCGCCACTGGTCGCGAGCCTGATCGGGTCCCGCTCCGTCCGGGAGGCGAGCCAGCGGAAACAGCTCATCAATGACCTGGTAGAGACGCAGCGCTGGCATGCTCTCGCGCAACCGACGCCGTATCCGGGCTCCCACCGCAGAGCGCGGTCCAGGTTCAGCCAGGTTCCCGCAGTGCGGAGGCGACCTGCTCCGTCTCCTCCATAGCATCGCACTGACGGCGAGCAGTCGCGTGTTCTCGGGGTTGAGTAGGCCAGCGGGCGGGGAGGATGTCGTCAGCGAGCTCAGTGACGACAGCCTCCTGAGCTCCATACTCGATGCCGACGGCCGTAAAGGAATGAGGCCGCCTGCAGACACAATTCTGCGGCGCATGAGCTCCTGATAGAAGAGACGACACCTGGAGAACGATATCGTGTCACTTCTCCTGCGCCTTTTAACGTAACCTTCGGACTCAGTTGAGCCACGACTGGTTGACAGCCCCGCCAGAATGCCCGGTCCGTCGGCAACTTGCGCGGCATGTAAACCGGTGTTTTGAACTTCTTGGTCTGAGGGTTCAGAGTAGCGCCATGCAGTCATCGAGCTCGACCAGATACGGTTCTGGGGCGTTGCCTTGTCTCCATTGCCCAAGAACAGGCTGGTGACGCACCACGTTGTCGCCGTGCAGCAGTACACGGCGCGTCTGCACGTGTAGCAGGATCGGGCCCCGTAGGGTTCCAGGCTGGGGGAACCTGCCGGGCCGTTACTCTCATGTTCCCACGGGCAAGATCCTGCTCTGGATCGACATCTACTAGATCGGGGAGTTCCTCACAGACAACGGTGTTGAGAAGCAGTGTCCTCCAGGCTCTCACCCATGACGGTCACGGTCCCGATCTGTCCCGTCCATCCAGGTCCAATCGGATATCCTCCCTCCTTTGACCTGCGGATCACCGACGGCTCCGGTGCGGATACCGGACGGGTCGAAGGCATGACGTGCACCAGCCATCTGGCTGCCTCCGCCCAGCTCGATGGACTCCAATCCTTGAGCCATACGAGTCGTGAAAAAAAGGATTGCCGTTGGGGACGTCCACGATGAGGACTCCAGCCCCGAGGTCTTGCCTGATGCCGCGTGGATTCCTGCTACCTGGAAGAAGGACGGTCCGGATCGCGCAGGTCGAGAGCGCTCCCGGTAACGCTCAGGTAGGCACTGACGTCCCGCCCCAGGCGCTCGGACTCCTCGAGTACTCCCTCCAGGTATCCAGGTCCTCCGGCCCATCCATGGCGCGGTGGCAGATGGCCAGCAGCAGGCGCAGGATGGCCACGTCCTGGCTGGCGATCTCGCCGTGGATCCCGGTGATCCGCAGGTCAAGGAGGAAGGATATCCGGTGGACCTGGATGGACGGGACAGATCAGGACTGTGACCGTCATGGGTGAGAGCCTGGAGAGGACTGCTTCTCAACACTGTTGTCTGAGGAACTCCCCGATCTGGTAGATGTCGATCCAGAGCGGGATCTTGTAAGGCCTGATAACGGCAGCCTGGAGACCCCATGTCCGTGACGGGCTGCGCCGTGTGCTGCGGCATTTCAGCCTGTTGGTGTCGGTTTGGTGGCTCGGTAACCTGAACCCGGATAATCAAACGCCGGTTGCCTGAAGGTGGCAATCGTTCGTCGAAAAGAACCCGTTAAAACGGGGCACGATGCTCAGTGGTCGTCTATCGGGCTCATGCGCCGCCAGAGTCGGTGATGCGCAGGCGACGCCTCGTCGGCCTCGGTATGGGCTCGGGAAGGCTGTCGTCACCGAGCTCGTTGGCTATCGCTACTCAGCACCCAGGCTACGCGACTTTCTCTTTCGTTAATACTGATGGAGGATGATCGCTCACTGGTGTTTCGCGCTCGCGATGAAGGCGATGCGGCGTCGACGCGGGCTGGTCTGCGGTTCAGGTCAGGCCAGGCTCCCGCTGGCTCACCTGGTTGAGCGGACGATCAGGGCTCACTTACCGCGCTCCTGAACGTGGGGCAACGCTCCGCCGTGCCTGTCGCCGGGCGGGAGAAGGGGCGGATGGACGTCGGCGAGCGTTTCTTCTTCCGCCGTGTCTGGTGATGACGGCCGCAACACCTGTGCGGCAGATATTGTAACAGCGGAGATGAAAGCCGTGACGTAATCTGCAACTGGCTGAGTACTGCCGGGCGCATCCGCCCGCGGTGGAAATGCCCGGCCGTCGACCAGCGATGACGGCTGAGGCCTGTCGCTATCGGCTGTGGGCTCGGCGCGGCCGCTGCGCTGAGGCGCAGCAGGCCCGGAAAGGGATCTGGTGATTCCCAAACATGGAAATGATGGAGCTGCCATCCACTATGACGCTGTAAATATAACGATCGACCAACCGCTAAATAACAGGCGAAACTTCGTGCGTGCTGCACTGATCGCCGGACGACGAACCGCTTCGACCGGGCGCGCGCCTCGGTCGCCGTGCTGGGGCTCGCTGTCAGGCCGCGTGGCTCGCGGATGCTTCCGGCCCGGCGAGACCAGAAGACGTTTCGCGGGTCTGCGTCGGCGGTGCCGGCGGCAACTCGGCGGGCCGCGCCGGCTGGAGGCAGTGATCGTCAGGCGCCCGCCTCGCGGTCGCTCAGGGGATGGGCCGATCTGCGTTCCCGGCGCGGCGATCACTGCGGGTCTTGATCCTGGGGCGGCTCGGCAGTCTGCTGTCTGCTGGACGCCGAGGACGTCGACGTGCGCGGCCGGTCGTTGGCCGCGTGTGCAGCACACCTGACTCGCGGGAACTGCCACCACGCCGCCGGTCAGGTGACCAGATGGCTCACCTCGCGCTGGTGAGACTCGAGATCCGGCTGCGTTGTCACCAGCCAGATCACGCCTGTATCGGTTGCAATGGTGATCGAAGATCTTCAGCGCCGCCGATATCGCTGATCGACGACGCCGACCTCAGCGACCAGCTCATGTCTCACCATGGCGAGGCTGCGGCGGTGGGCGGGCGCTCGGACATGGCCGGCGGTGTGCACTGCGCCTGGTCGCTGAGGCTGCGGGGACGGTGAACGGCACTGCAGCCAGTCGTCAGACTTCTGCAATCGATGCCACCGGGAAGCAGGCAACCGGGCCTCCATCATTGTTTCTGGCGCGACGACAACTGTTTCGTCGTGCTCGGCGGGCGCAACACCGGCTCGACCGTTCGTGGCTGTTGTGCATGATGCGGGCTGGCGCCAGCCAATTTCGTCGCGATGCGTGTCCTCGATGAGCGCGATGTCGCCATTGCGCCAGCGTCCCATCGAGCTCACTGTGACGACGAGGAACGGATCTCACGACTCACTGCAGGCTCGCTTCTGTCCCACCAGCTACTCATTTCAAAACAGCGCATCATCGACGCTCTGTCCCTGCCGAGATCAAATCAGGACTCACGCGCGACGACGCGAGAATGTCGAATCATGACGCCGCGGTGGCGAATCGCCTGGGCGTTGAGCTCGGCGTTCAGGCGGTGGCATGCTGCCGACACCAGGCCCCGAGGGCAGCGCTGCTCGATACTCCGGACGAGCCCTGGCTGTTGGCATCGCGCTGATGTTGCCGACGCGAACTGCCGGGCTGGGAAGATGCTCGACACGGCGTGTGCCATTTCATCGATCACGACGCCGGACTACATTTCCTCGGAGTTGAGCTGGCTCATGGTTGGGCTCGTGCGCCTGGCGAACGCCGCATGACCTGCGTGGGACGAACCAATTCCCGGCAGTGCTCGGCCCCGGGCCTGTAATCAGAGATCGCCTCGGGCACGCAAATGGTGGTGGGGTGGGCTGGTTGCGGTCGTGGTGGCCCTGCTCTGTCAGGCTGACTGCCAGCCTCGTCGCAGGCGGCGCAGGCTTGCCAGACTCCTGGTTCTCTCACGCCTGGCGGATGCCGGGCGACTCGCGGCCGTCTGCCTCGGCCTCGGGCCCAGGCGCCGCGGTTTAACGCTACGGACGCCCGTCGCCGTTGAACAGCGGCGACGCAGTGTTTCGACTCGGCTCATGCCGGTTCCGGCAGTGGTGGATCGGTCGCATGCCGCGAGCGTCTGTTCCGGCGGCGTTTGACTGGAGGTGAGGACCACGACCGCGTGGCTGCACCGTGCGCGATCCGGGCCTGCGCCGCGCTCGTCGAGATCTTCCGGTCAGAACTGGATGAACATGGCAACTCGCTCCGGTGCTGGGCCATGTCAGAGATGCTGCCGGTTCGGCTGCTGGCGCTGCCTCGGGACGCCTCACTGGGCTGCGTGGTGCACCGGGAGGACCGCCTGACCGCGCGCAACTGTTCAGGGCACCATCCATCTCAGGTCCGGGAACGTCGATCGTCACCAGGCGATGAGGCCTGCTGGGCAGTGCAGACTGGCTGCTTTCCCAAGTTAATGTTTAGGCGTGTGCTGCGCATGGCCGTCGTGACGCTCCGCCCGTCTGCTGGTGAACAGGCCCAAACGTGCTGGTGCTGCGCTCGGCGGTATCGACGAGCTCACCATCCCTCGGAGGCCGGGAGGGTCCGCGGTGCCACGAACTCAGGCACCGCTGAAGCCCTGGCGACTGCGCCGTCTGTTTCGGGCGTCATCACCAGCTCAGCCGCATGCGGAAGTCGTTCACCAGTGATGTCGCAGGGGTGCTCGCCGGGCTCGACTGGGCCTGACGCTCGCTGCGTCTGCGACCGGGCTGCCAGGCAGACGACGTCCCTGCTCGCCGTGTCCGAGGCTCACTGGGAACACTGCGGCGGTTCGAGACAGCCTGTTCAGATAATCGGGCGGACGATGTATCACCGCTGCCGAGGCAATGCGACCGGAGGTGCTCGACATCAACGTCGTGCTCGCTGACGGACACCGGCGGCGTGCCAGCAGCGACGGAGGATGACCGGTGTTCTCGCTGCCCCGACGCGGCTCCAGCAACTCTGGTGGAAGGTCTCCCGAATGGGCCAGGCACGTTCAACTCGAGCAGGCTGAGGCTGTGCGTGCTGGCGGAAGGGCGTGCGCTGATCTGGGCCGGTGCGATCGGCATCGCCTCTCTGGGGCACGGTCGACGGGGGTGCTTACCGTCATCGTCACGGTCTGAACGATCCCCGGCGCCTCAGGGAACGGTCGATCGCTGGTTGGCTGGCGCAGGCTGCGGGCGAGCAGGTCGGTGAGGCAGGCGCAGTCTCTGTTGGTGTGGCTCGTCGGGATCAGGGGCTCCCCGAGGTAGGCCCCGCGCGGAGAACGAGATCGGGTCCCGTGACGCGCTCGGCGAGCGGGTATTGCGGATGATCACTGGCCGCCTGGCCCGGCAGGGGCGATCCGGGACGGCTCTTTCAGGCCGTCGATGAAACGCGGTGTTGATCTTCGCCAGCCGCGGCCTGGCTGCAGGCGGGATCGACGATGTCATCGAAACCCGCGGCGAGATGATCGATTCAGCGGCTCGGCGTGACCGCCAAGCCGCGCGGTGGAGAATCGCCGCTGGACGGTCGGCGGTGAGCCGCGCGGGGCGGACGCGATCATCTCGCCGCAGGCAGCCTCAGCCGCGCGGGCAACTCAGGGCGAACCGCCGGATCACCGTGTGCGGCACTGCGGGGCGGATCGATCACGCCGATCGAGGTCCTGTGGGCCGCGGGCGGGATGATCCTGTCGGCGCGGACCCACCGTGCGCGCCGTAACCGCGCGGTGGTGTTCCGTTGAAGGAGGGCCGCTGGCTCGGCGAGCCCGCGCGGGCGAGATCGACCGCTGGCGCTGACCGGTCAAACCCGCGCGGAGGACAATTGTTCAGGCATCGTAAACCCCGCGGGCGGATCTGTTGCGCGGAAAATAGGCCGCGACGTTGGAACCGGTAACTGGTGGGGTCACCAGATGATGAGCCGCGATGGAGATCCTAACCATCAGCGGCGGCGACGACTCGCTCGACCGCGCGAGCGGGATGTTCAGCCACGCTAACCTGGTAAATGAAAGGTAAACGAGCTGAGATGATCAAACGACAATCATTGTCTGTACGATGGCGCGCGGGCGGGATCGGATGGGGACAAAACGCCCGCGCCGGCAAACCCACGCGGATGGCCGGATGACGACTGCGACGTCGTGAAACGGTCGGATCGGGCGGGGCTGGCCATCAGGTGACTGGCCGCGCGGGCGGGGGCGCGTGCTCCGGGCGGGCTCCAGCCTGCTCAGGCGCCCCGCGGCGGGATGATCGGGCAATGCGTAACCGGTCCGTTGCGCCCGCGCGAGCGAGATGGTCCCGCTGCGCGACGTGTCAGGCGACGTGGCCGCGAGCGGATCCAGACTGGTTCACGCGGGCGAGTCTCGCCACGCGGTGGTCCACCGCCCGGACGGACGTGGCTGCGCGGCTGTGGTGTCGGGAAATGCTGACCAAGCTACGCGAGCGAGATGATCCCCTCGGTCGGTCTCGACGTCGTATCACCAAGCCCGCGGGCGGGTCGGATCGCTCCATTAAAATCAGCCTGGCGGCTTTCCGCGAGCGGATGATCTGATCCATGTTTGCATGGGCCAGGCGGGACGTCAGCCGAGATCACGGTGTGGGAGTGGAAACGCGCGGGCGGTAATCGAGCAGTCTTCCCATCGTGACGACCGGGCGGAGGCTGTAAAGCCGGGATGATCAGCGCGTGGTCTGGGCGACGCGCGGGCGGGAATCCGGAACGGCGTCCAAACGTCGGCGACCCGCGCGGTCCCGATGTTCGCCCGCTCGCGGATCGCCCGCGCGACGGTTCAGCACCGCCACGGCACGCAGGCGCGGTGGATCTGGTGGATTCGCGGGCATGCTGCGCGTGAGCCGTGCCGTCTGTTTACTGCAGTCAACAGGCACCCGCGCGGCATTCAAGCAGACCTCTGGTAATCGGCAAACGGGCGGGGATCGTCAGAACCACGGTAAACCCGCGGGCAGATCGATCCGGCTGCAGCATGCTTTCGCGGGCGTCCACCGATCTTCTGGGGTGGCATGCAATAAACCCATGACGGGTTGATCGAGGTTCTCCGTGAGGACGATCGACAAACGCGAGCGAGATCTGGCGTCGCGACCAGATCCTGGGGTGACGACGGGGCCGGTGAGAACATTCGGAGATCGACAACCCGCGGGCCGCGTGTTCGTCGCGAGCAACTCGTCGGCTCGGGTAAACCCGCGAGCGGGATGATCCGACGCTGTCATCGCCGTAAACCCGCGCGGTGACGACAGACACCCGCCTTGCGCGAGGCGGACGTCGGCCGACGGACGTAAACCCGCGCGAGCGAGATCCAGGGTGGATCGTGAACACCGCTGAAACCCGCGGGCGGCCCAGAAACGAGACTGCTGGCGCCGCGAGCGGATCTGGTCTGATTCGTGAGCACGAGAATCGTAAACCCGCGCGGCGCGGCGGAACTGGTCTGCGGAAGGCGGTAATGTGGCTGACGCGAATGATCGGAGAAGCAACACCTGTGACAATGCGCGAGAGATAATCAAGCTATGTCATCATCAACCGGACCGACGCCGCGCGAGCAGGGTATCCGTCCTTACTCATTGACCATATGATCGGACGGCGGTCGGAATGGCGGCGAACCCGCCAGCTGGCAGGCGTGAAACACGTGGGCATGAGGGTGAGAACGTTGGCAGCTGCGGTCCCGCGTTCGGGGCCTGGGAGCGGGCGCGTCGGTAGCCTGGTTACTCACGGCTGCGCTCCGTCGTGGCGGACCCGGTGCCACGGGCGTCCGGACGACGATCTTCGATCACGGTGCTCCGGGCCGGTGGGGTGAGGCTCAAACCGCTGGCAATGCCGAGAGCTGGTCACGCCTCCAGTCTCCCGCCCGCACGCCTCGTGGAGTCGTGGTACGACACGGGCGTGCGCTGGTTGGTTCATGGCCGCAACGGCTGGAAGGTGGATCAGTATCGGGGAGACCCTGTCTCGGGCTGACTCAGGTCTGGCTCCGCCTCAAAGTGCTGGTGAGGAGCCTGGGAATGCTGCTGAGGTGGTATTTGGTCATTTCACCCTTCAGGCAACAGACTGGGCTGACCGGAAGGGGTGTTCGACCAGCCTGGTCTGACGCGGCTGGCTCCCGGGAAGCTGCTTTCGCTGGTCTGCTCGGGCATCGCCTCCAGGCAGTGCCTGCACGCGGTGACCGGCGCCTCCGGCCGGTACCGATGGTGGAGGTTCTGGACCGCCAATCGTTTGTTTCTGATGCTGATGGAAGGTTTCATAGCTCCGGCCAGGACCACGGACTCGGCGTGCATCGCCGCAATCGAGAGCCCTGACGGCTTGGTCATTTCAGACGCTGCCACTGTGAGATCCGCCCAGGTGGAGAGCAGACGCGGCACTGGAACCCATCGGCGACAGGGTTGCCGGGCGTGGGCTGCCCTCACCCGCTGGAACTGCAATCACTGCAGACCGAGAATCATGGCTGTGGACGTGGTCACTGCACCGGGCCACCTTCCCGAGCCATCGCGGCGTCGGGATCATGCATGCGCCCGTGGTGGCTCGGGGCACTCGTGCCGGACTCGCGTGCGGCTCTGTGACTGCGTGGCCAGATGATCCGCAGGGGCACGGCACGGGGCCTGCGCGTCGCAACTGGTGCTCGCCGACCATCGAAGGGCGAGGAAGCAGACAACTCGAGGTATCGGCTGGATGGGGACCGGAGGTGCGTGAAACCTGACCCTCACGTCGGCGGGAATGGCACGATATACCAGTATCAGTTTTCATTTGACCGTCGTCGACGCTGTCTTCGGTTGTCATTTCGAGCTCTATGGCCGCAGGCTGGTCCGACCGGTATTCCGCGGGTCGGCTGAGGTCGACCCGTGAACGAGGCTGCGCGGCGCCGCCAGCTGCCCGGCAGCTGAAATCGCCGAATGGACGCCGGCCTGACTGGTTGGGGCCCGGCACCACACGGAAGGGCCGCTGCTGCGTCGGTCTGCCCACATGCAGGTCGAGGCCATCGCGCGCCAACACCGGGTCAACCACTGAACCGTCATTCCTGAACGACAGCCACCGCGCCACCAACCTTCACCGCCAAAACCCGAGCGCCAACTTCGACTTCGCCGGCGGCAACCGCCTCTTCTCCCGCACCAGCATCGCGTCGATGAACACTCGATCGGCTGCGTGAGAGGACCTGCCATGGTGGGCAGGCTCAGGCACCGCGGGTGAGCTGTCGCTCGCTGGATCCTGGCTGTCTGTGCTGCCCGTCGGGCGATCATCGTGAATGAGCCTGGGCAGGCTCGGCTCCGGCGTCGCCGTCATCACCCGATCGGGCCGCGACCACGGATCGCGAAGGCCGGCGTCCGGACGGCTCCGCAGGCGTCTCCCGACGCCGCGGCCGGATCGGCGGTGATCACCGGGCGATCGTCGGGCTTGAACCCGCGCCGGGCCAGCGTCGGTTCTTGACCGCCGGCTCGCCGTCGGCGGGCTCTGCTGGCCACGGCGAGCCGTCTACGGGACGCCATTCCGCTGCGCAGATGAGCTGACGCCCACGGTGGCGGCCGCCGGGCGACCTCACGGCGGGCTTTCCGTCGTCGAGGTTAACTTTCGCCTCTCGCCCGGCCTGGTGCCCGCTCGCCTGACGCTGATCGACGCCGGCCACATCACCGGACATCGAAGACCTTCGACTTCCAGCACGTTGCTGACCTGACGTCGTAACGGACAGATGCCGGGCGGGCCTGGGCACAGCGGGCTGGCTGCGTCGACTCGCGGCGGATGATCTGGGCGGATCTTCCAGGGCAGTGTGACCGTAAATCGTGACCGGCGGCTCGACGGTGTGTTCGGGCCGTCGCACTGTCCGAAGGCCGCGACCTCTCGGGAATTGCCATCCGGCGGTGGCGCCTGTCGGGCGGCAACGCCCTGGGCGTCGTGGTTGGGCGTTCGACGTCGTGAGCTCGGGTCAACGCTGCCCTGCCTGATCCACTGATATCCACGGTGTCCGTGAGGCCTCGTTATCACGAATAATGCTTTCCCTGTGTTTGTTTGAACTCTGCGTCTTCGACAGATCGTGGGAGACGATGAGGACTCGGCTCTTCGTCGTGGGCTGCCAGGGGCTGAACTGGTCCCGCCGCCGTTGGCGAATCGGCACCATCGTCGATAGACGTTTCGGTAATGGTGGCCTGGTCTGGCGGAGAATCATCAGGGCCGACAGCTGGCGGGCGGTAATTGAGGAGGCGTGCGGGCGTGCGGTGATGGGCGAACGGACGGCGATAACGGTGTTCTGCGGCTGGCTCGCTGGCTGCTGGTCTGCGGGTGGTCGGCTGAGACCTGACTCGTGCGGTGCGGAAGATGGATCGGGGCAGCCTGCGCCGTTCGCTGCCGCGAGCTGCGTCGGGGAACACGGAGATGAGGCACGGGCGGGCACCGGAAAGTTCGATCGCCTGGGCTCGTGTGTGGAGGGCGGAAAGATAGGACACGCTATGCTGAGGCTCCGGATGTTCCGAAGTGATGCACATGATACATGGCACAAAGGGCATATCAGTGATCTTCAGCGTGGCGCAACGATCACGTCGCTTGTTCCGTGTCGTATTGATGATCCGGACGGTGTAACAGTGGTGCCTCCGGGCTGGCTGCGTGGAACCGCGAGCGGGCGACGCTGCGCATCCTGAACGTTCAGGATGCCGGGGCCGGGCAGGGCCAGCGGTCAGGTCGCTGCCCACGGGTGCATGGTCGGGCCTGGGCGCGGCCTGCCAGGCAGCTGTCTTCGGATTGCCATACAGGCCCTGGGCAGGCCACTGCAATCGCGGGCGGGTGGACCACGGTGGACCGTGGTGGCGGTGGGTGCTCAGGCGCCGCTCGGCGGGCCGGCGGTCCTCGGCCGTCATGGCCGCAGGTCGGCGACGCCGGCAGGCCGCTGTGAAGACGGCGCTCACAGGCCGCCCGCCCAGCGGGCCGCGAGCCGGGATCTGGCTGGAGGCCCGCCTCGGGGCTGAAGGTGGGGACACACTCGGCCCAGCAATTTCATGATAAACACTGCGGCGACCGCAGGAGGGCGACGGGTCGGAGTCGCCACTGACCGCTCCAGCCGCTGTCAGTGCCGAGCCTCAGGCCCGTCATGATCTGAGGGCGCTCCTGCCCACCTGCCTCGTTCTTCGGGCCGCTCTCGCTTTCGCCCGTGACCTCGATGGTCGAGGCAGGCCTGATCTCGGCTCTGCCGGCAGGCGGGAACTGACCCGGCCGTTATCACTCGATCCCACCCGCCAGCGCTGAAACGGCCGCTCAGGCGGCCTCGTTATAGCCGACGCCAGGCGGCACCTCGCCTGCGTCGCTGTCGGGCAAGGGGCGACCTGAGTCGCCCCACCGAGGATCCTCGCCGAGCACCACGCCAGACACGTGGATAAACCGCCGATCGTGGTATGAGCACTCCGCAGTCGTCGAGGCCGCTTTTGCCTGGCTCGCTCGGCTACGGCACCGCCCGGCTGTCCGCGGACGGGACGCGAGAACCGCCATCAACCTCATCACCATTCGGTTAACAGTCCGCCGCCCGCGGTCATCTATTCCGCTGCAACCCTGGACGGTGCTTGCTCCCGTCGAGGCGCACCATCGTCGTATGGTCGGTGAGATGAATCGTCTTCCTCCGCCTCGAGGACGGACAGGAGCCGCGGTGACTTGGTCACCGCCACACGCAGCGGCGAAGGGCTGAGGTGGTCCCGGGAGCGATCGCTGCTCGGTCAGGAGATCTGGCACCAGGCTGTCTGAGGGGCGAGCGGCGCGGGTGGGACGGCACTCCGGAAGATCGCGCGGTGATCCCCGGGCCGGCGTCATGGTCGTCGGGCATGGGCAGGCCGGTCCTCACCGTGCGGTGAGGCGGGCCGCGAGATCGCGTGGCCCCGATCATCACGATCGCGTTTGGTGCTGGCCTGGGCGGCGGGCGACTCCGTGGTCAGTTGCCGACCCGGCTGGCTGGGCCATCAGGGTCTCGCGATCGGCGTTCACCGCTGGGCGGACTGACCACCGCCCGTGACGGTTGCCGCTGGATCGACAGCGGCTGATCGACGGAATCACTGACGGCGTTCCAGCGGCGGCACTGGGCTGCGAGGCCACCTGGGCTGGATGAGATGCGTCTGTATCCCAAACCGAAGACCGTGAACGACCGTCGACTGTTTGCGCCCTCCACGGTGGGCGGGACCGTGCTGACGTTAGCCCGGGCGTCAGTCGGCCGGGTTCGCTAAGCGGTGCGCGGAAGTTTGCGTCGACGAGCTCGATCATCCCGGGAGCGACCGCAGCGTCGGCCGGTGACCTGGTCGCCCGAGACGGCGGTGAACTCGTTCGGCCCGAGACAGGCCCGACGTTAACGACGGTCCGGGATGATCGACGCGCCCGCGGCGCGGCCGATGGCGTCTGGGCGGCGGTGAACTGTCCTCGTTCGTCTGCGGTCACGGGCGGTGATCAGATGGGTGGCGCACCGGGCCCGGCTCGCGCGCCTCCCGGGCGCGAGGCAATCGCTGGCTCATCCGGCTCCAGGCCGGCGTCGGTCGATGGGGCGAACGGAGTTCTGAACCGACCTCCCTGCGCGTGACCTGCTGACGACCGCCGTCAGGCGCCTCGATGACCGGTTTCATGCCAAATCGACCTGACTCCGTGTTTACAGGCTCGACGGGCCCGTCGGCTATTGAAGGAAACGTGAACCCGCCTGGCCTGGCTCGCGGCGATCGGCCATAGTCCAGGCTGGTGAGCAGCTCGGGGTCATGCCAACGCGGGCGACCCAGCACGAACGCGGGCTGGGCGGGCGCTCCGGTCCGCCGGATGACCGCCTGGCGAAGACGGCGATCCCGTGGAGGCCGGGCCAGGTTTCAGTGGCTCGGCCTGTCCGGGGAATTGAAGGCCACTCGCCAGCGATGCCACTCGGATAACGGCGTCCTGTGCGGGTCGCGGTGCCGGCGGGCGTGCAACGCCCAGCGTGGAACTGCCCGCCTGCGCCGACAGCGATCTCCTGCGATCGGGGTCGTCCATACGGCGTTGACTGGTTGAACCGGGCAGCCTGACATCATGTCGCTCGGCTCGGGATGGTGGGAGGTGAGCAGGCTGTGCGTGCGATGAAGGCTCTGTTTGTCTTAATGATCGCTGTCGTTTCCCGTGAACCGCCTGCGGGGTGGCGCCCGTGCGCCTCCAGGATTCCAGATCGCTCGCCTCGTCATTTCCTGCCTGAATGGCATCTGCGCCGTGTCGGCCGAACAGGCTCCGTAACGTCTTGCGTGAGAACGGGGGCATGGGGCTGCAGCGGCATCCATGACCGACCGGGCGGCGCCGGCCGGCCTGGCGGTGCTGACGGTGGGCGTCACTGCCGTTCGACCCGCCAGATACTCGGCTCGCACCCTGTTCCGTGACTGACGATCGAGTACCGGATGCTCTCGGCGTCCAGGGGCCTCGCGACAGGCGCCAGATGCGGTCGGCGGGGCTGGCTCGACGCGGTCTGAGGCGCACGTCTCGGGGCCGCCGCGGCTTCATCGGAGGCCGCCGGCATCTCGCTGCGCTCGGGCGCCGCCTGGCCAGTCTGACGCCGACCTCGCCCGTCTCCCGACCTCGCCAGGCTTCATGGGTCCGGCCAGCGAGCCGCCCATCGCCGGGCCGGGCATCAGGTCGGTCCCGCTGTTTCTCCCGCCAACTCAACCGACGACGTCCGACGGTCTCACGAGGAGGGGCCTGACGCGGCGCCACGGCGGCATCGAAGACAGGCATGAGGGTGCGTCTGAGCTGTTGGCCGCATCGCCACCAGCGTCTCGCCCGGCTGGCGTCTCGGGGTCTCGCCGGCACAGCCCGGTCCTCGATGCGCTTCGCGGACGATGACGGTGGACCGGCAACCTCCGCCCCGCTCGGCGGCGCCGACAGGCGACGGCAGACGGTGGGGAAGCGAGGCTCGCCGACTTTCGCCGCACTACGCCAGTGACGCCGCCGCGCACGGACATGAGCTGCTGAGGAGGGCGGCGGATATCGACCGCTCCGGCATCGTCAGGCGGGCGTGGTCGCGGGCCGGCAGGCTGACCGGCTGCCTGGCTCGCTCTCGGCGCGGGCGCGCAGTGCGCTGAAACCCGCGAGCTCAGGACCGCCGCCCGGGTACCGCCAGTCGGCGGGTTTCGGCGCAAACCGGCCGGCAGTGAGGCTGGACTGTTCCGGGCTCGACGGGGCTCACCAGTGAACGACGTGACGGCCGGGCCACATCCGCACATTGTTCACGCGACGGCAAACCGCGGTCTTGTTGGTGCGCGTGCGCCGCAGGCTGGCGGGCCTGACCTGCGGGGCCAGGCGGCACGCTGCTGCTGGCCCGGCGTCGACGGTGCCCGCTGCACTCGGTGTTTGACGCGAAGTGCGTCGCCGCCACTCGGAATTCTTCGCTGACGCCTGGCCTGCGCGATCTTCCGGGTGACTCGGACGTGCCACCCTTCAGGGGTTTTGTCGGGAGACGATGCGACGGCTGCTGACCGATCCCGTCGGCCCTCGTGATGAAGCGTAACCAGTCTGAAGCGGCGGCTCGCAGCTGGGTGAGGCGCCTCGGCGGGTCCTGAACAACTTTCGTTCCTGAATCGGGACCTCGGTTTCGCGGCACTACGCGCCCGGCCTGTGGCCTGGCGCCCGGCTGGTCTCGCCGAGACCATCTCGTCTCGGCGCGGCTGCAACAGGCGTCGCCAGTGCCGCTGCGCCAGGCATCGGCGGCGCTGTCACTTCCTGCGCTCTGTTGCACCGAACGTGGCCGTACGCGCCGGGCGTGCCCACCGGGTGCTGGGCGTTTCGAGATCGATCCGGGCGGGCGACCGGTCCGGAAGACGTGGGCGCGGGAGGCGCCGGCCATCGGCGTGCGCGGGCACCGCCCGCCGGGAACGTGGTTGCTAACGGTGCTGCTCGCCAGGCCCGCCGCCAGCGGCACTCGAAATCGCTCACCGCCGCCGAGGGGCGTCAGGCGCCAGGGCGCGGCTGCGGGCGACCGCGCGCCGTGAACGGCGATGCCGCAACAGCGGCACTGTGGAATGTCACCGACGGGTTGAGCGCGCCGCCACCGGGCCGCGCATCA
Source organism: uncultured Sanguibacter sp. (assembly GCA_916438365.1). Next base: position 87,996 of record CAKAEY010000014.1, read on the forward strand.
GTGTTCAGCAGGCGACGCGCGGCCGACGAACCCTATCCTGACCAGTTCGTGAAATCGACCGGCTGTTCAGAACTCGTGCCGCCACCGGAAAATGACCGAGGCTGACGCGCGGCCTGGAAGGGCGGCGGGGCGCGCCATGACGGCTCGGCCGGTGAGCGCATCGAGACGACGCGGCCTCCGGGGCTGGCACGCAACCTGCTGAAGCGCCGGATGTTCATGCGCCAGCACCAGTCTGTGCGCTCCGGCAGAAAGCGCGGCAGGCGACCTCGCGGCTGGCGCCCGCGGCCTGGGCAAGCGCGGCATGCCGGACCGGCCGAGCTCAGCGCTCGCAGACGGTGCTGGCGTGGAATCGTCTCCAGGAGGTCGCCCAGCCGGTTCGCCCGCCCGTGCGCCTCATTCGACCGGCCCAGGTGAGCGTCTGGTGCTGGATCATGCACCACCGGCATCGGATCGAGGCACCCGCCGGCAAGCGGCTCTCTGAACGATAGCAACCGCCGTAACCTGACGATGAACGCGCCCTGCCTGGACTACCGTCGTGGACGGGCGACTGGTTTGACCTGAGACGTGCTGGAGGCGAGCTGCGACGCTCAACCGGCTGTCATCACCCATCGAAAACGGACCGTGGCTGACGCTCTACGGCGTCACGATGCGTGAACGGGTCGCAGGCTCGCAGGCGCTGGCCCAGCAGGCAACGGCGACCGTACGGTGGCGCGGGGGTGTGGCGTTTGCTGCCGACGGTCGTTTTCGAACTCGAGCACACTGTGTATCGAGAGATGCAGGCGGTGATGGACGACGCTCGCAAAAATGCGGTCGATCACGGGCCTGACCGTGCGTTGTCATCAGTGCCGCCTGCTGACGCTCGGCATGTTGCGCCGGCTTCCAGGCCGCTCCTCCCTCGCCTGACCTGACCTGTCCGCTTTCACGGGCTGGAGCTTAGGATGTCGAGTTGAGTCGTGC
>CAKAEY010000015.1 GCA_916438365.1 uncultured Sanguibacter sp.
CAGTCCTGAACCCAGCTGATGGCAACTGGCTGTACTTCGTCACCGTCAACCTGGACACGGGTGAGACACTGTTTGCCTCGACTCTCGAGGAGCAGGAGAAGAACCGCGAACAGTTCAAGGCGTACTGCACCGCGAACCCGAAGATCTGTACCGCGTCATGATGTGGGCCGGTGTCATCGGTTCCCCGATCGAGCACTCCCTGTCGCCGGTGATCCACCGCGCGGCATGGGAGGACCTCGGAATTGAGGGATGGGAGTACCGCCGCATCGAGCAGGATGAGACGAGCCTGCCCGAGTTCATCGCAGGGTTGGATGGGTCCTTCCGAGGACTGTCGGTCACGATGCCTGCAAACAGGCGATTATCCCGCTCCTTGACGCAATCGATCCGCTCGCCACTGGAGTTGGCGCAGTGAATACGGTGGTTCCGTCCTCTGGCGTGCTCGCCGGCTTCAACACGGATGTCACGGGGATCGCTTCGGCGATTCGGCGCGTGTGCTCACAGGCGGACCGAGCGCTTCCCACAAACGCCGTCGTGCTCGGGGCCCGGGCAACTGCCTCGTCGGCGCTTGCGGCACTCGGTGAACTTGGCATCGTGGCCTCCACCGTCGCCGCGCGCCGTTTCGGGGGACCCGGTTCTGTCGTCGCTGCTTCCTCGCGACTGGGTGTCAGCATCGATCAGGTGCTGTGGTCGGATCACGACGCGGTTCTTCGTACCCTCAGCGGCGCTGATCTCGTGATCTCGACGCTGCCCGCAGGCGTTGCTGACCCACTTGCCGAGCAGATGAGCGTTCGCGAGGGCCAGGTTCTCCTCGACGTCGTTTACTCTCCTCGCGAGACGGCGCTTCGCAGCGTTTTCGAAAGGAACGGCGGCATCGTTGCCGAAGGCACCGACATGCTCATCTTCCAGGCGGCAGCGCAGGTTCAGCTGATGACGGGGCGCAGCCCGAAGACGGAGGTAATGCGTGGCGCGCTGGAGGCGGAGCTCGCCCGACGCGCCCGGGCGAGCGGGGGGAGGAGCCGCCTCGTGATTCAGACGTGGCTGCCGCAGTGGCTGAGCGCTGATCTGTCTTTAATTTCCGGTTTTCTCACCTGGATTGTTGTTCTTTCCTGGCTGTGGCGTTCCGGGTGGAAGATTCAGCGCCGATACTTTATTGAAGCGACGCAAAAGCCGCTCACGCGCAACGCGATCGTGTGGAGCGCGGGCATCGTCGGGGCGATCTTCTTTGTTGCGGCACAGATGCGTCCCGGCATGCCCGGTGTGATGACAGTTGCGATGATTGGCGCGCTGAGCGCTTACGTTGATGCTCGTACCCATCGGTTGCCGAACGCATACACGGTCGCGATGGCCATCGGCGTTGTCCTCGGTCTGGTCGTCGGTAGCGTGATTTCGCCGCTGTGGCAGGAGGGGATCTTCGGGGCGTTCATCGGTTCGCTCATTTGGTTCGCGCCGATTGCTGTGTTGAATCGCTTGCCCGGCGGCATGGGCGGTGGTGACGTGAAGCTGGCTCCGGTTTTAGGAGCATTGGTCGGCTCCGTGGGACTGCACGCTGCGGTTTTCGCGCTTGCACTCTCCTTCATCTCCGCCGGTGTCGCGGCACTGTGGAAGATCGTCGTCGGATCAGCGGGAACGAAGAGCCGCGTCCCGATGGGCCCCTGGATGATCGGATCAGCGCTCGTCGGCACGATTGCATGGGGCGTTGTCCCCGACTGGCTGTAGGGGATATGCGCAGGTCTCATCGTGGACCACGGCGGGACGAGTGCGCGTGCAGATGGGACAATAGAACGGTGAGTGTTTTGACGCCTTCGTATCAGTGCGAGCCTGTGAGCCTCGAGTGGGGCCAGACGTGGCCCCCGCGCGACGTCTTTGTCGATCTCGCTGCCGAGCGCCGCGTGATCCCCGTGGTGCGCCGCGTGCTTGCCGACGAGCTGAGCGCGGTGGGCGTCTATCGACAGCTTGCGCACGGCAACTTTGGCAGCTTCATCCTGGAATCTGCTGAGCATGGTGGTTCGTGGGGACGCTGGTCGTTCGTTGGAGCTTCGAGCGCCGGTGCGATCGTCGCGCGTGACGGACATGCGCAGTGGATCGGTTCGCATCCTGAGGGTGCCCTGGAGGAAGGAACCTTCCTTGAGGTCGTGCACTCTGCCCTCGACGCGCTTGCTGCGCCTGCAATTGAAGGAATGCCCCCTCTGACGGGCGCGCTTGTTGGATCTCTGGGCTGGGGCATCATCCCTGAGTGGGAGCCGACGCTCGCAGCGACCGCTCCGAAGGAATCCGATATTCCGGATGCGACGCTCGTGCTGGCCACCGAGGTTGCTGCGCTCGACCATGCGACTGGTTCGGTGTATCTGATGGCGATTGCTTGGAACCTGAATGGCTCTGCCGACGGCGTGGACGGGGCGTACGACCGCGCGATTGAGCGCCTTGACGTGATGACTGCGCAGCTTGCGAGCCCGATCGCCCCCGCGGTTCTGGGCAGCAGCGGTGCCACGCCGCCCCGGGTTCGCGAGCGGACGGCGCGCGCAGATTTCGAGTCCTCCGTCAACGCGGCCAAGCGTGCGATCGAAGACGGCGACGCCTTCCAGATCGTCGTTTCCCAGCGCCTTGACGTGTCGACGTCGGCCAGTGGCATCGATGTCTACCGCGTGCTGCGCACGGTCAACCCCTCGCCCTACATGTACTTCCTGGACCTGCCCGACGAGCTGGGCGGTCATTTTGAGGTTGTTGGCTCGTCTCCCGAGACCCTCGTGAAGACTGAACGACGCCGCGTCTGGACGTATCCGATCGCAGGGTCGCGCCCGCGCGGCGCGGATTCGGCCGAGGACCATCGCCTGGCTGCCGAGCTTCTCGAGGACCCGAAGGAGCTGTCGGAGCACGTCATGCTCGTGGACCTGGCTCGAAACGACCTGTCGAAGGTCTGCGATCCCGCGTCGGTCGAGGTCTCTACGCTCATGGAACTCAAGCGTTTCTCTCACATTCAGCACATTTCCTCCACGGTGACGGGCGTGCTGCGCGAGGATGCTGACGCGCTTGATGCCCTGGTTGCGACATTCCCTGCGGGCACCCTGTCGGGCGCGCCCAAGCCTCGTGCCATCCAGCTCATCGATGATTTCGAGCCCGCGGCGCGCGGCGTGTACGGCGGCGTGGTCGGTTACTTCGACCTGTCGGGGGACGCGGATCTGGCGATCGCTATTCGCACGGCTTCCTTGAAGGACGACGTGGCCTCGGTGCAGGCGGGTGCTGGCCTTGTCGCTGATTCCGTGCCCGCCCTCGAGTACGAGGAGTCGCGTAACAAGGCCGCCGCAGCGGTCGAATCCGTCGTGCGGGCGTCGACTCTCGTTCCTCTGTCCTAACCCGTAGTGCGGGATGGCTGACTCGTTGTCGGCCATTTCGCTAGCCTAGGTGAGGATTGATCGTTTCAGCCTGAAAGGGGAGCGTCGTGAGCGTTCTCGATGACATTATCGCCGGGGTCCGGCAGGATCTGAAAGAGCGTGAAGACCGCGTCCCTCTGGCTCGAATCAAGGAGATGGAGACTCAGGTCCCGGAGGCGAAGGATGCGCTCGGTGCTCTGCGGGGCCGCGACGGTGCCGTCAAGATCATCTCCGAGGTCAAGCGATCGTCGCCGTCCAAGGGGGCGCTCGCGCCGATCCCGGATCCGGCTGCGCTTGCCTCCACGTACGAGGCCGGGGGAGCGACGGTCATTTCCGTGCTCACCGAGCAGCGTCGTTTCAATGGTTCGCTCGCGGATCTTGACGCCGTGCGTGCGGCCGTCGATATTCCGATCCTGCGCAAGGACTTCATCGTGACGCCGTATCAGATCCACGAGGCGCGTGCTCACGGCGCTGACCTCGTTCTCTTGATCGTCGCCGCGCTCGAACAGAACGTACTCGTGTCGTTGCTAGAACGCACCCGTTCGCTGGGCATGGAGGCGCTTGTGGAAACGCACTCGCGACTTGAAGCCCTGCGCGCGATGGAGGCCGGTGCCTCGATCATTGGTGTCAACGCACGCAATCTGAAGACCCTGGAAGTGGACCGCTCGACCGTCGAGCAGGTCATCGACGTGATCCCCCAGGACGTCGTCGCGGTCGCTGAGTCCGGCGTCGCGAATGCCCACGATGTTTTTGAATACGCCAAGTGGGGCGCGGACGCTGTGCTCGTTGGCGAAGCGCTCGTGACGTCGGGTGATCCTCGCGCGAGCATTCAGGACATGGTGAGCGCGGGCCAGCACCCCGCACTGCGAACGGATCGTAAGGCTCGCGTCGCAGCGGCACGTCAGGAAGGACAGTGATGGAAGCCGAGAACTTTGCGCAAGGACCGTACTTCGGTGATTTCGGTGGACGCTTCGTCGCCGAGTCCCTCATGGGCCCCCTCGAAGAGGTTGAGGCAGCGTGGAAGCGCCTGTGGCGCGATAAAATGTTCCAGCGCCGCCTGCGCGACCTGTTCCTGAACTATGCCGGACGCCCCTCCCTGTTGACCGAGGCCCCGCGTTTTGCAGCCGACTTGGGCGGCGTGCGCGTGTTCCTCAAGCGTGAGGACCTGAACCACACGGGCTCGCACAAGATCAACAACGTGCTCGGTCAGGCGCTGCTCACCAAGGAGCTGGGCAAGACGCGCGTTATTGCGGAGACCGGCGCGGGGCAGCACGGTGTCGCCACCGCGACCGCCGCCGCTCTCCTTGGCCTCGACTGCACGATCTACATGGGGCGTGAGGACACCGAGCGTCAGGCCCTGAATGTCGCGCGCATGCAGATGCTTGGCGCCGAGGTTATCGCTGTGACCGCAGGTTCTGCGACGCTCAAGGATGCGATTAACGAGGCGTTCCGTGACTGGGTGACCAACGTCGAGACGACCAACTACATCTTCGGTACGGCGGCTGGTCCGCACCCGTTCCCAGAGTTGGTGCGCGACCTTCAGCGTGTCATCGGCGACGAGGCGCGCGCCCAGCTGCTCGCCTCCGAGGGGCGCCTGCCCTGACGTCGTCGTGGCCTGCGTGGGCGGCGGTTCCAACGCGATTGGCTCGTTCACCGCATTCCTCGATGATCCCAGCGTCGAGCTGCTCGGTTGCGAGGCGGCCGGAGACGGCTTTGAGACTGGGCGACACGCCGCGTCGATCACTGCTGACGAGGTGGGTGTGCTCCACGGTGCCCGCACGTTTGTCCTGCAGGAGCGCGACGGCCAGACGAAGGCCTCCCACTCCATTTCCGCGGGCCTGGATTACCCGGGTGTTGGCCCGCAGCACGCGTGGTTGGCGCGCACCGGTCGCGCCTCGTACATACCTATTTCCGACGCCGAGGCCATGGATGCTTTCCTGCATCTGTCGCGCACGGAGGGCATCATCCCCGCTATCGAGTCCTCGCATGCCCTCGCCGGTGTGCGCGCCTGGGCGCGTGCGAAAGGCGGAGGCTGAGGGGCCCTTCGCACCTGGTGAGGAACCCATCGCGATCGTGACTGTGTCGGGTCGCGGCGACAAGGACGTGGATACGGCATCGCGGTGGTTCGGCTACGGTCACGCGAAGCTGCAGGTCATCGACCCCAGCGCTGGTCCCGTCGGGCGTCGCCGTCCTGGATGAGACCGAGGAGAAAGTGACATGACGCGTGCACCCCATTCCGCTGTCGCTATCGATGCTGCCCTCCAGCGCGGAGATGCCGCGCTCATCGCCTACCTGCCCGTCGGCTTCCCGTCGGTCGAAGACTCGATCCGTGCGGGAAAGGTCTTGGCCGACTGCGGCGTCGACGTCATCGAACTCGGCTTCCCGTACTCGGATCCGGGTATGGACGGCCCGACGATCCAGCGTGCGACCGTCGCGGCTCTTGAGCGCGGCACCCACCTCGAGGATCTCTTCCACGCGGTGGACGAGCTGACCTCGTACGGCATTTCGACCTGCTCGATGACCTACTGGAACCCCGTCGAGTGGTGGGGCGTCGAGCGCTTTGCTAAGGACTTCGCAGCAGTTGGCGGCTCCGGCCTTATTACGCCGGACCTGCCGCCCGAGGAGGGGGCGCAGTGGGAGGCGGCGTCGGACAAGTACGACCTCGAACGCATCTACCTGAGTGCCCCCTCGTCCCCCGAGCATCGCCTCAAGCTGATTGCTGAGCACTCGCGCGGCTGGGTCTATGCGGCCTCGTCGATGGGCGTGACGGGCGCGCGTGCTGCTGTTGGCGCTCACGTCGCCGACGTCGTGAAGCGCACCCGCGCAGCAGGTGCGCAGCGCGTGTGCGTTGGTCTCGGCGTGTCCAACGGCGCTCAGGCCCGTGAGATCGGTGCCTACGCGGACGGCGTCATCGTCGGATCAGCGCTCGTGAAGACTCTGTTCGATGAGAACGTCGACCGGGGTCTGAAGGCTCTGGGCGAGCTTGTCACCGAGCTGAAGTCCGGCGTCAGCGGGGCGCGCTCGTGAGCGCCCTCATCGCGGCCGGTATCCCGTCGCCCTCGCAGGGTGTCTGGTACCTTGGGCCGATTCCGCTGCGGGCCTACGGCATCATCATCGCCGCAGGTATGATCATCGGCGTCTGGTGGACGGCCCGCCGTTACCGCGACCGCGGTGGAAACCCAGACACGCTGTACGATGCCGCGCTCTGGGCGATCCCGCTCGGCGTCGTCGGTGCGCGCATCTACCACGTCATCACGTCCCCGGATGCTTATTTCGGCCCGGGCGGTGACCCGATGCTCGCCTTCCAGATCTGGCGTGGAGGCCTGGGTATCTGGGGTGGCGTCGCCTTCGGCGCGCTCGGCGTGTATATCGCCGTCAAACGTGCGGGTGTACGCCTCGGCCCCATCGCCGACTCCCTGGCTCCGGCTCTGCTGATCGCCCAAGCGATCGGCCGTTGGGGAAACTGGTTCAACCAGGAGCTCTTCGGTGCTCCAACGACTCTGCCGTGGGGCCTCCAGATTGACGCGGCGCACATGCCCGCCGGATACCCTGCAGGGACGCTGTTCCATCCGACCTTCCTCTACGAGTGCCTGTGGAACCTCGCCTGCGCCGCCCTCATCGTGTGGCTCGACCGGCGTCACCGCTTCGCCGGCGGCCAGGTCTTCGGGCTGTACCTGATGGCCTACACGGCCGGCCGGTGCTGGATCGAGATGCTGCGCATCGACGATGCGCACCGGGTGTTGGGCCTGCGTCTGAACGTGTGGACGTCCCTGCTCGTGTTCGCACTCGGACTGCTCGTGTTCGTCGTCGCCGGCCGACTTGGTCGTTCGACGCGCGTCGTCGCCGAAGACCTGGAAGACCCGGACGCCGAGAAGGAAGACGATGCCTCGTCGGTCAACGACGGGGGAGAAGCCGGTGCATCCAACGAGGAGCGTGGAGAGAATACTGCGAGCGCAGCAGATGCATCCAAGGATGGCGTCACCAAGTAGCCGTCGTGTGGCACCTGTCCGAGTTTTGTGTGCCTGAGGTCCCACAACAGGTTGATTCATGGGAATGATCACGTTGTCTCGTTGCTGATCCTCCTCGTTTCAACTGTGATTGGACGGTAAACTTATACCTATGCGTCGAGCTAAGATTGTCTGCACTATTGGACCTGCTACTGAATCCCCTGAGCAGCTCCAGGCACTGGTGGACGCCGGCATGGATGTCGCGCGTATCAACCGGTCGCATGGAAAGGCTGAGGAGCACGAGGCCGTCATTGAGCGCGTGAGGAAGGCGTCTGCGACGTCCGGCCGCGCGGTCGCTGTCCTGGTTGACCTCCAGGGCCCCAAGATTCGCCTGGAGACCTTCCAGGATGGCCCTCAGGAACTCAAGATCGGTGACACCTTCACCATCACCACCCGCGACGTTCCCGGCACCAAGGAACTCGTCGGTACGACCTTCAAGGGCCTGCCCGGTGACTGCGCTCCCGGTGACCGCCTGCTGATCGACGACGGTAACGTCGCGGTCCGCGTTGTTGAGGTGACGGATACTGACGTCGTCACCCGTGTTGAGGTTCCCGGTATGGTTTCGGACCACAAGGGTCTGAACCTTCCTGGCGTTGCCGTCTCTGTTCCCGCCCTGTCCGAAAAGGACAAGGAGGACCTGCGCTGGGGTATCGAGCAGGATGCTGACTTCATCGCCCTGTCCTTCGTGCGTTCCGCGCGAGGACATCAAGGACGTCCACGAAATCATGGACGAGATGGGTAAGCGCATCCCGGTCATCGCCAAGATCGAGAAACCCCAGGCCGTTGACGCCTTGGAAGAGATCGTCGAGGCCTTCGATGGCATCATGGTTGCCCGCGGCGACCTCGGTGTCGAGATGCCGCTCGAGGCGGTCCCGCTGGTCCAGAAGCGCGCGATCGAACTCGCTCGTATCGCCGCCAAGCCTGTCATCGTGGCGACCCAGGTCATGGACTCCATGATTAAGAACCCGCGTCCGACTCGCGCCGAGGCTTCCGACTGCGCCAACGCGATCCTCGACGGTGCTGACGCGGTCATGCTGTCGGGCGAGACCTCGGTGGGGGCCTTCCCGATCGAAACGGTTCGTACGATGGCCGCGATCATCGAGTCGACGGAAGAGAACGGCGGCGAGCGTATCGCGTCGATCCCCGGCTTCTACGCCGACCGTGCGGGCGTCATTTGCGAGGCCGCGGCGCGTATCGCCGAGCACATGGACGCTCGCTACCTGGTAACCTTCAGTCAGTCCGGTACCTCCGCTCGTCTGCTGTCGCGCATGCGCCGCCCGATCCCGATGCTGGCCTTCACGCCCCTCGAGTCGACGCGTCGCCGCCTCGCCCTGTCGTGGGGCATTCAGACGTACCGCGTCCCCGAGGTCCAGCACACCGACGACATGGTGTGGCAGCTCGACCAGGTCGTTCAGTCTGCGCACCTGGCGGACATCGGCGATCAGCTTGTGATCGTTGCGGGCATGCCCCCGGGCATCGCCGGCTCCTCGAACATGCTGCGTATCCATGAAGTCGGAGATGAGGCCGACTACGCGATTGGCGGAACCCGCCACGCGTGAGATGCGTGAGTGGCGGGGGCGCCGGCAGTGAGCCGGCGCCCCCGCTCTTTTTGTTTCTTCACGTGGACAAAATGCAATCCGTGGAATAAAGTACTCGGATACACGTTGAGACACGTGGACACCGCACCAACGACGGCGCGGCACAGCAGCAAATCGCTGCCCGGCGTGATCAGGAATGCCTGTGCGAACAAAGCACGTTTTCTGGCGCGCCCGAATTGGAGAGGAGAAAGAGAAATGAATACGAACATCCGGACCGTGTCGGTCCACGACACTCTGTTTGGCCGTGTGGCCAACAACCTGGAGGTCGGCCAGCTCTCGCGCGCCGTTGAGCCGTGGTTTGCTGACTTCCACGACTCGAGGGTCAAGCAGGCAATCGCCGACCTTGACGAGCCGGCCCGTCGGGGCGCGGCTGCCGAGTACCTCGGTCTCGAACTGAGCGTCGTGGCCTGAGCCATGACAAAGGGGCCGACAAGCAATGCTTGTCGGCCCCTTGTTCGTCTGCGTTTTTGCTGTATCAATTTGTGCTACGCACGTCGCACACGTGCGAAAATGCCGGTACCATTAGGAGCACGTACTCCACTGGCGGTACCCCGAGTGGGATTCGAACCCACAACAAGCCGGGTTTGAGCCGACCGCCTCTGCCAGTTGGGCTATCGGGGCTTCGCGTGTGCGAGTTCCACAATAGAGCAGCTGAGCAAACCGATCAAACTGAGGAATATGACAATGAGTGAAGAGCAGGCTGAACCGCGTCGCGTCCTCGTCGCAGAAGACGAGGGGTTGATTCGTCTCGATATCGTTGAGACGCTGACCCAGGCGGGTTCGAGGTCGTTGGCGAGGCTGCCGACGGTGAGGAAGCTGTCGAGCTGGCACTCGAGCTCGAACCGGATCTGTGCGTGATGGATGTCAAGATGCCGAAGATGGACGGCATCACCGCAGCGGAGAAGATCCTGCAGGAACTGTCCTGCGCCGTCGTCATGCTGACGGCGTTCTCGCAGACTGAGCTTGTCGAGCGTGCTCGTGACGCCGGCGCGATGGCCTACGTTGTGAAGCCCTTCAGTCCCGCTGACCTGATCCCGGCGGTCGAGATCGCGCTGTCGCGTCACGCAGAGATCGAGTCGCTCGAGGACCAGATTGCCGATCTGTCGGATCGCTTCGAGACCCGCAAGCGCGTGGATCGCGCGAAGGGTCTGCTCATGAAGAACATGGGTATGAGCGAGCCCGAGGCCTTCCGCTGGATTCAAAAGACGTCGATGGATCGTCGTCTGTCCATGCGTGAGGTTGCCGACGCGGTGATCAACCAGGTCGACGACTGAGTGATAGATGTGCGAATGGGGAGGGTCGATTGACCCTCCCCATTGCTGTACTCTGGCACGTCAGTCGTGGCTTGAGCGCACCAGGATGCGGTTCGCCACGCGGGCGATCGAAATGAGGCGGCCCGCCTCGTCGCGAATCTCCACGGTGTGAACGGTTGAGCTGCGGCCCAGGTGAACGGCGGTCGCGGTCGCCGTGATGATTCCCTCGCGTCCGGCGCTGATATGCGAGGCGTTGAGTTCTGTCCCAACGGCGTAGGCCTGCTTGCCCGGGTTCGCTTCACGCGCGTGGATCTGTGCGGCAAACGACGCCGCGGTCTCCGCGAGGGCAGCGGATGCGCCACCGTGGAGGATCCCGGCGCTCTGGCGATTCCCGTCGATGGGCATGGAGATGACGGTGCGCGTGGCGCTGTGTTCCAGCACTTCCATGCCTGTGGCTTCCATCAGGGTGCCGGGCCAGTGGGCACCGACCCACCCGACCGCGTGCGAGCGGATCGGGTGAGGAAGAATGCGTGTGTTTCGTCTGGTGATCGTGTGTCATGGCATCTAGGGTGGCATGTGTGAGTGACACTGTGCTGATTATTGACGGCCATTCGATGGCTTTTCGTGCGTTCTATGCCCTGCCGCCGGATAACTTCGTGACGACCACCGGCCAGCACACGAACGCCGTTTACGGCTTTGTTTCAATGTTGACGCGCTTGCTGGAGACAGAGAAGCCGACCCACATCGCCGTCGCGTTCGATGTGTCCAGGCACTCATTCCGTACCGAGGAATACCCGGAGTACAAGGGGACGCGTGATGCCACTCCCGAGGAGTTCAAGGGTCAGGTGGAGCTGATTCGTGAGGTGCTCGATGCGATGGGGATCGTGTCGCTTGCGCGCGAGGGCTTTGAGGCAGACGATATTCTCGCGACGCTCGCGTACCGCGCCGGCAACGATGGCGCGACCGTCCTCGTCGTGTCCGGCGACCGTGACTCCTTCCAGACGGTGACTGACAACGTCACGGTGCTGTACCCGGGCACGGGTCCCGGCGATCTGCGCCGCATGACTCCGCAGGCGGTGGAGGAGAAGTACGGCGTGCCACCGCACCGCTATCCTGAGATCGCTGCAATCGTGGGTGAGACCTCGGACAACCTGCCCGGCGTTCCGGGTGTTGGCCCCAAGACCGCCGCGCAGTGGATCAACAAGTACGACGGCTTGGACAACCTGATAGCGCGGGCCGAGGAGATCGGCGGAAAGCGTGGCGCAGCGCTGCGTGAGCATATTGATGACGTGGTGCGAAACCGCCGCCTCAATCGCCTGCTCACCGACATGGACCTTGAAGTGACGCCGAGTGATCTGGCGCGCCGTCCGACGGATAGTGCCGCCATTGATCGTCTCTTCGACTCCCTCGAGTTTGGCCGCCTGCGCCAGAAGGTGCGTGAAGTATCCGGGATCGGCATGGGGGAGGGACACGTCGACGAGGCCCCCGAGCCTGTCACCGAGGTCGAGATCTCGGTCTCCCTCGCCGATGCCTCGTGCGACATCGCGCAGTGGGCTCGCGCCCACTCACCTCTCGGCGTGCTTATCGAGGGGGATACACGGCCGACGCGAGGCGACGTGATCCGCCTTGTCCTCGCCTCCGACAACGAGGCGCTCGTGATCGACCCCGTCGAACTGAGCCCCACGCAGGAGGAAGCGCTCGGCGAGCTGCTCGCCACGGCCTCGTCCCTCATCGTGCATGACGCGAAGGGTGCGCGCCATGCGCTGACGTCGCGCGGCTGGACTCTCGGTGGCGTCGAGTTTGACACCATGCTGGCTGCCTACCTCGCTCATCCAGATCAGCGCTCGCACAAGCTGGAGGATGTGCTGTCGCGCGTGCTCGGAGTCGTCATCGAGGAAGAGAAGGGCGATCCGGATGCCCTCTTCGCAGTCGGTGATATGGGTGCGGGCCCGAGCGCGGCGCAGGTGCGTGCCGGCAGGCTGGCTGCCCACCTGCACCCGCTGGCCTGCGACTCTGCGCGCGCGCCTGGAGGAAAGCTCTGAGGCCTCGCTGCTCACCGACATGGAGATGCCCCTGTCGGTCCTGCTGGGGCAGATGGAAGACATCGGCATCGCCGCTGACACGAGCGTGCTCGATGGACTCTCCGACGAACTCGGCAAGGCTGTTGACGCCGCGCGCGAGGGCGCATGGGCCGCGGCGGGCCGCGAGGTCAACCTCTCGAGCCCCAAGCAGCTCCAGGAGCTGCTCTTCGACCACTTCCGCCTGCCCAAGACGAAGAAGACGAAGACCGGGTACACGACGAACGCCGAGGCCCTGGTGGACCTGCACGCGAAGACTGCAGACGAGGGGGGAGCGGGGCACGACTTCCTCGGGTTCCTGCTCACCCACCGTGACCGCATCAAGCTCAAGCAGATGGTCGACTCGCTGTCCGCGACCGTCGCATCCGATGGGCGCATCCACACGACCTTCTCCCAGGTCGCCGCGGCCACGGGGCGCCTCGCGTCCTCCGATCCGAACCTGCAGAACATCCCCGCGCGTAGCGCCGACGGCATGCGCATTCGCGGTGCCTTCGTCGCGGGCGCGGGCTTTGAGTCGCTCATGAGCGCCGACTACTCGCAGATCGAGATGCGCCTGATGGCCCACCTGTCCGGCGACGAGGCGCTCATCGAGGCGTTCAATTCCGGCGAGGACCTGCACCGCACGATGGCATCTATGGTCTTTGGAACCCCGGTTGCCGAGGTAAGCGCCGAGGAACGCTCGCGTATCAAGGCGACCTCCTACGGCCTCGCCTACGGCCTGTCCTCCTACGGCCTCGCCGCCCAGCTCGGCATTCCCGTGCCCGAGGCCGCCGCCCTGCGCGACCGCTACTTCGAACGCTTCGGGAAGGTTCGCGACTATCTCGAGGGCCTCGTCGCCCAGGCGCGTGCCGACGGCTACACCCAGACGATGTTCGGGCGCCGCCGCTACCTCCCCGACCTGCGTTCCTCGAACCGCCAGCGCCGCGAGATGGCCGAGCGCGCCGCCCTCAACGCCCCCATCCAGGGCAGCGCAGCGGACATCGTCAAGATCGCCATGATGAACGTCGTCGACGCCCTGTCCGAGGCCGGCCTGAAGTCTCGCATCCTCGTGCAGATCCACGACGAACTGCTCCTCGAGGTCGCTCCGCGAGAGGCCGCGGTGCTCGAGGCGATCGTCCGCGACAAGATGGCGACACCCGTGGAGCTCTCCGTCCCGCTCGATGTTGCTGTCGGCATCGGGGCGTCCTGGCAGCTCGCGGCTCACTGACCGGCGCGACGACGCGACGCACGCCACGGAAAGCGTCGCTAAATTCGTCACATTTGCCAGTCAAAGGCTGCTAAACTGGTACACGGTGTCTGGTGATGAGTGCATCCGCATTCGTCCCGGGGCGCCGGAACTGTCCATCTACTATCCAGTCCGTTTCGGAGAAACTACTACATGACCACCAACACGCCGCAGGTCGCTATCAACGACATTGGTTCGGAAGCAGACCTGATCGCAGCCATCGACGAGACCATCAAGTACTTCAACGATGGCGACATCGTCGAGGGCACTGTCGTCAAGGTCGACCACGACGAGGTCCTCCTTGACATCGGCTACAAGACCGAGGGTGTCATCCTCTCTCGCGAGCTGTCCATCAAGCACGACGTCAACCCCGACGACGTTGTCGCCGTGGGCGACCAGATCGAGGCGCTCGTCCTCCAGAAGGAAGACAAGGAAGGCCGCCTCCTCCTGTCGAAGAAGCGTGCGCAGTACGAGCGCGCGTGGGGCCAGATCGAGAAGGTCAAGGAAGAGGACGGCGTCGTTACCGGTACCGTCATCGAGGTCGTCAAGGGCGGCCTGATCCTCGACATCGGCCTGCGCGGCTTCCTGCCCGCCTCCCTCGTCGAGATGCGTCGCGTCCGCGACCTCGCCCCCTACATCGGTCGCGAGATCGAAGCGAAGATCATCGAGCTCGACAAGAACCGCAACAACGTGGTCCTGTCCCGCCGCGCATGGCTCGAGCAGACCCAGTCCGAGGTCCGCACGAACTTTCCTGCACACCCTGCAGAAGGGCCAGGTGCGCTCCGGCGTCGTTTCCTCCATCGTCAACTTCGGCGCGTTCGTCGATCTCGGTGGCGTCGACGGCCTGGTTCACGTCTCCGAGCTGTCCTGGAAGCACATCGACCACCCGTCCGAGGTCGTCGAGGTTGGCCAGGAAGTCACCGTCGAGGTTCTCGACGTCGACATGGATCGCGAGCGCGTCTCCCTGTCGCTCAAGGCCACCCAGGAAGATCCGTGGCAGGCATTCGCCCGCACCCACGCCATCGGTCAGGTTGTGCCCGGCAAGGTCACCAAGCTGGTCCCCTTCGGCGCGTTCGTCCGCGTCGAGGACGGCATCGAGGGCCTCGTCCACATCTCCGAGCTGGCTCAGCGTCACGTCGAGCTGCCGGACCAGGTCGTCAAGGTCGGCGAAGAGGTCTTCGTCAAGGTCATCGACATCGACCTCGAGCGTCGCCGCATCTCCCTGTCCCTCAAGCAGGCCAACGAGGGCGTGGATCCGAACTCCGAAGAGTTCGATCCCTCGCTCTACGGCATGGCCGCCGAGTACGACGAGAACGGCAACTACAAGTACCCCGAGGGCTTCGATCCGGAGACCCAGGAGTGGATGGAAGGCTTCGACGCTCAGCGCGAGGCTTGGGAAGCCCAGTACGCAGAGGCTCAGGCCCGCTGGGAGGCCCACAAGGCTCAGGTCCGCAAGGCCCTCGAAGAGGACGCCGAAGCGGCTCCCTCCATCGAGGAGCAGGCCTCCTACTCGACCCCGGTCGACAACGAGGGCACCCTTGCTTCCGACGAGGCCCTGGCCGCGCTGCGTGAGAAGCTGACGAACAACTGAATCAGTCGTTCTGACTGAGTGTCAACTCGTCAGTTCACGTACGTGAACGCATGAGTGGTGGCCCCCAGGTTTTCCTGGGGGCCACCACTTTTTTGCTTCGCACACCGCCAGATTTCCAGCCGCTGCGAGGCATGTGGGGCCGGGCTGCTTGGTGTGCCCGCGGGCGGCGGCCCGCCCGCGAGCCGTCCGCGCCGCGAGGCCTGCGGGGCCGGGCTGCTTGGTGTGCCCGCGGGCGGCGGCCCGCCCGCGAGCCGTCCGCGCGGCGAGCTTCGCTCGGCGCGTCGGCTCGAAGCCCGGCCAGGCCCTGCAGGCCTCGTTATGACAGGTTACTCAACAACGTCGCACGTAATTCCCTTACACGTGTTTCAAACGTTGAAGTCGCATCGTTGGAATTGCAACGTTTTGAGAGAGTCTCGAAAACTGACCCCTGGAAATTATGTGCGACTTTTGTTCTGGCTGACGTTGTGGCCTCGTCGCACAGATGACGAGACCCCGCTCAACAATGATGCTGTGCGGGGTCTGGTGCTGACGGTAATCAGGCGGCCGAAAGCCTCATGACTGCCACGTCAATGCACGCGCCGATCGCCGCCGCGATCACCGTGGGGAGAATCCAACCGAGCTGGTTCGCCTGGAGCGGGCTCCACATGAGAACAGAGTCGATGTGCTCGGTGTAAACACCGACGTGCGCCAGGGTCGTCGCCGCCGACCACGCCGCCGCCATCCATGTTCCCAGGCGGAACGACCACAGCGCCGGGGTGGCCAGGCGGAGCGGGTGGGTAGCGACCGTCAGGAAGACAATGGTGATCGCGATGGGGTACAGGAAGGTTATGATCGGTACCGCGATGGCGAGCACCGAGCTCAGTCCCGCCGAAGCCAGGACGAAGGAGATGATCGTGAAGACAATCATCCACGTGCGGTAGGAGATCGCAGGAGCAGGCGGTGGAAGAACTCCGACGTTGCGGCAATCAAGCCGACCGCCGTCGTCATGCAGGCCGTCAGTACGATGACGCCGAAAACGATCTGTCCGGGCCAGCCCATCGTCATCTGTGCGGCGTCCGCCAGCAGTGTCGCACCGTCGCTGTAGCTCTGAGCATTCGGGATCACGTGGCCGATCAGGCCCAAGCCCACGTAGACGAGGGCGAGCAGGAACCCCGCGATGATGGCAGCCATCGACGTGCGGCGCACGACCTTCGCCCCGATGCCGCCCCCGGTGTGTCCGAGCGACGTGACGACGATGATGCCGAAGGCCAGAGCGGCTATCGAGTCCATCGTCATGTAGCCCTCAAGGAGGCCGGCGGCTAGGGGAGTGGATGCATACTCGCCGGTCGGAGCGTCATGTGAGGCGGGCAGCGACGCTAGGCACAGGAAGACCAGGAGAACGAGAAGCCCCAGCAGGACCGGAGTAAGGATCTTGCCGAGGTTGTCGATAATTTTGCCGGGATTCCAGCACAGATAGAATGCGATGCCGAAGAAAATGAAGCTGAAGATGATCGATGCGGTCAAGGACTTCGTGCCGATGAGAGGTGCGACGGCAGTCGAGAAAGACACGGCGCCCGTGCGCGGGAGGGCGTAGAAAGCGCCGATTGACAGGTACACCATGACGGAAAAGACGATCCCGAAAGGCTTGCCGGCGCGGCTGACGAGGTCGCGCATGTCGGTGCCCGACAGGGCAATCGTGATGATGGAGATGACGGGCAGCGCGACGCCACCGATCAGGAAGCCGATCATCGCAGGGCCGAAGTTTGTGCCCGCGGACGCGCCCATGATGGGTGGGAAAATCAGGTTACCTGCGCCGAAAAACATAGAGAAAAGCGTCAGGGAGGTCGCGATGAGGACAGCGGTGCTGCTCGAGCGTCCAGTGGAATCGTCATTGACTGTCTGCGTCACTGCTACTCACTTGATGGTGTGGGTTCTATAACAGCCCCAATTCTTGCACGACGACCACGTAAGGCAACAATTGGCGGGCTACCCTGTGGGTGTGAACACGACTCTGAGCTGCGGGGCTTGCACGGCCACCCTCATTCGTCCGATTGACGCGCCTCATTCGCAGGGGCCGCGCCGCATCGTTGCGGTCAGCGGAGGTATCGGCTCCGGTAAGTCCTCGGTGACGCGCGTCTTCGCGTCTCTGGGCGCGGTGACGGCGGACGCGGACGCGATTGCGCGGGTGATTCTCGAACCTGCGAGCCGACGCTGACCGAGGTTGCTCGCGCTTTTGGGGAGGACCTGCTGAGGGAGGACGGGAGCCTGGACCGGGCGCTTCTCGCATCCCGTGTCTTCGGGGGCGATGGAGCCGACGAGCGCGTGGCGCGCCTCAACGCCATCACCCTCCCCGTTATCGAGGCACGCGCGTGGTCGATTCTGCGCGGAGCACCACAGGGGGCTCTCGCGGTTTACGACATTCCGCTCCTGATTGAAGGGGATTACGCGGATCGTTTCGACGCGGTTGTCATCGTGGATGCGCCCGTCGAGGAGCGCGTCAAGCGCCTGGAAGGCAGGGGAGTGGCGCCCGAGGATGCGCGTGCACGAATCCGCGCCCAGGCCTCGTCCGAGGAGCGCCGAGCCATCGCGACGATCTGGATCGACAACGAGGGGAGCGCTGCAGATCTTGAGGAGGTTGCGCGGCTTGTCTATGAGCGTTGGCTGACCCCGGACGTTGCCCTCATCGATTGACGAGGCCGGGGCGCTCCACGCTCGTCGCGAACCCGTGCGCTTTGTGCGCGCAGCCGAAGTGCCTGGGCGGTAGCGTAGGGTCGTGAGCACTAACGCCGTGATCCGACAGAACAATCCTTTCGAGGTCATCTCCCCGTACACGCCCTCGGGCGACCAGCCAAAGGCCATCAAAGAGCTGGCTGCTCGCATCCGCGACGGCGAACAGGACGTCGTCCTCATGGGTGCGACGGGCACGGGCAAGAGCGCGACCACTGCGTGGCTCATCGAAGAGCTGCAGCGTCCCGCCCTCGTGCTCGAGCCGAACAAGACGCTCGCTGCTCAGCTTGCGGCGGAGTTCCGCGAGCTGCTGCCGGGCAACGCTGTCGAGTACTTCGTGTCGTACTACGACTACTATCAGCCCGAGGCCTACGTTCCCCAGACGGACACCTTCATCGAGAAGGACTCTTCGATCAACGACGAGGTCGAGCGTCTGCGCCATAGCGCCACGAACTCACTGCTCACGCGGCGCGACACGGTTGTCGTCTCCTCAGTGTCCTGCATCTACGGCCTCGGTACGCCCGAGGAGTACGTGGCCCGCATGATTGAGCTTGAGCGGGGCATGATGATCGACCGGGATGCCCTGCTGCGTCGTTTTGTCGCGATGCAGTACGTGCGTAACGATATGGCCTTCACGCGCGGCACATTCCGCGTGCGTGGCGACACGATCGAGATCATCCCCGTGTACGAGGAGCTCGCGATCCGCATCGAGATGTTCGGCGACGAGATCGAGTCTCTTGCAGTTCTCCACCCGCTCACCGGCGATGTGATCGATCACGTGGACCATACGTACCTGTTCCCGGCGTCGCACTACGTGGCCGGCGAGGAACGCATGAAGAAGGCGATCGCCTCTATCGAGGACGAACTCGATGATCGCCTCGCGTGGTTCCGCGGCCAGAACAAGCTGCTCGAGGAACAGCGCCTGCGCATGCGCACAACCTTCGACCTGGAGATGCTCAGGAAATCGGCTCGTGCTCGGGCGTCGAAAACTACTCGCGCCACATCGACGGGCGTGGACCCGGCACGCCTCCGCACACGCTGCTGGACTACTTCCCCGACGACTTCCTGCTCATCATCGACGAGTCGCACGTGACCGTCCCGCAGATTGGAGCAATGTTCGAGGGTGATATGTCGCGTAAGCGCACCCTCGTCGACTACGGCTTCCGCCTGCCCTCCGCGATGGATAACCGTCCGCTGAAGTGGGATGAGTTTACCGAGCGCATCGGACAGACCGTCTACCTGTCGGCGACCCCCGGACCCTACGAGCTCGAACGCTCCGACGGCGTCGTCGAGCAGATCATTCGTCCGACGGGCCTCGTCGATCCGCTCGTCGTCGTCAAGCCCACCGAGGGGCAGATCGATGATCTTCTCGAGCAGGTGCGTGTGCGCGTCGAACGTGACGAACGTGTCCTCGTCACCACCCTCACGAAGAAGATGGCCGAGGAGCTCACGACGTACCTCGCTGAGCGCGGCGTCAAGGTGGAGTACCTGCACTCCGACGTCGACACCCTGCGCCGTGTCGAGCTGCTGCGCGAGCTGCGCCTGGGCACCTTCGACGTGCTCGTCGGCATTAACCTGCTGCGCGAGGGCCTGGATCTGCCCGAGGTGTCCCTCGTGTCCATCCTCGATGCGGACAAGGAAGGTTTCCTGCGCTCCACCCGCTCGCTCATCCAGACGATCGGCCGCGCCGCACGAAACGTGTCCGGTGAGGTCCACATGTACGCGGACAACATAACGGATTCGATGAACGAGGCCATCTCCGAGACGATGCGTCGCCGCGAGATCCAGATCGCCTACAACAAGGAACACGGCATCGACCCGCAGCCGTTGCGCAAGAAGATCTCCGACGTCACCGACATGCTCGCCCGCGAGCAGGTCGACACGCAGACCCTCCTCGAGGGTGGATACCGGAAGGAAAAGAGCAAGCGGGAGCGCAGCGAGGGCCACCGGTGGTGGCCGCGCCATGACATCGGGCCAGCGCGCCGAAGCTGAGCTCGCCGAACTCATCGAGGAGCTGTCCGCCCAGATGATGACCGCCGCCCAACACCTCCAATTCGAGGTCGCGGCTCGTCTGCGTGACGAAATCGAAGACCTGAAGAAGGAACTGCGCGCCATGAAGCGCGCCCACTGACGCCCGCCTCGCCCCGTGTGCCTGTCAGCGCGGGGCGGCCCCGGCCTCGTCGACAAGTGCCCCGGAGAGAATCGCGACCGACGCCACGTCGCACGTGGGGACGCGACTCGGCGCGTACCCACTAGGATGGAAGCGTAAGCGGAGGGGGAGTACTCCCACCAACAGTGGCGTCGTCATCACGACGGCCCGCCCACGCGGCGCGGCCTCCGGCGTCACCGGCCAGGATTTCTGGCGGGAGGAGACCTCCGGTACCCGACTCGTACCGGAGGCCCCACGTATGCACGTGCACGCCCTTGCCTGGATCGTCCTGGCTGGCATCATCCTGACTATGATCGTCGTCGACATCGTCGGCCACGTCCGCACACCCCACGAACCCACGCTCAAGGAAGCGACCTGGTGGTCCGTCACCTACATCGCGATCGCCCTCATTTTTGGCGCCATCGTCTGGGCGGTCTGGGGACCCCAATACGGACAGGAATACCTCGGCGGTTACATCACCGAAAAAGCGCTGAGTATTGACAACCTGTTCGTATTCGTCATCATCCTCTCCACCTTCCGCGTGCCGAGGAAAAACCAGCAGGAGGTGCTGCTCGCCGGCATCGTCATTGCGCTGGTTCTGCGCCTGATCTTCATCCTTGCGGGCGCCGCGCTCATCGAAAACTTCTCGTGGGTCTTCTACATCTTCGGCGCATGGCTGCTGTGGACCGCCATCAGCCAGGTGCGCGAGGGTTCCAGCGATGACGACGACGAGGAGTACCGCCCGCCGTCAATCGTGCGCTGGGTGTCGAAGGTCGTGCCCGTCACCGACGGCTTCGTCGGCTCGCGTATGCTCTACCGCCACGGCGGACGCACCTACATCACGCCGATGCTCCTGTGCGTCATTGCGATCGGGACCGCTGACGTCATGTTCGCCGTCGACTCGATCCCCGCGATCTACTCGCTGACCTCCGAGGCATACCTGGTGTTCGCTGCCAACGCGTTCTCGCTGCTTGGCCTGCGCCAGCTGTACTTCCTCATCGACGGCCTGCTGGATCGTATTGTGTTCCTGCATTATGGCCTCGCCGCTATTCTCGGCTTCATTGGTTTCAAGCTCATCAACCACGCGCTGCACACCAACGAGCTGCCCTTCATCAATGGCGGTCACGAGGTTTCCGTTATCCCTGAGCCATCGATTGCGTTCTCGCTCGGGCTTTTATCGTGGCGACGATTCTGCTCACGGTCGTGGCTTCTCTCGTGGTTTCTCGAAAACGGCGTGCGGGAGAAGAACCTGCTGCAGGAGAGCGCTAAAATTCTATGGTCGGATAGTTAAGAGGTACTCATGGTTGTTCACCCGTGGGCGTGGGGTATTCTGGCCCTCGTTGCCATCGGTCTGGTCGCGCTCGATTTCCTCGGGCATGCCCGTCGTCCCCATCCGCCGACGGCTGCCGAGGCAGCCCGCTGGACGCTGTTCTACGTGGGGTTGGCAGCCATCTTTGGCCTCGGAATCTGGCTGACGAACGGGTGGCTCTACGCCCAGGAGTTCTACGCGGGATGGGCGATGGAATGGTCGCTGTCCGTGGACAACCTCTTCGTGTTCATCCTGATTCTGAAAGCATTTAGGGTGCCGCGAGAAAACCAGCAGGAGGCGCTGCTCTTCGGCATCGTCATCGCGCTGCTGCTGCGCCTCGTGTTCATTCTGCTGGGTGCCGCGCTCGTCTCGCGCTTCTCCTGGGTGTTCTTCATTTTTGGTGTGTGGCTGCTGTGGACGGCGTTCTCGCAGGTCAAGGAGACCGCGACCGGCGGCGGAGACGACGAGGAGTACGAGGAGAACGCGTTCATCCGCGTGGTGCGCCGCGTCCTTCCCATCACGGACGGCTTCATCGGCGACCGCATGCTGTACCGTCACGGCGGACGCACGTACCTCACCCCGCTGTTCGTCGTCGTGCTGGCGCTGGGATCCGCTGACCTCATGTTTGCCTTCGACTCGATTCCCGCGATCTTCGGCATTACTTCGCAGGCATTCTTAGTGTTCGCGTGCAACGTTTTCGCGCTCATGGGTCTGCGTCAGCTGTTCTTCCTCGTGGACGCTCTCCTCGGCAAGCTCGTGTACCTGGGTTACGGCCTCGGCGTGATCCTGAGCTTCATCGGCATCAAGCTGATTCTCGAGGCCCTGCACGCCAATAAGCTTCCGTTTATCAACGGCGGTCGAGGAGTCGAGTGGGCACCGGAGATTTCGGTATCCGTGTCGCTCGGCGTCATCGTCGTGACTCTGATGGTCACCGTGATTGCGTCGCTGGTTCGCAGCGCCATGGACGAGGAGGGTGCCGATGAGCGCTGACAGCCTGACGATTGATGAGCATGGCCTGAGCGCCGCCGAGGTCGCCGAGCGCGTCGCCCGCGGTGCGGTCAACCGGGTGAAGGACCGCACGTCTCGCTCGGTGGCGTCGATTATTCGAGAGAACGTGCTGACGCTGTTTAACGCGATCATCGTCGCGGCGTCGGTCATCGTGCTGCTGTTCGGCGACCTGCGTGACGGCATTTTTCGGTGGCGTCATGATCATCAACGCGGTCATCGGTATCGTGTCTGAGCTCCGTGCCAAGCGAACCCTCGACTCCCTTGCCATCGTCGATGCTCCGCAGGCGACCGTCCTGCGCGACGGCAGCCCTGTCAGTCGTGCCTGCACGCGATGTCGTGCTCGACGACGTCATCGATCTGACGCTCGGCGATCAGGTGAGTGTGGACGGCACGGTCCTGTCCTCGGCGGGCCTCGAGATCGACGAGTCGCTGCTGACAGGCGAGTCGCGCCCCGTGAAGAAGAAGCAGGGTGATCAGCTGCTGGCAGGGTACGAGCGTCGTCGCGGGTGCTGGCCGCATGGTGGCCACGGCTGTGGGCGAGCGCGTCTACGCGCAGGGGCTGTCCGAGCAGGCGCGCGCCTTTACGCGCACGGTCTCCGAAATCCAGACGTCAATCAACCGGGTGCTGCAGGTCGTTTCCGTCATGCTGCTTCCCATCGTTGTCTTGACCTTCTACTCGCAGAATCGGATCGCTGGCGGCCAAGGAGGAGACTGGCGCGAGGCCCTCGTCCTCTCGGTCGCCTCGGTGATCGGTATGATCCCGCAGGGCCTGGTGCTCCTGACTTCCATGAACTTCGCGATCGGCTCGGCGACGCTGGCACGCCGCGGTGTGCTCGTTCAGGAACTCCCCGCCGTCGAGGTCCTCGCGCGTGTGGACTGCCTGTGCCTCGACAAGACGGGTACGCTTACCACCGGCGGCATTCGCGTCCGCGGCGTCGAGGTCGTCTCCGGTGACGAGGCCTCTGTGCTCCGCGCTCTGGCGAGTGCGGCAAGCGATCGTACCAACGCGACGGCGGAGGCCATTTGGGTGCACCTTGGCGAGTCTGAGCGCTCGTGTGCCGCTGAGCGCATCGAGTGGTCCGTCCCCTTCTCTTCGGCCCGCAAGTGGAGCGCGTGGGGGAGCGGGCGCGAGTCTTGGATTCTGGGTGCTCCCGAGTTCATCATTGACGAGGCATCGGCTGCCAATGCGGAGCTCCTCGCGAAGGTGCGTGGCATCGCTGCGGAAGGTTCCCGCGTGGTGGCCCTCGTCCACGCCGACGAGGCTGTGGCCAACGATGAGCTTCCCGCGACCCGTACGGTTGCCGCTCTCGTGGTCCTTGAGGAGGATCTGCGCCCCGACGCGGCCGAGACTCTCGACTACTTCCGGTCCCAGGATGTGCACGTGCGCGTCATTTCGGGCGACAACCCGACGACGGTGGGCGCGCTGGCCGCGCAGGCGGGCCTGACCGCGCCCGACGGCTCGCCCGCGCGTCTCATGGATGCGCGCGACCTGCCCGAAGACCTGACCTCCGAGGCATTCATTGATGCGATCGAGAATCATGACGTGTTTGGGCGCGTGACTCCCGAGCAGAAGCGTGCGATGGTTGGAGCCCTGCAGGCGCGCGATCACTGCGTGGCCATGACGGGTGACGGCGTGAATGACGCCCTCGCGCTCAAGGACGCAGATCTGGGGATCGCGATGGGGAACGGCACGCAGGCCACGAAGGCGGTCGCGCAGATCGTTCTCGTGGACTCGAAGTTCTCGGTGCTGCCGGGTGTCCTCTCGGAGGGCCGCCGCATCATCGCCAACATGGAACGCGTCTCGTCGCTGTTCCTGGCGAAGACCACCTACGCCGCCGTCCTCGTCATCGTGACGGCCCTGGTCGGCTGGCGCTACCCGTTCCTGCCGCGCCAGTTCAGCTACATCGATTCGCTGACCATCGGTATTCCCGCGTTCTTCCTGGCGCTGTGGCCGAACCCGCGCCGCTACGTGCCGGGCTTCTTGAAGCGCACGCTGTCGCTTGCAATGCCGACGGGCATCATCCTGGCAGCTGCCGCGCTCACCGCCTTCGGCATCGTCGATGGCCCGCCGCAGGCGCGCGAGTCCACGGCCGCTATTCTTGCCCTCATGCTGGGCGCCATCTGGCTGCTCGTCATCACGTCGCGTCCGCTGTCGACCTGGAAGTGGGTGCTGCTGGTGAGCGTCATTTCCGCGACCGTGGGCGGCGTGCTGATTCCGCCCGTGCGCCACTTCTTCTCGATGGTTGCGCCGTCCGGTTACGAGTGGCTCGTCATCGTCTGCGTCGGCGCCTGCGCCGCCCTCCTCATCGAGGTCGCTCAGCGCATCTTCTACGCGCGCCAGTTTGCACGTTCCCTGGAGGGCTGAGCTCCGGCGGATACGAAGCGAGGCCGGTGTCGGGTGTGAACCCGGCCCCGGCCTCGAACGCGTCCGTGGATCAGAACGCCCGAATGACGGGGTTCCACTCGCGGATGAGGCGTGCCTGAATGACCTCGGCGACGTAGAAGGGATCCTCGTTGAGGATGCGCTCGACGTCGGCCTGGCTCTCGGCGTTGATGAGGATCAGGGCGCCGGGGATCTCGCCACGAGGGGACCGGACGCAATGTTGATTCCCTGCTCGAGCAGGCCGGACAGGAACGCGCGGTGCTTCGGGCGAACCTCGTCCATGGTCTCGGTCATCGACGGGTTGTAGACGTATTCAACTGCGTAGTAAGCCATACGCATAACACTAGCCCTGATCCGCGCATTTGCCTAGAGGACGGCTAGGATCGAGTGGGTGCATGACAAGCTAATCATCCAGGGTGCCCGCGAACACAACCTCAAGGACGTGAGCCTCGAGCTGCCCCGAGACTCCATGATCGTCTTCACCGGCCTGTCCGGATCCGGTAAGTCCTCCCTCGCATTCGACACGATCTTCGCCGAGGGACAGCGCCGCTACGTGGAGTCACTGTCCTCCTACGCGCGCCAGTTCCTCGGGACAGATGGACAAGCCCGACGTGGACTTCATCGAGGGCCTGTCTCCCGCCGTCTCCATCGACCAGAAGTCCACGTCGCGCAACCCGCGCTCGACCGTTGGCACGATCACGGAGATCCACGACTACCTGCGTCTGCTCTACGCGCGCGCGGGTGTGGCGCACTGCCCCGAGTGTGGTGCCCGCATCCAGGCCCAGACTCCGCAGCAGATCGTCGACCGAGTTCGCACGATGGATGAGGGCACGCGCTTCCAGGTGCTCTCCCCGGTCGTGCGCGGCCGTAAGGGCGAGTACCAGGACCTCATCGACGAGCTGCGCTCCGAGGGCTATACCCGCGCGATCATCGACGATGAAATGGTGCGCCTCGAAAACGCCCCCAAGCTGGAGAAGAAGCTCAAGCACACCATTGAGGTTGTCGTCGACCGCCTCGTCGTGCGCGAGGGCATGCGCCAGCGCCTCACCGACTCCGTTGAAACCGCCCTGCGCCTCTCCGACGGCCTCGTCGTCATCGACTGCGTCGACCTGGACGCTGACGATCCCGATCGCCGCCGCCGCTTCTCCGAAAAGCGCGCGTGCCCCAACGACCACCCGCTGACGCTCGACGAGATTGAGCCGCGCACCTTCTCCTTCAACGCCCCTTACGGCGCGTGCCCCGACTGCGCGGGCCTCGGCTTCCGTCTCGAGGTCGACCCCGAGCTGGTCGTCCCCGACGAGGAGCTCTCCCTTGCCGACGGCGCGGTCATCCCCTGGAACTCGAACTTCAAATACCACAAGAAGCTCCTCGAATCCCTCTCCAAGGAACTTGGATTTGCGATGGGGACCCCGTGGAAGTCCCTGCCGAAGAAGGTCAAGGACGCGATCCTGTACGGCAAGGACTACGAGGTCACCGTCAAGTTCCGCAACCGCTGGGGTCGCGAACGCTCCTACTCGACGGGCTTCGAAGGCGCCGTCAACTACATTGAGCGCAAGCGCGAGGAGACCGAGTCCGCGGCAGTGTCCGAAAAGCTCGACTCTTACATGCGCGAGATTCCGTGCCCGACATGCCACGGCGCGCGCCTCAAGCCCGAGGTTCTGGCCGTGCGCATCGGCGACAAGTCGATCGCGGAGCTCTCCGACATGTCGATCGCGGACGCTCGCGCGTTCCTCGCGGACGTCGAGCTTGAGCAGCGCGCCCGCTCGATCGCCGCGCCCATCCTCACCGAGATTGAGGCTCGCCTGGCCTTCCTCGTCGACGTCGGCCTCACCTACCTGACGCTGTCGCGCGGTGCCGGAACCCTTTCGGGCGGCGAGGCGCAGCGTATCCGCCTGGCCACGCAGATCGGTTCGGGCCTCGTCGGCGTCCTCTACGTCCTCGACGAGCCCTCGATCGGCCTGCACCAGCGTGACAACCGCAAGCTCATCGCCACCCTCGAGCGCCTGAGGGACCTGGGCAACACGCTCATCGTCGTCGAGCACGACGAGGAGACGATGGAGGCCGCCGACTGGATCGTCGACATCGGCCCGGGTGCGGGAGAAACCGGCGGCTGGGTCGTGCACTCGGGCCCGCTGTCGGAGCTGCTGACAAACCGCAAGTCGCTGACGGGCCAGTACCTGTCGGGCAAGCGCCGCATCGTCCTGCCTCCGACCCGCCGCCCGATCGACAAGAAGCGCGTGGTCACCGTCAAGGGCGCGCGCGAAAACAACCTGAAGAACGTTGACGTGTCCTTCCCGCTCGGCGTGTTCACTGCCGTCACCGGCGTGTCCGGTTCGGGTAAGTCGACGCTGGTCAACGGCATCCTGTATCGCACCCTGGCCTCGCGCCTCAACGGCGCGCGCATGGTGCCGGGCCGTCACCGCACGATTACGGGCATCGAACAGCTCGACAAGGTCGTGCACGTGGACCAGAGCCCGATTGGCCGGACGCCGCGCTCGAACCCGGCGACGTACACGGGCGTGTGGGACCAAATCCGCAAGCTTTTCGCCGAGACGCAGGAGGCGAAGGTGCGCGGCTACGGCCCGGGACGCTTCTCCTTCAACGTCAAGGGTGGACGCTGCGAGTCTTGCAAGGGTGACGGCACCCTGAAGATCGAGATGAACTTCCTGCCCGACGTGTACGTGCCCTGCGAGGTCTGCCACGGTGCGCGCTACAACCGCGAGACCCTCGAGGTTGAGTACAAGGGCAAGACTGTCGCCGACGTGCTCGACATGCCGATCGCCGAGGCCGCGCAGTTCTTCGCGCCGATCTCGCGCATCGCCCGCCACCTCAACACGCTCGTCGAGGTGGGCCTGGGATACGTGCGCCTCGGCCAGAGTGCGACGACTCTGTCGGGCGGCGAGGCACAGCGCGTGAAGCTGGCCTCCGAGCTGCAGCGACGCTCGACTGGCCGCACGGTCTACGTGCTCGACGAGCCCACGACCGGCCTGCACTCCGAAGACATCCGCAAGCTGCTCCTGGTCCTGCAGTCGCTCGCTGATAAGGGCAATACCGTCATTGTCATCGAGCACAACCTGGACGTCATTAAGAGCGCCGACTGGATCATCGACATGGGTCCCGAGGGCGGCGCCGGCGGCGGTACGGTCGTCGCGCAGGGAACGCCCGAGGAGGTTGCGAAGGTAGAGGAATCCTTTACCGGCCAGTACCTCGCCGAGGTCCTGGCGAAGGAAGCCACGCGAGATGCCGCGGCTTCACGGAAGTAATGGTTAGTATGGATCTCATGAATCCGATGTACGGCCTCTACGGCTTCTCTCACTTCTGGCCCGCGTGGGTCCACCTCATCGTCGTGGCGCTCATGGTGGTGTCTGGCGGCCTCGTCTTGAAGGCACTCGTTGCGCATGCAGCGGGGCGAAGCCGCGTCTACGGGCTGGGCTGCGGCTTCGTCGCCGGCCTTGGCAACCTGTGCCTGAGCGTTCTGGCTCATGCGGAGGCTCGCCACACGTGGCAGCTGGGGACGGTCATCGCAATCTATGCGGTCGCGGTCGTGTTCCTGATCATGACACTCGTGTCCTTGTGGAGCGCTGAATCAGGCGGCTTCGTGTGGGCGCGTGCGTTCCACACGTTCCTTATGATCGGCGTGGTCGCGTCGGCGGCTATGGAAATCTCGCGACGGATGCTCTATTGGATCCCGATGCCGGTCATCGGAGTCATCTTCCTTCTTGCGCTCTTTGCGGCTTTTGTCGTGGGACGCAACACGGCCGACGAATAGTCGCTCCGAGACGTACCATGCGGCCCCGACCTCGTCGTTGAACGAGGCCGGGGCCGCTTCGCGTCTACGGAGAGTCCGCGCGGGGCGTGGGGTTACTCCTGGTTCTTCGAGGCCTCGCCCGACGCGTAGAGGGCGTCTACCTCGTCGGCGTAGTCGGCCAGGACGCGGCGGCGCTTGAGCTTGAGGGAGGGCGTCATGTAGCCGTTCTCCACGGTGAAGGCCGCGTTGACGATGCGGTAGCGGCGGATCGACTCGGCGCGAGAGACCGCCTGGTTGGCGCGGGCGATCGCCTTCTCCAGCGAGTCGCGCACCTCGGGCAGGTTCGCGGCCTGCGCAGCATCGACAACGGGCAGGCCGTGGGTTGAGAGCCACTCGGGCAGCATCTCCGTGTCCAGAGCGATGAGCGCGCCGATGTAGGGACGGTTGTCGCCGACCACGATAATGTTCGCGATGAGCGGGTGCGTCGACAGGGACTCCTCGAGGACCTCGGGGGGAGACGTTCTTGCCGCCCGCGGTGACGATAAGTTCCTTCTTGCGGCCCGTGATGCGCAGGTGGCCGCGATCGTCGATGGAAGCGAGGTCGCCGGTCTTGAACCAGCCGTCCACGTAGGCCTCGGCCGTGGCCTCGGGCAGGTTGTGGTAGCCCTTCGACACCGAGATGCCCTGGACGAGGAGCTCGCCGTCGGGAGCTATCTTCATGCGGTTACCGGGCCAGGGGAAGCCCACCGAGTCCGGCGGGAAGTCCTGCGGCGTCTCCACGGAGATCGGGCCGGTCGTCTCGGACAGTCCGTAGCCCTGGAGGAGCGTGATGCCCAGGCCGCGATAGAAGTTTGCGAGATCAAGGGCCAGGGGAGCGCCACCCGAGATGATCGTGTGCAGGTTCGGGCCGAGGATCGCGCGGACCTTCGACAGGACGAGCGCGTCGGCGACGCGTCCGCGCAGCTTGAGCGCGGTCGACGGGCCGGGGGAAGGCATCGCCGAGGCGTCGGGGATGGGCGTCGTATCGGGGCCGGGACCAGCCACGGCGGACTCAGGCAGGGGAGAGTCGACGTAGGCGGAGGCCTTGGACAGGGCGCGTGCCTGCTTGGCGGCCCACGCGAACATGCGGCCCTTCATGCCGCCGCCGGCCTTCGCGGCCGCGGCGTTGTAGACCTTCTCCATGACGCGCGGGACCACGAGGAGCATCGTCGGCTTGAAGGTCGCGATGTCGTTGACCAGGTTGCGCGTGTCGGGGGAGAAGGCGGTGACGCCCTGGCCCGCGAGCAGGCAGTACATGACGAAACGCGCGAGCACATGGGCGACCGGCAGGAAGAGCAGAGAGCGCGACTTCGGGTCGTTGATGAGGAGCGGAAGGAAGTCGTAGGCCTGCAGCATCGGCGCGATGAAGTTGCCGTGGGTGAGCACGACGCCCTTGGGCATTCCGGTCGTGCCGGAGGTGTAGATGACCGTCGCCTCGTCGCCCAGCTTGACGGCGTTGGTGCGCTCTCGGACCTGCTCGACGCTCACGCCCTGAGCGGCGCCCGACAGGACGCGCTCGGCACCCCGGTCCAGGGAGAGGATATGGCGCACACCCTCGGTGCGCACGGATTCGACCAGCTCGGCCTGCTGCGTGGTGGCCGTAATGACGATACGCACGTCGGCGTCGGCCAGGATGTGCGCGATCTGCGAGGCCGAGTCCGTCTCGTAGATGGGCACGGTGATGGCACCGCAGGACAGCGCGGCCACGTCGATGAGCGCCCACTCGTAGGAGGTGGGGGCCAGGATCGCCAGATGGTCGCCGGCCTCGAGCCCGATGCCGATGAGGCCACGCGCGATCGAGTCGGCTTCACCCAGGAAGGTCTCCATCGTGACCGGGCGCCACGCGCCGACGTTGGAGCGGCGCTCGATTGCGACCTGCCCGGGGTGAGACGCCACGCGCTGGTGGAGCATCTTCGGCAGGTTCATGTCCTCGGTGGCTTCTCGCGTTGCGATCGACTCCCAAGAGCCGTCGGCGAGCCTGCGTACCGTCATTGCGGTCCTTTCGTGGGGTGGGCGCTGTGCGCCGTGCGTGGTGGGATCAGTTCTTCTTGCCGCGGCCGAAAAGCCCGCGCTTC
This sequence comes from uncultured Sanguibacter sp., assembly GCA_916438365.1. The sequence goes on from CAKAEY010000015.1 coordinate 30,538, forward strand.
TTGGGCGCCTCGGCGGAGACCGGGCCGCCGTACAGGGCGTCGATCTCATGGGCGTAGTCGGTGATGACCTTGCGGCGGCGCAGCTTCATCGACGGTGTGACGTAGCCATTCGCGACCGTAAAGGTGGCGTCGATGATGCGGAACTTACGGATCGACTCGGCGCGGGAGACGGCCTTGTTGGCGCGCTCGACGGCCTTCTCGAGAGACTCGCGGACGGCGGGCAGCTCGGCGGCCTCGGTGGGTGAGCACTGCGGCAGGCCGTGCTTGGCCAGCCAGTCGGGGAGCATGTCTGCGTCGAGGGTGAAGAGCGCGCCGACGTAGGGGCGCTGGTCGCCGACCACGATGACGTTGGCGATGAGCGGGTGCGTGGCCAGGGAATCCTCGAGGACTTCGGGGGAGACGTTCTTGCCGCCCGCGGTGACGATGAGTTCCTTCTTACGGCCCGTGATGGTCAGCTGGCCCTTGCGGTCGATCGAGCCCAGGTCACCCGTGTGGAACCACTTGCCGTCGGGCATGACCTCGGCGGTCTGCTCGGGCAGGTGGTAGTAGCCGGGCATGACGGACTGGCCGCGCACCAGGATTTCGCCGTCCTTGGCGATCTTGATGAAGTTGCCGGGCAGGGGCAGGCCGACGCCGCCGACGGGGTTCTTGCCGATGTGCTGGACGGAGATCGGGCCGGTGGTCTCGGACAGGCCGTAGCCCTGGATGAGGGTGATGCCCATGCCGGCGTAGAAGTGGGCGAGGTCGGTGGCTAGGGGTGCACCGCCGGAGACGATGTAGCGCAGGTTGGGGCCCAGGACCGAGCGGATCTTCTTGAGGACGAGCGCGTCGGCGATGCCGTGACGCATCTTCTTGAACAGGCCGGGGCCGAAGGTCTTCTCGGAGGCCACGGAGAAGGTGCGCGCCTGCTTGGCGCTCCACGCGAACATGCGGCCCTTGATGCCGCCGCCCGCCTTGGAGGAGGCCGCGTTGTAGACCTTTTCGAGGACGCGGGGCACAACGAGGAGCACGGAGGGCTTGAATGCCTGGATGTCGGGCAGCAGGTTTTTGATGCTGGGGGAGAAGCCGAGGACGCCCTGGCCCGACAGGATCACGTGCATGACGAGGCGAGCGAGCACGTGGGCGACCGGCAGGAAGAGCAGCAGGCGGGTCTCGGGGGGAGTCGATGACCTCACCGAGGACCTGCCGGGCGCCCTGCGCGGTGGCCACGAAGTTTGCGTGCGTCAGGGCCACGCCCTTCGGGTTTCCGGTCGTGCCGGAGGTGTAGATGATGGTGGCGATGTCCGAGGAGGAGATGGTCGCACGGCGCTGATTGACGTTCTCGATGGTGATGCCGGTGGCGGCGCGGGCGATCATGCGCTGGGCACCGCGGTCGAAGGAGTCGACCGCCACGGTGTACTCGGGAGCCACGGAGTGCACGAGCTCGGCCTGCTGGGTGGTGGCCGTGAAGACGCGGGTCACGTGCGCGTCGGTGAGGATGTGCTCGATCTGGGCGGCGGAGTCGGACTCGTAGATCGGGACGGTGATCGCGCCGATTGAGAGCAGTGCGAGGTCCAGGAGGAGCCACTCGTACGAGGTCGGGGCCAGGATCGCGACTGCGTCGCCCGCCTGCACGCCGAGGCCGATGAGGCCGCAGGCGGTGTACTCGACCTGACGCTGGAGCTCAGCAGTGGTCAGGGAGCGCGTGGAGCCGACGGAGGAGCGCTGCTCGACCGCCACCTGGTCGGGGTGTAGGAGGGCGCGCTTGGCCAGCATGTCGGGAACGATGTCGTGTTCGCCGACCTTGTACGTCGGCTTGATCGTGTACGAGCCATCGCGCATGCGCTTCATCGTGTCCTCCGGAATGTCGGTTCAAAGACTGAACAACAGGTTCGATGTGAGTCTACTGGTTGTGGCGCGGCCCCCGCCCCATAATTGGGGCAGGGGCCACTGAGTGACGATTAGATCACAGGTCGTAGTACATCTGGTACTCGTAGGGATGCGGGTAGGCGCGCATCGGGGCGACCTCGTTGGTCTCCTTGTAGTCGAGCCACGTGTCGATGAGGTCCTGCGTGAAGACGTCGCCCTCGGTGAGGAACTCGTGGTCCTCGCGCAGCGCGTCGAGGGCCGCCTCGAGCGAGCTGGGCAGCTTCGCGATGTCCTGGTATTCGGCCGGGGGCAGCTCGTAGAGGTCCTTGTCGATCGGCGCAGCCGGCTCGATGCGGCGCTTGATGCCATCGATGCCCGCCATGAGGCACGCGGAGAATGCCAGGTAGGGGTTCGCGCTCGGGTCCGGCACACGGTACTCCACGCGCTTGGCCTTGGGCGACGTGCCCGTCACGGGAATGCGGATGCACGCGGAGCGGTTGCGTGCGGAGTACACGAGGTTGATCGGGGCCTCGAAGCCGGGAACCAGGCGTCGGAAGGAGTTCACTGACGGGTTCGTGAAGGCGAGGAGCGCGGGCGCGTGCTCGAGCAGGCCGCCGATGAACCAGCGAGCAGTGTCGGACAGGGAGCCGTAGCCGCGCTCGTCGTAGAACAGGGGCTCGCCGTTCTTCCACAGCGACATGTGCGTGTGCATGCCCGAACCGTTGTCGCCGAAGAGGGGCTTGGGCATGAAGGTCGCGGAGTGGCCGAATTCAAGAGCGGAGTTCTTGATGACGTACTTGAACTTCATCATGTCGTCGGCCGCGGTCTGCAGCGTCGCGAAGCGGTAGTTGATCTCCTGCTGGCCACCCGAGCCGACCTCGTGGTGGGCGCGCTCGATCGTCAGGCCGACCTCCTCGAGGAGTCGGCTCATCTCGTCACGGACGTCCGCGTACTTGTCGGCGGGGGGAGACGGGGAAGTAGCCGCCCTTGACGGGCACCTTGTATCCCATGTTGCCGCCATCTTCGGCGCGGCCGGTGTTCCAGTACGCCTCGGGCGAGTCGACGGAGAAGAAGGTGTTGTGCGGGGTGACCTGGTAGCGCACGTCGTCGAAGAGGTAGAACTCGGCCTCGGCGCCGATGAAGCACTCGTCCGCGATGCCGGTCGAGCGCAGGTACGCCTCGGCCTTGGCGGCCACCTGGCGCGGGTCGCGCGAGAAAGGCTCGTCGGTGAAGGGGTCGACGATCGAGAAGTTCACGACCAGGGTTTTGCGATCGCGGAACGGGTCCACGAACGCGGAGGAGATGTCCGGGATGAGCTTCATGTCGGACTCGTGGATGGCGGTGAATCCGCGCACCGAGGAGCCGTCGAACATGAGGCCGTCCGACAAGGCGGCGTCCAGGAACTCGCTCACGGGGATCGTAAAGTGCTGCTGAACACCGGGGACGTCGCAGAAGCGCACGTCGACGAGTTCAATGTTCTGCTCGGAGATAAAGTCTGCGACCTCTTGGGTGGAGGTGAACATGAACGTCCTTCTTTGTGGGAGAGCTGTACTCAAAGGTCAAGAATCGGTCAATTCGTAACCAAGTCCAGTATATGCCTACAGGTGCCGCCTGCGCGTATTGGTTTCATTATTCAAATGTTTCATGACATAGAGCACGCCCGAGGTGGGTGCCGGGCGCTCCCAGCCCCGGCCTCGTACCCTGGGAGCGTGGCAGATCCTTCGACGTACCGACCCCGCACGGGAGACATACCGACTTCGCCGGGCGTCTACCGATTCTCAGACCCGCAGCGGCCGCGTCATCTACGTCGGCAAGGCCAAAAATCTGCGTAATCGCCTCACCAACTACTTCCAGGACCTGGCGAACCTGCACCCGCGCACCCAGCAGATGGTGACGACCGCGAGCGCCGTGCAGTGGACCGTCGTGCGTTCCGAGGTCGAGGCCCTGACGCTGGAGTTCACGTGGATTAAGGAATTCAATCCGCGCTCAACGTCATGTTTAAGGACGATAAGTCCTATCCCTACCTGGCGGTGTCGATGGGGGAGCGCTTCCCTCGTGTGCAGGTGACGCGCGAGCGCAAGCGGGCGGGGTCGCGCTACTTCGGCCCCTACACGCAGGTGTGGGCGATTCGCGAGACGATCGATCAGCTGCTGCGCGTTTTCCCGATGCGCTCGTGTTCGGCGGGTGTGTTTCAGCGCGCGAAGGCGCAGGGACGTCCGTGCCTGCTCGGTTACATCGACAAGTGTGCCGCCCCGTGCGTCGGGCGCATTTCTATGGAGGAGCATCGCGAACTCGCCGAGGGCCTGTGCCAGTTTATGGAGGGGCGCACGGGCCCGGTGATCCGTGAGCTGGAGGAGCAGATGCGTCAGGCCTCCATGGCGCTTAACTTCGAGCGCGCGGCGAAGCTGCGCGACGATGTCAAGGCTCTGCGTACGGTGCTGGAGCGCAATGCGGTCGTGCTCGACGATGGCTCGGACGCGGACGTGTTTTCGCTCGTCAGCGACGACCTGGACGCTGCGGTCCACGTTTTCCATGTGCGCGGCGGACGCATCCGGGGCACGCGCGGCTGGGTGATCGAGCGCGTGGACGGCGCGGACGACGCGGCGCTCATGACTCGCCTCCTCGAGCAGGTGTATTCGTCGGCGTCTCCGGACGAGGCTGGGGCTGGGAATGCTGCCAAGGTTGCGGCCGTCAGCGTGGACGACGTCGCCCACACGCCGACCTCGGCGATCCCTCGAGAGGTGCTCGTCTCCGTCGAGCCGTCGGAGAAGGAGACCATCGCACGCTGGTTGGCCGAGGTCCGCGGCGCGTCCGTGTCGGTGCACGTGCCCAAGCGCGGGCCGAAAGGCCCAGATCATGGAGACGGTCACGGAGAACGCCCGCCAGGGCGCTCGCGCTGCACCGCACGAAGCGCGCGGGCGACATTACGGCGCGCTCGAAGGCACTCGAGCAGCTGGCCGAGAACCCTCGATCTGCCCGGCGCGCCCCTGCGCATCGAGTGCTACGACGTCTCGCACACGGGTGGGGAGAACCAGGTCGCCTCGATGGTGGTGTTCGAGGACGGTATGCCGCGCAAGGACGCGTACCGTACCTACAACATCCGCGGCGAGGACGGAAACGGCACTCCCGACGACACGAGCGCGATGAACGAGGTTCTCACGCGCCGCTTCTCGCGGCTGCTCGCCGAGGAGGCCGGTGTCGACGGTGAGGACGAGGACGGCGTCGCCTACGCTTCCGGCCCGATCGACGCGATGACGGGACGCCCCAAGCGTTTCTCCTACCGGCCCGACCTGGTCGTCGTGGACGGCGGCCTGCCCCAGGTGAATGCCGCCCGCGCCGCCCTGGACACGGTGGGTGCGGACGTGCCCGTCGTAGGCCTGGCAAAGCGCCTCGAAGAGGTGTGGATCCCCGGCGACGACTTCCCGCTCATCCTTCCCCGCACGTCGGAGGCTCTCTACCTCCTGCAGTACCTGCGCGACGAGTCCCACCGCTTCGCGATCACGAAGCACCGCAAGCGCCGGTCGAAGGCCCAGCGCCGTTCGGTCCTCGACTCTATCCCAGGGCTTGGACCCACGCGCCAGGCCGCGCTGCTCAAGCATTTTGGCTCCGTCAAGCGGATTCGGGAGTCTTCCGTTGAGGAGATCGCCGAGGTCAAGGGCGTGGGACTCGGCCTTGCGCGCACGATCCGCGATAGGCTAGCGACATCGTCGAGGGAGGACACACCATGACAACGACGCTTCCCGTGCCACTGCCGGTACGTGTGCTGCTGCTGGGATCGGGCGAACTCGGTAAGGAAGTCGTGATCGCCCTGCAACGCTACGGATGCACGGTGATCGCCTGCGACTCCTACGAGGGCGCTCCCGCCATGCAGGTGGCGGATGAGTTCCGCGTCTTTGACATGAGTGATCCGGTCGCCCTGCGTGAGGTCCTTGATGCCGTGGACGTCGACCTCATCGTCCCCGAGGTCGAGGCCATCGCCACAGATTGCTTGAGTGCCTATGAAGAGCGCGGCGTGCGCGTCGTGCCCAACGCCTTTGCTGTCCAGGCGACGATGGACCGTCAGCGGATCCGCAACCTTGCCGCGTCCCTGCCCGGCGTGCGCACGTCGGCTTTCCGCTTCGCGCGCAGCGAGGCCGAGTTGGCCGCAGCCCTGGACGAGGTCGGCTACCCCGCGTTTGTCAAGCCCACGATGTCCTCCTCGGGGCACGGCCAGTCCCGCGTGACGGGACCCGAGCAGGCCGCCTCCGCCTGGGCCCACGCTGAAGAGGACGCCCGCGCCACGACCGGCGTCGTCATCGTTGAAGAAGGCGTTGACTTCGACTACGAGATCACGCTGCTGACCGTGCGCTCGTGGGACGGCGCCTCAGGCGTCGTCACGACGAGCTTCTGCGCGCCCATCGGACACCGGCAGGAGGGCGGCGACTACGTCGAATCCTGGCAGCCCATGGCCATGAGCGAGGCCGCCCTCGCGGGTGCGCGACAGATGGCCAAGGCCGTGACCGACGCTCTGGCCGAGGCCGGAAACGGGCCGTGCCTCGGCATCTTCGGCGTCGAGTTCTTCGTGCGTGGCGACGAGGTCTGGTTCTCCGAGCTGTCGCCTCGCCCCCACGACACCGGCATGGTCACGATGGTGACCCAAGCCCAGTCCGAGTTTGAACTCCACGCCCGCGCGATCCTCGGTCTGCCCGTGTCGGCGGCGCTCTCAACGCCGGGCGCCTCGGCGGTCATCAAGTCGACGAGTGCCGTCGATGCTCCCGTGTACAACGGCGTCGCTCGCGCCCTCGAATCCGCCGACATCGTGCGTCTTTTCGGCAAGCCCGTGAGTCGCGGAGGAAGGCGCGTCGGCGTCGTCGCCGCTACCGCGAGCACGCCGAAGGAAGCGCGAGTCATCGCCAGGCGCGCCGCCGCCGGAATCACGATCGACGAAGCTCCCGAGCCTTCCGCCTAACAGCTCCTATCACCCGACCAGCCGACCCGTCCAGGAGGACGCCATGCCCGACCACACACCCACGGACGCACACGACGCGGCCGAGGCCCAGGCCTCGGCAATCAACGAGGAGAACCCTCCCACGGTCCCCGAGGGCATCGCCGTGCGTGACATGATGCGCGTCAAGTACGAGCCGCGCGCCTCCAACGAGGTGCTCATCATCACCGGCTACTCCGGGGCGGGCCGCACCGGCGCTGCCCGCGCGCTCGAAGACCTCGACTGGTACGTCGTCGACAACCTGCCGCCGACGATGCTGCCCGCCCTCGTCGGCATGATGTCGAACGATCCGGCTGCGGGCGTGCACCGCCTCGCCGTTGGTGTGGATGTGCGCTCGCGTACCTTCTTCCGTACGCTCGATGCGACTCTCGAACAGCTCAAGGGCGCGGGCATCGTCTACCGCATCATCTTCCTCGAGGCCAGTCCCGAGACGTTGGTGCGACGCTACGAGTCCAACCGCCGCCCGCATCCCCTCCAGGGCGCCGGTACCCTCATGGACGGCATCAAGGCCGAGATGCGCCTGCTCGCGCCCCTTCGTCGCGCGGCCGACGAGGTCATCGACACCTCCACGATGAGCGTCCACGATCTGACGAGGCGCATCCGTGACATCGTGGCGGGGGAGGAGCGTCCCCTGCAGGTGACCGTCGAATCCTTTGGCTTCAAGCACGGCCTGCCACTCGACGCCGATCATGTCGTTGACGTGCGCTTTCTGAAGAACCCGTACTGGGTGGACGAGCTGCGCCACCTCACGGGTAAGGACCAGGCCGTAGCCGACTACGTGCTCTCCCAGCCGGGTGCGCGCGATTTTGCCCTCGGATATGCCGACCTTCTCGCCCCCATGCTCAGCGGCTATCTGGCAGAATTGAAGCCGTTCGTCACGATTGCCGTCGGATGCACGGGTGGAAAGCACCGCTCTGTCGCGTGCTCTGAGGCAATCGCGCAACGCCTGCGCTCACACGGATACACGGTTCGCGTGATGCACCGTGACATTGGGAGAGACTGATGCCTATCTTGATGCAGCCGGTTGGGTTCAACGTGGAGAATCCGGCCAGAACATCGTCGCCCTCGGCGGCGGACACGGACTGTCCGCGACTCTGCGGGCGCTGCGCCACATTACGCGCGCGCTGACGGCGGTTGTGACTGTCGCCGACGACGGAGGTAGCTCCGGCCGACTGCGCCAGGAGATGCCAATCCTGCCTCCCGGCGACCTGCGCATGGCGCTGGCCTCTCTCTGCGAGGAATCCGAGTGGGGCCTGACGTGGCGCGACGTCATGCAGCTGCGCCTGGATACGAGTGGTCCCCTCAATGGGCACGCGCTCGGCAACCTGCTGATTTCCGGCCTGTGGCAGCTCCTCGACGATCCGGTCGAAGGCCTCGACTGGGTCGGTCGCCTCCTCGGCGCACAGGGGCGCGTCCTGCCCATGTCGTCGACGCCGATCGACATCGAGGCGGATATGAACGACGGTGGTCGCCGCTACGTCGTGTCCGGCCAGTCCAAGGTCGCCGTCGCTCCCGGCACCGTCGAGCACGTGCGCATCACGCCCGAGGCCCCCGAGGTTCCCGCCGCGGTCACCGCGGCGATCTCCGAGGCCGACTGGGTGGTCCTCGGACCCGGCTCCTGGTACACCTCCGTGATCCCGCATCTCCTGGTGCCGGACATTAATCGCGCCCTCGCTACGACCGATGCCCACCGCGCGCTCGTGCTTAACCTGGCGCGCCAGCGCGGCGAAACCGACCTGATGTCGACCGCCGACCACGTGCGCGTTCTCCGCGAGTACGCACCGATGCTCAAGCTCGACGTCGTTGTCGCGGATCCGACGGCTTGCGATGATATCGATGACCTGATCGTGGCAGCCGAAGAACTCGGCGCGCGCGTTCTCCTGCGGCAGGTTCGCACGGGTGATGGAGCCCCGCACCACGACCCACTGCGCCTCGCCGCGGCGCTGCGTGACGCATTTGACGGCTTCCTTGGTGAGGTCGGACAGCCCGAAACGTGGTTACCTTAGAACCTGTTGCCTGCTGACAAACGACATCACATTTCTGGAGAAGCCGTGTCCCTGACATCTGACATGAAGGACGAGCTGGCGCGCGCCGTCGTTACGACGCCGTCTGAGGTAGCCGCCGAAGTGAGCGCGACGCTGCGTTTCGCGGGAGGCCTGCACCTCGTGGGCGGGCGTATTCTCGTTGAGGCCGAGCTTGACTCTCCCGTGGCCGCGCGTCGCCTGCGCACCTACCTGCAGGCGCTGTATAACGCCGAATCCTCCGTCGTCGTGGTGTCCGGTTCTTCTCTGCGCCGCGGCAAGCGCTACGTCGTGCGCGTGGTCCACAAGGCTGACGAGCTCGCGCGCCTCACGGGCCTCGTCGACTCCCTGCGGCGCCCCGTTCGCGGCCTGCCGCCCGTGCTCGTCGCCTCCGGGACCGCCGAGGCCGCGGCAATCTGGCGCGGCGCCTTCCTTGCGCGCGGCTCCCTCATGGAACCCGGACGGTCTTCTTCGCTGGAGATCACGTGCCCCGGCCCCGAGGTCGCCCTCGCGATGGTCGGCTGCGCGCGTAAGCTCGGTGCGGCCGCCCGCTCCAAGGAAGTTCGCGGCACCGACCGCGTCTCCGTCCGCGATTCGGACGCGATCGGCACGCTCATCTCCGCTATGGGTGCCCCCCAGACCTTCGAGGCATGGCAGGAGCGGCGCGAGCGCCGCGAGGCCCGAGGGAGCGCCAACCGACTGGCCAACTTTGACGACGCGAACCTGCGTCGCTCCGCCCGCGCGGCCGTCGCCGCGGGTGCTCGCGTCGAACGTGCCTTCGAGATTCTCGGGGACGACGTACCCGCCCACCTGCTCGAGGCCGGCACCCTGCGCCTGCAGTACAAGCAGGCCTCCCTCGAGGAGCTCGGCAAGCACACTAATCCGCCCCTGACCAAGGATGCCGTCGCCGGTCGTATCCGCCGCCTCCTGGCTCTCGCCGATAAGGTCGCGCACGAACGCGGCATCCCGGATACGGAATCTGCGCTCACCCTCGACATGCTCGAGGAGGACTGAGGTCCCTCATTCCTGCCGCTTCGTCTCAATCCAAACGAGAATTACCCCACGTGCAAATTTTCAAATTGGATTGTGACTGAGTCCGCTTTTGGGTGTAGATTAGGAACTGCTGGAACCGCAGACATCTGCGGGCCGGGCTGGCAACCCGCACGCCCGGTTGCATCGAAAACCGTGCCCTGTGAGGGGCACGAGCAGGAGGAACCATAGTGACCACCCGCGTTGGCATCAACGGCTTCGGCCGCATCGGCCGTAACTTCTTCCGCGCCGCTCTCGAGCAGGGCGCGGATATCGAGATCGTCGCCGTTAACGACCTGACCGACAACAAGACCCTTGCTCACCTGCTGAAGTACGACTCGATCACGGGTCGCTTCCAGGGTGAGGTGTCCTACGATGACGAGGGCATCGTCGTCAACGGCAAGCACATCAAGGTGCTCGCACAGCGTAACCCCGCCGACCTGCCTTGGGGCGAGCTCGGCGTTGAGGTTGTCGTTGAGTCCACGGGCTTCTTCACCGACGGCGAGAAGGCCAAGGCTCACCTGGACGCTGGCGCCAAGAAGGTCGTCATCTCCGCTCCCGCGAAGAACGTCGACGGCACCTTCGTCATGGGCGTGAACGAGGACAAGTACGACGGCGCCACGATGAACATCGTGTCGAACGCCTCCTGCACGACCAACTGCCTCGCCCCCCTGGCCAAGGTTCTCGAGGAGAACTTCGGCATCGAGCGCGGCATCATGACCACCATCCACTCCTACACGGGTGACCAGCGCGTCCTCGACGCCCCCCACTCGGATCTGCGTCGCGCCCGCGCCGCGGCCCTGAACATGATCCCCACCAAGACCGGTGCTGCCCAGGCTGTCGCCCTGGTCCTGCCCGAGCTCGAGGGCAAGTTCGACGGCCTCGCCGTACGCGTCCCCACCCCGACCGGCTCCCTGACCGACCTCACCTTCATCGCGAAGAAGGAGGTCTCCGTCGAGGCCGTCAAGGCTGCCGTGAAGGCCGCCGCTGAGGGTGAGCTCAAGGGTGTTCTCGAGTACACCGAGGATCCGATCGTCTCCTCCGACATCGTGGGCGACCCGCACACCTCGATCTTCGACGCCACCGAGACCAAGGTCATCGGCAACCTCGTCAAGGTCCTGTCCTGGTACGACAACGAGTGGGCTACTCGAACGCTCTCGTTCGCCTCACCGCCCTCGTCGGCTCCAAGCTCGCCTGAGCACACAGCTGAAACACCAGCCATGAGCTGATCAGCGAGATGCCCGTGCACGCTCGTGCACGGGCATCTCGTACATCGCCACCGCTTTCATATTGAAAGGACTCCTCGTGAGGACCATCTCCACTCTGGGCGACCTGCGCGGCAAGCGCGTCCTCGTCCGCTCCGACTTCAACGTTCCGCTCAAGGACGGCGTCATCACCGACGACGGCCGTATCCGCGCGGCGCTGCCTACCCTTAAGACCCTCACCGACGCCGGTGCCAAGGTCGTCATCATGGCTCACCTCGGCCGCCCCAAGGGCAAGGTCGACCCCGCCTTCTCGCTGGCCCCCGTCGCCAAGCGCCTCGCTGAGCTGTCCGGCGTGAAGGTCACGCTTGCCTCCGACGTTGTTGGCCCCTCCGCCGCTGAGACGGTCGCCGCCCTGGGCGATGGCGAGATCGCCCTGCTCGAGAACGTCCGTTTCGATCCCCGTGAGACCTCCAAGGTTGACGAGGAGCGCGAAGAGCTCGCCCGCGAGTACGCCAAGCTCGGCGACGCCTTCGTCTCCGACGGCTTCGGCGTCGTCCACCGCAAGCAGGCCTCCGTCTACGACATCGCCAAGCTGCTGCCTTCGGCCGCCGGCCTGCTCGTCCTCAAGGAGATCGAGTCCCTGTCCAAGGTCACCGGTGACCCCGAGCGCCCCTACGGCGTCGTCCTCGGCGGCTCCAAGGTCTCCGACAAGCTCGGCGTCATCGCCAACCTGCTGAAGAAGGCCGACATGCTCTTCATCGGCGGCGGCATGGTCTTTACCTTCCTGGCCGCACAGGGCTACTCGGTGGGCAAGTCCCTGCTCGAGGAAGACCAGATCGACACCGTCAAGGGCTACATCGCCGAGGCCGCCGAGCGTGGCGTCGACCTGGTGCTGCCCGTCGATGTCATCGTCGCCCCCGAGTTCGCGGCCGACGCGCCCGCGACCGTCGTCAAGGTCGACGCGATCCCCGACGACCAGATGGGCCTGGACATCGGCCCCGAGTCCGCGAAGCTCTTCGCCGACAAGCTGGCTACCGCGAAGACCGTGGCCTGGAACGGTCCATGGGCGTCTTCGAATTTGACGCATTCTCCGGCGGCACCCGCGCCGTCGCCGAGGCCCTGTCCAAGGGCTCCATGTTCTCCGTGATCGGCGGCGGCGACTCCGCCGCGGCCGTGCGCCTGCTCGGCTTCGACGAGAACACCTTCTCTCACATTTCCACTGGCGGCGGTGCCTCCCTCGAGCTCCTCGAGGGCAAGGTTCTGCCCGGTATCGCAGTTCTGGAGGACTGACTCATGGCACGTACCCCCCTCATGGCCGGCAACTGGAAGATGAACCTCGATCACCTCGAGGCCAACCACCTCGTCCAGGGCCTCGCGATGGCCCTGTCCGATGCGGGCCACGACTACTCCAAGTGCGAGGTGCTCGTCATCCCGCCGTTCACCGACATCCGCACTGTCCAGACCATCGTTGATGCCGATGATCTTCAGATCAAGTACGGTGCTCAGGACGTCTCGATCCACGACAACGGCGCCTACACCGGCGAAATCTCCACCGAAATGCTGACCAAGCTCGGCGTCTCCTACGTGGTCATGGGCCACTCCGAGCGTCGCGAGTACCACGGCGAGTCCGACGAGCTCGTCGGCGCCAAGGCCCGCAAGGTCTTCGACGCTGGCATGACCCCGATCCTGTGCTGCGGCGAGGCCCTCGAGGTCCGCAAGGCCGGCACCTACGTCGAGTTCGTGCTCGGCCAGATCCGCGCCGCCCTCGCCGGCTGGAAGGCCGAAGAGGTCGCCAAGATCGTCATCGCCTACGAGCCCATCTGGGCCATCGGCACCGGCGAGACCGCCTCCGCCGAGGACGCTCAGGAAGTGTGCGGCGCCATCCGCGCCGCCCTGGCCGAGGACTTCGGCGCCGAGACCGCCGAGTCCACCCGCATCCTCTACGGTGGCTCCGCCAAGCCCGGCAACATCAAGGAGCTCATGGCTCAGCCCGACATCGACGGCGGTCTCGTCGGCGGCGCGTCCCTCAAGGCTGACTCCTTCGCCGCCATGGCGAACTTCTACGCCTGAGAAACTCTCGCGCTTACTCCTCCCAGCCACGTAAGCCGGGTCGGAGCGAACGCGAGGTGGGGCCAACCGGTGTGCCGGTTGGCCCCACCGGCATTCTCGGTTAAACTAAAAATGTTTGCGCTCCGAGTCGGGGCGACCCGCGATAGAAACTGGATTGACCGTGACCATTCTGAACAACGTGCTAATCGTGCTGATCTTCCTGACCAGTATCCTGCTGACCCTGTCCATTCTGATGCACAAGGGACAGGGCGGGGGTCTTTCGGATATGTTCGGTGGCGGCATCTCCTCGTCGGCCGGATCTTCCGGCGTGGCTGAGCGTAACTTGAACCGTATCACCAAGGGCACGCTGTTCATCTGGGTCGCGTGCATCATCGGATACGTGCTTCTCGCAAAGTATGGTGGCTGACCGTCTTAGTTGACCTTAGTTTTGGCTCCCCACGCTCGCGTGGGGAGCCATTTTTATGGGGGTACCGCTGTGGGGCCGCTTCTATGAAGAAGACGGCCCCACAGAGTGATGGTGCTGTTTTTACGCGAACTTAATTCCCGTGGCAGCCGCCTCGTCGAGGTAAACGCGCGTTGGGGGGAGAGGATACCCGCGACGGGAAGGTCAAGCGGCGACGCACCTGCGAAGGCTCGTCCGAGGGCATCCGCCTTCGCTGCACCCGCAGTCGTCAGCCACACCTCGCCGCACGCACGCATGACGGGCATCGACACCGTGATGCGCTGCGGTGGCGGCTTGGGAGAATTGCGGATCGCCAGAATGGGGGAGGCCTCGTCCATGTCGATGCGTCCCCGGGAAGAGCGAGCAGATGTGCCCGTCGGGACCCATGCCGATCAGTGCGATGTCGAAGGATCGCTCGCCCATGAGCTTGCGCCACGTGTCAGCAAACGCCGCGGTCGCCTCGTCGAGAGAACCCGCGCCGGGCGCGGATACATCCGAGGTCGGCATGCGCACAAACTCAACGCCGGAGGCCGCGCGGAAGAAGCCCTCCCACGCCTGATCGTCGTTGCGATCCTCGTCGTCGGCGGGCACATAGCGCTCGTCAACCAGCCACACGCGTACACGTGACCAGTCGACCTCCCCGACGACGGCAGCAACGAGGGCAACAGGCTCGTCGTAATGGCACCACCGGAGATGGCCAGGTTGACGCGAGAACCGGCGTCGGCCTCGTCGACGAGCGTGCGCAGACGAGCGAGGAACGCACGGCCCACGGCCTCGTTCAGTTCCTCGACGGTAGGCAGGACCTCAAGCGTGTGGACAGTCACCATCGTTACGCTCCCTCAGCGCATGCAGCCAGCCGCGGGAGTTCCTCCGTGAGGAGCTCGCCGTAGTAGACGTCCGGATCCATGCGACGCAGATCCTCCATGAGGGAGTCCTGCACGGAGCGGCGCGCGAGGTTCACGGAGCGATCTTCGAGGCCGGGGCGCGACAGGCGGGCGACCGCCGAGGAGGCGCTACGCGACAGAGACACGGTCGTGTCGTCGTCGAAGAAGAACGTGATGTCCGTGATCGTGAGGGCCTCGGGATCGACGACTCGCTCGACGGGCACGCCCAGCTGATGGTGCAGCCACGCGGCCACGAGGAAGGGCGAGGGGTGCGTGGCGTTGCCCGCGACGCGGATCGACGTCGGCAGGCGGTCGAAGTCCTCTGCGACGGCCGCGAGCAGCGCCCGCCACAGGGTGACGCCGGCCCACGCGAGATCCGTATCGCCGGGAGTATAGACGGCGGAGAGGGCAGACAGTGTGTCCATGGGACACTCGGTCGCGCGCGAATCAGTGATGCGCTTGACCGCGAGGCGACCAAGCGGGTGCGCGCCCGGGTTGGGCGGGGGAACGACCGGCCAGTACGTGACGACCGGCGTATCCGACTGAAGCAGCGGCATGACGAGTGAGTCGATGTTCGACGCGGCCTCACCGCGAGGCTCGAGGATGATGATGTCGGACAGGCCCGCGGCGTCGCCCACGCGAATCTGGGCGTTTAGGCGCGCCGTGCCCTCGGTGGACTCGGGCTCGACGATGACGATCACGCGGCAGGGATGCTCACGAGAGACTGCGTCGGAGACCTCGATCGCATTGTCGACGTCGATGAGGTCGGGCACGCAGATGAGCAGCGTGAGAACACGGCTCAGAGCGGCGGCACCGCGCTCGTCGCGCAGCTCCACGATGCGGGAGGCGACCTCGGCCGACGTGGTGTTCTTCAGGGTGATGATCACGGGAGCCTCCAGAAACGGCCGTCGCGGGCCAGCATGTCGTGCGCGGATTGGGGACCCCAGGTGCCGGGAGCGTAGGGCTCAGGCTGACCCTGGGACTCCCAGAAGGACAGGATCGGGTCGAGGATCTTCCACGAGGCCTCGACCTCGCGCTGGTGCGGGAACAGGGGAGCGGAGCCGACGAGCGCGTCCAGGATGAGTCGCTCGTAGGCTTCGGGTGAGTCCTCGGTGAACGCGTGGCCGTAGGCGAAGTCCATGGTCACGTCACGCACCTGCATCGACGTGCCCGGCACCTTTGCGCCGAGCTTGAGGGTCAGGCCCTCGTCCGGCTGGACGCGGATGACGAGCGCGTTCTGGCCGGACTCGCTGAGGTCGGAGTTGCCGAATGGGACGTGGGCCGAGCGCTTGAAGATGACGGCGATCTCGGTGACGCGCTTGCCGAGGCGCTTGCCAGCGCGCAGGTAGAAGGGCACGCCCGCCCAGCGGCGCGTGTCCACGAAGAGCTTGATGGCCGCGAAGGTCTCGGTGGTCGAGTCCGCAGGAATGCCGTCCTCCTCAAGGTAGCCGCGCACCTGGTCGCCGCCCTGCCAGCCGCCGGCGTACTGCCCGCGGGCCGTCTCGATGGCGAGGTCCTCGGGCAGGCGCACTGCGGAGAGCACCTTTTCCTTCTCCGACCGGATTTCCTCGGGGGTGAAGTGGACGGGCTCCTCCATGGCGGTCAGCGCCATCAGCTGAAGCAGGTGGTTCTGGATGATGTCGCGCGCCGCTCCGATACCGTCGTAGTAGCCCGCACGCGTGCCGATGCCGATGTCCTCGGCCATCGTGATCTGCACGGAATCGACGTAGTTCGCCTTCCACAGGGGTTCGAACATGGCGTTCGCGAAGCGCATCGCCATGATGTTCTGGACGGTTTCCTTGCCCAGGTAGTGGTCGATGCGGAAGACGTCCTGCTCGTCGAAGATCTGCGAGATCACGTCGGAGAGCTCTTGCGCGGACTGAAGGTCATGGCCGAAAGGCTTCTCGATGATGACGCGACGCCATTCGCGGCCCTGACGCTTGTTGAGGCCCGTGTCGGACAGTGCTTGGCCACGACGGGGAAGTATGAGGGCGGAATCGAGAGGTAGAACGCGTGGTTGCCGCCTGTGCCGCGCGAGTGGTCGAGCTCGGCGACGGTGTCAGCAAGCTGGCGGTAGGCGTTGGGATCGTCGAAGGTGCCCGAGACGAAGCGCAGGCCCGAGCGCAGTTGGTTCCACGTGCCCTCGTTAAAGCCGGTGCGGGTGTGCGCCTCAATGGACGCGCGCACGTATTCCTCAAAGTCCTGGGGGCTCCAGTCGCGGCGCGCAAAGCCGGTCAGCGAGAAGGCCGGGTGGAGGAGGCCGCGGTTAGCGAGGTCGTAGATGGCGGGAAGGAGCTTCTTGCGCGCAAGGTCGCCCGTGATGCCGAAGATGACGAGGCCGCAGGGCGGGGAGATGCGCGGAAGCCTGCGATCCTGGGGATCATGCAGGGTGGGAATCTCGTTGGTCACGAGTGGTCGCTCCGTTCGCTAGGGGGGCAGGACGAGGCCGGGGCCCGAACGCTTCTCCACGCAGGTGAGTGGAACGGGACCGAGGACCCACACATGTGTAAGAGAATAGGGCTGCTGGCACGCCCTCGCGCGCCAGCAGCCCTCTGTCAGTTCAGTTGACTATAAAGTCACGAACGAGCGGCTTCGATGGATTCCTTCGCGGCTGCGGCAACGTGCTGCGCATCGATGCCGTATTCCTTGAAGAGGAGTTCTCCCGGCGCGGAGGCACCGAAGTGCTCGATGGAGACCGCGCGGCCGGCGTCGCCGATCCAGCGGTACCACGGCAGGGCGATGCCGGCCTCGACGGAGACGCGGGCGCGAACCGACGGGGGCAGAACCGAGTCGCGGTACTCGCGGTCCTGGGCCTCGAACCAGTCGAGGCAGGGCACGGAGACGACGCGGGCGGCGATGCCGTCGGCGGCCAGGGCCTCGCGTGCCTCGAGGGCGACGGAGACCTCGGAGCCGGAGGCCAGCAGGATCACGTCGGGCGTGCCCTCGGTGTCGGCCAGGACGTAGGCGCCGCGCGCCAGGTCCTCGGTGGTGGCCAGTCCGGTGCCTTCGCCACGTGCGGGGTTGGGCAGGTTCTGGCGCGACAGGATGATGGCGGCCGGGTGGGACTGCTCGAGGATGGCCTTCCAGGACGCGGCGGTCTCGGCGGCGTCGGCGGGACGCACGACCGCGAAGTTCGGGATCGCGCGGTAGGACGCCAGGTGCTCGATCGGCTGGTGGGTCGGGCCGTCTTCGCCGACGCCGATGGAGTCGTGGGTCCACACGTAGGTGACGGGCAGGTCCATGAGGGCGGCGAGGCGCACAGCGCCGCGCATGAAGTCGGAGAACACGAAGAACGTGCCGCCGTAAGCGCGGGTGAAGCCGTCGGCGGCGATGCCGTTGAGGGCGGCGCCCATCGCGAACTCGCGCACGCCGAAGTGCAGGTTGCGGCCGAACTCGTCGCCGCTGAAGGCCGAGGAGGAACGGTGTGCGGGCAGGAACGAGGGCTCGCCCTTCAGGAAGGTGTTGTTCGAGCCGGCGAGGTCGGCGGAGCCGCCCCACAGCTCGGGCAGGACGGGGGCGATCGCGTTGAGCACCTGGCCGGAGGCGGCGCGGGTCGCGATGGCCTTGCCCTCTTCGAAGGTGGGCAGCGCGGCTTCCCAGCCCTCGGGGAGGCGACCTTCGAGGAGGCGCTCCAGCAGGGCGGCCTGCTCGGGGTGAGCGGACTTCCACGCCTCGAAGCGGGCGTCCCAGTCCTTGCGGTACTCGGCGGCGCGGGCGGCGGCGCGGGCGCGGACCTCGTCCACGATCGCGCTATCGGCGTCGAACATCTTCTCGGGGTCGGCGCCCAGGGCTTCCTTCAGGCCCTTGAGGGCCTCTGTGCCCAGCTTGGAGCCGTGGATGCCGCCCGGTGTTCTGCTTGCCGGGGGTCGGCCATCCGATGATGGTGCGCAGCGCGATGAGCGAGGGCTTCTTGGTCTCGGCCTTGGCGGCGTCGAGGGCATCGTTCAGGGCGGAGGTGTTTTCCTCGTAGGATCCGTCCTCGCCGAGCCAGTCGACGCGCTGGACGTGCCAGCCGTAGGCCTCGTAGCGGGCCAGGACATCCTCGTTGAAGGCGATCGACGTGTCGTCTTCGATGGAGATGTGGTTGTCGTCCCAGATGACGGTGATGTTGCCCAGCTCCTGGGTGACCGGCGAGGGAAGAGGCCTCGGCGGAGACGCCTTCCTCGAAGCAGCCGTCGCCGGCGATGACGTAGACGTTGTGGTCGAAGACGGACTCGCCGAGGGGGGTCTCGGGATCGAGCAGGCCGTGGACGCGGCGGGCGTTCATGGCGAAGCCAACGGCGGAGGCGATGCCGGTGCCCAGCGGGCCGGTGGTGATCTCAACGCCCTTGGTGTGCCCGTACTCGGGGTGGCCGGGGGTCAGGGAGCCGGCGGTGCGCAGCTTCTTGATGTCGTCGAGCTCCAAACCGAAGCCGGACAGGTAGAGCTGGACGTACTGGGTCAGCGACGAGTGGCCGGCCGAGAGGATGAAGCGGTCGCGACCGATCCAGCGCGGATCCGCCGGGTCGACGTTCATGACCTTGTTGTAGAGGAGGTAGGCGGCGGGGGCGAGCGAGATGGCGGTACCGGGGTGGCCCGATCCGGCCTGCTCGACGGCGTCGGCGGCGAGGAGCTTAGCGGTCTTGACCGCTTCGTCATCGATGTGATCCCAGTGAAGTGACACGTTGGTCTCCAGTTGTTGGGCCCCAGCGTCGGGGCAGGAAATGGTTTACCGCGTCACAGTCTAGCGAAAATGTGCGCTTGCCGATAGCGCTCACGCACATTTGTTGCGCAGTCGCTTACCTGTCACCATGACATCCCTTGAAGCTCTCGTCCGCGACTGGGTGGACTATCTGCGCGTTGAGAAGGGGGCGTCTGCGCATACAGTTTCGAACTATCGCCGCGACGTCACGCGCTACGCGTTTGACATGAAGAGCCGAGGGAAGGTCAACGTCGAAGACGTCAGTGCTTCGGACATTGAGGATTACACGATGCGCCTGGCATCTGGCCGGGTCACGGGAACTCCGGCCGCTGCCTCGTCGGTGGCGCGCGCGTCGGCGGCTATTCGCGGACTCCACAAGTACGCGATGACCGAGGGGGCTGTCGGAACCGATGCTGCTGCACAGTTGCATGCCCCGCGCCAGGGGCGCCACCTCCCCAAGGCCCTGTCCGTCGACGAAGTGGGACGGCTGCTGGACGCAGCCCACGCCGACGATTCTCCTATCGGCCTGCGCGACGCCGCCCTCCTCGAGCTGCTCTACGCGACGGGGGCCCGGGTCTCCGAAGCCGTTTCGCTCAGTGCCGACGACCTCGATCTGGACGGAGACGTTCCTGTCGTGCGCCTGTTCGGCAAGGGACGCAAAGAACGGATCGTTCCCGTGGGGTCTTTCGCCGTGGATGCCCTCGACGCGTATCGGGTGCGCGCCCGCCCAGCGCTCGCCGCACGAGGCCGGGGATCCACCGCGTTTTTCCTGAACTCTCGGGGAGGCGCGTTGTCGCGGCAGAGCGCATGGACCGCGATCCGGCGGGCGGCCCAGGCGGCGCAGCTGGGGGAGCGGGTGTCCCCACATACGCTGCGGCACTCTTTTGCGACGCACCTGCTCGAAGGAGGTGCGTCCGTTCGAGAGGTGCAGGAGCTTCTCGGGCACGCGTCGGTGGCGACGACTCAGATCTACACGCAGGTGACTGCTGCCGCGCTGCGCGAAGTCTTTACGCTCTCACACCCTCGGGCGCGTGGCACCGACGCATCCGCGCGGTGATGAATTAGGATGGGGGACGTGACCACGAACTCGCACCCTACGCTGACGCCCGACCTGCACGAAGAGCCGGTCGATTTCCCCGTGCCCGCGCCGCTGTCGGGGCATGGTCCCGCCCGCGTGATCGCCATGTGCAATCAGAAGGGCGGCGTCGGCAAGACGACGACCACCATCAACCTGGGTGCTGCGCTGGCCGAGTATGGTCGTCGCGTCCTGATCGTGGACTTCGACCCGCAGGGTGCCGCTTCCGTCGGTCTGGGGATCAATGCGCTCGACATGGAGCAGACGATCTACACGCTGCTCATGAACCCGAAGGCGGACGTCAAGGCGACGATCTGCCACACGTCGACGGAGAACCTCGACATCATCCCCGCGAACATCGACCTGTCCGCGGCCGAGGTTCAGCTGGTGAACGAGGTCGCCCGCGAGAGTGCCCTGGCCCGCGTTCTGCGACATGTCGAAGCAGACTACGACGTGGTCCTCATCGACTGCCAGCCCTCCCTCGGCCTGCTCGCGGTCAATGCTCTGACGGCAGCTCACGGTGTCATCGTCCCCGTGGAGGCGGAGTTCTTCGCGCTGCGTGGCGTGGCCCTGCTGGTCGAGACCATCGAGACGGTGCGCGATCGTATCAACCCGCGCCTGAAGATCGACGGTATCGTCGCCACGATGGTCGACTCGCGGACGCTGCACTCGCGCGAGGTCCTCCAGCGCCTGCAGGAGGCCTTCGGCGACCTCGTGTTCGATACGCGTATCGGGCGCACGATCAAGTTCCCGGACGCGTCGGTGGCCACCGAGCCGATCATCTCCTACGCTCCCAACCACGCGGGCGCTCACGCGTACCGTCGACTCGCGCGGGAAGTCATCGCCCGTGGCGACGCGGCCTGACAGCCTCGAGGTTCAGGGGAGTTTCGACCTCTTCGCGGTCTCGCTCCCGGTTTTTGAAGGTCCTTTCGATCTTCTGCTGTCGCTGATCGCGCGCAAGAAACTCGATATCACCGAGGTTGCGCTCGCGCAGGTGACCGACGAGTTCATCGCGTTTATGAAGGCGTCCCCGGATCTGTCGCGTACGACGGAATTCCTGGTTGTCGCGGCGACGCTCCTGGACATGAAGGCCGCGCATTTGCTGCCCAGTGTTGACGAGGAGGACAACGCGTCCGAGGCCGACCTGGAGGCCCGCGATCTCCTGTTCTCGAGGCTCCTGCAGTATCGGGCTTTCAAGGAAGCGGCGAAGAATATCGACGCTCGGATGGGGGAGTACGGTTCGTACGTTGCCAGGGACGTGCCCCTCGAGCCTCATTTTGCGACCCTCTTGCCCGAGCTTCGGTGGCGCACCACCCCCGAGGATCTGGCGCGTCTGGCCGCGGATGCCCTGTCGGCGACGAGTCCGACGGTTCAGGTCACCCATCTGCACGATCCGGTTGTCCCCGTGCGCGAGCAGGCTCTGCTCGTCTCGTCGATGCTCGCCGAGGTGGGGCGCATGACCTTCCATGAGCTCGTCGAGGACGCCCCGACGCGCGCTGTCGTCGTCTCTCGCTTCCTCGCGCTCTTGGAGCTCTACAGGCGCGGAGCCGTTGAGTTCGAGCAAGACGGGGCGCTCGGCACACTGACGATTCAGTGGACCGGCAGCGAGGGAAGCGTCGACATCGACGTGGACGACTATACGGGCGTGGGGGACGCGGCCTCAGCCACGGCCTCGTCCCCGCCCGAGGCAGCGATTGAGACACAAGGAGGAGACGCCGATGAGTGAGAACACTCTGCTCGGTCCGATCGAGGCGATCCTGATGGTGGCCTCGGAGCCGGTTGCCGCATCCGTTCTCGCCGACGTGCTCGGCGCGAGCGTCGAGGACGTCGAGGCGCAGCTGCGGGCTCTCGCCGCCGAGTACCTGGGTGAGGGGCAGGATCGCCCGCGCGGTTTCGAGCTGCGCGAGGTGGCGGGCGGCTGGCGTATCTATTCCGCGCGGGCTTACGCCGATGTCGTCGGGCGCTTCGTCGTCGGCTCCTCGCACGCGCGTTTGTCTCAGGCGGCGCTCGAAACACTCGCGGTCATTGCCTATCGTCAGCCCATTTCGAGGGCGCGAATCTGCCGTATTCGAGGGGTGAACGTGGACGGCGTCGTGCGCACGCTGCTCGCCCGAGGCCTCGTGGAAGAGACGGGACTGACACCCTCCGGCGCGCGCCTGTACGGGACGACCGGGGAATTTCTTGAGAAAATGGGATTAACGAGCCTGTCGGAGCTGGTACCGTTGGCACCCTACCTGCCGGACGCCGACGCGCTGGATGAATTGGAGGAAGAACTATGAGGGCTAACCCCTACACCGAGGGTGGAGTGCGCCTGCAGAAGGTGCTCGCCCAGGCTGGCGTCGCATCCAGGCGCGCGTCCGAGCAGATGATCGCCGACGGCCGCGTGAGCGTCGATGGCACCGTGGTGCGTAACCAGGGCGTGCGCGTCGACCCGGCCAAGCAGGTCATTCACGTGGACGGTGAACGCCTGATCCTGGACGAGACGAAGCACATCGTCCTGGCGCTCAACAAGCCGATCGGCACGGTCTCGACGATGAGCGACCCGGAGGGACGCCCCACGATCGCCGACCTGATCGCCGACTACCCGGAGCGCCTCTACCATGTTGGTCGCCTCGACATTGACACGTCCGGCCTGCTGCTGCTGACGAACGATGGCGAGCTGGCAACCGTCTGACCCACCCCAAGTACGAGATCCGCAAGACCTACGTGGCGCGTCTGCACGGCGAGGTCAAGCCCGGCGTCAAGCGCACCCTCATGAACGGCATTGAGCTGGAGGACGGCCCGATCAAGGTTGACTCCTTCCGCATCGTCGACACCTACGGCGACATCACGACCGTCGAAATCGTTGTACACGAGGGGCGTAACCGTCTCGTGCGCCGCATGATGGAGGCTGTCGGCTACCCGGTGCGCGAGCTCGTTCGCACAGGGCTTCGGTCCGATCTCTCTCGACCACCTCAAGCAGGGCACGACCCGCCGCGTGAAGGGCAACGCGCTGAGCGCACTGTACGGGGCCGTTGGACTGTGAGCACCTCTGACGGCGTCGGCGCGCGCGTCGTGCAAACGGCGGGGCCTGTCCTCATCATTGGATCGGGTCTGCTGGGTGCGTCCCTGGGCCTGGCGCTGCGGGCCGGGGGAGTGCGCGTCTATCTCGAGGACGCCTCGCCCACCTCGCTGCGCCTGGCCTCCGACGTGGGCGCCGGGCAGGCGTTCGGCGACGTCCTTGCCGAGGCCGGGGTGCGCCCGAGCGACTGTGGCTCGGATACGCCATCCTACAAGGCACCCTCCGTTGTCGTCGTCGCGACGCCCCCGGATGTCGCTGACCGCGTGATCGTCGAGTCGCTGCTGCGTTTTCCCGATGCGATCGTCACTGACGTCGCCTCGGTGAAGGATGCGGTCGTTGCGGATGTCCTGCGCGGATTGGAACGCGAGGATTGTCTCGAAGCAGCCTCGCGCTACGTCGGTTCGCACCCGATGGCCGGTCGCGAGCGCAGCGGTGCCGGCGCTGCCGATGCCGACCTGTTCTACGGACGCCCGTGGGTGATCGTCGCACACGAGACGACGTGGCCGCGAGCGGTGCTGGTGACGCGTGCGCTGGCAACCGACGTCGGTGCCGTGCCTCTCGAGATGAACGCGGGCACGCACGACCACGCCGTCGCTCTCGTGTCGCACGTTCCGCAGCTGGTGTCGTCGATGCTCGCCGCGCGCCTTGTTGAAGCCCCCGCCCAGGCGCTGGTCTGGCGGGGCAAGGGCTGCGCGATACCGCCCGTATTGCGGCGTCCGACCCGCGCCTATGGACGGCGATTCTGGCAGGCAATGCCGGTCCGGTCGCACACATCCTGCGCGAGCTACGCACCGACCTCGACGACTTGCTCACGCACCTCGACGCGGCCGCTGAACTTGGTCCCCTGCGTGGCGGTTGCGTGGGTGCGATCAATCGGGTGATGACCGCGGGTAACCAAGGCGTTTCCCGGATTCCCGGCAAGCACGGCGGTGCGCCGTCTCGATACCGCGAGATCGAGGTGCTCATTCCGATGAGCCGCGCGCTCTCGGTAGGCTTTTCAGCGAGCTCGGCGAGGCAGGCATTAACATCGAAGACTTGGTTCTGGAGCACTCTGCGGGCGCACAGGCAGGCGTCGCCCGCGTCATGATTGACCCGGCGGTCGCAGACCGCGCCGTCGCCGACCTGCAACAGCGGGGTTGGCGACTCATCACCCACTAAACGACCTCGGTGAGGAGAACGTTTTGATGAACGACTCGATGCGTCGAGACGCGATTTCGCGTGTCGGCATGACGATTGCCATCGATGGGCCAGCCGGTTCGGGCAAGTCCACGGTGTCGAAGGCGCTGGCGACTCGTCTCGCCATCGGCTACCTCGATACGGGTGCCATGTACCGTGCGCTCACGTGGTATTGCCTGGACGAAGGCATCGACCTGGAGGACACGGCGGCGGTCGCCGCAGCGGCCGATCGCATGCCGCTGCGCCTCGTGTCGGATCCGTCGGATCCGCACGTGTGGATCGGGGATCGTGAGATCACACTCGAGATTCGCGAGCCGCGTATCGCCTGGCGATCAAGCACATTTCGACGAATCTCGACGTGCGCGCGTGGATGGCGACGGAACAGCGTCGTCGCATGATGGAGGCCCGCGAGGATGGGTCCGGCATGATCGCTGAGGGGCGCGACATTACGACCGTTGTCTGCCCCGACGCCGATGTGCGTGTTCTGTTGCTCGCCGATCAGGAGGCCCGTCTGCGTCGCCGGACGCTCGAACTCTACGGCGATGCAACCGCGGAACACATGGAAATTGTTCGCGCTCAGGTCGAGGGCCGCGATAAGGCTGATTCGCAGGTCTCTGAGTTCATGGTGGCCGCTCCCGGTGTCGAAACCGTGGACTCCACTGGGCTCGATGTCGATGGCGTGTGCGAGGCCGTCCTGGTTTTCGTTGACCGCGATCTTGCTGAGCGCGACGCGTCGCGCTAAGACGTTCTCTCGCTTGACGTGAGTGCCCCGCACCTGACGGTGCGGGGCACTCACGTTGGGGGCTGTCAGAATCCCGTTCCGTAGGGTCCTTGACCGCTCTGTGCGCCGCTGGATGGATAGCCGCCCTGCTGGTTACCGTAGGTTCCGGTGCCGTACACCTGGGAGCCGGGCTGGGGCGCGCCCGCCTGCGGGTAGTTCGCGGTGCCGTAGGTGCTTGGTGTGACGCCGTACTGCGGTCCGTTGGGGCCGTTGAACATCGTCGGCGGGGTCGAGTTGCGCTGCGTAGCCTTAAATATCGCGTAACGTACCAGGATGCCACCCCCGACGATGAGGACTGCCAGCACGAGCGAGATGATGGTGACGACGGGGTTATCGGAATGCGAACGGATTCGGATGCGTCTCGTCGGCATCGTCACGGCCTGCGTCTGTGCTCGTGTTCCTGCAACGACTGCGGCTGGGACATAGCTGGGAGCGCTTGAAGACGCACTGACCGCCGGGCTCGCCACAGCAGAAGGTCCCTGGGCGACGATTGCGGGTGCGATGAAGCCTGCGGCCGCCAGAGCAAGGCTTGCTGTGACAGAGAGAAGACGTCGACTGGTCATTGAAAAAACTCTCGTGGATTCATGTTGTGTGGACAGAGGATAGTGTAGTCGCCTCCGGCGCGCCGACTTACTTGTTCCGTTTTGTGACATGCAGCGTGGGGAGAATCCAGCGAGAGCCCTTCGTGCCGCGAGTGTGTCGCGGCGCACGTGGGTCGGCTTGCCTCTCCTTGGCAAGATGCGCTATAGTTCTACAGGTCGCCACGGCGACGAACTGAATACGGGCTGTGGC
>CAKAEY010000016.1 GCA_916438365.1 uncultured Sanguibacter sp.
CCAGCGCTCCCCGCCGTCGACGCCCCTGCGCGACAAGTCAACGATATCAAGGGCTATGCGGGGCGTAGGTAACCCTCCAACATCAGCAGTGCTGCGGGTCGACCAGTCGCCAGCGCAGGTGAGCGCACGGACTAGCGGACCTCACGTGCGAACAACACGCCATGCCTGGTGCCGCTGCGCCCGGTCCGCCCCGAACGTAAGGTGGTCCGATGGATGACGCAAACAGCCCCGCCGCCCCCGAGCGCGTTCTCTACGCGCACCCTGCCCTGAGGGGCCCGGCTGGGACAAGGACCTGCCCGACCCCTGGTACGGGGACTACGGGGACTTCGTGGACATCCCTGGCCGTTATCGAGCGCTCCACACCTGCGCTGGTCGACTACGTGCGCCCCTAGGGCGTATCGCGTGTGCGGGTGCGGTGGGATCTTTCGGGTATTGTGCCCCCGGCAAGGCCCACTTCCGGCGGGGGTGCCCGCGCCAGGCCTCGCGCCCGCCATGCCGCGGCCTCGGCTCCCGACGACCCGACCAGGTGGCCGGTCGGCGAGGTGACCCGACCCGGCGGGCTGTTTTGCAAGCGTTGTTCCGCATTGGGGTAGGAAACAGGTCATTCGGGCAGGTTGGTAACCTGCCCCAATGAGGGCTAACCTGCCCCAATGCTTGGTTTCCTGCCCCAGTGTCGTCCGCTGGGCACTGGAGGGCGCGGCTGTGGTGCGGCGGCACGGCTGCGCCTGGCCCAAGGGCGCCTGGGTCCGGGTGCGCGCCCGCGTCTGCGCCACTTGGGCATTGCCCGCACCACTTAGGCCCCCGACACGCCGGGAGAACCAGGGCCCATTTGGGCCTAAGTGGCGCAGTGGAGCCCTAAGTGGTGTAGCGGTGCGCTAAGTGGTGCAACGGCGGGCTAAGTGGTGAAGCGGCGCACGAAGCCGCGCAACCGCGAGCGAATCCCGCAGCACAGCGTACGAAGCCGCCCAAAGCATCGACAACGAGCCGCACACGCAGCCCCTTCCCACAACCACGCACACAAAAGGACCGGAATCAGACAACACGGCCTAGTCGGGCACGCACGTAAGGGGACTGATTTCCGAAACACACTGCGCATACAACGGCTTGATTCCGCCCTTGTACGCGGTCGCATGTTGCGTAATTCCGATCCTTGTGTGCGTAAAACGGGGCTGCGCGGCGCCGTCTACACTGCGCCCGATTGCCCGTCAGATGATCGTCCCCCGTCCCAGGTGGGCGCGGTTGAGGGGAGGGCGCCCCTCCCGGGTGGGGGCCGGGTCCGGGGCCCCGACGCGCAGGACCACCAGGGGCTCGCCCGTCGGCTGGGCGGACCCGCCCTGGGGCTCGAAGGTCAAGAAGATCTCACTGCCCGGCTGGGGCATGATATCCACGAAGGAGTAGTCCCCGCCCCGCCGCTCGTAAACGCCCAAGGATTCGACGGTGTTTCCGTGGCGCGCCCACACCTGCATCACCTGTCCCTCGGGTGCCCGCAGCGCCGAGGGCGTGGTGATCGCGGTCATCCCCATTTCCGGCGACCAGGTGAGGGTGACAACGTGCCCGTCGGGCATGGTGTCGGTGGAGCGCCGTACGTCTTGCGCCTGGTTGAGGGCGGCGTAGTGACTGGTGGACTCCATTGAGGTCATCGTGGTCCACCGGCCTACGCCGATCCCCGCTGCGAAGAGCGCGACCGCCGCAGCCGCCGCGGCGAGGACGCGCGCGAACATGGGGATGGCCCTGCGGTCGCGCGCGGGGGCCTTCCCGTGGGCACCTCCGCGGCTTCCGGATCCGGAGTCCGCCCCGGTCTCGGCCGCCACCCCGGAGCCGGAGCCCGCCTCTGATCCTGCCCCCGCCGCAGTGGGCGCCACCATGCGGACGAGGCGCGGGCCGGCGCCGGGGCCGTCCTCCGCTGCGGCCTCCTCAGGGGCCCCCGTCCGCCGCTCCTGCTCGACCTCCTCGATCGCGGCCAGGAGGGCGTCGCGCACGCGCGCCGACGGCTCGACGGGGGCGAGGGAGGCGCCGAGGCGGGCAGCGGTCTCGTCGTCGTCGAAGATGTGGTCGCTCATCGTTCCTCCAAGATGGTGCGCAGGCGGGCGAGGGCCTGGCGGATCGTGCTTTTCACGGTGCCGAGCGGCAGTCCCGTCGCGTCGGCGATCCTCGAATGGCTCAGTCCCCCGAAGTACGACAGGAGGATGACGGTCTTGTGCGGCTCCCCCAGGGAGCCGAGCGCGCGGCGGACGTCTCCGCCCGCGATGCGGGACTCCGCCTCCTCCGCCGTCTGGTCCCAGTCCACGTCCGGGGGCGAGGCGAGTTCGCGGTCGCGCGCCGCCTGGGCCGAGCGCACCCGGTCGATGGCCCGCCTGCGGGCGATGGTGGTGAGCCAGGCGCGGACACTGCCGCGGCCGGGGTCGTAGGAGGGGGCGCGCCTCACACGTGGAGGAACGTGTCCTGCAGGACCTCTTCTGCTTGGGCGCGGTCCTGAGGACGCAGCTGATGAGCGCGAAGAGCGTGGGCGCCCAGGCATCGTAGAGCCTCGCGGACGCCCGTTTGTCCCCTTCGGCGACCAACTGCAGGTCTTCGCGGCCCAGGTCGCGTGCGGCGGTGTCATTCACGGTGCTCATCGATAGAACGCCGTGGCGCCCGGGTGCCGGTGGACGCCCGGCGCCGGGCGGGTCTCCGCCGGGGCGGCGCCGCGAAGGCCACCTGTTCCTCCGCGGCCAAGCCGTCACCCGAAGGTGAAGGAGTAGAGCGCCAAACCCTTGCTGGCCGTGACGGTGAGCAGCCCTGAGGAATCGGTGTCCCCGCTCACCAGCGTCATCGAGTTCGGGGTGCCGCTCACATGCTGGGTGTGGGACTGGCCGTCCATCTCCCAGGTGAGGTCGCCCTCGCCCGAGACCACCAGGTCCACGCGGCGTCCGCGCCACATGAGGCGCAGTTCCGCCTCGTCGTCGGCGGGGCTGATCGACTGGGCGCCGATGGTCCACCGTCCCTGCAGGGCGAAGCGGTCCGCGCCTAACGAGGCCGGGGCCGCGTAGTCGCGCGTCCCGGCGGAGTAGGCCTCCGTCCCCGCGAAGCTTGCTGCACGTTCGTGGCCCAAGTAGGTCTCGGGCGTGCGGTGAAAGGCCACTCCTTCGACGCCGTCGTCGGTGAAGAGCGGGTCGGGCAGCGCGTTGCCCTGGTCGGCCAGGAGCCGGCGGATCAGTGACTCCAGGGTCGCCTCGCCGCCCTCTCCGAAGTGCGTGTAGCGCAGTTGCCCGTGCGCGTCCGCCAGGTACTGGGCGGGCCAGTAGTGGTTGTCGAAATCCGTCCAGGTCTCCAGGTCGGAGTCGACGGCGATCGGGTAGGTGATGCCCAGCTTGTCGCCCCCGGATTGGACGTTCGCGGTCTCCTTCTCGAAGGCGTACTCGGGGGAGTGGACGCCGATGACTTGGAGCCCGTAGGGGTGGTACGCCTCGTAAAGCCTTTCGATCCCGGGAATGGAGCGCTGGCAGTTGATGCACGAGTACGCCCAGAAGTCGACCAGGGTCGCTCCACTGCCCTGGGGGGCCGCCCCGCCGTCCGTGTTGAGCCACGCGGTGGGTTTCGCGAGGGAGCGCGCCGCAGTCCGCCAGGGTCGTCGCGCCGTCGACGCAGGCTGAGCGCTGGCCTTCGCCCCTGCTCAGACTCCCGGATCGGCGCTGCGCTGCAGCGCTGACGTGTAGTCGGGCAGCGCCCTTGGAGAACGGCGGGCAAGTCAGTGACGATCCCGGCGGCCAACGCCAGGACGGTGGCGCCCGCGGCGATGCGCACGCGCCGCTGGTGGCGGCTGAACGCGGAGACGCGCTCGGTGAGGCGGCGCCCCGCTAGGGCGAAGGCCAGGAGGGGGATCGCTGTGCCCGCGGCGAAGGAGAGCGCCAGGGCCACGGTGTCGGCCCCGATGCGGCCGGTGGAGCCGGCGACGATCACCGCCGCCAGTACGGGTCCCGCGCAGGGCACGTAGGCGGCGCCGAGGACGATGCCCAGGCCGAAGCCGTTGGTCCCCGTGCGTCTACCGGCCTTGGAGAACACGGCGAAGGGCTTCTCCAGGACGTGCATGAACCGTGGGACGATCATGCCCACACCGATGAGGACCAGCAGGACCACCCCGGCCCACCGGATGAAGTCCTGGGGCAGGTGGAGCGCCGTGAGCAGTGTCGAGCCGAGCAGCGTGAATGCTGTGAAGCTGAGGACCAGTCCCGCGACGACCTGGTAGGGCCGCCATTTCGAGGGGGCGCGGGGCACTGGCCGTGTCGCGCGGTGGTCTTCCTGTGCGCCGGAAGTCCCCCCCGAGGGAGATCCCGGTGCCCGGAGCAACAGCGAAGGAAAGGGAGGGGCGCGCCGAAGGGGCGCCACCCGCCATGAAGATGACGGGGAGGACGGGGAGGATGCACGGGGAGATGCCCGTGATGAGGCCACCGAGGAATCCGATGAGGACCAGGGTTGTCGTGATGCTCCTTTCGTGTGGTGCTACTCCTGATTCGTCGCAGTCGCAGTCGTGGATCAGCGGATGTCGTGTGTTGCATGTCACTGATTGCTGGTGATCCGTGGCGCTGTTCGCGCCGAATAGGAGGGTGAAGGCGCTAACGGAGCGCCCGTCAACAGAAGGAATCACGCATGAGTATTCGCCGCGCGGCTCTGGCAGCCGCCCTGTCCGTCGTCTTCGCCGCTGGTTTGGCGGCCTGTGGGAACTCCGCCAACGACAAGATGGAGAACCCGTCGTCGCCGTCGATGACGCAGGACACGAAGATGGAGAACCTGATGTCGGGCGATGGCATGAAGGGGGATGGACGACGGCAAGATGGACGACGGCAAGATGGACGACGGGAAGATGGACGACGGCAAGATGGACGACGGCAAGATGGACGACGGCAAGATGGACGACGGCAAGATGGACGACGGGAAGTAGGGGTAGCAGTAGGCCGCGGCTCGGGGCGTCCCAGAATCCCTAAGGGCGGCGGGCTGATCCATGTGATGTCCCGCCGCCCAGGGCCCATCGATGGGCGCTGGCGGCGCAGTGGGGCGAGCGGGTGCTATTGCGTGAGTCAGCGCTGTGGGCACCGGGTGCGAAACTGCCTCACGCCGCCACTTACTCTGGCCGCACTGTGGCGCCTGCTCACACGTGCCCCTGGATCTGCGCGAAGACGCGGCCGATGGGCTCGCGGATGATCAGGTCGGCGCGCCCGTCGTAGGGGGTGGGCGTCGCGTTCAGCGAGGACGAGGCGCCCGCCCCTGGTAGTAGTCGATGAGCCCGGCCGCCGGGTAGACCGCCAACGACGTGCCGCCCACGATCAGCATGTCCGCCCCCTGCTATGGCCAGGACGGCCCCCTCCAGCGTCGCCAGGTCCAGAGCCTCGCCGTAGAACACGATGTCCGGGCGCACCACGGCGGAGCACGACGGGCAGTGGGGCACGCGCCCGGCCCGGGCCTCGTCGAAGTCGTCGATGGTGGAGCGCGCGCCGCACCCCGTGCACCCAGCCTCGTCCAGTTCCCGTGGAGCTCGAGCACGCGTTTGAGCCCGCGGCCTGGTGGAGGCCGTCGATGTTTTGGGTGACCACCGCCTTCAGTTTTTTGTCCTATAATCCCGAAGCTCGCGGCGCAGACGGCTCGCGGGCGGGCCGCCGCCCACCGGCACACACAGCGGCCCGGCCCCACAACCCGGCCCTGCAGGCGCCCCGAACACCAGCGGCACCAATCAACACAACAACAAGCACCGCAACACCGCACCGAGACATACAAAAAACCGACATCCGCGATCGGATGTCGGCCCTGTGGTGGAGCTAGGGGAGTTCGAACCCCGACCTTCTCATTGCGAACGAGACGCGCTACCAACTGCGCCATAGCCCCAAGGACTCGAACAGCTTAGCACCATCACAATCGGCCATGCAAGCCGACCACCACCCAGTGCGGCATGACACGAAGCCCACACATGCGACAGCGCCGCGAGCCCGGAGGCTCGCGGCGCGGCATCAGCAGCTGAAAGATCCCCTATTGGGCGCGTCGCGCGTCCAGGACGGCATCCAGGTCGAGGGCGACGGCCTGATCGGCGACGACCTCGGCGGTGGAGCGGGCGCCCACCTGGGCAGTTTGGGCGATCGGGCGAGCCGGGACGGCGGCGGCGA
Source organism: uncultured Sanguibacter sp. (assembly GCA_916438365.1). Next base: position 6,132 of record CAKAEY010000016.1, read on the forward strand.
TGCGCGGGATGCCGCGCAGGTCGGTGTCGGCGTGGACGATGCGGCCGCGCACGCGCTCGCGCGAGGCGTAGGTGGGTGCAGGGATCGGCGCGACGGTCCAGGCTCGGGCCGGGGTGTCAGCGACCTCAACGACCTCAGGGAACCTCGACGTTGAAGACGAGGGAGGGCACGGAGCCGGTCTGAGGCTCCGGACGCCTCGACCACCTCGGCGACCTCTTCCAATGAAGAGGAGGAAGACGAAGCCTGAGTCTCCGCAGGCGGCAGCGGTGGCGCGCCCAGCGCCGCGCACGTCGCCGCGAAGCTTGGTCAGCAGCTCGAGCTCACGCTCGGAGGCGCGCTGGGGAACGCACGGCGGCGACGCGGGAGGTAGCCAGGGATGCGACGAGCGCGGCGGCCGGGATGGCGATCCACGCCCACGCGATAGAGGTCGCCGCGATGACGATGCCGAGCGCGACGGTTGCGAGCGCACACACGCCGGTAACAACCATGCGGCGGCGGCCGGCGGCGGTTTCGGCGGCAAGACGGGCGGCGCGGCGGGCGCGCAGCTTCGCGATCTCACGAACCGCCTTGTTGTTGCGACGGTCGATAACGGGACGCGTGCGCCCCGTGGTGCCCTGGTGCATGCTGCCTCCGCTCATCAACGCGCCCCGCGCCAGGATGGTTCCGCTGGCGTGGTCGCATGTGTCTAATTCTGGCTCATTCGTGTGGATCATGCGCAGCCTCGGAGAGAAACGGTCAATTTCTCGAGACTGAACGATTGCTGTCCTGCGTGCAACGAGCGACGGTACCGTCGCGATGAGCGCGACGAATATCGCTGCAATGACGAGTCCACCAATCTCCACCCTCACAAAGTACGGGCGTTTGTGGCGCTGCGCTTTGTGCGATGGGCGCGTGTCGAGGGTCTCAAACCTTTCGGTAAAAAGAGAAGTAATCACAGGTGTCACACCTGTAACATCTGCACCATTTGCACCACCGCGCGAGGCCTCAAGCTCCGGATAGGGCAGACCTCAGAGAATAAACGACGCCGCTCAGTCGATCGCCGAACTCCCCACCGGCGCTGCACGAGGCCGCCCTCGGGCAGGGACTCAGTATCAATAAAGAACGCAATATGGTCCGCCCACTGCCCGCCGATGTGCATGAAGCGGGGGCGCAGGCCCTCCTCCACGAGGCCGAGGCCTCGGCACACGCCCAGGAACGCTCATTCTCGGGACGCACGCACACTTCGACGCGATGCAGCCCCAACTCGCCGACGACGAGGTCGAGAACGAGTGCCGCGACCAGGGAACCCAGGCCTCGGCCCGACCATTCGGAGACGATCCAGTAGCCGAGCATGCCCGACGACATCGCACCCCAGTGCACATTGGAGATGGAGAACTGGCCGACGAAGCGCCCGTCGATCTGCACGCCAAAAATCAGACCGGTCCCCTCGCGATGATCGCGATCCGCGCGACGCATGTACTGCGAGAACGTCGGGATATGTTCGAGCGTATCCGGGGGCAGGGTCGCCTCCCACGGGCGCAGCCAGTGCCCATCGGTGCGGCGCACGGCGTCGAGCGTGCGGTGTTCCTCGCCGCGTACGGGGCGCACGATGAGCTCGCGCGGGCGCGGATTCGACTCGGTGCCGCTGCGCAGGAAGCCGCGGCCAACCGGGTCGGCCACGCGCAGCGTGAGCATCTCAATGTCGCGGCCCCCACACGCACCGGGGACGACGGAGGAAGCATTTCATTCGAGGACCAGGCACTGCAGGCGGTCACCCGCGCGCACCGTCGTCACGTCCTCGGGCACGACGGCGAGCGCGTTGGAGTCCGCGAGCGCGGACAGCAGCAACGAGGCCGGGGTTCCCATGACGGCGGCGTTGTAGCCGGAGCGGGGGGAGCCGGTGAGGCGCACGCGCACGAACTCGCGGCGGCCGCGCGGGGAGTACCAGGAGCGGTCGATGGCGGCGCGCACGACGGGGCGATTGACGGCGGTCCAGCCCTGCATGTGGCGCAGCGCGGGGCGGACGAACACCTCGAAGCAGACCTGGGCGGAGACGGGGTCACCGGGCAGGCAGACGATGGGCGTGCCGGGCTGGCCGTCCTCGGCGCCGACGGTGCCCACACCCATGATGTGGCCGGGCCAGGCGGCGACGTTGTCGAAGCGGACGGTTCCGAGCGCACCGAGGACCTCACGGACGGTGTCGCCGCTGCCGTAGGAGATGCCGCCGGTGGTCAGGATCAGGTCCGCGCGCACCAGCTGGTCCTCGATGGTCTCGCGCAGGCGAGCGCGCTCATCCGGGACGGCGGCGACGCGGAAGGTCTGTGCGCCGGCGTCGGCAACAGCCGTCGACAGGGCGTGACCGTTCGCGTCGAAGACGGTGCCGGGGCGGGCCTCGCCGCCGGGCTCGACGATCTCGTCGCCGATCGAGATGATGACGACGCGCGGGCGCGGGTGAACCAGCACGCGGTCGCGGCCCACGCCGGCGAGGAGCGCCATCTGGCGGGCACCGATTCGCGTGCCGGAGCGCAGCACCGTGTCACCCTGCGCAACGTCCTCCGCGCGACGGCGAATGTTCTCGCCGCTGGCGGGGGCGGTACGCAGGGCGACCTGGGCGATGCCGTGATCCGTGAACTCGAGGGAGACCACGGCCTCGGCGCCGGAGGGCATGGGCGCGCCGGACGCGATGCGGATCGCGGTGCCGGGCACGAGGGCCGCCGGGTCGACGGCGCCCGCGCGGATCTCCTCGGTGACGGGAAGCGTCACCGGCGACTCAGGGTGGCTCCCTCGCAGTCACGGATGCGAACGGCGTATCCGTCGCACGCCGACAGGTCGGCGACCGGGAGGTTGAAGGGGGCCTGCACGTCCTCTGCGAGCACGCAGCTGACCGCGTCAGCGAGCTGAACGTCGAGCGGCGGCAGCGCGTGGGCAACGGCCATGCAGTCCTGGTAGAAGTCGGCAACGCTTCGCATAGTTGCTAGTCCTCGAGCTTGGAGCGCAGGAACTCCTTGAGTTCCGCTCAAGCGCCAGGGTCCTCAAGGGCGAGCGTGACGTTAGCTTCGAGGTAGCCGAGTTTGTCCCTCGGTATCGAAGCGTCGCTCGTCGATGACTACACCGTACAACCCTCCACCCTCTTCTTCGGGAGGTCGATCATGCGCGCGTACCCATCTGTGAGCTGATACTCACCGCCGGCGCCCGGTTCGATGTTTCTCGAGGGCCGTGAACACGGCCGGGTCGAGCAGGTAGCGGCCGACGACCGCGTACTCGGACTTGACTTCTTCGAGCGGGGGCTTCTCGGTGACGTCGGTGATGCGCATGAGCTGACCCTCTTCGAGGTCGACACCCTCGGGGATCGGCAGGACCTCGACGGCGGTCGACGCGTAGGCGGTGGCCTGCTCGGGGTGACCTTCAGCAGGGCGACGACGGTGCCGCCCAGGGCGCCTCGCACCTGGATCATCTTGCGCAGCAGCTGCGAGCCGGGCTCCATGAGGTCGTCGGGCAGCAGGACGGCGCAGGGGGCGTCGCCCACGTGGGACTTGGCCTGCAGGATCGCGTGGCCGAGGCCGAGGGGGTGGCCCTGGCGCACGGAGTGGACGCGCGCGTACTTCTTGTACTCGTTGACGTACTCGAGGGCCTTCTCCTTGCCGGCCTTCTCCAGGTCGGCCTCGAGGCCGGGTTCGGCGTCGAAGTAGTCTTCGATCGACTGCTTGCCGGCGCGGGTCACGAAGAGGATGTCTTCGATGCCGGCATCCGTGGCCTCGCGAACGATGTACTCGATCGAGGGACGGTCGACGACGGGCAACATTTCCTTGGGCACGGACTTCGTGATGGGCAGGAAGCGGGTTCCCGCGACCGGCCGAGGGAACGACAGCGTGCACTACGGGCTGGTTTTTTATCTGACATACTTCACAGAGTAGCGAAGAAAACCGCCCGAGAGGGAGACGATGGCCACAAAAACAACTCTCCGCGCGGAGGTGCGTAGCAGGCGCCGCGCCCGGCGCGCGGGCACGTCCACGACTCGAGGCCCCGTTCACCCCGGAATTCAGCCCCGTCCCCGATTCCCGTGCGTGACCGCGCCGAAGCGGAAGGGCTCGCTCGCCAGATCCGCGCCCTGGCCTCGTCGATGGGCGCAGTCACCCCTGCCCGCGCTATTCGTCCCCACCCCCTCGAGCCCGACATGTCCCTCGCGCTCGGGCTGTTCAACGCGCGCTCCTTCCCGGTCCTCCTCGACGAGGCCGGGGCCCCCCTCGGCGAACCGCACTGGGGACTGTGGGAGGCGGGCCGGGCGTTGATGACGCTCGGGCGGCCTCCCGCTCAGCCGGACGGCGAGGCGCTGGGGCGCGGAGTCGCTCAAGGAGGCGGATCTGATTGTCATTCCTGCGCTCGCTGCATCGGCGGACGGGACCCGTCTCGGCCAGGGCGGAGGATGGTACGACCGCGCGCTCATGTACCGCTCCCCGGCGTCCCCGAGTCGTCGCGGCGATTTTTGACGACGAGGTACTGGAGGCCGGAATAATTCCTGCGGAGCCTCACGACGTTCCCGTCGACGCGATTGTGACGCCGACACGCACGATCACAGCAAACGCCCGATAGGCCTTTTTCCAGGGTTTTTTTCCTGTTAACCGCAACGCCAACAGCCGTTTGTCACATACGTCTCACACCGGACTTTTCGGCTCAAAATCGCAGGTCGCTGACCGAATGACAAAAAAAGTGCGACGAACATTACTCTCTAATCACTGTCCGTAAGACGAAAGTCCCCACTAGTGTTTGCAACGGTAAACGAGCGCCGACGCGGCGCGCGCTCCCCGGTGGCACAGAGCCGCCACGCCGAGACACTTCGGCGATTCAGACTTGCCGGCCTGGCCGGCACTCATTCAACACAGGAGTAGCCCATGCTCAAGGGTTTCAAGGACTTCATCTCTCGCGGTAACGTCGTCGAGCTCGCCGTCGGTGTCATCATCGGTGCTGCCTTCAAGAACATCGTCGACGCCCTGGTCGACGGCATCATCAACCCGCTGATCGCGGCCGTCATCGGCAAGCCCGATTTCTCGGACGCCTTCATCCTCACCCTGAACGGTAGCGACGTGAAGTTCGGCCTGCTGATCACCGCCATCATCAACTTCATCCTCATGGCCTTCGCGATCTACTTCTGCATCGTGGTGCCCATGAACGCCCTCAACGCCCGCCGCAAGAAGGCTGAGGACAACACCCCCAAGGAGGTCTCCGAAGAGGTCAAGCTCCTCACGGAGATCCGCGACGCCCTCGCCCAGGGCACGCCGCGCCACTGAGTCATTGATCCCTCCTCGCGAGGGACGAGGCGGGGCCGATGCGATTGCATCGGCCCCGCCCTTTTTGTATCAGCACAACACGAGAACGCCGCTCCTGCGAGAAAACTCGCGCTTAGCGCCAGCCCTACGCCGCGCGCCTGGGCGTGCGGGGGCACGTTGTCGAGTAGGCGCGCGTCGTTGGCACCGTCGCCCCGGTCGGGGGCGTCAGCCATGGAGCCGGGGCGCGTGTCCTCGGGGCGCACGCGATCCTCCCAGGAGGGCGGCAGGCCCTCCTCGATGAGGCGGCGGTCCACGTCGGACACGTAGCGGGCGACGCGGCGACGCTTGCGCGGCGTCGGCTCACTCATCGGAGGAATCCTCCGGCTGCGCGTCCTCGAGTCCGACGCCTCGTCCCGCATTCCTGCGCGCTGGCTGCGGGCTTTCGTGCGGCGCACGACGTTGCCCAGGACCGCGTCGGATTGGAAGCCGCGTCGCGTGATGCCCAGGGCCTCGCGCAGCTCTTCGGCGGTCTCCAGGTCGGTGCGCTCGACGCCGTCGGAACGCACCCAGGCGGCCATCTCGTCGAGCTGGTCGTCGGAGTAGGCGGCCAGCGGCAGGCCCTTGGCGATCGCGGGGCGCGGACCCACGGTTCTCCTCGGACGCGCGCTCCTTGCGCTTGATGGCCAGCAGCATGCCGGTGGTGTCTTCGTCGGCCTTCTTGCGGCGCTTGGATTCCTCGTCGAGGCCGTCGTCCAGCATCGGCATGCGCGGGGCCGAGGCGTCCGAGAGTCCCTCAGCCTCGTCCGCCACCTCGGCACCGTCACCTTCATCGGAAGCCTCTTCGACGCGCTCTTCCACGCGCTCGTCCGCGGCCTCGTCATCGGCGATGCGCTCGGGGACCTCGACGACGGGCTCGTCGTCGGTGGCGCGCAGCTTGTCGAGCGCGTCCAGGACGGCATCGACGACGAGCGATGCTTCCTTGTCGGGGTCGATGAAACAGCGGCATCGACAGGGGCGGTGTAGACCGCCCAGCCCTGCGCCTCGAGCCAGCGGGGACGGGCGCGGTCGCGCACGCGCTGGCTGGGCTCCGCCAGGTACTCCTCGTCGTCCGTGAGCACCGCGAGGAGCAGGCGCCCGGAGACTCCGGGTGACCGATCGCGAGCGGGATCCGCATGCCGCCGGGGATACCGACGTTCGCGACGACCTCGAGGCCTCGCGAGTACAGGTGCTCGGCGAGGTCGACGAGGAGGCGATCCGGTTCGCCGGCCAGGACGGGCCAGGCGTCCATGCCCTCGCCCGCGTGGCCTTCGGCGATCTCGAGGAGGTCGACGAGCATACGCGAGCCCTCGTGGCCGAGGCGATCACGGTCGATCTCGCGCTGTGCAGGGCGGAGACGAGCGTCAGGTCGCCGCGACGACGCGCAGGACCTCGGCGAGCGCGTCCGCGCCCTCCTCGCTCGACAGGACGCCGAAGTCGTGAATGACGCGCCCGTGCGGGTCTTCGCGAACCCGACGGACAGGGATGAGCGATTCGCGGGTCAGGCCGGCCACCTGGTCAGGGGCCGACGACGACGAAGGGTTCCGGGGTCGCGGGGATCGAAGAACGAGGCCAGGCCGGGCTCGTCGGCCTTCACGCTCTCCAGGGCCTCGCGGATACGCTGCGCGTGCCGCTCGGACAGGGCGACGACCGCGAGGGGAACGCTCCGGGGCCTCGACCGCGTGTTCGATGACGGCGTCGACGACTGCACGCACCTCGGCGGCGGTCGATTCGATCGCGTGCGCACCGGGCGCGGGCATGCCCGTCGCCTCACCCAGCGGGCGGACACGGGCGCGTTCGCGGCAGTCCACGGGACGGGGAATACCGGCGTGCTCGTAGCCGTAGCGGGCGAGCAGCAGGGCCACCTGATCGTTGAGGCGGCGCGGACCGGGCTCGACGACGCACGACCGGTGGGACGCCCGCCAGCTCGCGGGTCGCGCCGCCCTCCGAGGCGCCGGTCAGATCGTCGATCACGACCAGCTGGTGGCCGCGCGCGATGATGGGCGCCAGCTCGGCGAGCGGCAGGCCGTCAGCGCCGTCCAGAACAACGACGTCGACGGTGCGCCCCGTCGGCGCGAGCACCGGAACCATCGCAGGCACCGTCAGCGAGGACGGGCGGCAGGTGGCGCACGAGCGGGTACGACGTGAGCAGGTCCAGGTCGGAGGGAGCCGTTCCGTCGGCGAGCAGGGTCGCGCAGCTCCTCGTACTGGCTGGGTCGGGCGGCCAGGGCGTTCGTGCGGATTCGACGCACGCCCGTGATGGCCTGCGGGATGAGCGAGGCCACCTGTGCCTCGTCGAGCTCGCACCCCTCACGCGCCAGGTCCTCGAGGGAGGCGGGGTCCACCCCGCCGAGCGCGGGCTGGGAGGCGAGCATGGCGCGCAGCAGCGACGCCCACCACGCGAGGTCGAGCTCGTTGTCGATCGCGGCGTCTTCGACCTCGCGATCGGCGAGGTCCTGGGCGAGCTTGTCGAGGCCGTGGGCGGCCAGGCGCTCGCGCATCTGCAGGCGCGCGGGCACCTCGCGGGCGGCGGAGGTGTCGCCGGCCCAGCGTTCGATGAGGGTCGTCAGGCGCTGCAGGTGGGTGCCCACCAGGTCCGGCTCCTCGGCCGCGAACACGGGGGCGATGGCGTCGAGGTCATCGCGCACGGCGTCCGTCAGGGCCGAAATCTCGCCGATCTTCGCGCGGCGGGATGGGCCACGAGTCGTCGCCGCAGACCGCGCACCACGCGTCGCGGCGCTCCTGGACGCGAATGAGGGCGCGGTGCAGGTCGGGCACGTGGACGCCAGGCGCACGAGGTCCTGGGCCTGTTTGACGAGGCGGTTGCGCTCGGGCGGCCCATCGAAATATCGTGGTCCTTGCGCCACTGCTTGAGGCGCGGTTGCGATCACCATGTCGGCGGCGCTGCGTTCGAACACGCGGGGCAGGAAGACGTCGAGGACGTCGGCGATGCCGTCGAACATGGCGAGCTGGCGGTCGCACTGGGCGAGAGCGTGCCCGGCGGGCGATGCCGGCCTCGCCGGCGACAGCCGCGATAGTGCACGCGCAGTTCGGGCAGGGTTCTTGAGAGGCGATCGACGCGCAGCAGCACGTCGAGGCCTGTTCGTCGGAGGTCAGGACAGCGTTGCCACGCGGAGGAGTGCGCGGAGCCGCTGAGAGGTCCCGGACGCCAGGGCCTCGCGCAGCAGGCGCGAGCGCTCTCGCCCTGATCGACCGCGATGTCGTAGAGGGTCTTTTTCGTCCAGGCGCACGCGGGTCGTGGGCGCGGTTTCTCAGCCCGCTCGTGAGGTCGGTGAGGGCGCGCAGCGCGTCGAGCCCGCACACGCCCGAAGCGGCCGTAGGGCTGAGTGGAGCGCGGCTCGCGTACGAGGCCAGTGCGGCGCGCACCTGACGCAGGCGCGCGCGCATCTCGTCAACGCTTGCCTGGTCGACGACGGGCGAGGGTGTCCTCCATCGCGGCGCTCACGCGCGCCGCCGAGGTCTTACGCGCGTCGGAATAGCCGTCGATGTTCGCCACGATGTCGGCGAGGCCCAGATCGGCCAGGCGCGTGTAGGCGGCGATCGAACGCGACGGGAGAGGTCGACACGTGCGGGACCGACCGACCGGTGGCGGCCGCGTCCGCGAGGATCAGCCCGCGACGACGGACAGCGTCGTCGCTGTGCGCGGGGATGTCGATGAA
>CAKAEY010000017.1 GCA_916438365.1 uncultured Sanguibacter sp.
ATTGTCGATAACGAGGCCGGGGCTCGGCTGCGCGGGATTGCGTGGCTGGCCCCGGCCTCGTCGTATGCCCGGGCGCCCCTGGGGTGTGTGAGGGGTCTCAGCTAAGGTTGCCCTTGGCAACGGGGCGCTAGACTTAGTGCTCAGGTGCGCGCACACGCGCGCGGTCACGAAGAAGGAGAAATCGGTTGGCACCGCTCAACGTCGCCGTCATCGGCGCTGGTCCCGCTGGCATTTACGCGTCGGACATCCTGTCCAAGTCGGGGCTCGAGGTGAATATCGACCTGTTTGAGCGTCTTCCAGCGCCCTACGGTCTCGTGCGCTACGGCGTCGCTCCGGATCACCCGCGTATCAAGCAGATCATTGTGGCGCTGTACAAGATCCTCCAGCGCGGCGACATTCGACTGCTCGGAAACGTCGAGGTCGGCCGTGATGTGACGATTGACGACCTGCGTGACCACTACGACGCGATCATCATTGCGACGGGCGCGGACCGCGATCACCCGCTCGACATTCCGGGCGTGGATCTGCCCGAGTCCTACGGTGCCGCCGACTTCGTCTCCTGGTACGACGGCAACCCGGACTACCCGCGCACGTGGCCGCTGAAGGCGCGCGAGGTGGCGGTCCTGGGCGTCGGTAACGTGGCCCTGGACGTGGCTCGCGTCCTGGCCAAGCATGCAGAGGACATGCTGAAGACCGAGGTGCCGGCCAACGTGGCCGAGGCCCTCGCCGACAATCCGATCACCGACGTGCACGTGTTCGGTCGCCGTGGCCCGGCGCAGGTGAAGTTCACGCCGCTGGAGCTGCGCGAGCTGGGCAAGGTGCCCGGACGTGGACGTCATCGTCTCGGAAGAGGACTTCGACTTCGACGAGGGCTCGGAGGAGGCGCTGCGCGCGTCGAACCAGCAGCGTCAGGTCGTCAAGACGCTGACGGGCTACGCGATGGCGGATCCGGAAGAGCACACGGCCTCGCGTCGGATCCACATTCACCTGTTCCAGGCCCCGGTCGAGATCGTCGCTGACGAGAACGGCCACGTGAAGGCCCTGCGCACCGAGCGCACGGCGCTCAACGGCGACGGCAGCGTGTCGGGCACGGGCGTCATCACGACCTGGCCCGTGCAGGCGGTGTACCGCGCGGTGGGCTACTACTCCTCGCCGATCCCGGGCCTGCCCTTCGACAAGCGCGCCGGCGTCGTGCCGAACGTCGAGGGTCGCGTCATCGAGGGCGAGACCACGAAGGACGAGTCCGCCCCCGTCATCCCGGGCGTGTATGCGACCGGTTGGATCAAGCGCGGCCCCGTCGGCCTCATCGGCTCGACGAAGTCGGACGCCCAGCAGACGATCTCCCACCTCGTGGAGGACGCCTCGGAGGGGCCGTCTGCACGCGAACACCGCCGAGGTGGGGCCACGAGGCCATGGTGGCGCTCCTGGAGTCCCGTGGCGTCGAGTTCACGACGTGGGAGGGCTGGGAGCTCCTGGATGCCTACGAGCAGGCTCTGGGTGAGGACTACGGCGAGCTTCCGGGCGGTCGCGGCACGCGCGAGCGCATCAAGGTCGTCTCGCGTCGCGCGATGACGGATATTTCGCGCGGCGCGCAGGTGGATCCCGAAGACGACGGATCTCATCGGTGAGATGGGCGAGATGGGCGTGCCCGACCGCTCCTGAGCGCTTTCGATGACTACACGGGTCCGGGGCCGGCGCAACTGAGCGTCCCTGATCGGTGCGAGGCCGTGGCCGGGTTTTCCGGTCGCGGCCTCGTCGCGTGGGGAGCGAGGGGCTGTGGCTCACCTCGATGCGTCCTGTGACCTGCAGGTTGGGGTCGTTGTTTCCCATTGGAGCTTCGGCTGGTTCTCAGCAGCTTCTCAGGTAACCCCCATAGGATCGCCTGTATGGTGCATCGCAACTATCACAATGGTCTGAAGACGACGCTCCTGCTGGGAGGCATGTGGGCGCTGCTGCTCGCTATTGGCGCGATGATCGCTGCGGGTACGGGGCGTGCCGTGTGGTTGTTTGCGTTTGCGGCGCTGGGGTTGGCGCAGACGGCTTATTCGTATTGGAATTCTGCGACGATTGCGCTGAGGTCCATGGGTGCGTACCGGGTGACGGAGGCGCAGTACCCGCAGCTGTATGCGATCGTCCGTGAGTTGGCGGCGCGCGCACAGCAGCCGATGCCGTCGATCTGGGTGGCGCCGTCGCTGACGCCGAATGCCTTTGCGACGGGGCGTAACCCGAACAATGCGGCGGTGTGCTGCACGGAGGGCATCCTGGCTATTCTCAATGAGCGTGAGCTGCGCGGAGTCCTGGGGCACGAGCTGATGCATGTCTATAACCGCGACATTCTGACGACGTCCGTTGCTGCGGCGATGGGTGGGCGTCATCGCGTCGGTTGCGCAGTTTTTCATGTTCTTTGGTGGCCGTAACGGACGTGACGGTAGCGGCGGCATGGGGTTTGTGGGCATGCTGGTTCTCAGCTTGCTCGCGCCTTTTGCGTCGATGCTGATCCAGTTCTCGCTGTCGCGGACGCGTGAGTTCGATGCGGATGAGGACGAGCGATGTTGACGCAGGATCCGCTGGCTCTGGCGTCGGCTCTGCGTAAGTTGGAGATGGCGACGGATCGGCGTCCGATGGAGGATACCCCGCGCACGCGCAACGTGGCCGCGATGATGATTGCGAATCCGTTCCGCGGTCAGTCCCTCATGCGTATGTTTTCGACGCACCCGCCGATGGAGCAGCGCATTGCGCGGCTGGAGAAAATCGCGGGCTATGAGGCTTAGTAGCAGGGGCGGGCGGCCGGAATCATCCGGCCGCCCGCCCCTGTACACGCGTTGATCAGCGGTAGTTCACGAACTGGAGTGCGACGTCCAGCTCCTCGCCCTTGGGGCCCTTGAGGAGCGCGATGACGGCCTGCAGGTCGTCGCGGGACTTGGAGGAAACGCGAAGTTCGTCACCCTGGATCTGTGCCTTGACGCCCTTGGGGCCTTCCTCGCGGATGAGCTTGGAGATCTTTCTTCGCGGTGTCCTGGGGGATGCCTTCCTTGAGGGGGCAGACGAGCTTGAAGAGCTTGCCCGGAGGCCTTGGGCTCGCGGTCCTTGTAGTCCAGAACCTTCAGCGACAGGCCGCGACGGATCAGCTTGGACTGCAGGACGTCGAGGATTGCCATGACGCGGGAGGCGGAGTTCGCCTCCATTGCGATTGTGTCGCCGCTGAGGGTGATGGCGGCGTCGACGCCGCGGAAGTCGTAGCGGTTGGCGATCTCCTTGGCGGTCTGGTTGACAGCGTTGTCGACCTCCTGGCGGTCGAGCTTGGAGACAACGTCGAAGGAGGAGTCTGCCATGGGTGCACCTTTCGTTGGAATTGCGCCAATTGTCGTTCCGATTGGCGCTCGGCATCATTTTAATGCTATTCTTTCACGGCACCGCGAGAGCGGCGCACGGCAGGTTACCAAAGCGGCCAAATGGATCTGACTGTAAATCAGACGCTTCGTGCTTCGGGGGTTCGAATCCCTCACCTGCCACCACTCGCTGGTTTCAGTGAGTAACGCCTGTGATGTCATTCTCAGGCTCCGGGATTGCTTCGGCGCTCGGAGATGAGATAGGCTTTCCGGCGTTGCCCCGATAGCTCAGTAGGCAGAGCGTCTCCATGGTAAGGAGAAGGTCAAGGGTTCGATTCCCTTTCGGGGCTCCGGTCGCGGATTTATCCGCTTCCGGCGGCGGGGTAGCTCAGCTGGTCAGAGCGCACGACTCATAATCGTGAGGTCGCGGGTTCGAGCCCCGCCCCCGCTACCAATTCTTTGATCCGACAGGTCGCGCGAGCGACGAAACTAAGCGAGGGAAACAACCGTGGCAAGCAAGTCCCAGGACGTTCGCCCCAAGATCACTCTGGCCTGCTCGGAGTGCAAGGAGCGCAACTACATCACCAAGAAGAACCGTCGTAACACGCCGGATCGTCTCGAGCTGGCGAAGTACTGCCCGCGCTGCCACAAGTCGACGGCGCACCGCGAGACACGCTGACGGCTTCCGTCTCAAAGCCCCGAGGAACACAGGTTCCCCGGGGTTCTTTGTATCTGTGTGCGTGCGCCTCGGTTAGGGTTATAGGACTCTACGTGTTGTTGGTAGGGTGACTTTTCGGCACCGACGGCGCGGCCACCGCACGCAACGAGAGGCAGGACCCTTCGGGGTTCCGCCTCCGTCGTATCCGAGGAGGCATGGGGAGCGTCGGGACGCCTGTGAGCCGTCAGGCCCTCTTTTGTTTCTGTGAACGTATCCTGCGCACGCGGGCCCTTTAATTCGCACGTTGGCCCGATGGCCCGCACGTTAACCCGATAGGTGGTGGCCTGGGCAGGCTGCCCACCATGCCACCAATAGGGTTTAGCTGCGCATTGAAGGGTTCATGCTGTCAGCAGAGGGGCCCGGCTGCCAGCACGGCAACCACGACAGACACCACTGCGCCCAAAACGCAGACCACCTCGCCCACAACACCCCGGTTTTCACCGTTTTTCACCGAGGTGGTCTGCACTTTGGGCACCACACCACCTCAAACCGTGATCTCACCGCCTCCAAACGGGGGAAATGGCGGCATTAGAGATCCGACACGCCGGCGACACGCCGATAGCCAGCCTCTAATGCTGCAAAACCCCCACCGCCACCGGCGTGGAGGGCATCGGAGGGACCGCAGGGCCGGGCCGCGGCACCGGAGAAATCGGAAGGCCGGGCTGCAGGGCACGCGGGCCGCGGTGCCCGTGGGCGGCGGGGCCTGGTTGGACAACGAGCCGACGCGCCGAGCGAAGCTCGCGGCGCGGACGGCTCGCGGGCGAGGCTGACACCACCGCCAGCCGAATTTCGCATGCAATTCCCCCGCAGCACGAATCAACACAAGCTCAAAAACAGCAGAATATCAACGATCAGAACCCAAACCCCGACATGCGCCCACGGGAAGTGCATGCGAAATTGCTGGTTGACAGCCATAGCTGGGCATCAAGGCGATGCACCGAACCACACGTCAGCACACTGAGCAGCCCGGCCGCACACCCAGCCCCTCCGGCGCCCAAACAACCCGCGGGTCCACAAGCAACAGCCAGCGCCACACAGCAACACGTAGTGTCCTATAACCCCTCTGTTATCCTGGGCACATGACTGACTCCCGTTGATGTCCGCTGCATCGTCGCCCCGAAAGGCGCGGGGGAGGCGCGCATCCCCGGCCTCGTGACGCTCGAGGACGGGCGCGTGATCCTGTTCTTTGATGAGCGTCCCGCCCCGCCCTCGGGCATGGGATCTGACTTTAATGGGCTGACGATGGCGTCGGACCTGCCCAATCCGAATCGCATTCTCTGGATGGAGCGCGCGGACGAGGGGCGGTGGAGTGAGCCGCGCCCGCTTCCGCTCGGCGGTCCGTCCGTTTCTTCGGATGCGTGCGTCGGCGTCGATGGCGGTGGCCTCATGCATCTGGCGTTCGCGTCGACGGATGGGTCGCGTGGGCTATATGGATTCGCGCGCGGACGGTGAGCGCCTGCGCGCCTGGTGGGCGTGGGGGAGTGGCCCCTGAGGACCTCGTCCTACGTGGACATGACGGATGAGCTCTACGCGCTCACGGGGTGCTGATGCGTTGTTTGCGACCTCCGGGCGGTACCGTGGCGGTGGGATGGGAGCGGTTGCGCTGCCCTACGTCGTGCGGACGGGGGTGATGAGACGCACGTGCGCGTCGTGTACGCGCGCGGAGGGCGGCTGATTGGCGCTGCGGAGCCCCTCGTCGGCAATGGGGAGTGCTCCTCGACGAGACGACGCTCGAGCGTATGGGACGGCCGCCTCGTCGCGAACTGTCGCATCCAGGGTTTTGAGGGCGGGGGTTCTGGTGCCCGCTGCCTCGCGTGGGGTGATGGGCGCACCTGGGAGGGCGCGTGCCTCTGGGAGCTGGAGGACCCCGGGCTGCAACGCGCGCATGATCGCGGATCGCTGCTCGTGCACCCCGGACGCCGCGACGCTCGCGCGGGTGGCGAGATCCTGCGCCTCACCCGCGCCGTGGGAGGGTGAGGTACGCGCCGAGGTGGTCTCCTCCTTTGGGAGATGGCGCCTTCGGGTTACAGCGATGTCGACCGTCGACGGGGGACGAGGCCGTGGTGGTCTTCGAGCGTGACCGAGGCCTCTGGGAGGCGGCAGTCTCGCTCTGAGCGGATACAGAAAATCCCGGTGCGTGTGCCCCCACGACGCTCCGGGTTTTTCTGTGCGCTCTAGCGACCTTCGATGATCGACAGGAGCGGGGCGTAGTGTGCCTCGACGGCCGCGGTGTACGCCACCAGGTCGCCCGGCTTCGCACGCCCGCAGGATGGCCGCGTGGGCCTCGGCGGTGACTTCCATTTCCTGGCGCGACGCTGCGGCCAGCTGAGGGAGTGACGCTCTGGTGGACCAGCCACATGGCGGCCACCAGCTGGTGCATGAGTTCGTTGTCGACGTAGGCCAGCAGGCCCGGAGTGGAAGGCGATGTCCTGCTCCAGGTAGGTCGACCCCGACTGTGCGTACTGCGTCATCGCCTCGACGAGCTCCCACAGGTGGGGGTTTCGTCGTGCCCTTCATGGCGCGCGTGAGCGGGAACGGCGATCCCGAGGTCGAGTGCCCGTCGCGTGTCGATGATCGCATGCAGGGACTGAGCGCCGTTGATCTCATCCAGTGCGGCGCGCAGGACGAGGGTCTCAACGAGCGGCTGCATCGACATTTCGCCGACGTATGACCCTGAACCCTGACGAACTGTCACGATGTCCAGCGCTTGGAGGCGTCGGAGCGCTTCTCGCACGGACGAACGCGAAACGCCGAGGTCGGCGCACAGTGTCGATTCGGTGGGGAGGCGGTCGCCAGGATGTAATCCATGTCGCAAAATATAGGACTTGATCGCATCCATCGTTACCGAGGATCTTGAGTCAATCGGTGCTCGATACGCGATCGGTTCTGATCGGTTGTTGGGTGGGCGATTGGGGTGATATCGCTTGCACTAATTTGTCAGACAACATAGAATCAGTATAGCGAGCGGAACAAAAGAACCGCACGTCCCAATTCTCGAAGATGAGGGCGAGAACATGCGAATGCGTAAACACTTCGCAACCGGCGCTGCACTGACCGCAGCTGCCGCGATGATCCTGACCGCCTGTGGTGGCGGCGGTGATGCCGCGATCGACTGCAACCGGTGGCGAGCAGTGAACTCAATGTTGTCCCCGCCTACGACCACCACCGACTACGGCCCGATGACCAGCTCCGCGTTGGCCATGGGCAGCAACTGGCAGGTCCTCGAGGGCCTGTACCGCCTCGGATCGCACCAACTACTCGGTCAGCCCCGCCCTGGCCGCCGGTGATCCCGTGAAGGTCTCCGACACCGAATACGAGATCAGCCTCCGTGACGGCGCGAAGTTCTCCGACGGTACCCGACGTGACGGCCGCTGACGTTGTGGCCGCCTACGAGCAAGGCCACCGCGGAGAGCTCCCATCTTCGCGCAGTTCTTCACCTTCGTCGACTGCGTCGAGGCCAAGGACGACAAGACCGTCACCATCCACCTGAAGTACCCCTTCGCCGCCCCTCAAGGAGCGCTTTCGGTACGATCCTCGTGGTCACCCCGGCCTCGGCCGACGCGGACGCGCATGAAGTCCATGCCGATCGGCTCCGGGCCCCTACAAGTACTCGAGGTCACGGCGAGCTGAAGATCAGCGCGGTCCCCAACGAGTACTACACCGGCAACGAGCCCCGCGACCGTTGAGACGATCAACTGGAACCCGCTGAAGGACGAGACCGCGCGCGTCGACCGCCGCCATCGACGGCACGATCGACATCGTTGAAGTCCGTTCCCGCCTCCTCGCAGAAGGATCTGAAGGACGCCGGCTGGAACGTTGAGTCGAAGCCCGGCTACGGCAACGCCCTTCATGATGTTCAACACGCAGAAGGCCCCCTTCGACAAGCCCGAGGTGCGCCGCGCGTTCCTCAAGGCCATCAACAAGCAGTCCCTGATCGACACCGTCGCTCGATGGTGCAGGCTAGGAGGCGACCTCCTTCCTGCCCGAGGCCAACCCCGGCCTACAAGAAGCCCTCGACCGACCTGTCCTACGACAAGGACGCAGCCGCCAAGCTCCTGAGCGACAACGGCGTCTGCCGGCATCGACGGTCAACCTGCTCACCACGGATCACCCGTGGGATCGTGGCCATGGTTCCCCAGATCACGGCTGACCTCGAGGCCCTCGGGCCTGAAGGTCAACCACACCAGCCAGGCGACCGGCGACCTGTACGCCAATGTCACCGACGTCAGGACGCCGTGCCGGACTACGACGTCATCATCGCACCCGGTGACCCCTCGGTCTTCGGCACCGACCCCGGCATCATCATCTCGTGGTGGAACGGCGACAACAACTGGACCAAGCAGCGCGACGGCTGGCAGGTGTCGGATCCCCGACTCCTTCAACCAGCTGCAGACCATCATCGAGGAGGCGGGTCAGCTCGACGGCGACGCTGCTAAAGGCGAAGTGGGGCGAGGCTCAGGATCTGCTCGCTGAGAAGACCGTGCTGTTCCCGCTCGTGTTCCGCAACGTGATCACCGGCTCCAACCCCCGAGAAAGGTGGAAGGATTCCAGGCGATCCCTCCGACCGGCCTGCAGCTGCTCGGGTGAGCACGAAGTAGGTCCCTCGGGGATACATCGAAAGGAGGGTGGAACGCCCGCCCTGAGGCAGACGCCACAGTCGGGCGCCACCCTCCTTTTCTCATTGCCAAAAATTCGTTGAAATGGAGGTCTAGCAGTGAATAACCTTCTGCGACTCATCGGACGACGTTTGGTGGCCCTGCCGATCATGGTGGTCGGCGTGTCCTTCCTCGTCTTCTTCATCATGTCGCTGTCTCCCGTGGACCCCGCCTACTCGGCGCTCGGTGAGTCGGCGACCCCCGAGGCTCTCGAAGCCTACCGTGAACCAACACGGTCTCAACGACCCGTTCTTCGTCCAGTACGGCCGCTACCTGTGGAACATGCTCCACGGAAACCTCGGTACGTACGGTGCTGGCTCTTCCAGCGTGACGGACCTGGTGGCTCAGGCTCTGCCCGTCACCCCTGCAGCTGACCTTCCTCGGTCTGTTCTTCGCCGTCATCATCTCCTTTCCCCGCTCGGTGTCCTCGCCGCTCTCTATCGCGACCGCTGGCCCTGACCAGGTCATCCGCGTGTTCTCCGTCATCGGCATTGGCACCCCCGTCCTTCTGGCTGGCAACGCTGCTGGTCCTGGCTTTCGTGAAGACCCTCCCGGTCTCCGGCCCATTGCCCTGCCTTCTCGGTGAATCCAACGGGCTGGTTCCTGCGCATGTTGCTTCCCCGCCATCGCCCTGGCGGTCCCCGTTGTCGGTCAGATGACCCGAGTCGTGCGTACCTCAATGGTTGAGGAACTGGATCGCGACTACGTGCGCACTGCGGTCGGCGCCGGTATCCCCAAGCGCATCGTCGTGGCCCGCAACGTGCTGCGTAACGCGCTCATCACGCCCGTGACGGTTCTCGGTCTGCGCGTCGGCTACCTGATGGGTGGCGCTGTCGTCATCGAAATCATCTTCTCTCTCAACGGTATGGGCACGGTGGTCCTGCTCAAGGGCATCCAGGAGAACTGGGTGACTCTGGTCCAGGGTGGCGCTCTCGTCGTCGCGATCGCCTTCATCATTGTCAACATCATCGTTGACATGCTCTACCTGCTCATCAACCCGCGTATTAGGTCGGTGTGAGGCATGAACCAGAAAGAAAAGCTCAACAAGGTCACTGCGAAGGGCGCGCGTTTCTCGCGCATCGGCGCGATGTCGCTCGGCTCGAAGATCGCGATGGTCATCCTCGCGCTCATCGTCCTCGTGTCGATCCTGGCCCCGTTCATCTCGCCCCTACGGCCCCGGTGACATCAGCGCCAAGTGGCAGGCGCCGTCCGCCGAGCACTTCTTCGGCACGGACCACGTGGGTCGAGACATCTTCGCTCGCGTCCTGTACGGCGGTCGTTTCTCCCTGATCATCGGTCTGTGCTCGACGCTGGTCGCGCTCTTCTTCGGTGCGATCATCGGCTCCGTCGCCGCGGTTGTGCGCAAGAGCATCTCCGAGACGATCATGCGCATCCTCGACATCATCATGGCGGTGCCCGGTATCGCCATGGCGGCCGTGACGGTCCTCGTCTTCGGACGAACCCTCACGAAGTCGGGTAACACGGCAGGCCTCGTGGTGATCATCATCTGCTCGATCGCCTTCGTCTACATCCCGCAGCTGTCGCGTATCGTTCGCGCGAACGTCATGGCCGCCTACGGCGAGGACTACGTCCGCGCGGTGATCGTCTCCGGCGCCCGCGCCCCCCTGGATCCTCGTCAAGCACGTCCTGCGCAACACCGCCGCCCCGGTCCTCGTGTTCGCGACCGTCCTCGTCGCCGACGCGATCATCCTCGAGGCCTCCCTGACCTTCATCGGTTCGGGTCTCCAGGCGACCACCGTGGCCACGTGGGGCAACGTCCTGTCCGAGGCCTCGACGAACCGTTCGGTCCTGCAGGGCATGTGGTGGACGGCTACGTTCCCCGGCCTGTTCATCATGACCACCGTGCTGTGCCTGAACCTCCTGTCCGAGGGCATCACGGACGCGATGGTCGCTGCCCCCTCCTCGGCAGCTGTTGCCCAGGTCGATAAGGACTCCGACCGCGAGGCCGACAAGCTCCTGCTCGACCCGCGCCGCGCCTACGCCGAGCAGGCCGAATCCCTGCAGGCTCGCCTCGACGACCTCGAGACCGTCGAAGAACAGCGCTTCGATCGCTTCGAAGCCGACTTCGAGAAGGCTCCTCTGCTCGAGGTCAAGGACCTGTGCATCAAGTTCGACCGTCACGGCGACGTCAACGTCGTCGACCACGTGTCCTTCAAGGTCCGCGCAGGCGAAACCATGGGCCTCGTGGGCGAGTCCGGCTGCGGTAAGTCGATCACGGCCCTGACCATCATGGGCCTCATCGATCCCAAGGCCGAGATCTCGGGCGAGATCCTCTACGAGGGTGAGAACCTGCTGTCCAAGTCCGCCGAGGAGCGTCGCGCGCTGCTCGGTCACGAGATGGCCATGATCTACCAGGACGCCCTGTCGTCCCTGAACCCCGCCATGCTGATCAAGGCTCAGATGAAGCAGCTGACCAGCCGCGGCGGAACCCGCAGCGCCGAGGAACTCCTCGAGCTCGTGGGCCTGGATCCCAAGCGCACCCTCGAGTCCCTACCCGCACGAGCTCTCGGGCGGCCAGCGTCAGCGCGTTCTTATCGCCATGGCCCTGACCCGCGACCCGAAGCTGATCATCGCGGACGAGCCGACCACCGCCCTGGACGTCACCGTCCAGAAGCAGGTCATCTCTCTGCTCAACGAGCTGCGTGAGAAGCTCGGCTTCGCCATGATCTTCGTGTCCCACGACCTGGCGCTCGTCGCCGAGGTGGCACACCACATCACCGTCATGTACGCCGGCCAGGGTCATCGAGCAGGCCCCCACGAAGGAACTGCTCACGCACCCGACACACGAGTACACGCGCGGCCTGCTGGGCGCCGTCCTCTCGATCGAGTCCGGCTCCGGCCGACTCCACCAGGTTCCCGGCACCGTGCCCTCGCCTCGCGACTTCCCGAAGGGCGATCGTTTCGCCCCCAGGTCCTCGCACCCCGATTACGGACTGGACATCCGCCCGGTCCTCACCGAGGTCGGCCCCGAGCACGTGTACGCGGCTCTCCCGCCCCGCGACGAGGTTCTCGTGGCGAGCGAGACCATCATCATCGAAGAAGGTCAGGAGGAGGCGCGATGAGCCCCGAAACTCTGATTGTCGAAACCGAGACGATGATCGCCACATCCGAAGCTCCGATCATCGAACTGAAGGACGTCGAGGTGACCTTCACCTCGCGTACCGGCTCCCTGTTCAAGCCCAACAAGGTCCACGCGGTGCGTGGCGTCAACATGCGCATTGAGCGCGGACAGACGCTCGGCATCGTCGGCGAGTCCGGCTGTGGCAAGTCCACGACCGCGAACGTCATGTGCGGCCTGCAGATGCCGTCGAAGGGCCAGGTGTTCTTCAATGGCAAGGAGGTCACGAAGCGCAGCGCCGCCGCCCGCCGGGAAATCGGACGCGTCGTCTCCGTGGTCTTCCAGGACCCCGCGACGGCCCTCAACCCCCGCATGCACGTCGCCGATCAGCTCGCTGACCCGCTGCGCGTGCACCACATTGGGGACGAGGCCTCGCGAGCCAAGCGTGTGCGCGAACTGATCTCGCTCGTCGGTCTGCGTCGAGCGCCCTCGACGCGCTCCCCGGACAGCTCTCGGGCGGCCAGCGTCAGCGTGTGGCTATCGCCCGCGCCCTGTCCATCGGCCCCGACGCGATCATCGCCGACGAGCCCACTTCCGCGCTCGATGTATCGGTGCGCGCTCAGATCCTGAACCTGCTCACGGACCTGAAGAGGGACCTGGGCCTGGCGATGGTGTTCATCTCGCACGACATCCAGACCGTGCGATACGTCTCTGACCGAATCGCCGTGATGAACGGCGGCAAGGTCGTCGAAGAAGGGCCGGCCGCGCAGCTGCTCGCCGACCCGAAGGACCCCTACACCCGCAAGCTCCTGGGCGCCGCGCCCTCGCTCCTGCACCCCAACCTCGAAGGAGAGAAGTAATTATGTCTTCGAAGATCCGTGGCGTTGTCCCGCCCCTGGCCATCCCGCTCAAAAACGGCGAGCTCGACGTCCCCTCGCTCGAGCGTCACATCAACCGCCTGATCGAGGCCGGCCTCGACGGCCTGTTCGTGTCCGGCTCCACCGGTGAGGTCGCCTTCTCGACGGCCGAGCGTCGCGCCCAGATCCAGCGCGAAGCCGTGCGCATCGTCGACGGCCGCATCCCGCTCCTGGTCGGCGTCATCGACACCGAGACCGAGCGCGTCATCGAGAACATCAAGGCCGTGGAAGAGATCGGCGGCGCCACGGGCGTCGTCGCGACCGCCCCGTTCTACGCCCTGGGCGGCGAGACCGAGGTCGAGCGTCACTTCCGCATCCTCAAGGAGAACACCAACCTTGAGCTGTGGGCCTACGACATCCCCGTGTGCGTGCACACGAAGCTGTCGCCCGACCTGCTCATGCGCCTGGGCCGCGACGGCGTCATCGACGGCGTCAAGGACTCCTCCGGTGACGATGTCGCGTTCCGCTGGCTGTGCCTGGCCAACGAGGCCGCCGGCCACCCGCTGCAGCTGCTCACCGGTCACGAGGTCGTCGTCGACGGCGCCTACATGTCCGGCGCGGACGGTTCCGTGCCCGGCCTGGCCAACGTGGACCCCGAGGGCTACGTGCGCCAGTGGCAGGCCTACGAGCGCCGCGACTGGGAGGCCGTGCGCACCGAGCAGGACCGCCTCGCGGAGCTCATGCGCATCGTCCAGGTGAAGGGCGTGCAGGGCTTCGGTGCGGGCGTCGGCGCCTTCAAGGCAGCGCTGCACCTGCTCGGCGTCTTCGATTCGCCTGAGATGCCGCGCCCGGTTGCCGCCATCGAGGGCGACAACATGGAGCATGTCGCGTCCGTGCTGCGCGCGGTCGACCTGCTCTCCTGATACGTCGACGAGGCCGGGGTTCTTCCGTTCCGCATATTGCGCGCCTTCGGGCGCGCGCCCCGGCCTCGTCGATTTTCTTATACCCCTTTCACTTCGTAAGGATCCTCATGACTACGCTCCTTGCCCTCGACATCGGTGGCACCAAGGTCGGGTGGGGCATCGTCGAGGCCGGTGACACCTACGAGGTCACCGAGCGCGGATCGATCCCCACCGACGCGATGCGCGGCGGAGCGGACGTGGCGGCTCGCATCTGTGACCTTGCCTCGTCCCTGGTCGCCTCTCACCCGCAGGTGAGCGGTGTCGCGGTCGCCAGCGCCGGCGTCGTCGACCCCTCCACCGGCGACATCGTCTCCGCGACGGGCACCATGCCCGGCTGGGGAGGCACGCCCCTGGGCGCTCTGCTTCAGGAGGCAACCGGCCTGAAGGTGCGCGTCCTCAACGACGTGCACGCGCACGGCCTGGGCGAGGCCACGCTCGGCGCCGGCCAGCCCTACCGTTCCGTCCTGTCGATTGCGGTCGGCACCGGCATCGGCGGCGCCTCGTTGAAGACCGCCAGGTCTCCTTCGGGTCGCGCGGCATCGCCGGACACGTGGGCCACATCCACCACCACTTCGCCCCCGACATGACGTGCTCGTGCGGCCGCAAGGGCCACATCGAGTCCTTCTGCTCGGGATCGGGCATCACCGCCTGGTACGACTCGCTGCGCGGCGAGTCCGACCCCGAGGTGGACGGCGGGCGCGCTCTGCAAGAGCTCGCCGAATCAGGCAACGCCCTGGCAGCCGCCTGCTTCTCCCGCTCCGCGTACGCGCTTGGCGAGGCCACGGCCTCGTTGGTCAACTGCGTGGACCCGGCCGTCGTTATCCTCTCCGGGTCGATGACCCGCTCCGGGGACATCTGGTGGGACGCCCTGCGCGATGGCTTCGCGGCCTCCGCGATGACGCCCGTCGCCGCCACCCCCATTCTCGTTGGTTCCCTCGGCGGCGACGCGCCGCTGCTCGGAGCCGTTTCCTTCTTCCTGCACTCATAGGAGTTCACCATGCACCCGCTCATTGCAAACCTGAAGGGCAAGCTCATCGTCTCCGTCCAGGCGTACCCGGGCGAGCCCATGCGCCACCCCGAGACGATGGCACAGATCGCCCGCGCCGCCGAGATCGGCGGAGCCGCCGCCATCCGCTGCCAGGGCCTGTCCGACATTTCCGCGATCAAGGGCCGCGTCGACGTGCCCGTGATCGGCCTGTGGAAGGAAGGCCACGAGGGCGTGTACATCACCCCGTCGCTGCGCCACGCCCGCGCCTGCGTCATGGCCGGCTCCGACATCGTCGCCCTGGACGCGACGGGTCGCCCGCGCCTCGATGGCCTGAGCTTCGCCGAGACCGTTGCGGCCCTGCGCGAGGACGGCACCCTCGTCATGGCTGACTGTGGCTCCTTCGAGGATGCCCAGCGCGCCGTCGACGCCGGCGTGGACATCGTCTCCACGACCCTGGCGGGCTACACGGGCGACCGCGTCAAGACCGACGGACCCGACCTGGAGCTGCTGCGCGAGGTCGTCGCCGCGTTCCCGGACGTGCCCGTGATCTGCGAGGGCCGCGTCCACACACCCGAGCAGGCTGCCGCGGCCATCGAGGCCGGCGCGTTCGCCGTCATCGTTGGCACCGCCATCACGCACCCCACGTCGATCACGACCTGGTTTAAGGCCGCCGTGGAGGGTTGAGTTCCTGTTCCTGTTGAGCGGGGGTGGGCGGGTGATCAACACCCGCCCACCCCCGCTTACATTCGCAACTGGCGGCGCGTATATTACCCAGCATGTCTGTCCCATCTTCGCGTGCTCGCGCTGCCCTTCGCGCCACAGGCGTCGTCTACGTGTGCCTCGGTTTCGGCACGTCAGCGTGGCTCTCGCGCCTGCCCGACGTACGCGACAACCTCGGGCTGACACCGGCGACGATCGGCACGATGCTGCTCATCGCCTCCCTCGGCTCTCTGCTGACCCTGCCGACCTCCGGCCCGATCGTGACCACAATCGGCGCGCGGGCCTCGGGCCGCATTGGCGTGGCCATCTGGGCTCTGGGCATCGTCTGCGCGGGGATGGGCGCACTCAACGTCTCGATCCCACTGGCCACCGCCGGCCTCGTGCTGATCGCGGCTGGCAACGGCCTGTGGGGCGCCACCATGAACATCGAGGCCGGCCTCGTGCAGGCTGCCGTGCGGCGCACCGTCGTGCCCGTCATCCAGGCGATGTACGCGGTCGGTATGCTCCTCGGTGCCCTCCTCGGCGCCCTCGCCGCCCAGCTCGGCCTGCCCCTCGGCGCCCACCTCTTCGGACTGGCCGTCCTCGAGCTTCTCGCCTGCGGGACCGCCGTCGGCTTCTACCTGACGAAGGACGAGGTCGCGGCCCTCGCACCCGCGCAGGATAAGGGCGAGGGGAAGGATGCCTCGCAGCGCAAGGCGAAGGGTCTCACCCGGGTTGCCTGGCGCGAGAAGCAGACCGTGCTCATCGCCTCATGGTCATGAGCGCCGGCCTCATGGAGGGCGCGGCGAACGACTGGCTCAACCTGTCCATGGTGGATGGCTACGGCTACTCGACCGCGGCGGCCTCGGCGGCGTTCGCGTTCTTCCTGCTGATGATGACGATCGTGCGTTTCGCGTCCCCGCGCCTCGAGGCCCGCCTGGGCTCGCCGAAGCTGCTGCGCATCACCTTCTCCGGCGCGGTCGTCGGGCTGTTGCTCGTGGCCTTCGCGCCGCACCACCTGTTCGCGGTCGCGGGCATCGCCCTGTGGGGCATCGGTTCGGCCCTCGGCTTCCCGCTGGGCATCTCGGCGCTGTCCGTCGATCCCGTGATGACGCCCGCGCGCGTCTCCGTGCTCTCGACAGTGAACTACGGCGCGGCCCTCATCGGCCCGCCGCTCCTCGGCCTCATCGCCGACCACATCGGCTACCACCGTGCGCTGGCCTTCGTGGCCCTGCCGGTCCTCCTCGCGATCGTGCTCGCCGGCCAGGTGCCCGACCGCCGCGGAATGAAGCACACGGACCTCGCCTTCGGCGACTAGAAGGCGGCTTCTCGGGCTTGTCCTTTGAGCCTTCCGTCCGCGACAGCGCAGGCGTATCCTGGTGTACGAGCACGCTTGTGACGTGGCGCTCTGTTTCGCTGCGATGGAAGAAGGGGAATCATGGCGCGAATCATCGGCTACCGTCGTTTTGGAGGCGTCGAGGTCCTCGAGGAAGGCTCGGTGTCACTCCCCGCGCCCGGAGAGGGACAGGTGCTCGTCACCGTGCGGGCCGCCGGCATCAACCCCGTTGACTACAAGCTCTTCGGTGGATTGACGAGGCCCCTCGAGATCCTCCGCACCATCGTTCACCCCGGCCGTTGGTTCGCCCGCGGGGCGGACCGGCCGCTGCGCGGCGTCGGGCAGGATTTCGCGGGCGTCGTGGTGGCCGTGGGCTCGGGAGTGACCAACGTGGCGGTGGGCGACGAGGTCATCGGCCTCCTGCGCGCCGCCCCCTGGCAGGTGCGCGAATACGGTTCGCTCGCGACCCAACTCGTTATTTCCGCCGACAACGTCGCGTCCAAGCCTGCCTCCATGAGCTTCGACGTCGCCGGAGGGCTGGGCGTTGCCGCGCAGACCGCGATGGGCGCCATGCGCAGCGTGAAGGCCGAGGCGGGTGACGTCATCGTGGTCGCCGCGGCCGCCGGAGGAGTGGGAGGCCTCGTCACGCAGCTGGCCGTCGCCCGCGGCGCGACCGTCATCGGTATCGCTGGTCCCTCGAATGCTGACTACCTGCGTTCCCTCGGCGCGATTCCCGTCTCCTACGGCGATGGCCTCGAGCAACGCATCAAGGACGCGGTGCCCTCACCCGTCACTGCCTTCATCGACTGCTTCGGCGGCTACGCGTCACTCGCCCACAGCCTCGGCGTTCCGGGTGAGCGCGTGGGAACGCTCGTCCCGACGCCCGCAATCGCCCTGCGTCGCGCGCGCTTCACTGGCGGGCGCGACGGGAAGATCGCCGACATCGCAACGGTCGCGGACCTCATCGACCGTGGGACGGTGAGCCTGACCATCGCGGGTACTACCCGTTCGACGTGGAGCAAGTGCGCGCCGCCTACAGCGAGCTGATGAGCGGCCACGTGCGCGGCAAGATCGTCATCACGATGGACTGAGTCCGTCGTGCCCCGGGGTTAGGCCGAACGCGCGCCGTGCGACTAGGCTTAGGGGCATGACGACCCTTGCTGATCTGACGACCCTGCGCGTGGGTGGGCCCATCGCCTGCCTCGTGCCCGCCACGTCCTCCGATACCCTGGTGGATGCTGTCGCCGCGGCCGATGCCGCTGGCCGCCCGCTCCTCGTCGTGGGCGGAGGGTCGAACCTGCTGGCCTCCGACGCCCCCTTCGAGGGCACGGTCGTCGACGTGCAGCCTTTCGACGAGGTCGCCTCCGTCATCCACGAGGACCCCGCCGGATCCGTCGTCGTGCGCGCGGGCGCGGGCACGGTCTGGGACGCTTTTGTCTCCTGGACGCTGGCAGAGGGCCTGTCCGGCGTCGAGGCGCTCTCCGGTATCCCCGGCACGGTCGGTGCCTCCCCGGTGCAGAATGTGGGCGCCTACGGCCACGAGGTCGCCGAAACCATCGAGAGCGTCGAGGCCTACGACCGCCTGACGGGCATCGTCGTGCGCCTGCTGCCCTCCGACCTCGGCTTCGCGTACCGCTCCTCGGCGATCAAGCGCAGCGTCGGCGAGGCGGGCCTGGGCGATCGACCCTGGGGACCGACTGGCCGCTGGGTGGTGCTGTCCGTGGACTTCCGCCTCGAGCGCTCGGCCCTCAGCGCCCCCGTCATGTACGCCGAGCTGGCGCGCCGCCTCGGAGTCGAGGCCGGGGAGCGCGCAGACGCGTCCCTCGTCCGCTCCACTGTCCTGGAGCTGCGCAGCGGTAAGGGCATGGTCCTGGATGCGGCTGATCACGACACGTGGAGTGCCGGTTCCTTCTTCACGAACCCGATCCTGCCCGAGGCCGCGGCCGCCTCCCTGCCCGAGGGCGCGCCACGCTTTAGCGCGGGGGAGGGCCTCGTCAAGACCAGCGCCGCCTGGCTCATCGATCACGCGGGATGCTCCAAGGGCTTCCACCTGCCCGAGGCCGGGGATCCGCCGCGCGCGTCCCTGTCCACCAAGCACGTGCTGGCCTGACGAACCGCGGCGGCGCGACGGGCGCCGACATCGAGGCCCTGGCCCGCGCAGTGCGCGAGCGTGTTTGTGAGGCCTTCGGCGTGACCCTGGTGCCCGAGCCGGTCACGGTCGGCATCGCCTGGTAGCGGGTCACCTGGTAGCGGGTCACGGTCGGCGTCGTCTGGTAGACGGTCACCCGGTAGCCGGTCACGGTCGGCATCACCTGGTAGCGGGTTGCCTGGCCGTTGCGTGCAGCGCCCGTTGTTGGCATCTTTCCGGAGATCCCACAGAAGGACCTCCCCACATTTCGCATGCAATTCCCCGTCGGGTGTCCTGGCGCACGTCCTGAAAACCGCGGAATATCAACGTTCTGGTTTCAATGTTTGAAAGAAGCGTGGGGGAATTGCATGCGAGATTGTGGGGGCGTGGAATCTTGGGAGTGTTGAGGAGAAGCTGGTCTGCGCTCGCGGATCCGTCACGCGGATAGGTTGTCACGATCCGGATAGGTTATGCGCATCCGGATAGGTTAATAACCTATCCGGATCTTCGTAACCTATCCGCGTGTTCATAACCTATCCGGATGCGAACCGTCGGTCGCCGAGGTGGCCAGCGATTTGGGCATCGCTGTGGCTGTGGGCCACGGGGACCGGGCAACGAGTGTGTTTGCATCCTCCCGTAAATCCCGTCGATACCGTCGATACCGCAGGTTCCGCTGAGACCTCCCCAAATTTCGCATGCAATTCCCCGTCGGGTGTCTTGAGACATGCCCTGAAAACCGCAGAATATCGCCGTTCTGAATTCAAAGTTTGAAAAAGGCGTGGGGGAATTGCATGCGAAATTGTCGGGGTGCGTGGAATTTTGCGTGCCTTGAGAACAATTTGGCCTGCGATTTGGCGCGGGAGGCCCACGACAGCGCTACGCCGCGAACCTCCGCCTACGCCGCGTGCACCCCGCGATAGCGCTACGCCACGGGCTCGGCCGCCAGCCAGGCGTCGATGTCGGCCTTCCAGGCCGCCTTGCGCGTCGGTGAGGCCAGCGACGCGTCGATAGAGGAACACGCCAGGTCTGCCAGGGCCTCGTCGGACAGGCCAAACACGTCGCGCGCGACCTCGTACTGGGCGACCAGGCGCGAGCGGAACAGCAGCGGGTCGTCGGCGGCCAGCGCGACGGTAGCCCCCGCCGAAAGCAGCGTCGGCAGCGGCACCTGCGAAAAGTCCGTGTAGACGCCCAGGTGCACGTTCGATGTCGGACACACCTCCAGGGCGATACCCGTATCCACGACGGCCTTCAGCAGATCCGGGTCCTCGCTCGTGCGCACCCCGTGCCCGAGGCGCGCGGGCGCCAAAGTGGACACGACCTCACGCACGGAGGACGGGCCCAGGAGCTCGCCGCCGTGCGGAACACCCACGAGCCCGGCGCGGCGCGCGATGCGGAACGCCGGAGCAAAAGAAGCCGTGGAACCCACGCGCTCGTCGTTCGACAGGCCAAAACCAACGACCTCGCCGGGGCCATCCCCAGCAAACGACGCGGCCAGGCGCGCGAGCGTGCGCGCGTCCAACGGGTGCTTCATGCGCGACGCCGCGACGATCACGCCGATGTCGACGCCGGTATCGCGCGAGGCTGCTCGGGCCTCGTCGATGATGATCTCCAGGGCCGGGGTGATGCCCCCAACGTAGGGCGCGTAGGACGTGGGGTCGGCCTGAATCTCCATGCGCACCGAGCCCTCGGCGGCGTCGTCCTCGGCGGCCTCGCGGATCAGGCGACGCATCGCGGCCTCGGAGCGCACGAGGTGACGCGCCGAATCGTAGGCGCGCTGGAAACGGAACCATCCGCGCCCGTCGGCCGGCATGGAGGCCGCGTCGATGTGCAGCAAGTGAGGGGGCAGGCGCACTCCCTGCGTGCGCGCCATCTCCACCATCGTGGTGGGCCGCATGGCACCCGTGAAATGCAGGTGCAGGTGGGCCTTGGGGAGGGTCGCGAGGTCACGCCTGCCCGGTGGGGTGGGGCGCGGGGCCGTCAGGTTGGGGACAGCGGGCGCTTCCACGGCCTAGTGCTCCCCGAGCCAGATGATGATGTCACGGATCAGGCCGGGACCCTCGGGCTCGTTGAGGAGCTCGTGGTAGGCGCCATCGACGATGCGCAGGTGAACGTCGGCATCCGGGTGCGCCGCGCGTGCCCCTCGAACCAGTTCGCGCGAACCGCGCAGCTCCGCCATGAGGTCGTGCGACCCGTGCATGACCAGGGTCGGAGTGCGCAGGCGGTCGGCGCGCCGCAGCACCTCCTCGCCCTGGAGGATCGAGGTCAGGCCCGTCAGGATCGGCACGCCGCCCTTGTAAGTGAGCGGATCCGCATCGAAGGCGCGCTGAACCTCGGGGTCTCGAGACAGGGGGGAGACCGCCATGTCCGACGCCCCCTGGGCGACGATGAGGCCGGGGCACAGCCTCGCGAGAGGCGCCAGCATGCGGGCATGGGCAGGGGCGACGTGGGGGAGCGGGCGCAGCGCCGGAGCGGAGAGCACCGTGCCGCGCAGCCGCGTCGGGTCCAGGATGGTCGAGGCAGCGGCGATGAGCCCGCCCATTGAGTGCCCGAACAGGAACAGCTCCGGCGTGCGCGCGTGGGCGAGGGCCGCCCGGCGCGCGTCGCCGAAGTCGCGGATGAGCGCGCCCACGTCCACGCGGGCGCGGGGACCGTCGGAGGTCCCGTGGCTCGCGTGGTCGTAGTAGGCGACGTCGTAACCGGCGCGGGTGAGTGCGGAGCGCAGGTGGGCGTAGCGCCCGGAGTGCTCCGCGTACCCGTGGGCGAGGAGGACCGTTCCGAGGGGGGCCTCCTGCGCTGTCCGTTCGAACGAGACGTGCATCAGGCGAAGAGCTCCTGCACGCGGGTGATGCCCTCGACGAGGTCGTCGTCGGACAGCGCGTAGGAGAAGCGCAGGAAGCCGGAGGGGCCGAAGGCCTCGCCGGGGACAGCCGCGACCTCGACCTCGTCGAGGATCAGGTCGGCGAGCTCGCCCGAGGTGTTGGCGACGCGGCCGCGGATCTCGCGACCCAGCAGGCGCTCGACGGAGGGGTAGACGTAGAACGCGCCCTTGGGGGTGGGGACGTCGAAGCCGTCGATCTGGCGCAGCATGTCAACGATCGTGCGGCGGCGGCGGTCGAAGGCGACGCGCATCTCGTTCACCGCGTCCAGGGAGCCGGACACGGCGGCGCGCGCGGCCTCCTGGGCGACGTTGTTGACGTTGGAGGTCAGGTGCGACTGGAAGGACAGCGCAGCCTTGATGACGTCGGAGGGGCCGATCATCCAGCCCACTCGCCAGCCGGTCATCGCGTAGGTCTTGGCAACGCCGTTGAGGATGACGGCCTGGTCGGCCAGCTCGGGCACCAGCTTGACGATGTGCGCGCTCTGCGCGTCCTCGTACAGGAGGTGCTCGTAGATCTCATCCGAAATGACCCAGATGCCGTGCTCGAGGGCCCACTGGCCGATCGAGGTCAGTTCCTCGGGCGTGTAGACGCTGCCCGTCGGGTTGGACGGCGAGCACATGAGGAGCACCTTCGTGCGAGGGGTGCGCGCGGCCTCGAGCTGTTCGACGCTCACCTTGTAGTCCTGGTCGGCCCCCGCGAAGACCTCGACGGGGGTCGCGCCGGCGAGCTTGACGACCTCGGGGTACGTGGTCCAGTACGGGGTCGGCAGGATGGCCTCGTCGCCGGGGCCCAGCAGCGCGGCGAAAGCCTGGAAGACTGCCTGCTTGCCGCCGTTGGTGACGACGATGTCGGCGGGGGAGACCTCGTAGCCGGAGTCGCGCAGGGTCTTTTCTGCGATGGCCTCGCGCAGCGCCGGGAGGCCGGCGGCGGGCGTGTAGCGGTGCATCGCGGGGTTGCGCGCGGCCTTGACGGCGGCCTCGACAATGTAGTCGGGCGTGGCGAAGTCGGGTTCGCCGGCGCCGAAGCCGATCACAGGGCGGCCGGCGGCCTTGAGGGCCTTGGCCTTCGCGTCCACGGCCAGGGTCGCGGACGGGGTGATGGCGTTGAAACGATCAGAGACACGGGTGCGAGGAGTATTGGTCACCCCTCCATGGTCCCACGTCGCGCGCGCGTGTGGCGGAGAGCGCACACGATGCGTGCGTGGGCTACCTCTCATTTACGAGGTCGGGGCTGGTATTACGCGGCATGCGACCTTTGGTCGTGGTTCTCGGGTGGACAAAGCGCCGCATGATCCACTAATGTTCGTCAGGCAGGTTTTCCTGCGTAGGGCAGTGGCGCAATTGGTAGCGCACCGGTCTCCAAAACCGGCGGTTGTGGGTTCGAGTCCCGCCTGCCCTGCGGATTAGGCTGATCATTTCGTAGGAGGATTCCCATGGCCGATCGTGTTGCCTCGGACGCTGAATCCTCGCGCCGAGATCGCACTAAGAGCGCTGCTACCCGCAAGCGTGGTGACGCCGGCAAGGAACAGAACAAGCGTCCCGGTTTCTTCGGTGGCATCTGGCTCTTCTTCAAGCAGGTCATCGACGAAATGAAGAAGGTGACGTATCCGACGGGATCCGAAACCTGGACATACTTCGTTGTCGTCGTTGTGTTTGTCGCCGCAATCATGCTTTCGCTGGCCTACTCGACTTCGGATTCGGTAAGCTAAGTGCATTGATCTTCGGCTGAGACCGACGAACCCGCCCGCAGGATACTGCAGGCGGGTTTCTTCTACGGTCCGGCCCCATTTGCAGGAGGGAAACGTCGTGAGCGACGAAAACTACACCGAGGAACAGGCCTTCGAGGAGCATCAGGAAGAGGTTCAGCAGGAGAGCGCCGAGGCGCTGGCCGACGGAGCCGCCCAGGAAGTCGTCGACGAGGTGGCCGAGGAGGTCGCCGAGGAGGAGACCGAATCGGACGACGAGGCCCCTGCCTCGGCCGAAGAGGAAGCGATCGCCAAGCTGCGCCGCAAGCTCTACATGTCTCCCGGCGACTGGTACGTCATCCACACCTACTCCGGCCACGAGCGCAAGGTGAAGGCGAACCTCGAGCAGCGCATCACCACGCAGAACATGGAAGACTACATCTTCGCCGTCGAGGTCCCGGACGAGTACGTCATGGAGTACCGCGGCACGACGAAGAAGCGCGTGCGTCACGTGCGCATCCCCGGCTACGCGATCGTCTGCATGGACTTCAACGAGGCCTCGTACCGTGTCGTCAAGGAGACCCCCGCCGTGACCGGCTTCGTGGGCGACCAGCACAACCCGGTGCCGCTCTCGATTGACGAGGTCGTCATGCTCCTGACGCCCAACGTCCTCGAGGAAGCCGCCGAGGCTGCCAAGGATCAGCCCGCACCCGTCCAGGTCGTCCAGACCCAGTTCGAGGTCGGCGAGATCGTCACCGTCACCGACGGACCTTTCGAGACCATGTCGGCCACGATCTCCGAGATCATGCCCGAGACTCAGAAGCTCAAGGTCCTCGTCACCATCTTCGAGCGCGAGACGCCGCTCGAGCTCGGCTTCGACCAGGTGGAGAAGCTCGAGCAGTGACATCACGCACCCGGACTTGGGATCAAGCCCGGAATCGCGTTATGATTCACTTTGTGTGCGTAGGGCGCACTATGCCCGCTGAAACCCAGTGAGCAGTGCCCGACGCTCCGCCTGACCGGCACCCGTCGGTCAGAACTTCAGAAGAAAGACCCGCATTCATGGCACCGAAGAAGAAGGTCACCGGCCTGATCAAGCTTCAGATCGCAGCCGGCGCCGCTACCCCCGCACCGCCCGTCGGCCCCGCTCTGGGCCAGCACGGCGTGAACATCGTCGAGTTCACCAAGGCTTACAACGCGGCCACCGAGTCGCAGCGTGGAAACATCATCCCCGTTGAGATCACCGTCTACGAGGATCGTTCCTTCACGTTCGTCCTCAAGACGCCGCCCGCCGCTGAGCTCATCAAGAAGGCTGCTGGCATCCAGAAGGGTTCCGGCACCCCCAACACCGTCAAGGTTGGTTCGATCACGATGGATCAGGCTCGCGAGATCGGCCAGTCCAAGATGGCTGACCTCAACGCCAACGACATCGAGGCCGCGGCCAAGATCATCGCCGGCACCGCCCGTTCCATGGGCATCACCGTCGAGGGCTGACCTCAACCAACCCCCCCGTGGTAGGGCAGGCGCTGCCCGACACCCACGACTGCAAGGAGAAGAAGCAGAATGACCAAGCGCTCCAAGAGCTACCGCGCAGCGGCCGAGAAGGTCCACGCGGACGTGCTGTACACCCCCCTTCGAGGCCATGAAGCTGGCCAAGGAGACCACCGTCACCAAGTTCGATTCGACCGTTGAGGTCGTCTTCCGACTCGGTGTCGATCCCCGCCAGGCGGACCAGATGGTCCGTGGCACCGTTTCCCTGCCGCACGGCACCGGCAAGACCGCCCGGGTCTTGGTCTTCGCCGTTGGTCCGCGCGCTCAGGAAGCGATTGACGCAGGCGCCGACGAGGTCGGCGGCGACGAGCTCATCGAGAAGGTTGCCAAGGGCTACACCGACTTCGATGTTGCCGTTGCTACCCCCGACCTGATGGGCAAGGTTGGCCGCCTCGGCCGCGTCCTCGGCCCCCGTGGCCTCATGCCGAACCCCAAGACGGGCACCGTGACCATGGATGTCGCGAAGGCTGTCAAGGAGATCAAGGGTGGTCGTATCGAGTTCCGTGTCGACAAGCACGGCAACCTGGCGTTCATCGTTGGCAAGGCGTCTTTCACCGCCGAGCAGCTGACCGAGAACTACGCGACCGTCCTGGACGAGGTTCTGCGTCTCAAGCCGACCTCCGCGAAGGGTCGTTACCTGATCAAGGGCGCCGTCGCCACGACGATGGGCCCCGGCATCCCGCTGGATGTCACCAAGGTCAAGGACCTGCTGGAGAAGTGAGCTCAGCTCGCTGACGAAGCATTCGGGTCCCCGCGCAGCATGGCTGCGCGGGGACCCGCCTTATCTGTTGTTGTGCGTTGAGATGTGCGCGTGCGCCAGTCCTGGGCGTCGCGGCAGCTGTGAGAGCGTGGTGGGTGACTCGCAGCTGCGCGAAAGTGGGCTGCGCGGCACTCGCCGGAGGGTGCAACCCCGGCCTCGTCTGTGAAACGCGCCGCCATGCTTGCGCGCTGTCGGTGGCCCTGTTAAGCTGGTCCGTGCCGAAGACCGTTGGTGTCCACGCTAGTGGAGGAAAATCCAACGCAGGTGAGTGAGCAGCCATGTGCTGCAATCGAGCGTACGCCCGACACGATCCTGCGTGTCGGGTTTTTTCTTACCTGCGGTCACGTATCTGGAAGGAGGACCATGGCGAAGTCCGACAAGGTGGCAGCAGTTGCCGAGCTCGTGGAGCGCTTCCGCGCAGCCGACGCTGTCCTGCTGACCGAGTACCGCGGCCTGACCGTCGGCCAGCTCAAGCAGCTGCGTCGCGGCCTGGGCGAGAACGCGACCTACGCCGTGGCAAAGAACACGCTTGCGCGCCTGGCGGCCAAGGAGGTCGGTCTCGACTTCCTGGCTGAGGACCTGAAGGGCCCCACCGCCATCGCATTCGTCTCCGGCGAGCCCGTCGAGGCCGCCAAGACCCTGCGTGATTTTGCTAAGGACAACCCCGCCCTCGTGCTGAAGTCTGGCGCGATGGACGGTGCTCAGCTGAGCGCCGAGGGTGTCAAGAAGCTTGCCGATCTCGAGTCCCGCGAGGTCCTGCTGGCCAAGGCCGCAGGCGTCCTCAAGGCCAAGATTGGTCAGGCGGCGTTCGCATTCAACGCTCTGCCCGTCAAGGCAGTGCGCACCATCGATGCTCTGCGCGAAAAGCAGCAGGGCGAGGCGGCCTGACGAGACAGGCCCTGTTCCACGCCGCCACCCTGGCTGCGTGAAACAAACCAACAATCTGCACTCGTGCAGGCCAATTAGGAAGGATGCCACTCATGGCTAAGCTCTCCAATGACGAGCTCATCGCAGCTTTCAAGGAAATGACCCTCATCGAGCTCTCCGACTTCGTGAAGCTCTTCGAGGAGACCTTCGACGTTGAGGCCGCTGCCCCCGCAGCCGTCGCCGTTGCCGCCCCGGCCGCCGACGCCCCCGCCGCCGAAGAGAAGGACGAGTTCGAGGTCGTCCTCGAGTCCGCCGGTGACAAGAAGATCGCCGTCGTCAAGGTCGTCAAGAACCTGGCCGGCCTGGGCCTCAAGGAAGCCAAGGACCTGGTTGACTCCGCGCCCTCCACCATCTTCCCCGCCGCGAAGAAGGAAGACGCCGAGAAGGCCAAGGCTGAGATCGAAGAGGCCGGCGGCAAGGTCACCCTTAAGTGACTTTCCCCGTCTGAATCGTTCAGACTCTTCCACCCGACTGGGTGGGCGAAACCCCGTCCCGCATCTGCGGGGCGGGGTTTCCGCATGTCTGGGCGTGCATTGTGTTGCTTGTGGCGCCGCTGGTGTTCCGGGCGCCGTCGGGCCCTGCTGTGGGGCCGGGCTGCTTGGTGTGCCCGCCTGCGGCGGCCCGCCCGTGAGCCGTCCGCGCCGCGAGCCTCCGGCTCGGCGCGTCGCCTCGAAGCCCGGCCAGGCCCCGCCGCCGCCCACGGGCACCGCAGCCCGGCCAGGCCCCGCCGCCGCCCACGGACACCGCAGCCCGGCCCTCCGGCCCTCCGGCGCCTCCACACCGGCGGCGCGGCTTGTTCTGCTGTGTGTTGGACCGTCTTGCCTGCTGCTCAGTAATTTCGCACGTAATTCCCCTGTGACTATTTCAGAATTTGAATTGGCATCGTTGGAATTGCAACGTTTCTGGGCTGTCTTCAAAGTGACCGAGGGAAATTACGTGCGGATTTGGTGTTGCCCAGGCTCTGCCGTCGCCCACGGGCACCGCTGCCAGGCCCTCCGGTCCCTCCGGCGGCCTACACACCGGTGGCGCGTGGTGTGCTGTGTGTTGCCAGGCGAATCGGTGCGACTTCCGGCTAGGCCCTACTGCCGCTCGCGGGCCCCGCAGCTTGGTCGACGCGGCTATTGTGCGTCCAGCACTTTCGCATGCAATTCCCCTGTGACTATTTCAGTATTTGAATTGGCGTCGTTGGAATTGCAACGTTTCTTGGCTTTGTTGAAAGTTCATGCAATCGAATTGCATGCGGAATTTCTGGTATGTGTCTCCGTCGTCACTCATGGGCACCGCAGCCTCGTGCAACGGCTTCTTCGCATGCTGCGCATACGGATAGGTTGTTGCTATCTGGATAGGTTATGAGCATCCGGATAGCTTATTAACCTATCCGCATCGTCGTAACCTATCCGCATCGCCATAACCTATCCGCATCGTCAACCATGTCAGTGTCACCCCGTGCCCCACAGGAGGGGTGGGGCTTTGGCTTGCTATCGGTGTTGGCGGGGTGAGCTCGCGATGGGGTCAAGTCCTGTGGAGTGGTGTAATCGTTTTGTGTCCTTCGGGGTGGGTTATGCGCTGAGTTGGAGTGTGGGTTCCTCCTGTTGGGTGGGTTGGGGTGTGAGTCGTGATTTGGTGAGGATGTCGAGGCTGAGGTAGCGTCGGCCTTCGGCCCATTCGTCGTTTTGTTCGGCGAGGACGGCTCCGACCAGGCGGATGATGGCCTGGCGGTTGGGGAAGATCCCCACGGAGTCGGTGCGTCGGCGGATTTCGCGGTTGAGGCGCTCGTTGGGGTTGTTGGACCAGATCTGGGTCCATACCCCGGTGGGGAAGGACGCGAAGGCGAGGACGTCTGCCCTGGCTTGATCGAGGTGGTCACACACGGCGGGGAGCTTGTCGTTCACGTAGTCCAAGAGCCGGTCGTATTGAGCGTTGACTGAGGCGGCGTCGGGCTGGTCGTACACCGAGTGCAGCATCGCTTTGACGGCGGGCCATAGCGCTTTGGGGGTCACCGACATGAGATTCGCGGCGTAGTGGGTGCGGCACCGTTGCCAGGCGGCTCCGGGCAGGTTCGCTGCGATGGCCTCAACCAGGCCCAGATGGGCGTCGCTGGTGACCAGGCGCACGCCGGTGAGGCCTCGGGCGACCAGGTCGGCGAAGAACTCGTTCCACGCCGGGCCGGTCTCGCTGGTGGATACGCGCACCCCCAGCACTTCGCGGTGTCCGTCATTGTTGACTCCGGTGGCAACTAGGACCGCGCACGAGACGACGCGCCCTCCTTCGCGCACTTTCATGGTCAGTGCGTCAGCGGCGACGAACGTGAAAGGCCCAGCGTCATTGAGGGGGCGATGGCGGAACTCGTCCACGTGTTCGTCCAGGTCGGCTGCCATGCGTGAGACCTGGGACTTGGATAGTCCTGTGATCCCCAGGGTTTTGACGAGCTTGTCCATGCGGCGCGTGGATACTCCCGCTAAGTAACAGTCAGC
The DNA here is from genome assembly GCA_916438365.1 of uncultured Sanguibacter sp. The sequence continues at coordinate 29,027 of CAKAEY010000017.1, forward strand.
GACCACTGTGATCAAGGCGTTTTCGGAGCGTTTGCGGCGCTGCAACAACCACTCTGGAAAGTAGGTTCCTGAGCGCAGCTTGGGGATCGCCACGTCAATGGTGCCGACCCTGGTGTCCAGGGGCCGGTAGCGATACCCATTGCGCCTGGTCTGACGCTGCGGGTCTTGTTGGCCCCACTGGGCCCCGCACACGGTGTCAGCGTCCGCTGATAACAACGCGTTAATGACGTGCTGGAGCAGGGAACGCATCAAATCCGGGGACGCCTGGGATAACGCCTCGCCAAGCAGGCCAGCAGGGTCGATAATATGAGGAGCGGTCATCGTTGTGCCTCCAAATCATTTCGAGTCAGAAGTAGAGAGCTTTCTCGAAGGATCACACGGTGACCGCACCCATATCAAACGGGCCGACCACCACACGGTTACACCACTATGCGGGACACTACTCGCGATGGCCGGTACAAAATTCTCCCTGCTCGGCTTCTGTGCTCTGCGAGCGGTACAAAATTCTCCCTGCTTATGCATTCTGGGCAAAAACAGGCGTTTATTCGCGCGCTGGGAGAGTTTTGTACCGGGATGGGTGTGCGACGGTGGTTGTTGGGAGAGTTTTGTACCGGGATGGGTGTGCGACGGTGGTTGTTGGGAGAGTTTTGTACCGGGATGGGTGTGCGACGGTGGTTGTTGGGAGAGTTTTGTACCGGGATGGGTGTGCGACGGTGGTTGTTGGGAGAGTTTTGTACCGGGATGGGTGTGCGACGGTGGTTGCTGGGAGAGTTTTGTACCGGGATCGGTGTGTGACGGTGGTTGTTGGGAGAGTTGTGTACCGGGGCGGGCGTTTAGTGATGCCGTTGGTTTCACAGTTATGACGTCCCTGTGCTCTGGGCGCGAAAAAGTTCGCCCTGTGCGATCTGACGTGAACGCAAACGCGAAAAAGTTCGCCCAGCGAGGGAAAATTGGCCTAAAAATCGCGGTTTATGGCGTGCTGGGCGAGTTATTTCGCGCGAGGGCCCAGATGGGCCTGGTGTTGGGCGAGTTCTTTCGCGCGAGGGCCCAGATGGGCCTGGTGTTGGGCGAGTTCTTTTGCGTGAGGGCCGAGATGGGTCTGGTGTTGGGCGATTTTTTTCGCGCGAGGGCCCAGATGGGCCTGGTGCTGGGCGATTTTTTCGCGCGAGGGCCCCGATGGACCTGGCGTTGGGCGAGTATTTTCGCGCAACGGGCCTGATATGCCCTGATGCTGGCGTACTGTTCCGCGTGACCGCGACATGGAAACGGTCTTTCGTTTGACCATGACGCGGCGTCAGGGGGCAGAATCGATGTCATGAGCAACGACACCACCCTCTACACGGTAGGAGAGGTCGCCGAGCGATTCTCGCTGACGGTGCGAACGCTGCGCCACTGGGAGGCGCAGGGGCTCCTCGCTCCCACCGCGCGGAGCTGGTCGAACTACCGGCTCTATTCGCGCGAGGACTGCGTGCGTGTCCAGAGGATTGTCGTCTACCGGGCGACGGGGATGAAGCTGATGGACATCAAGGCCCTCCTCGACTGTGGAGACTCTGAGATCGAACACCTCACGAGGCAACGAGAGAGCCTTCTTGCTCATCGTCGCGAGACGGACGCAATGATAGAAGCGTTAGACATACTGTTGGAGGATGCAATGAATGACAACGAGCTCACTGTGGAAGAAATCGGGGAGATCTTGGGGGAGGCCGACTTTGCGGCGCACCAGAGCGAGGCCGAAGACCGTTATGGTGACACTGACGACTGGCGTGAATCGCGAGAGCGCACTGCGTCGTGGCAAACCGCCGACTGGCGTGACAGTGCCGAGCGATTCCATGACATCGAAAGCAGGATGATCGATGCGATCCGTGACGGCGTAGCTCCGGATAGCAAGGAAGCGGAAAGCCTCGTCGAGGAGCACAGAGAAGCCCTCAGTGAGTTCTTTCCGGTCACGCCTGCCAAGCACTACATCATGTCTCGCGGGTACATCCATGACGAGCGATTCCGGGCTCACTACGACTCACAGTATGTTGGCTTCGCGCAGTGGCTTGCCGATGCGATTGAGTCGGCTGCGAGGCGTCAGGGAATTAACCTCGAGAATCCGACGTGGGGGTGAGTGCACCCGACGCTGAACTCGATATCAGTGACGCGCAGCATACGCTTTGAGCCACTCTGGCTTGCCAGTTCCGAATAGTCTCTGCTACTATCTTCTCTTGTCGCAATCCTGCGTAGCTCAACGGCAGAGCATCCGACTGTTAATCGGACGGTTACTGGTTCGAATCCAGTCGCAGGAGCAGATGCCCCGAGTTCTCATGAACTCGGGGCTTTTTGTTGATCGGGGAGGAGCGGGTAGATGCAGGCTATCGCTGATCACGCCTACCACGTGCTGGTCATCGCGTTCGTTGCTGCCACGGTTATTGAGGTGATCGTCAAGGCCGGGGTTAAAGGACAAAAAGAGTTGGTCTGAGCCCGACCTTTCGGCTTTGCGGTGCGAGAAAGTCTGGTTCAAAGTTGTTGGGGGCCAACTTTGAGGGTGGACAAAATGTGTTGGTGAAATGTCGACTTTTCGGCTTTGTGGTGCGGGAGAGTGGGCGTCAAAGTTGGTACTGGCAGATTCGGTGAGTGAACATCTCGAAATGCGATTCCTGTGGCAGGAAGCTGATCCGGTACGGACTGTCGAAATCGGGCAAGCAGAGGTGGCATTGCACCTCGTGCCACTCAACTGGCGTGCAGCGGATTGATACCTCGGCCAAGCACCTGGGTGAGTTTCTTGCCTGGCTGCTCAGCGGTAATCGGCAGGCGGATATGCCAGGTGGGGGCAGGTCGTTTCGGCGGCGGTGCCAGGGTTTGTGGGAGGTGTGGCCTCTTGCTCCGGTGGTGGATGAGGTGCATGAGGTCGTGTTCGTTGACAGGGATCCACCTGGGTCGCAAAGCGGTCGTATTGATTGCTCAGTCCCGGGATTTCATCTTGGGCTGGTATGTGGCACGCAGTGAGAACTCGCGCGCCTGGGAAGCGCTCATGAACCGGATCGCCCCACCAGACGTGGTGGTGACGGATGGGGGCAGTGGCTTCGAAAAAGCCCGCAAGAAAGCCTGGCCGAACACGCGGGTCCAGCGGTGCACCTTCCACGCGTTCGGGACCATCAAACAAGCCACCACCATTCGCCCCAAGCTTGCAGCCTCCAAGGAACTGTACGGCTTGGGCAAGCAGCTCTTGCACGTGAAAGACCGAGAGCAAGCGGCCTCATGGATAGACACCTACTTGGACTGGTGCAAGCGCTGGGAGGGCTTCCTCGCGCAGAAGACCAAGAGGGACGATGGCGGGTGGGAATACACGCACGAACGACTCGTGCGGGCCCGCAACAGTGTGAATCGGCTCATCGGAGCCGAGGTGTTGTTCACCTACACCGACCCCCAGTTTGAGGGGGCGTTGCCGGCGATGAACAACCAGATCGAAGGCGCGACCAACGCGCCCTTGCGTCAACTGTTGCGGGACCACCGGGGAATGCGGCTGACCCGCCGGATCAAAGCGATCTTCTGGTGGTGCTACATGCACACCGAAAACCCGCTCCCACCAGCCCAGATCCTCAAAATCATGCCCACAGACACCCAGATTGAAGCCCAATGGGAACACGCCTCGCGCACACACCCCGCAGCCGGTGTCATCCCCAGATGGGGCGACGCCATCGCCTGGCACGACCTCCACCACACAAGCCCCCACCGAAACAACTGGGACTAACCCTCCACCAACTCTTTTTGTCCTTTAACCCCAAGGCCGTGAGAAAGCCGCGCAAGAAGAAGCGCGGGCCCGTCGCCCCCAGAGAGAGTGCGGCCGAGCGTGAGAAGCGCATGCGAGAGTGCTACGCGGCATTCGGGGATCGTTGGCGGGAGTGGCTGGATTGGCCCCGGGGGAGTGGCGACGCTGACCGCCTCGTGACGGCCGCGAGCATCTGGGGGAGTCCGGAGCAGGGAGCCTCCTTTCCCCGGCGTTTCCATGACAGTCAGCTGGGAAAGGTTATGCTCGACAAGAGCAGCTACCGGGCGATGCTGGAAGCATCCAACGACGTGGCTCAGCCCAGGCGCGAGCTCGCCCCGACCTCGTGGGCGAAGATACGCCTCGACGTGTGGGCGCTGCACTCGAAGGCTGCGCAGAAGCCCCGTCTCATGCGCGTGTGGCTGAGCGGGGACCGTGCGCTCGTGGAGCTGCATCGCACGCGCGTCGTGAAAGTTGACGAGATCCTCCCCAGCGAGATCGTTGGTTTGTTCGTGGGTTCACGCGCCTCGGCCCGCGCAAGGGTGCGGTGGATGGCCTGCGCTGGCTGCCTGCCGAGGCGATGGAGCTGGGGGAGAAGCCGCTGTGGAACACGTTCCGCGTCCTGCGTGGAATCTCCGGCGTTGCGCCCGAGGGATCGCCCGTCGCAGATGCGTTGCGTGCGGGGGACTATCATGCGTTTGCTTTCGTGGTCTCACGTGCCGAGAGTGCGTGGAAGGAACCCTGCGCGCATTTGCGCGTCCTGGATTGTGCGGGTGTCACGTACCAGGTGGGCGATGCGTTCTCGCGGGAGTCCGACGACGTGCGGTGGGCACCGCGCGGGGCGGGGGACGAGGCTCCGGCTCGGGCAGGCGAGGAGGAGCCGACTGAGGCCGCTCGACGAGGCCGTGGCCGCCCGAGCGGGCTCGCTGGCCTGAGCGAGGGGAGCGGCACGGTGGCGACGCCGGGCAAGCCCGTCAGTGGTGTCGGCCCCGGGGTATCCGGGCTGCTTGGAGATGAACCTGAGCCGCTGGCGGACACGGATCTCGCGGTGGTGCCAATCGATCCTCGTGAGGTGCTGCGGGCGGTCGAGAGGATGATCGAGCTGTGAGGGAAGAACTCGTTGAAGCCGTCCTGCGGGTTGTGGAGGAGATTCCCCCTGGGCGCGCGGCAACGTATGGCATGATTGCGCGGGCGGTCGGTACCGGTCCGCGCGTTGTGGGGCGGATCATGCATGACTGGGGCGGTGGAGTCCCGTGGTGGCGCGTCGTGAACGTTCACGGAACTTTTCCGACAACTATTCGCGGTGAGGGATTTTCTGAGTGGGAGAAAGAGGGGATGCCTCACGATCTGGAGCGGGGAAAACTTCATCTCAAGCAGTGCCTTGTGGAGCAGGAATGGCTCGACGCTGTCGCACGAACGGTCATTGAGAATCTGCAGAATGCTGCGGAATTGTCAGGCTGACGCTCGCTGATATTTGATTACGATTTGGTTACGCGTTTCGATTTGGGTCGCGTAGACCCCTGTGATGCTCTACTCTAAAGGAGACGCCGAAGAGGGCGATTCTCCGGAACGATGACCGTTAGCGTTAACGATGCCGGGGAAGAAAACTCCAGAAACAGAGAAGTTACTGGTACCCAAGGGGTGAGAAGTGACGAACTTACTAGAGCTAAAGGGGATCTCAAAGACGTTCCCCGGCGTGAAGGCGCTGTCCGACGTGGACCTCGACCTTCGACCCGGTGAAGTCTTGGGTCTCTGTGGTGAGAACGGAGCGGGCAAGTCCACGCTCATGAAGGTGCTCACCGGTATCCACAAGTCCGACCCGGGCGGCGAGATCTGGCTGCAGGGAGAGAAGGTCGACATCCAGTCGCCGGAGCACGCACGTGACCTCGGCCTGTCGATCATCCACCAGGAACTCAACATTGTTCCTGACCTGACCGTCGCCCAGAACCTGTACATCGGTCGACCCGGCACGTCCAAGTTTGGCTACGTCGACGACCGCAAGATGGTTCGTGATGCGCGCGAGCTCTTCGAGCGCCTCAACATGGACATCGACCCCACCGCCTACTGCCGCGACCTGCCCGTTGCGCGCCTGCAGATGGTGGAAATCGCGCGTGCGCTGTCCTTCGACTCGAAGATCCTGGTCATGGACGAGCCCACGGCTCCTCTGACCACGACCGAGACCGAGTCTCTCTTCGAGCTGGTGCGCGACTTTGTGTGCCCCACGACCGGCCTGATCTTCATCACGCACCGCATGCCCGAGCTCACCGAGCTCACCAACCGCATTTCGGTTCTGCGCGATGGCAAGTACATCGGCACGGTGGACACGGCCTCGACCCCGATGAGCGAGGTCGTCAAGATGATGGTCGGCCGCGAGGTCCCCGCGGACGCGCGTCCCACCACCAAGCCGATCTCCGACGAGGCCGTCCTGCGCGTCGAGCACCTCTCCACCGTCAAGGCCGTCCACGACGTGTCCTTCGAGGTCAAGAAGGGTGAGATCTTCGGCTTCGCGGGCCTGGTTGGTGCTGGCCGCACCGAGGTCGCCCGAGCACTGTTCGGCGCCGACCCCCACACCGAGGGCGACATCTACGTCCACGGCAAGAAGGTCACCATCAAGGGCGCGAACGACGCCGTGAAGAACGGCATCGGCTACCTGTCTGAGGACCGCAAGCAGTATGGCCTGCTCCTCGACAAGGACATCTCTTTCAACACGGGCCTGGCCGCGATGAGCCACTTCACCACCGCGACCGTCGTCGCAACGAAGAAGCTGCGCAACGTCGCCCAGGACTACGTGAAGAAGCTGCGTACCCGCACCCCCTCCGTGGACGTTGAGCTGCGCAGCCTCTCGGGCGGTAACCAGCAGAAGGTCGTCGTGGCCAAGTGGCTGGAACGTGACACTGACATCCTGATCTTCGACGAGCCGACGCGCGGCATCGACGTGGGCGCGAAGGATGAGATTTACACGCTGCTCGAGGATCTGGCGAAGCAGGGCAAGGCCATCATCGTGATCTCCTCGGAGCTGCCCGAGGTTCTGCGCCTGGCCAACCGCATCGCCGTCATGGCCCACGGCCGCATCATTGGCACCCTCAACAACGAGGAAGCCACCCAAGAAAACATCATGGAACTGGCCACCGTCGGCCAGGAAGAAGCGAACGGAGAAGTCGCGTGAGCACCGTCGTCGACAACAAGGGCCTGGAGGCGCCGTCGCCTGTCAAGACCTTCCTGAAGAACAACATGCAGCTGATGCTCGTCACGGTTGCTCTGTTCGTCATCCTGCTGTTCTTCAGCATTGCAGCCAACGGCTTTGCGAAGCCGAACATCTACCTGGACATCGTCCTGCAGTCGGCCTACACGGGCGTCATGGCCCTGGGTGCGACCTTCGTCATCGCGACCTCCGGCATTGACCTCTCCGTCGGTACGGGCATGAGCCTCGTCGCGGTGATGGCCGGTATCTTCCTGGCGGGCGACAAGATGAACCTGCCTCTGGGCCTCGGTCTCATCCTGACGCTGCTGGTTGGCATGGCGATCGGCCTGGTCAATGGCCTGAACGTCTCGATCCTGGGTCTGCCGCCCTTCATCGCAACGCTTGCGATGATGATGGTCGCCCGAGGCCTCGCGCTGATCATCTCGGACAAGGCCTCGATCACGATTGCGAACACGGGCTACAAGGCCATTGCGCGTGGCGAGATCATCCCCGGTGTGGCCAACGCCGTCCTGATCTTCGTCGTCCTCACGGTTCTGGCGACCTTCCTCATGAACAAGACGCTGCTCGGCCGCTACTCCCTCGCGATCGGCTCCAACGAGGAGGCCACCCGCCTCTCCGGTGTCAACGTCCGCCTGTGGAAGATCGTTATCTACGTCGTCGCGGGTGCCTTCATGGCCATCGGTGCGGTCCTCTACTCCTCGCGTGGTGGCCTGGTCCAGCCCGCTGAGGGCGTGGGCATGGAGCTCAACGTCATCGCCGCGGCCGTCATCGGTGGTACGTCCCTGTCGGGTGGCCGCGCCTCGATCCCCGGCGCCCTGGTTGGCGCGATCATCATGGAGACCCTGAAGAAGGGCCTGACGATGATGGGTATCGCCGCCGAATGGCAGTTCGTCGTCACTGGTATCGTCCTGCTGCTCGCCGTCGTCATCGACAACATCCGCCGCGTTCGCGAGAACGCCGCCTGATTCTTACCCATTCAATTCACCCATCGTGGACCGACGTCGGTCCACACACCCAAGGGCGGGAATGAACCCGCCACCCCACGAAAGGAATACCAATGCGCCCCATCGGACGTATCTTCGCCGCCGCCGCCGTCGGCTCCATGGCCCTGGGCCTGGCTGCCTGCACGACCTCGTCGGACTCCTCCGCTCCCGCGACTGACACCAAGACCGGTGACTCCTCGGGTGCGACCAAGGTCGACACCTCCGCCAACGCTCAGGATTGGGAGAAGGCCGCGGTCAAGGGCGACGGCACCAAGACCATCTACCTCGTCTCCAAGGGCTTCCAGCACCGCTTCTGGCAGGCCGTGAAGGAAGGCGCCGAGCAGGCTGGCGAGGAGCTGGGCTACCAGGTCAAGTTCGTCGGCCCGCAGGATGAGACCAAGGTGACCGAGCAGACCGACCAGCTGAAGTCTGCTCTGGACTCCGGCCCGGCCGCCATCGGCTTCGCCGCCCTTGACTCCAAGGCTGCCGCCGACCTGCTCGACGAGATCAACAAGCAGGGCATCCCGGTCGTCGCCTTCGACTCCGGTGTTGAGTCCGACATCCCCGTCACCACCGTTCAGACGGACAACAAGGCCGCCGCCGCCGAGGCCGCCAAGCACATGATCGAGCTGCTCAAGGGCAAGAAGGGCTCGGTCGGCATGGTCTGCCACGACGCGACCTCCACCACGGGCAAGCAGCGCTGCGAGGGCTTCAAGGAGTACTTCAAGGCCAACGCTCCCGCGGACCTGAAGCTCCTCGACGAGCAGATCGCCGGTGAGGTTACCAAGGCCGCCGACACCTCCAAGGCCATCATCCAGGCGAACGACGACATCGTCGGCATGTACGGCTCCAACGAGGCCGCCGCCTCCGGTATCGTCCAGGGCTCGCAGGAGACCGGCAAGGATGTCACCGTCGTGGGCTTCGACTCGGGCAAGACCCAGATTGACGCCATCAAGGCTGGCACCGAGGCTGGCGCCGTGACCCAGTCGCCCGTCAAGATCGGCTACTACACGGTCAAGGCTGCCGTCGTCGCCATCAACAAGGGCGAGCTGCCCAAGGTCATCGACTCGGGCTTCGCGTGGTACGACAAGACCAACATCGACGACCCCGACATCAAGGCGAACCTGTACGAGTGAGCCGATAGCTCCATCGGGCACGAGGCCGGGGCCGGGTCAGTGACAAACTAACCCGGTGGCCCGCCGCGGGTCCCGCTCCACGAGGGTGGGGCGGGACCCGCGGACCCGGCACCTTTTTATTCACAGGATCCGAGGGGGCGAGCGCCCCCGCGCTCCGACATCGACGTCATCATGAGGGATGAAGGAATAATGACAAACCACCCCCGCATCGGAATCCGCCCCACTATTGACGGCCGCCGTAAGGGCGTTCGTGAGTCGCTCGAAGAGCAGACCATGAACATGGCGAAGTCCGTTGCCGAGCTTTTCACCTCCAACCTGCGTTACCCGGACGGCGCCCCCGTCGAGGTCGTCATCGCTGACACCACGATCGGCCGCGTCCATGAGGCCCAGGCCTGCGCCGCCAAGTTCCGCGAGAACAACGTTGGCCTGACCGTGACGGTCACCCCCTGCTGGTGCTACGGCACGGAGACCACCGACATGGATCCCGCGATGCCGCACGCCATCTGGGGCTTCAATGGCACTGAGCGCCCCGGCGCCGTGTACCTCGCCGCCGCCCTGGCAGGCCACGCCCAGATCGGTATCCCCGCCTTCGGTATCTACGGCGAGCACGTGCAGGACGCTGACGACACCTCCATCCCCGAGGACGTGCGCACCCGCCTCCTCGACTACGCAACCGCCGGTCTGGCCGTTGCGCAGATGAAGGGCGAGGCCTACCTGTCCATGGGCTCCGTCTCCATGGGTATTGCCGGCTCTGTCGTCAACCCCGACTTCTTCGGCTCCTACCTCGGCATGCGCAACGAGTACATCGACATGTCCGAGTTCACCCGCCGTATCGATGAGGGCATCTACGATCCCGAGGAGTACGAGAAGGCGTACCAGTGGATCCGCGAGAACTTCAAGCAGGGCAAGGATTGGAACCCGCCGGAGTGGCAGTACCCGGAGAAGCACGAGGACTGGTGGAAGTTCGTCACCAAGATGACGCTCATCGCCCGCGACCTCATGCACGGCAACCCGCGTCTGGCCGAGCTGGGCTTTGAGGAAGAGGCCGGCGGCCACGGCGCCATCGCGGCAGGCTTCCAGGGCCAGCGCCAGTGGACGGACCACTTCCCCAACGGCGACGTTCTGGAGACCATCCTCAACACGAACTTCGACTGGACCGGCATTCGTCAGCCTTCCGTCGTGGCCACCGAGAACGACTCGCTCAACGGCGCCTCGATGCTGTTCGGCTACCTGCTGACCAACACGCCGCAGATCTTCTCCGACGTGCGCACCTACTGGAGCCCCGAGTCCATCGAGAAGGCCACCGGTTGGAAGCCCGAGGGCCGCGCTGCCGCCGGTCTGCTCGACCTGCGTAACTCCGGCTCGACCACGCTGGATGGCGCCGGCAAGGCTGTGCGCGACGGCAAGAACGTCATCAAGCCCTGGTACGAGCTGACCGAGGAAGACCGCGACGCTACGCTCGAGGCCACGACCTTCCACCCGGCCTCGACCGGCTACTTCCGTGGCGGCGGCTTCTCGACCCACTTCCGCACCTCCGGCGAGATGCCCGTGACGATGTGCCGCCTCAACCTGGTGCGCGGCCTCGGACCGGTCCTGCAGATCGCCGAGGGCTACACGGTTGAGCTGCCCGACGAGGTCGCCTTCACCATCGAAGAGCGCACCAACATCGAGTGGCCCACCACCTGGTTCGTCCCGAACCTGACGGGTGAGGGCGCGTTCAAGAGCGTCTACGACGTGATGAACAACTGGGGCGCTAACCACGGCGCGATCTCCTATGGCCACATCGGCGGTCAGCTCATCACGCTGGCCTCGATGCTGCGCATCCCGGTCAACATGCACAACGTCCCCGAGGAGCGGATCTTCCGTCCCAAGGCGTGGTCGCTGTTCGGTACCGAGTCCCTCGAGGCCGCGGACTTCCGCGCCTGCGACACCTTCGGTCCGATGTACCGCTGATGCAACTCCCGGTCGGGCTCGGGTGTCCTCTCTCTCCCCGGGCCCGACCGGGCCACCCCCTCGGGGGTCTTTTCCCGGGACGCAGCCCCGGCCTCGCCGATGAGGAAAGCTGCACGAGAACCCAACGACGGGACACGCCGACCCAGGGCGTATCTGGAGGAGACCTTCAATGACCACCGTACTTGCTGTTGACCTTGGATCCGCGTCCGGACGAGTCCTCGCCGGAACGCTACGCGATGGCCGCCTGGATGTCACGGACATCCACCGTTTCAAGCACGAGGCGCGCCGCCGGGACGACGGCACCCTCACGTGGGACGTGGCCACGATGGAGGCCGAGACGATCACCGGCTTGAAGAAGGCCCTCGAACGCTTCCCCGACGCCCGCGCCGTCTCGATCGATACGTGGGGCGTGGATTGGGCTCCCCTTGATGAGAATGGCGAGCTTGTCGGCGATGTCGTCGCCTACCGTGACGAGCGCACCGCGCGCACCCTGGATGCTTTCCGCGAGCGCATTGGCGACCGCGAGTTCTTTGACCTGACCGGTAATCAGCCGGCGACGATTAACACGGCGAATCAGCTGTTCGCCTATCTGCAGGAAAACTTAGCTGACGCTCAGCGCGTCGCGGCTGCCCTCTTCCTGCCTGACTACTTCGCGTACCGCCTGACGGGCGTCGTCGGTTGGTCGCGTACGATTGCCTCGACCTCGGGCCTGCTCACCCCCGGCGGTCGCGATTTTAACGACGAGGTCTTCTCTCGCCTGGGTATCCCGCGCGGCTGGTTCGGCGAGCTGGCTGCCGACCGTACCGTCGTCGGTCCCTGCACGGTCCCCGGCCTCGAGACTCTCACCGTCGTGCGCGGCGGTGCCCACGACTCCGCGTGCGCGGTCCATGGCCTGCCCATCGAGGAGGGCAAGCGCGCCTACTTCCTGTCCTGCGGCTCCTGGTCGGTCCTGGGTGCCATTGAGGATAAGCCCCTCATGAGCGACGCGGCCTTCAACCTCGGCATTACGAACGAAGGCCGCACCGACGGGGGAGTGCGTCCCCTCTTCAACATCACCGGCATGTGGATCCTTCAGGAGATTCAGCGCCAGTGGGAGCGCGAGGGCACGCCCACCGACACCGACGAGCTGGTCGCGCAGGCCCGCGAGCTGCCCGCTGCCTCGGGAACCTTCGATCCCGACGAGGAAGCGTTCGCCACCCCCGGCGACATGCAGCGCAAGATCGACGAGGCCCTGGACGCCCAGGGTGCGGCCCGTCCCGACTCCATGGCCGGGTACGTGCGCGTCATCATCGAGTCCTTCGCCCGTCGCTATGCGCGTGCGATCGGCGAGCTGACCGAGGCCACGGGGAGGGCCCCCGACCAGCTCAACCTCGTGGGCGGCGGCGCGCGTAACCGCCTGCTGTGCGACCTGACCGCCCAGATCTCGGGTGTCACCGTCGTGCGCGGCCCCATCGAGGCCTCGACCTTTGGTTCTCTCCTGGCGCAGCTCGAAACCATCGGCGTCCTCGCCGAGGAAGACCGCGCCTCCGTCATCGCAGCCAGCGCAGCCACCCATGTCCACGTCCCGACCCGCGGCTAAGAAAGTCTCCCTGGCCGACATCGCGCGGCGCGCGGGCGTCTCGACCAACACGGTTTCGCGCGTCGTCCGCGGGGATCCCGAGGTCTCAGAAAAGACGCGGGCGAGGATTTCCAAGCTGGTCGACGAGCTGGGCTACGTGCCCAACTACGCGGCGCGCGCGCTCGCGGCCAAGCGCACGAACGTCCTGCAGGTCGTGCTGGCCGCCCCCATGTTCCACGGACACGGGCGAGTGCTGCTGTCAATCCTCAACGCCTCGTCGCAGGCCGGGTACCACGTGTCCCTGTCCTACGCGTACGGGCCGGACGGGCAGCTGCGTAACGACTTTGCCCCCTTCGATGTCGACGGCGTCATCATCCTGGGCGGCCAGGATCCGACGATCGACGTTGCGATCGAGGCGGGCAAGCGTTTCCCGACCGTCCTCGTTCTGACGAGCGAAAAGGGGCTCGACGGCATCTCGACGGTCGCCGTTGACAATGTGCGCGGGGCGCGCCTGGCCACGGAGCATTTGCTCGCCCAGGGGCTCACCGACGTCGTTCACATCTGTGGTCCCACCGGCTGGTCGGACGCGCAGATGCGCCGACTGGGCTACGAGCAGGCGTGCGAGGGGTACGGTATTGAACCCGTCGTGCTTCAGCCCGACTCGTGGGACTCGCGCGACGGTTACGACGTGATGCGTGCGGCTGGGCGACTGCCCGAGGGCGTGCAGACAGCGAACGATCAGCTGGCCCTGGGCGCAATGCGCTACATCTACGAGCGCGGGGGAGTGGTCCCACGCGACGTGCGCGTGGTCGGCTTCGACGACATCGACGGTGCGGACTCCTACGCGCCCCCGCTCACGACGATCCACCAGCCCTTCGACCGCCTCGGGCGCACCGCGGTGCGCCTCGTGCGTTCGCTTATGGGCGGGGGACCCTCTCAAGACATTGTTCTCGACCCTGAGCTGGTCATCCGGGCCAGTTCACACCTGTAAGAAAGGCACGTTCATGCTCTATGGTCCGATGACTCACCCGCAGTTCCTGCGCGCGCTGGCGGCCGCTGGCCACGGCTCGAAGATCCTGCTGGCTGACGCGAACTACCCGCACACGACGGGTGTGAACCCGCGCTGCGAACTCATTTCCCTCAACCTGGCTCCGGGTCTGCTGGATGTCAGCCAGGTCCTCGACGTCCTCAAGCGCACGATTCCGATCGAGCGCGCCGAGATCATGACCCCCGCGCCCGACGCCGAGCCGGTGGAGATCCCGATCCACGACGAGTTCCGCGCGGCTCTGCCCGGTGTCGAGTTCGGTGAAATTTCCCGCTGGGACTTCTACGATGCCGCGCGTGATGAGAACGTGGGCATCATTGTCGCGACGGGCGAGCAGCGCCTGTACGGCAACCTGCTCCTCACGGTGGGCGTTCGTCAGCCCGGGGAGTAAAGCCCGTTTGCCGCGCCAGTGATGGGCTTGTGCCGCGAGTGACGAGCGCTTTCGTTTCGTTTCGTTTCGAGCGGATGATAGTCCTGGCGTGGAGTGAGAGTTTCATAGCTGGTGGGTGGCCCGGCCGGGCCACCCACCAGCGCATTTATCCCAGCAATATTCGTCAAATTGAGTGACTGAACGATGGCGTTCTGAACGTTTGTGCGCCCGGGCTGGACGTGTGTATCAATGAGTTGCGTGATGTTGCATACTTTCGTTTTAGTGACTATTCTTGACGTAACGAAAGATAAAGCGACAAGGATTGTTGCTGATTCACGAAGAGGTGTCCCATGGGACGTGCAGAAGAACGCACGAACTACATCCTGGATCGCCTCGCCCGGGAGGGTGAGGTGAGCGTCGCGCAGCTTGCCTCCGATCTGGGTGTGTCGCCCGTGACCGTGCGCGCCTCGCTGAAGACCCTCGACGAGCAGGGATACCTCGTGCGCACCCACGGCGGCGCGCGCCCCACCACCTTCCGCAATATTCACCTGCGCCAAAACGATCGCGTCGAGGTCAAGGAGCGTATTGCTCGCGCCGCCGCCGACATGATCCACGACGATGATCGCGTCATGATCGAGGCCGGCACCACCTGCGCCCTCATCGTCAAATACCTGACCGGCAAGCGCGGAGTGCAGGTCCTGACCAACTCCGTGCTTGTCTTCGCTAACGCCCGCTCCAATCCGAGCCTCAATATCACGCTGACGGGTGGGCACTTCCGCGCCGAGTCCGAGTCCCTCGTGGGACCGGTCGCAGAGCGTGCTATCAATGACTTCAACGCACGCGTCGCGTTCCTCGGGACCGACGGGTTCAGCGTTGATCGCGGCCTGACTACCCAACTCGTGGAGGGTGGACAGGTCGGTTCCATTATGCGCACCCGCGCACAAGAGACGTGGCTGCTCGCCGACTCCTCCAAGTATGGGGAAGCCGGCTTCGTCAGCTTCATGGGGATCGACGAGGTCACCGGAATCATCACCGACGATGAGATCCCCGAAGAATCCATCAAGGAATTGGCCGAGCGCACGAAGCTGCGCATCGTCTAGGAGGAATTACATGGCCACCATCGTGGTGATGCCCCAGCTGGGCAACTCTGTTGAGTCATGCATCATCGTCGAGTGGATGATCGCGGAAGGCGACACCGTCGCCGTCGACCAGACGCTCGCGTCCATCGAGACCGACAAGTCGACCATGGAGGTGCCCTCGACCGCGCAGGGTACCGTCCTGAAGCTCCTGTGGGAGGAAGGCGACGAGGTCCCCGTCAAGGATCCGCTCATCATCGTCGGTGAGCCCGGGGAGGACATCTCCGGCCTCGTTCCCGGTGGCGACGCTGCCCCCGCCGAAGCCGACGCTCCCGCCGAAGTCGACGCTCCCGCCGAGCAGTCCGCCGCCCCCGCGTTCGCGACCGAGCGCGCTACCGGCGCCGTCTCCCCGCGCGCCCGCGCCCTCGCCGCCTCCAACGGCGTCGACGCCTCGTCCATCTCCGAGGGCTCAGGGCCCCCACGGCCGCGTCATCGAGCGTGATGTCGCCGCCGCGATCGCCGCTGGCCCCGTCCTGACCTCCGCCGCGCGCGCTGCTGGCGTCAGCGCCACCGAAGGCACCGGCATCGGTGGACGCGTGTCCGTCGCCGACGCGGGCCGCGCGCCCGAGGCCGCCCCCGCCGCCGCTGTCGCAGCCCCCGCCGCTGCGGCCGACTTCCCCGGTGCCTCGACCTCCGCACCGCTCAAGGGCGTGCGCAAGGTCGTCGCCAAGCGCATGATGGAGTCCCTGACCTCCACCGCGCAGCTGACCCTCAACACGACGGCCAACGCCGCCGGCATCCTCGCGATGCGCAAGAAGGTCAAGAACGCCGACGAGGCACTGGGCCTGAACAAGATCACGCTCAACGACCTGGTCTGCTTCGCCGTGTCGCGCACCCTGCTCAAGTACCCCGTGTTCAACGCTCACCTCGAGGACGGCGTTCTCACGCAGTTCGAGCAGGTTCACCTCGGCTTTGCGTGCGACACCCCGCGCGGCCTCCTCGTCCCCGTCATCCGCTCCGCGCAGTCCCTGGGCCTCAAGGCCTTCTCCGACGAGGCCAAGCGCCTCGCCGGCGGCGCGATCGACGGCTCCCTGTCGCCCGACTTCCTGAGCGGCGGCACCTTCACGGTCTCCAACATCGGCTCCTTCGGTATCGAGACCTTCACCCCCGTCATCAACCTGCCTCAGACGGCCATCCTGGGCGTCGGCGCGATTACCCCGCGCCCGACCGTGGCCGCCGACGGCACGATCGGCGTGGAGCAGCGCATCAACCTCTCGCTGACGATCGACCACCAGGTCATCGACGGTGCGGACGGCGCCCGCTTCCTGCGCGACCCTGGTCGCAGCCATCGAAAACATTGACGTGACGGTCCTGGCCTG
>CAKAEY010000018.1 GCA_916438365.1 uncultured Sanguibacter sp.
GGAACTGGCCCTGAGGGTAGTAGCCCTGCTGGGCCTGCTGACCGTAGCCCTGAGACTGACCGTAGCCGCCGCCAAACTGCTGCCCGATCGGGTACTGACCGTTGCCAGGCATCGGCTGCTGGTTGGGGGTGAAGGGGTTGGACATGGGGATTCCCTTCGGTCTATCGGAACCTGTCAGCGCGTGTCAGCGCCAGGGCGCAGCCGTTGGGCGCGACGAGGAGCTGGTGCTGCGTGTCA
Organism: uncultured Sanguibacter sp.; assembly: GCA_916438365.1. Next base: position 238 of record CAKAEY010000018.1, read on the forward strand.
GTAATTTTCAGGGATGACGACGGCGGAGAACTGCTTCTCGTCTTCGAAGTAGAACACGGAGCACGTGAAACGGGTGGTGATGGGCTTGTTCGTGAGATTGCTCGTGCCGGTGACGGTACCGGTGTAATCCCACCACCTGGTCTCACCGTAGCTCTCCTTCAGTTCGAGCTTCGCGTCCGAGACGTTTGCGTTCGCGTAGTCGTTGTTGATTTCCTTCGTGCACTCAGCGATGGCCTGCTTTTCCTTGTCGGATTCAGAGCCGCCGCCAGGTGCGGAAGGGTTGGTGCTCGTGGGCGGCTGCGACGGCTTGGTGCTCATGGGCGGCTGCGACGGGTTGGCGGTCACGGGCGGCTGCGACGGGTTTACGCCTGCGGAAGGTGCTGCGGTGCTCGGGGTGCTCTGGGCAGCTGCGTCGTCGGAAGAGTCGTCGTTGTACACGAACCACCAGATGGCGACGCCTGCGGCAATGAGCACGACCAGGACGGCAGCGATGATGCCGATGATAAGGCCCGTCTTCTTCTTTGCTGGCTGCCCGCCGTCCGGGGCACCCTGGAACTGACCCTGAGCATAGTAGCCCTGCTGAGCCTGCTGGCCGTAGCCCTGAGGCTGGCCGTAGCCGCCCACGGCAGGCATCTGCTGGGTAGGCTGCTGGCCGTAGCCGCCCACGGCAGGCATCTGCTGGGTAGGCTGCTGGCCGTAGCCGCCCACAGCAGGCATCTGCTGGGTAGGCTGCTGCCCGTAGTCGCCCACGGCAGGCATCTGCTGGGTAGGCTGCTGGCCGAAGTCACCTTGCGGGTATCCGCCCTGCTGGGGGTATCCACCCTGCTGGGGCTGGTAGGGTTGCTGATTCTCGGGAGAATAGGGCGTGCTCATAATGTACTTCCGTGTTGGTGAGAGAGGTCTCAGGGAACGTTCTGTATCCTACCAGGCGCTAGGCTTGTGGCATGACGATCGACTATCTGACTCAGTCGCGACCGCTGATGCCACGCGAAGACATCCTGCCCGTCATTATCGGAGGAGACTTCGGAGTGTACGGAATTGGGCGCTGTTTCAACGAAGCTTTCGGTTGTCGGTGTATCTGTGTGGGATCGCAGCCGACGGAGTCGATTACACGTTCTCACTTTTTTGATGTCCGCCACGTGAGCGCTCATGCGAGTGACGCGCAGCTCTTGGACACCCTCATGACGATCGCGGGCGAGCATTCGGATAAGAAGCTCATCCTGATGGCCAACCACGACATCTTCTCGGCGTTCGTGGCACGGAATATGGAGACGCTCTCGCGTCACTACGCGCTGCCGTTCCCTACCGAGGAGGTCATGGATCGGCTGACCGATAAGGCCGAGTTCGCCCGCGCGTGCGAGCGTGCGGGGATCGCTACGCCGGGCACGGTCGAGGTAGACTTCTCCGGCGTGGAGGACGAGGCCTGGGCCGCTCCTGAGATTCCCTTCACTTTTCCGGTGGTTGCTAAGTCCGCGAAGGGCGAGCCTTACGATGTGCTCGAGTTTGAGGGCAAGCGCAAGATCTGGTTCATCGACACGGCCGAGGAACTCACCCAGCTGTGGGGGACCCTGAAGGCTGCGGGCTTCCGCGATACCTTCCTGGTGCAGGAGTTGATTCCCGGCGATAACACGGCCATGCGCTCGATCACCGCCTACGTGGATTCTCGCGGAGAAGTCACGCTGATCGGTTCGGCGCGTGTCCTCCTCGAAGACCACGCGCCCACGATGATCGGGAACCCCGTGGCCATGATCACCGAGGACTTCCCGAGGCTGTGGCGCGATGCCTGCTCCTTGCTGACCGAGAACGGGTACCGCGGCTTCGCGAACTTTGACGTGAAGATCGATCCCAGGGATGGACGAGCGCTGTTCTTTGAGGTGAACCCGCGCATCGGCCGCAACAACTGGTACATGGCCGCCGCCGGCTGAACCCGATGATCCCGATGGTCGAGGACCTTATCGACGGCAAGGCCTGCGAGCAGACCCAGGCGACTGACGAGATTCTCTACACCCTCGTCCCAGACTCCCTGCTGCTGCACTACATCACCGATCAGGATCTGCGCGCGCGCGTCAAGCGCATCATCCGTGAGGGCCGGCGTTTTGATCTGCTCCTGAATCCGACGGAGAAAGACCTGCGCCGCAACCTCACCGTGTGGCTCCAGAAGCAGAACCACCGACGGAAGTTTGCGCGCTACTACCCGGAGCCCACCGAGACGTCCTACTGACGTCACGTCCCTTCCCCTGCCCGGTCCCGGCCTCGTCGGCGGGGGAGATGCCCCTGATAGACTGACTTCCTACGCGACCGATAATTCCGACCAACGAGGACACCATGACGACAACCGCACTCGTGCCCATCTCGCAGGACGACAAGATCGCCGCGGTCTCTGGCTTCCAGGACCGCTCCCTACCCATCGAACAGGCGTGCGTGTGGGAGGCGTTTGAGGAATCCCAGGGCCACGGAGTGTGGGGACGCTACGCCTGGTGCGAGGATGATGCCAAGATCGCGTTCATCACCCTGTACAAGTATTCGGTGCGCGGTGTCCACTACCTGTGGGCAAAGTGGGGACCCGCGTGGGTCAAGGAAGCGAGCCCGGAGCGCGAAGCTGCTCTGCGCGCGGACCTTGTGCGCGAGATTCAGGCAAAGGACAAGACCGTCGCCTTCGTGCGCCTGCATGCCATCTATCAGCACCCCGACCTGTGCATGCCGCTGCAGACGATCTCCTACGACCGTACTGTCGTCATCGATACCTCCGGCAAGACCGAGGAAGCGATCCTCGCCGCTATGCCCAAGGCGGGTAAGCGCTCGATCCGCTCCGGCCTCAAGAAGGGCAAGGCCGAGGGCGTGACGTTCCATGAGGACACCCAAACGCGGCGCAGGTCATCGATGAGTACTACGCCGTCATGGAGGAGACCGCCAAGCGTGACGGCTTCCGTCCTCACCCCAAGGAGTACTACCTCAGCCTGCTTCAGACGCTGGGCCCGAAGCACGCGCGTATCTTCTCGATGCGTGACGCCGACGGAAACATCCTCTGCTGGGACTTCTGCCTCGTCGAGGGAATCCGCGCGCAGGCCGAGTACGGCGCTTCGACCGAGGCCGGCCGTCGCCTGCGTCAGCCCCCGGTCCTGGACTTCCTGGCCGCCGAATTCCTTGCCCGTGACGGCGTGCGCGAATTCGACCTGATGGGCGCCCACTCGCCGCGCTGCCCCGAACTCTACAGCGTCGGAAAGTACAAGAGCGCCTTTGCCTCGCACTTCACAGACGTGCCCGGCGGCTGGGACATGCCCATCAAGAAGGCCACATACCGTGCCCTCAGCGCCGCAAAGGCTCTGAAGGACTGGCGCGCCCGCTCCTGAAGCGGGCCCGCCACGGGGCTAGAATTCTATTCGCAACACAATCTCGCGTATCTAACGAAACTAGGAGACACAGTGCCCGATATCTCGCTCGTCATTGACGGACACGAACAGACCGTACCGGCGGGGACCACGGGCACGACGTGGTTCGAGAAGTCGCGCGACGTCGTCGCCATCAAGGTCGACGGCACGCCGCGCGACCTCGAGACGCCTCTGGAAGCAGGAACGACCGTCGAGGCCATCACTCTGGCAAGCGAGGACGGCCTGAATATCCTGCGCCACAGCGCCACCCACGTGCTCGCACAGGCCGTGCAGGATGTCTTCCCCGACGTGAACCTGGGCATCGGCCCCTTCATCACCGACGGCTTCTATTACGACTTCGGCAACATCGACGCGGTCACCCCCGAGCTGCTGCGCGACCTCGAGAAGCGCATGAAGCGCATCATCAAGGAAGGGCAGCGCTTCGTGCGCCGCGAGATCTCCGAGGAGGAGGCCACCCGCGAGCTGGCCGAGCAGCCCTACAAGCTCGAGCTCGTTACCACGAAGGGCAAGGGTGCCGAGGGTGCATCCGTCGAGGTCGGCGGCGGCACGCTCACCATGTACGACAACGTCCGACGCGACGGCTCCGTCGCCTGGAAGGACCTGTGCCGCGGCCCCCACCTGCCCTCCACCAAGCTCATCGGCAACGGCTTTGCGCTGACCAAGGCCTCGGCGGCCTACTGGAAGGGCGACCAGTCGAACGATCAGCTCCAGCGCATCTACGGCACGGCCTGGGCCTCCAAGGAAGACCTCGTCGCCTACCAGGAGCGCATCAAGGAAGCCGAACGCCGCGACCATCGTCGCCTCGGCGCCGAGCTGGATCTTTACTCCTTCCCCGAGGAGATCGGCCCCGGCCTCGTCGTGTTCCACCCCAAGGGTGGCATCCTGCGCCACGAGATTGAGTCCTACGTGACCGACCGACACAAGAAGGCCGGTTTCGACTTCGTGCACACCCCCGAAATCTCCAAGGGTGGGCTGTTCCACACGTCGGGTCACCTGCCCTACTACGCGGACACGATGTTCCCGCCCATGCTCGTCGACGAAGAGCGCGACGAGGAGGGCAACGTGACCAAGGCAGGCCAGGAGTACTACCTCAAGGCCATGAACTGCCCGATGCACAACCTGATCTTCCGCTCCCGCGGACGCTCTTACCGCGAACTGCCTCTGCGCTTCTACGAGCTGGGCCACGACTACCGCTACGAGAAGAGCGGCGTCGTCCACGGCCTGACCCGCATGCGCGGCTTCACGCAGGACGATTCGCACACGTACTGCACCCCTGAGCAGGCCTCGGAGGAGATCCGCACGCAGATCGAGTTCTTCCTCTCGATTCTCTCGGCTTTCGGCCTCAAGGACTTCTACCTGGAGCTGTCCACGCGCGACGAGGACGGCAAGAAGAAGGACAAGTTCATCGGTTCGGACGAGGACTGGGCGGCCGCCACGAAGGCCCTCGAAGACGCCTGCGCCGCGACCGGCCTTGACCTCGTTCCCGATCCGGGCGGTGCCGCCTTCTACGGCCCCAAGGTCTCCGTGCAGGTCAAGGACGCGATCGGCCGCACCTGGCAGATGTCGACGATTCAGTACGACTTCAACCAGCCCGACCGCTTCGACCTGGAGTACACGGCGGCCGACGGAACTCGTCAGCGCCCCGTGATGATCCACTCCGCCAAGCTCGGCTCCGTCGAACGTTTCATCGGCGTTCTCACCGAGCACTACGCGGGCGCTTTCCCGGCGTGGCTCTCGCCCGTCCAGGTCCGCCTCATCCCCGTTGCCGAGGCCTTCGACGGCTACGTCAAGGACGTCGCCGCGAAGCTGCGCGAGCACGGTGTGCGCGTCGAGACCGACCTGTCGGACGACCGCTTCGGCAAGAAGATTCGCAACGCCTCCAAGGATAAGATCCCCTTCACACTCATCGCCGGTGGCGAGGATGTCGAGGCGGGCGCGGTCTCCTTCCGTCTGCGTGACGGCTCGCAGCACAACGGCGTCGCCGTTGATCGCGCGGTCGAGCTGATTGTGTCGCACATCGAGCAGCGCAACAACGCCGACCAGATCGACGGCCTCGACGAGGCGTGAGCACCATGAGCCGCGACGCCGGTTCCGACTTGATCGGGACCCCGAACGGCCCGTTGCCGACCGAGGATGCCCGCTCGCTGGCGGGCGTCCCGGACGGCTTCGGTCGATTTTGGACCCCCTACCGGATGGCCTACATCCGCGGTGAAGGCAAGCCCGCCGATTCCTCGGATGTCGGGTGCCCGTTCTGCACGGCGCCCGGTAAGGACGACCAGACGGGACTGATCGTCTACCGGGGCGACACGTGCTTCGTGCTCATGAACCTGTTCCCCTACAATTCCGGGCACCTGCTCGTGTGCCCGTATCGTCATGTCTCCGACTACACCGAACTCACTGACGAGGAACGCGTGGAGCTGGGCAACCTGACTGCGATGGCCATGCGCGTCACCCGTGAGGTCGCGTCTCCGGCGGGTTTCAACCTGGGCATGAACCAGGGTGAGGTGGCCGGGGCCGGTATTGCCGCTCACCTGCACCAGCACGTCGTTCCGCGCTGGCTGGGGGACGCGAACTTCCTGCCGATTATCGCGCAGACGAAGGCCGTGCCTGAGCTCCTGGAGGACGCTCGCGCCCGGTTGGCTGCCGCCTGGCCGAAGGAGGACTGATGCTCGGAAACCACGGACGTTCCATTACGAAGGCAATCTTTACGCCTCTCGCTCGCGTTCTTGCACGGTTCGGCGTCACACCGAATATGGTGACGGTCGCGGGCACCGTTGCGACGGTCGCAATCGCGCTCATCTGCATTCCTCAGGGATGGATCTGGCAGGGCGGTATCGCCCTGGCCGTCGTCATGTTCGGAGACTCCGTTGACGGCACGCTCGCACGGATGACCACGGGGGGCACACGTTTTGGGGCTTTCCTCGATTCGACGCTCGACCGTCTGGGTGACGGAGCCGTGTTTGGCTCCCTCACCGCCTACGCGGTCTTCCAGATGGAGAACTCGTTCGTGCGCACGTGGGCGATCATCGCCGGCATCTGCTCAATTGTCGGTGCCGCCGCCGTTCCCTACGCGCGCGCCCGCGCGGAATCCGTTGGCGTCGTCGCCAAGCTGGGCATAGCCGAGCGCACGGACCGGCTCATCATCGGCATGGGCACTGCGATCCTTATGAGCCTTGGTCTGCCCGAGTGGGTGTTTGCGGCTGGCCTCACCTGGGTGGCGTTTGCATCCTTCGTGACCGTCTGCCAGCGCATCTGGTTCACCGCCCGTCACATCGACGAGGGGACACCGTGAGTGTTTCGCCCCTGTCGCTCGCCTTCGCCGTCGCTCCTCGCCTCCCGCTGCGTGTCGTCATGCGCATGGCGGACACTGGCGCATCGATTGCGGCCAGGTGCGGGGGCGCGACGATTGATCGACTGCGCGTGAACATGGCGCGTTTGACTGGAACGGAGCCGTCGTCCGACGAGTTGCGCGCCGCAGTTCGCTCCCACATTCGCAACTACGCCGAACAGCTGATGCTTGGCTCGCGCGGCGGCGCACCGTTGCTCGAGGGGGTCTCTTTCGAGGGGTTCGAGGCCTTGGCCGCGGCCAGCGCAGATGGCCCGGTTGTGCTCGCTCTCGGACACTCCGGCAGCTGGGATCGCGCCGGCGCGTGGGTGTGCGCACACGGTCGTGGCATCGTGACCGTGGCCGAGAAGGTGGAGCCTCCCTCACTGTTTGAACGTTTCGTGGCGCTGCGCGAAGGCCTCGGCATGGAGATCATCGGCGTCGCAAAGGGGGAATCGGTCTTTTCCACCCTCGTTGAGCGCGTGCGCGGCCGTAGCGTCATCGTCCCGCTTCTTGCAGACCGGGATATTTCGGGTTCGGGCATCGAGGTTGATCTTGGTACGCGGCGGGCACTCGTCGCCGCGGGGCCCGCTGCGCTCGCGACCAAGCTGGAGCGTCCCCTCTTTGTCGCCTGTATCACGTACGAGAATGAGACGCCGACCGGGGCGGATGTCCGCGTGCGTTGTGTTGGGCCGATCAGTGCCGCTGACCGGGAACGACCCGGCCTCAACCGCGTCGAGGCCCTCACGCAGGCATGGGTAGACGAATTTGCCGCCATGATGGCGCCCAAGGCGCAGGACTGGCACATGATGCAGCGCGTGTATGTGGAGGATCTTGACCCCGAGCGCCTGGCGCGCGCGAGGGCCGAGCACGAGAGGAAGAATCGATGAAGATCGGAATCGTGAACCCGTATTCCTGGGACGTGCCCGGGGGAGTGGGCTTCCACATTCGAGACCTCGCGTTGAAGCTGCGTTCGCGCGGACACGACGTTCGGGTGCTGACGCCGTCGACCTCGGAGGACCTGCCCGAGTGGATCACGTCCGCCGGTTCGTCCGTGTCGATTCCCTTCAACGGATCGGTGGCCAATATTTCTGTGAAACCGAAGGCGCTCGCGCGGACTCGCCGTTGGCTGGCTGATAACGATTTCGATGTCGTGCACGTCCATGAGCCTGTCGTTCCCTCGGTCTCCATGGCGGCCGCTATGCTGTCGAGCGCCCCTCTCGTGGGAACATTCCACGCGGCCCTCGGCCGGTCGGTCTCGCGCGCAATTGCGTCCGCTCCCATGCGCCTGTACATGGAACGCATTGGAGTACGCATCGCCGTGTCCGAGGAGGCTCGTCGAACGCTGATCGAGCATCACGGCGGCGATGCCGTCATCATTCCGAACGGGGTCGAGACGGCCTCGTTCCGCAGCGCGCAGCCCCTTGACCAGTGGGTAGCAACCGATGAACGTCCGGTCATCGTGTTCCTCGGCCGCCTCGATGAGCCCCGCAAGGGCCTGAGCATTTTTCGCCGGTGCCATCGCTGGTGTGCTCGAGCGTTTCCCAGGCGCTCGTTTCCTGATTGCCGGACGAGGAGACGCCCCGGAGATCCGCCAGGCCGTCGAGCGCTTTGGTGATTCCGTGTCCTTCCTGGGAGGAATCAGCGACGAGGAGAAGGAATCCTTGCTCGCGGGCGCCAGCATCTATGTCGCTCCGCAGACGGGCGGCGAGTCTTTCGGCATCGTCCTCGTCGAGGCGATGGCGGCCCATACGGCTGTCGTTGCCTCGAATATCCCCGCGTTCCGCGCGGTACTTGAGGACGGGCGAGCCGGCGCACTCTTCGAGACGGGTAATAGCGACTCGCTCGCACGTACGCTCATCGACCTGCTCAGTGATCGTGAGCACCTTGAGGAGCTGTCCGCTTCCGGAGCTCGCTCCTCGGCGCAGTATGACTGGGAGGTTGTGGCGGATAAGGTCTTCGAGGTCTACAAGCTGGCGATCGCGATGGGAAGTCCCGCCGACTCGGGAACGCGCCGGGCACGTGACCTGATCCGAGGCCGCGGAGAAGAAGGGGCGGAACTCGCATGATCTCGCTCTCACCTTGGCTGCTCGTCGCTGTAGTATTCGCCGTCATCGCGCTCGGCATCGTCGCTGGATTCGCGATTACGCGTGCGCGCAGATTGGACCGGCTCCATCAGCGCATCCTTGCTTCGCGCGACTCTCTCTCGCGGCTCCTGCTGCGCCGGGCCTCTGAGGCGGACCTGCTGAGCCGCAGCGCCGGGCTGGAAGGCTCTGGCCTCGCCGACGCCGCACGCGCCTACATTCAGGACGGGGGAGACCAGCTCACCACCGATGGCCTCGACCGCCGAACTGCGGCGCAACGCCAGGGCGATCGTGTCGACGTCGCGACGCGTTTGGAGCGTGCATCCGCCCTGTCCCGGGCAATCCGTGAGACTCTCACCCCCGAAGAACGGGCGCGGATTGCGTCGGATCCTGAGGCCGGTGCGCGCCTGGAAGCGTTGGATGCGACGTGCTATCGCATCGAGCTCACACGCAACGTGCATAACGTGGATGTCGCGGGAGTTCGCGCCCTGCGTTCCGCACGAATGGTAAAATTGCTGCGACTGGCCGGGCATGCTCCGATTCCCGAGCCGATTGACTTTGATGATGACACGCGAACTGGCGGACGAGGTTACTGACATGCACGCGACCCACTGGGGAGGACCCGGCGAGGACTATCGCCTCAGCAAGATCAGCAGCGCCACGATCGACTCCACTGACGGCGTCTCGGCGCCGGCGCCGACGATGTCGCTCCCGTCTGGCAGCCTCCCAAGCCCGCGCACTCCTTCCCCTGGTTCGAGGTCGTCATGACGACGATCGGCGTGCTGGGGACAATCGGCATCATTATCTTCGGTCTGGCGCCCGAGTCTTCGAGTGTGACGTCATTCGTGAAGACGACGCTGCTGTCCCTCGTCGCCCTCGTGATCGTCGTCGGATTCCTCCAGCGCATCGATCGCTGGGAACCCGAACCGTGGACGACGAAGCTCGCGATGTTCCTCTGGGGCGGAGGCGTGGCGACGCTGTCGGCGATGATTATGAACACGGCGCTGAGCGCGGACATCGCCGCCACAATCGGCGACATCGACCGCGCTGAGGCACTTGGCGCTGCATTCATCGCGCCCCTCGTGGAGGAGTCCCTCAAGGGGATCGGTGTCCTTATCATCGTCGTTGTACGACGCAACTCCATCAACTCGGTGCTCGACGGTGTCGTGTACGCGGGGTTCTCGGCAGCTGGGTTCCTATTCTTCGAGGACATCCTGTACTTCCTGCGCACCGAGGGACAAGGTACACAGACCCTCGTCTTTGTATTCGTCGTTCGTGCCCTGCTGGGGCCCTTCCTGCACGTGATGGCAACCTCGATGACGGGCATCGGACTGGCGCTCGCCCTCCTCAAGTTCAAGCGGGGCTGGTCGAAGACCGCTATCGTGATCATCTTCTGGTTCTTCGCGATGCTCATTCACTTCGTGTGGAATGGAAGCACCGCCCTGACCGGATCCGGATTCGGCTTCATCGCGATGTATCTCGTGGTGGGTGTTCCTGGGTTCCTTCTCTGGTCTATTCTGCTGCTGCGAGCTGCTAGACGGGAGGCCCTCCACATTCGCGACGGCCTGGTCCCGTACGTGCGCACCGGATGGATCCTTCCCGGCGAAGTGTCGATGGCGACCGATCGTCGCGCGCGTAAGGCTGCCTTCAAGTGGGCTGCCCAGGGTGGTCGGAATGCGAAGCGTGCGATGCGCGCCTTCTTGTCCGACTTGGCCTCCCTCGGCCTTGACCAGCGCCTCATGGCTCGTCATGGTGCCGATCCCTCGAGAATTGAGAACGATCGTCAGATGCTGGCTGATGCCGTCGACAACCGGCGCGAATTCCTGCGACTGACCTCGATCGCGGAGCAACAAAAGGATGTCACAAACGCCGTTGCCGGTCGGGCGCAGGTCGCCTGACGCGCAGCATTGAGCTGGTGTAGCGGGGTGCTTCAGACGAGCTGAGGCAACGGCAGGCTTTCTTGGAGGCCACTGGTGCACGCCTTTCGAGTCAGCGCCTTCTCACGGCAGTTCCATCGTCCCCTCATAGGCGACGCACAGGAACATGGGGCACGATGGGCGGCAACAGAAAGGAAACCTCAGTGACTGATGAACTGTCGATGCGCCCACGTTCCTGGGCGTTGATCATCTGCTCCGCCGTGCTGATCGCAGTGAGTATCCCGGCGGCTATCTATGAATTTTCGAACGCCCTGGCCGGAGTCTCGTCCTCCGATGCTTGGCTTGCGGTCGGAGCCTCGACGCTGAGCGCAGTCGTGGGCCTCGTATTCCTCGGTGCGTGGGCGCGCATGAAGCCTTCGGTTCTCGCATGGCTCGCCGCGTTCGCCTGGGGAACCGGCGGTGCTCTCATTTTTGCCGGCTTCGGAAACGGCTTTTTGGATTCCGCTGTTGAAGACTCTGGCTTAGCGGAAAGTACCGTTGACTGTGTGACGTCCGTGCTGACGGGACCCGTCGTCGAGGAAACCGGCAAAGGCCTCGGCGTCCTCGCGCTGATTGTGGCTGCACGTAAGCTGATCGAGCGGCCCGCACAGGGTGGCGTTCTCGGTGCCCTTGTTGGCATCGGCTTCGCCTGGGGCGAGGACGTGGGCTACTACGTGAGTGCCCTCGAAGACGGCATGGGTGGACTGTGGGAATCGTTCCTCGTACGCGCCATCCTCGGTGCCTACGCTCACGCTATCTTCACCGGCGTGTTCGGTTACGCGCTGGCCTGGGCCGTCCTGCGTGCCAATAGCGCGATGCGTGGAATCCTCGCCGGTGCCCTGGGCTTTGTCGGAGCGCTCGCGCTGCACGCTCAGGCCAACGGCGTGGGGTTCCTGGCTCCCGAAGACTCGTGGAACCTGACCTACGGCGCCATCGAAATCCCGGTGTTCGTCGTGAGCGTCGCCCTCCTCGTGTGGGGACTGCGCCGCCACCGGGCTACCCTGGAGGCATGAGCGCACTCGACTGGCCTGTGGACGCGGACGGTTATCCCCACCGGGAGGCCGCCCGCGTCCTTCTGTTTGACGACCGTGGACGGGTCCTATTGGCCAAGGGCCACGACGAAGATCAACCGGAGCGGTTCTGGTGGTTCACGATCGGTGGCGGCATCGAAGAGGGGGAAGGCCCGCGCGCCGCAGCCGTGCGTGAGGTTTCTGAAGAAACCGGCATTAAGCTGGCTCCTGAAGACCTGGTGGGTCCCGTCCTCTACCGGACCGCCGAGTTCGACTTCCTGGCGGTCACCGCCCGGCAGGACGAGTGGTTTTTCATCGCGCAGGCACCCTCGACCGCGCTGAGCAGGGAAGGATGGACTGAGCTGGAACGCTCCGTCATCGACACTCAGGCCTGGTGGGATATTGACGAGGCCGCCGCCCAGATCGATGGAGAGATCTACCCGGCGGCGATCCTCGAGTATGCCCGCGCCTGGCGCGATGGGTGGGATGGGCACATGATCCGCCTGACCGACACGCGCGAACCCTAGCGTTTCCTCCTAGGCGAGGCCGAGGGGAGCGATTGCCAGAGACAGATCCGGAGCGTTGAGCTGGACCGACACCTGCTCGCGCACGGCGGGCTTCGCGCAGAACGCGATACCGACCCCGGCCTCGTGCATCATGGGGACGTCGTTCGCCCCGTCGCCGATCGCGACCGTTCGCTCGAGGGGGACCCCGAGGGACGAGGCCCACGAACGTAGGCAGTCGACCTTCACCTGGGAGGTCACGATGCGCCCGAGGACGCGGCCCGTCAACACGCCGTCGGCGACCTCGAGGCGGTTCGCCGCGTAGAAATCGATACCGAGGGAGGCCGCCAGGGGAGCGACCACTTCTTCGAACCCGCCCGAGACGACGCCGAACTTTCCGCCGGACCGGTGAACAGCGTCGATCAGTTCACGTGCCCCCGTCGTGGGGGAGATGGTGGACAGCACATCGCCGAAGACAGACTCGGGAACGCCCGCCAGGGTTGCGACGCGCTCGCGCAAAGACTCCGCGAAATCGAGCTCGCCATTCATCGCACGAGACGTAATCTCGGCGACCCGCTCACGAGTGCCCGCAGCGCCTGCGAGCTCCTCGATGACCTCCTGACGGATCAGGGTCGAATCGACGTCGGTGACGACGAGGCCGGGCACCCCGCTGGCACACAGCAGCGGAGCACCCGGCTCATCGAGACGGTGAGTCATGCTCACTTGCGGACGACCGCACCCTTGGGAACGACCGTAATACCAGACTCGGTGACGGTGAAGCCACGCTCGCGATCGTGGTCAAGGTCGACACCGACGACGGTGCCTTCCTCAACGACGACATTCTTATCCAGAATCGTCTTCACGACCCGGGCCGAGCGGCCGATGCGACAGCCGTGCATAACGACCGAATCCTCGATCTTCGCCCACGAGTGGACGTAGGTGTTCGGGGAAATGACCGAGCGCACGATCTCGCCACCGGAGACGATGACGCCGGGTGAGACGAACGAGTCGATCGCGTGACCCAGACGATCCGCATCGCCGTACACGAACTTGGCCGGCGGCAGCGAACCGTCGATCATCGTCATGGTCGGCCATTCGCGGTTGTACAGGTTAAACACCGGGTGCACCGAGATCAGGTCCATGTTCGCCTCGTAGTAGGCGTCCAGCGTACCGACGTCACGCCAGTAGTCGCGGTCACGGTCGGTCGACCCCGGCACGTCGTTGTCCTGGAAGTCGTAGACGCCGCACTCGCCGCGCTCGACGAACCACGGGATGATGTTGCCGCCCATGTCGTGCTTCGAATCGGGGTTGGACGCATCCTCACGCAGAGCGTTGACCAGGTCCTTCGTGGTGAACACGTAGTTGCCCATGGAGGCGAGAACCTTAGTCGGATCGTCGGGCAGTCCCACGGCGTTCTTCGGCTTCTCGAGGAAGTTCTTGACGACGCCGTTCTCGCCGTCGATGACGCCGAGCGCCGAAGCAAGCTCGATCGGCTGACGGATGCCGGCGACCGTGGCGGGCAGGCCGAATCGATGTGGTGCTGGACCATCTGCGAGAAGTCCATGCGGTAGATGTTGTCCGCACCGATGATGACGATGTACTCCGGCTGCTCATCGTCGACGATGTTCAGCGACTGGTAGATGGCATCTGCGCTACCCAGGTACCAGTGCGGGCCGCGACGCTGCTGAGCCGGTACAGGGGCAATGAAGTTGCCGAGTAGGGGAGACGTGTACCAGGTCTTTGTAACGTGACGGTCGAGTGAATGGGACTTGTACTGCGTCAAGACAACAATCTTGAGGTATCCGGAATTCACGATGTTCGACAGAGCGAAATCGATCAGGCGGAAGTGGCCACCGAAAGGAACGGCCGGCTTTGCGCGGTCATTCGTCAGGGGCATCAGTCGCTTACCCTCACCGCCCGCGAGAACGATTGCCAGGACGTGGTTCTTTGCCATGTGGCACCTCTTCGTTGGTCGAGTGGATCCGCATCGGCGCGGACCCGTGGGAGTGGTCACACTGTATTACAAATGTCTATCGATTGCTACACCGTCTCGTTTTCGACCGGCGACGACGTGAGATCGGATACGATGAGTCTCACACGTCGCTCCCGTCGGAAGGACCCCACCATGCGCGTTGATCTCCTTACCCGCGAATACCCGCCTCACGTCTATGGAGGAGCCGGTGTTCACGTGCTCGAACTGGCCAAGGTCCTGCGTGGCCTCGTCGATGACCTGCGCGTCCAGGCCTTCGACGGTCCGCGCGAACCGGGCACCGACGGAGCTGACCCGGGCGTGACCGGACACGCTGATCTGCCTCAGCTTGCCGGAGCGAACGCCGCCCTGCGCACGCTCGGTGTTGACCTCGAGATTGCCGCCGCGTGCGAGGGTTCTGACCTGGTCCATTCCCACACCTGGTACGCGAACTTTGCTGGGCACGTTGCGTCGCTTCTCGGCGACATCCCGCACGTTATTTCGGCGCATTCACTCGAGCCCCTGCGCCCGTGGAAGGCTGAGCAGCTCGGCGGCGGCTACCGCCTGTCGTCCTACGTGGAGAAGACCGCCTACGAGGCTGCGAGCGCGATCGTCGCGGTCTCGAACGGCATGCGCGACGATATTCTGCGCTGCTACCCGGGCGTTGATCCCGAGCGCGTGCATGTCATTCACAACGGTATCGATCTGAACAAGTGGCACGCCCCCGAGGGCGAGGCGGGCGAGGAGCTGCGCGCACGCGTTCTTGCCGAGCACGGCATTGACCCGTCGCGTCGCACGGTCGTGTTCGTCGGTCGCATTACTCGCCAGAAGGGCCTGCCCTACTTCCTGCGCGCGGCTCAGCTGCTGCCCGATGACGTTCAGCTCGTGCTGTGCGCTGGTGCTCCCGATACGCCCGAGATCGCCGCGGAGGTGGAGGGCCTCGTCGCCGAGCTGCGTGCTCGCCGCTCGGGCGTCGTTCTCATCTCCGAGATGCTTCCCCAGCCCGAGGTGGCCGCGATCTGTCCTCGGCTCAGGTCTTCATCACGCCGTCTGTGTACGAGCCCCTCGGCATCGTCAACCTGGAGGCGATGGCTCTCGGTTTGCCCGTCGTCGGTACCGCGACCGGTGGCATCCCCGACGTCATCGTCGATGGGGAGACCGGCTACCTCGTCCCGATCGAGCAGATGCAGGACGGCACGGGAACGCCGCTTGATCCTCGTGCCTTCGAGGAAGCGATGGCTGATCGACTGGTGCGTGTCCTTGACGATCCTGAGCTGGGACGCCGCATGGGTGAGGCCGGCCTCGTTCGAGCCCGCGATCACTTCTCCTGGGAAGCGATCGGAGTCAAGACCGCCGAGCTGTACCGTTCGCTCGTTTAGGGCGCACGTCACCCGACAGACGACTAGGCTGGATACATGACTTACGTCCTGAATCTTTCTCACGTGTCTCTCCAACGCGGGGACACGCAGGTCCTGTCCGACGTCTCGTGGTCGACGCGCCCGCGCCAGCACTGGGTCATCGTCGGCCCGAATGGCGCCGGCAAGACCACGCTGGCGCGCGTGGCCTCGGGCCGTATCGCTCCCGATAGTGGAGAGGTGACGGTGTCAGAAACCAATTTATTGGATGCTGATCCGGCCGAGATCGCGACGCGCGTGGGGCTGTCCTCCGCGGCGGTGGGGGCCAAGATCGTGCCGACCCAGACGGTCCTCGACACGGTCCGCAGCGCTGCCTGGGGCCTGGCGGTCGCCCACGACGAGGAATACGAGCAGGTCGACGACGAGCGCGCCCATGCGCTCATGGACATCTTCGGTGTCTCGCACCTGGCCCAGCGCGAGTTTTCGACGCTCTCTGAGGGCGAGGCCCAGCGCGTGCTGCTGGCGCGCGCTCTCATGACCGACCCGGAGGTGCTCATTCTCGACGAGCCGACGTCGGGCCTCGACCTGGGTGCGCGTGAGCTGCTGATCGCCGCTCTGTCAGAGATCATGGCGGGTTCGAAGTCACCGCAGGTCATCCTGGTCACGCACCAGATCGAAGAGATCCCCGCGGGTGTCACGCACTGTGCGATCATGTCGAACGGCGCGATCGCGCATCAGGGGCCGATCGACGACGTCCTGACCGGTGTCAACCTGTCAGAGGTGTACGGCATGCCTCTGCTCGCTGGAAACGCTGACGGGCGCTGGTGGGCGCGCGGCGTCACCGACTGAAAGGGAAGGTGTGATGAGTACCTGGTGGCTGTGGATTCTCGGTGCCCTCGTCTGCGGAATTGTCGAGGTTATGGCCGTGAGCTTCGTGTTCCTCATGTTTGCGATTGGCGCGCTGGCCGCGGGCATCGCCGGCGCGTGCGGCGCGAACCTGACGATTCAGGTTATCGTCTTCATTGTCGTCTCGATCGCCCTTTTGGTCATCCTGCGTCCCTTCCTGAAGGGTCGTATCGACCGGTCCAGCGCTTACGTTCCGAGCAACACTGACGGCCTGATTGGCAAGACCGGTTACGTGACCGAGGCCGTGGGCGAGCGCCACGGACGTATCCAGTTCTCCGGTGGAGAGTGGAGCGCGCGCACCGAGGGGTCAACGCTGCCCGTTGGCACCGAAGTTCGTGTTGATCGCATCGACGGTGCAACCGCCGTCGTGAGCGCCGTCGAACCCACGCAACTCGCCCCCACGCACCCCTATGCCGACCCCGCGTCCTGAGTCGCGCCCCATTTGTTTGATAAGAAAGGAAAGACGGTATGAGTTCCGTTGACCTCATCGGCAACATCGCCCTGGTCGTTATCTTTGCTCTCATCGTTTTCGTCGTTGTCTCGCTGGTCCGCGCGGTGCGCATTGTCCCGCAGGCGCAGGCCTACGTTGTCGAGCGCCTTGGCCGGTACCAGGCGGTTATGCAGGGCGGTTTCCACCTGCTGGTCCCCTTCGTGGACCGCGTCGCCGCTCGTGTCGATCTGCGCGAGCAGGTCGCGAACTTCCCGCCTCAGCCCGTCATCACCGCCGACCAGGCGATGGTCTCGATCGACTCCGTCATCTATTTCCAGATCACGGATCCGCGCAGCGCGACCTATGAGGTCGCCAACTTCCTGCAGGCGATTGAACAGCTGACCGCGACGACGCTGCGTAACCTCATCGGTTCGCTGGACCTGGAGCAGACGCAGACCTCGCGTGAGTCGATCAACAAGCAGCTGCGTGGTGTCCTTGACGAGGCCACGGGCCCGTGGGGTATTCGAGTGACCCGCGTGGAGCTCAAGTCGATCGAGCCGCCGCCGCGAGTCCTGGCCGCCATGGAGCAGCAGATCACGGCGGAGCGTACGAAGCGCGCCACGATTCTGACCGCCGAGGCCGAGCGTGAGGCGCAGATCAAGAAGGCCGAGGGTGCCAAGCAGGCCGCCGTTCTGGCCGCTTCCGCCCAGCAGGAGGCTCAGGTGCTGCAGGCCAAGGGTCAGAAGGAGGCCCTGATCCTCCAGGCCGAGGGTGCTCGCCAGGCGCAGATCCTGCGCGCACAGGGCGAGTCCGAGGCCATCCAGACCGTCTTCGCGGCGATCAACGCTGGCAAGGCCACGCCCGAGCTCCTGTCCTACAAGTACCTCGAAATGCTGCCGAAGATTGCTGACGGTCAGGCGTCCAAGCTGTGGATGCTTCCCTCCGATCTCACCGGCGCACTTGAATCCATCTCGAAGGGTTTCAACCTGGGCAAGTAGACTGGAACCATGCCGGGCCGACCGCAGTCCCTGCGGTCGGCCCGTTCTTTTCTCAACGGGAGGGTACCGGTGGATTCGCATCAGGAATACGTGCTGCGCGAGGTCGCGCAGAAGAACATTCGCTTTATCCGTTTGTGGTTCACGGATGTTGCGGGCGTCTTGAAGTCGATCTCGATTGACCCGGGTGAACTTGAGGAGGCGTTCGCTGAGGGGATTGGCTTTGACGGCTCGGCCGTCGAAGGCCTGACGCGCGTCTACGAGTCGGACATGCTGCTTAAGCCCGATGCGTCGACGTTCCAGTTGCTCCCGTGGCGTTCCAACGAGGATCCGGTTGCTCGCATGTTCTGCGACGTTCTCATGCCTGATGGTCGCCCGGCTCCCTCCGATCCCCGCGGCGTCCTTGAGCGGGCGGTAGAGCGCGCCGCCGATGCCGGCTTCCGGGTCATGATCCACCCGGAGATCGAGTTCTACCTGCTGCGTCAGCCGGTGACGCCCGATCGCATGATCCCCGTCGATCAGGCCGGATACTTCGATCACGTCGCACGCGGCGATTCGAACGACTTCCGCCGTCGTGCCGTGCGCATGCTTGAGGACATGGCGATTCCGGTTGAGTCTCGCACCACGAGGGCGGGCCTGGACAAAATGAGATTGACCTGCGAGCCGTTGACCCCGTGCGCGCAGCGGATAACATCATGACTGCGCGCACCCTCATTGAGGAGGTCGCGCTGCGCGAGGAGCTCGTCGCGACGTTCATGCCCAAACCCTTCATTGAGCACCCGGGCTCGGGCATGCACACGCACCTGTCGCTGTTCGAGGGCGAAGAAAATGCGTTCTTCTCCCCGGCGGGTCAGTACCGCCTCTCCACGACGGGGCGTCAGTTCATTGCGGGCCTTCTCGCCCATGCCGAGGAGATCGCGGCCATCACCAATCAGCACGTCAACTCCTACAAGCGCCTGTGGGGCGGGGGAGAGGCACCCTCCTACGTGTGCTGGGGGCACCTGAATCGCTCGGCTCTCGTGCGTGTTCCCCTCTACAAGCCCAAGAAGGCCGCGGCGGCACGCATTGAGTACCGAGCCCCTGACCCGAGTGCGAACCCCTACCTGGCGTTCGCTGTCCTCATCGCGGCAGGCCTCGACGGCATCGAGAAGAAGATGGAGCTGATGCCCGAGGCCGAGGACAACGTGTGGGACCTGTCGGATCGTGAGCGTCAAGTCATGGGTATTCACGCCCTACCGGCGTCGCTGGCGGACGCCGTGCGTGCCATGAAGATCTCCGACCTGGTGGCCGCCACCCTCGGTGAGCAGGTGTTCGACTATGTCATCCGCAACAAGCGCAAGGAATGGACGGAATACCGCCAGCAGATCACTCGCCAGGAGCTCGAGCAATTCCTCAAGGTTGTTCCCCGGTGAGCGCTGATTCGCTCCGGATCGCCGGTTTCTTAGATCCACGCCGTGCCCTCTCCTTCTTCGAGGAGCTACCCGGTGGAGCAGACGTCTGGGGGGCGGACTTGGGAGCGGGTGCCGACCCTGATCAGGCGCTGCTGGCGGCGATCCGTCTGCACGAGGCCGACCCCGGCCTCGTGCGTGGACTCGTCGATGATTCGCGTGCGCGCGCTCGCCTGTGCGCTGTCCTAGGTGGTAGCCAGTGGCTGGGCGACTACGTGATCGCCGATCCCGCCCGTGCACGGGCGATCTGGGAGGATCCCGGCGAGGCCTCGAGCGTGATGCTCGCGTCCGTGGGCGCGACGCGAGGGGAGCGTGGTGCCTTCGTTGCCTCTGAGGATGCCCGGGTGGACGATCTGCGCGGCGCGTATCGCCGGGTCCTGCTGTACCTGGCCGCCGATGACCTGACGAGCGACGATCCTGAAGGGCTTATGCCTGAGGTCGGTCGGCGCATTGCCGACCTGGTCGACGCGACCCTTGAGGCCGGCCTGGCCCTGGCGAGGCGGGACATCGATCCGCGCGGGCTCGTCCCCTTTGCGATCATCGCGATGGGCAAGACGGGAGCACGCGAACTCAACTACATCTCCGATGTCGATGTTGTCTACGTCGCCGAGGCCGGGGCGGATGGGGATGAGCGCGTGGCCCTCGAGGTCGCGACGCGCCTCGCGGCTGCCACCGCCTCCGCCTGCTCGGGCCCAGGAACCGAAGCTCCGCTATGGACGGTGGATGCGAACCTGCGCCCCGAGGGACGTAACGGAGCGCTCGTGCGCACCGTTGAGTCCTACCGTCAGTACTGGGACAAGTGGGCGCAGACCTGGGAGTTCCAGGCGCTGCTGAAGGCCCGCGCCTGCGCGGGAGACGAGGCCGTCGGGCGTGCCTTCGAGGAGGCCGCGCAGCCTTACGTGTGGAGCGCGGCGACGCGCGAAGGATTCGTCGAGGCGGCACGCCAGATGCGCCGTCGCGTCGAAGACAACATCTCGCGTTCGTACGCGTCGCGCGAGCTCAAGCTCGGGCGCGGCGGTCTGCGAGACGTCGAGTTTACCGTCCAGCTGCTTCAGCTCGTTCACGGTCGTACCGACGCCTTCCTGCGCGTGAGGTCGACCCTGGAGGCGATCGAGGCGCTGCGCGAGGGCGGCTATATTGCACGCAGCGACGCGCGTCAGCTCGCCTCGTGCTACCGATTCCTGCGGGCCGTCGAACACCGCACCCAGCTGCCCCGCATGCGCCGTACGCACCTGATTCCCGATAAGGAACGGGAGCTGCGTGTCCTCGGGCGTGCGATGGGACCCGCTCGCTTCCCCGATGCGGCGTCGATCAGCGCTGCGATCAACGAGGTTCGCACTCGCGTGCGCGCTCTGCACGAGGACGTCTTCTACCGCCCGATCATCGCCGCGACCGCGTCGCTCAGTGAGGATGAGGTGTCGTTGCATGCAGATGGTGCGCGCGATCGCCTGGCGGCGATCGGCTACCGTGATCCGGCGGGAGCGCTGACGCACATCGGAGCCCTCACTCAGGGGACGAGCAGGCGCGCGGCGATTCAGCGCCACCTGCTCCCGGTGTTCATCTCGTGGCTCGCTGGTGGGGCGGACCCCGACATGGGCCTCCTGAACTTCCGCATCCTGTCCGAGGACATCGGCGATTCGCACTGGTACCTCGCGCTCCTGCGCGACTCGGGAGTGGCCGCCCACAGGCTTACGACCATGCTTCCGAACTCTCGCTGGATTGCGGATGCCCTCGCCAAGCGTCCCGAGGCAGTGGCGTGGCTCGACGACGATGCTGAGCTGGCACCGCGTGAGCCGCACCGGTTGGCCCGAGAAGTCGCCGCCCTCATCGACCGTCATGACGACGCGATGGAGGCCGCCGCTCGGGTCCGCGCCGTGCGCACCCGCGAGTTGACGCGTTGCGCGATGAGTGACCTGCTGGGCGGCGTCGATCCTCGCGGGAACGCGATCGCTGACGCCACGGATGCGGCAATTCTCGGAGCACTCGCCATCGCGCAGCGGGAGGAAACTGAGCGGCGGGGAGAGATGCGGGCGAACGTCGTGTTCGTCGCGATGGGCCGCTACGGCGGACGGGAATGCTCGTACGCATCGGACGCAGACGTGATTGCTCTGCACGAGGCCGTCGGCGGAGCTTCCGACGCGGAGGCGGCGGCAAGCGCGACGGCGATCGTCAACCGCGTGAAGAAGCTCCTTGGCTCTGCGACTAATCAGCTGGGCATTGTCGTCGACCCCGATCTGCGGCCCGAGGGCAAGAACGGCCCGATGAGCCGCACGATCGAGTCGCACCGTGAGTATGCGCAGCGCTGGGCATCGACGTGGGAGAGACAGGCGGCGGTGCGTGCGCGCCCGATCGGGGAGGGGAGCCTCGCCGATCAGGCTCGAGAACTTTTCGCGGAGCTTGCGTACGGGGGAGTGAGCGAGGCAGACGTGCGCGACATTCGCTTGCTCAAAGCCCGCATGGAAAACGAGCGCCTGCCGCGCGGCATTGAGCTGCTCGTCACGTGAAGCTCGGACCCGGTGGCCTCACCGACGTCGAGTGGACGATCCAG
This sequence comes from uncultured Sanguibacter sp., assembly GCA_916438365.1. The sequence continues at coordinate 22,116 of CAKAEY010000018.1, forward strand.
CTCATTCAGATGCGAGCAGGAACAAACAACCCCGCACTGCGTACGCCCTCGACGACGCAGGCGATTCGAAGCGCTCGGGAGCACGAGCTGATCAGCGCTCAAGACGCGCAGACTCTTCTCGATGCCTGGGACATGGCCACCCGCATTCGCGTGGCCAACACGCTGGCGACTGGGCGCATGAGCGGTGTGAAGCTCGACGTCTTGCCTCGTGACAGCGCGGAGCTGCGTGCCCTCGCAGCGATCCTCGGGTACGGTAGCGGCGGGCTGAATGCCCTCGAAGACGATTGGCTGCGCGCTGGACGCAAGGCGCGCGCCGTCATGGAACGACTTTTCTGGGAGCAGCAGTGAAGATTGTGCTGGTACGGCACGGACAGACCCCCGCGAATCGCCTCGGCGCGCTCGATACGGTGCGCCCCGGCCTCGGACTGACTCCCGAAGGGCTTCTCCAGGCCCAGCGCCTCGCGGATCGATGGGAGTCCGAGGTTGCGCCTCCTCCCACGGTCATCGCTTTGTCTGGGCTCCACCGCACGCGTCTGACCGCGGCCCCGCTGGCGAGCGCCTACGGGCTGACCCCGCAGGTGCACCCTGGCATCCGCGAGCTGCGCTCCGGCGATCTCGAAATGGCGGCCGACCCGTGCTCTCAGTCCCTCTACGTGCACACGACCCTGTCGTGGTGCGCCGGGGAGTTGGACAACCGTATGCCGGGCGGCGAAAACGGGCGCGAGGCCCTGGCCCGATCGCTGGAAACCGTGCGCCGCGTGGGCCTGGCCGCTCGCGAGCAGGCGGGGGACGAGGCCGTCGCAGTGTTCGTCATCCACGGTGCCCTCACGCGTCTGCTGGCCACGTGGCTGTCCGCCGACATCGACGAGGACCTCGTCTCCAAGCACTTCATGTCCAACACGGGCACGTCCACCTTCGAGTGGGCTCCCGGTTTCGCCCCGGCCTCGGCCTCCGAGCTGGCCAAGGGCCTGCACGCCCTGACCTGGAACGACCGTCCCCTCGATCAGTGGTCGTGAGACGATTCGCCGCCTGAGTCCTCATCGGGCGCGACGAAAGCTGACACCTCGTAGGGGAACGAGCGGTACCTGAAGTAACCCTCCAAGTAGGAGCGGTGCTCCTCACACGCCAGCCACGTCTTCGTGCGCCCGCGATGGATCGCGGGATTGCGCCAGTCGATCCGGTAGATCGCGGCGTTCGTGCATTCGCGCGCCGAGCAGATGCCCGATGCGGCTTCGACTCCCAGTGCCATGGTGTCCTCCCCGTGCGGTTACGCTTGGAAGTATGCCAACCCTCGTTCTCGTTCGCCACGCGCAGGCCGCATACTCCTACCCCGATCACACGCGCCCCCTCACGCATGCGGGCGTCGACCAGGCCGCGCGCCTCGGCGGTGTCCTGTCCCGCGAGATCGGGAGCTTCGATGTGGCCGTGTGCTCGGACGCGGTTCGCGCCCAGCAGACGTTCGCCCAGATCAGCCAGCGAGCGTCGATTCGCGAGAGCTGGTTCGACCGCGGCGTCTACAACGCCGACGAGGAAGACATCCTGACCCTGGCTCGCACCTTCGAGGGAGAGCGCGCGCTCATTGTCGGACACGAGCCGACCATCTCCGGCGCGGGCTATGTTCTGGCCCGCGAGGACGATCGGGCAGAGGTAGTCCGAGGCGTGCCCACCGCGACCGCTCTCATCCTCACATTCGACGGACCCTGGGAGAAACTGGCACCCTCCAGCGCCGCCCTTCGCGTGGTGCTCACCCCGCCCACCCGATAGGTCGCGTGCCCGCGGAAGTAGCCCCGGCCTCGTCCGTCCTTCCTGTGAGTGTGTTTACGTTTGTCCACGTGACGCCCGCCCGGATGCGGATGGGGGCCGCAAACGCGTTAGAATGTGGCGGTATCTATCCACCCAACAGGGAGAAGTGATGTCGGGACACTCTAAGTGGGCGACCACCAAGCACAAGAAGGCCGCTATTGACGCCAAGCGCGGCAAGCTCTTCGCGCGCCTCATCAAGAACATTGAGGTTGCAGCTCGCACGGGCGGCGGCGACCCCGCTGGCAACCCGACCCTGTACGACGCCATCCAGAAGGCGAAGAAGAACTCCGTCCCCGCCGACAACATCGACCGCGCCGTCAAGCGTGGCTCCGGTGCTGAAGCCGGTGGCGCCAACTACGAGACCATCATGTACGAGGGCTACGGCCCGAACGGCGTCGCCTTCCTGGTGGAGTGTCTGACCGACAACCGTAACCGCGCGGCCTCCGATGTGCGCCTGGGCTTCACCCGCCACGGCGGCTCGCTGGCCGACCCCGGTTCGGTGTCCTACCTGTTCTCGCGCCGCGGCATCGTCGAGGTGCCCGCCGCCGACGGTGTGGACGAGGAATCCATCATGATGGCCGTCCTGGACGCGGGAGCCGAAGAGGTCGAGGACGCCGGTGAGCTCTTCATCGTCGAGTCCGATCCCAAGGACGTTGTCGCCGTTCGCAGCGCCCTGCAGGATGCCGGCATCGACTACGACTCCGCCGAAGTCCAGTTCGTCGCCTCCACCGAGGTCGAGCTCGATCTCGAGGGCGCTCTCAAGGTCAACAAGCTCATCGACGCACTCGAGGACTCCGATGACGTGCAGAACATCTACACGAACATGTCCCTGTCGGATGAGGTTCGTGCCCAGCTGGAAGAGCAGGAGTGAACATGAGCGATTCGACCGCTAAGCGCGAGGTCGGCACCCCGCAGGTGAAGCGCGGCATGGCCCAGATGCTCAAGGGCGGCGTCATCATGGACGTCGTCACCCCCGAGCAGGCGAAGATCGCCGAGGACGCGGGCGCCGTGGCCGTCATGGCCCTCGAGCGCGTCCCCGCCGACATCCGCGCCCAGGGTGGCGTGGCCCGCATGTCCGACCCGGACCTGATCGAAGGCATCATCGAGGCCGTGTCCATCCCCGTGATGGCTAAGGCCCGCATCGGTCACTTCGTCGAGGCGCAGGTCCTGCAGTCTCTCGGCGTCGACTACATCGACGAGTCCGAGGTTCTGACCCCCGCCGACTACACGCACCACATCGACAAGTGGAACTTCACCGTTCCCTTCGTCTGCGGTGCGACCAACCTCGGTGAGGCGCTGCGCCGCATCAACGAGGGTGCGGCCATGATCCGCTCCAAGGGCGAGGCCGGCACCGGCGACGTCTCCAACGCGACCACGCACATGCGCAAGATCCGCGACGAGATCCGCCACCTGACCTCCCTGCCCGAGGACGAGCTCTACGTCGCGGCCAAGGAACTGCAGGCCCCCTACGAGCTCGTCGCCGAGGTCGCGCGCGAGGGTCGCCTCCCCGTCGTGCTCTTCACGGCCGGCGGCATCGCCACTCCCGCCGACGCTGCGATGATGATGCAGCTGGGCGCCGAGGGCGTCTTCGTTGGTTCGGGCATCTTCAAGTCGGGCGACCCCGCCAAGCGTGCGGCCGCCATTGTTAAGGCCACGACCTTCTACGACGATCCGTCCGTCATCGCCGAGGTCTCCCGTGGCCTGGGCGAGGCCATGGTCGGCATTAATGTCGACGACCTGCCGGTCGATCACCGCCTCGCGGAGCGCGGATGGTGACCATCGGCGTTCTCGCCCTGCAGGGCGACGTCGCAGAGCACGTGCGGGCGCTGGAAAACTCCGGCGCCCGCGCGCTGCTTGTGCGTAGGGTTTCTGAGCTCGACCAGGTCGATGGCCTGGTTATCCCGGGTGGCGAGTCGACGACCATGTCGAATCTCCTCCTGTGTTTCGGCATGTTTGACACGCTCAATGAACGCATCGCGTCCGGCATGCCCGTGTACGGGACGTGCGCGGGCATGATCATGCTTGCCTCGTCGATCCTGGACGGCCGCGAGGACCAGCGTTCCTTCGGCGCGCTCGACATGGTCGTGCGCCGTAACGCTTTCGGTCGCCAGGTCGACTCCTACGAGGAGGACCTGGACGTTGAGGGTCTTCAGGGCGGCCCTTTCCACGCCGTGTTTATCCGCGCTCCGTGGGTTGAGTCGGTGGGCGAGGGCGTCGAGGTTATCGCGCGCGCCGGAAATAGCGCCAACGGCCCGATCGTCGCGGTGCGCCGTGGCAACGTCATGGCGACGTCCTTCCATCCCGAGGTGGGCGGAGACGACCGTATCCACGCCATGTTCGTCGATATGGTGGCGCGCTCCTGATGCGCGTCATGGGCATCGACCCGGGCCTGACACGCTGCGGCCTCGGCGTGGTTGACGTCGATGCGTCGCGGCGCGCCTCGCTTGTGTACGTCGGTGTGGCCCGCACGGATAAGGACCTGGCGACGCACTTCCGGCTGCGAACGATCGCGGATGCGATCGATAGCGTTATCGAGCGCTACGAGCCCGAGGTTGTTGCCATCGAACGCGTCTTCGCGCAGGACAACCTGCAGTCGGTGACCACCACGATGCAGGTCATGGGCGCGGCGATGACGTGCGTCGGTCGTGCCGGCCTGCCGATGGCCGTTCATACGCCCTCGGAGGTTAAGTCCGCCGTCTCCGGCAACGGCAACGCGGACAAGGCTCAGGTGCAGGCGATGGTCGCTCGAATCCTCGGCCTCGCCAAGGTCCCCAAGCCCGCGGACGCCGCCGACGCGCTGGCCATCGCGATCACGCACGCGTGGCGGGGGACCGGCTTGTTCGGTGCCCCTGAGGACTCGTCGGTCGCCGTCTCGATCTCGGGCCGCCTCACCGCGCGCGGCTCCATGACCCCCGCTCAAAAGGCGTGGGCCGAGGCCCAGGCCGCGCAACGCCGAACGGGTGCTGTCGATCCGAGGCGCAGGCGCGGCTAGAATCGTACATATGTTCGCCCGCGCGCGCGGGTGACCCGTGAACGAAAGGAACGCAGTGATCTCCATTCTGCGCGGCACAGTCGCGAGCGTCGGCCTCGACCACATCGACATCGTGGTGGGGGGCATCGGCTTTCGCGTGCACGTGACGCCCGCGTTCGCGCAGGGTGCGTCACGTGATCAGGAGATGACGGTGTTCACGTCGATGATCGTGCGCGAAGACTCGATGACGCTCTACGGCTTCGAGTCCGCGGATGAGCGTGACGTGTTCACGAAGCTGCTGTCGGTGTCGGGCATCGGCCCGAAGATCGCGCTCGCCGCACTGGCTGTCCTGCGTCCCGACGACCTGCGCCGTGCGGTGCGCGACCAGGATCTGACGGCGCTCCAGCGCATCCCGGGTGTGGGTAAGAAGTCAGCCCAGCGCATGGCGCTCGAAATCGGCGACAAGCTGGGTACTCCAGCAGCCCTGCCGGGCGGCGAAACCACGGCCGCTCCCGCGCCCACCGAGGACGCCGTGGCCTCGGAGGTCAGCGCCGCGTTGGTCGGTCTCGGATGGTCCGAGGCCCAGGCGGCCAAGGCCATCGAGAAGCTTGCGGGCAGCGGACTCGGCGCTTCCGACATGCTGCGCGCTGCTCTCGTGACGCTGGGAGGCGGACGTGGCTGATCAGATGGATTCAGGGTTCGACGTCGATGCGATGCGCATCGTCGCTCCCGACGCCGGGGAGCTTGAGCGCGCTGCCGAGGCCGCGCTGCGCCCCAAGAAGCTCTCGGAGTTCGTCGGCCAGCGCGTCGTGTGCGGCCAGCTGCAGCTCGTCCTCGACGCCGCGCGCATGCGCTCGGCGAGCCCCGATCATGTTCTCCTCGCGGGCCCTCCGGGACTCGGCAAGACGACGCTCGCGATGATCATCGCTGCAGAGATGGGCACGTCCCTGCGCCTGACCTCCGGTCCCGCGATCCAGCATGCTGGTGACCTTGCCGCGATTCTTTCAGGCCTCCAAGAAGGCGACATCCTCTTCATCGACGAGATTCACCGCCTCGCGCGCACCGCCGAGGAAATGCTCTACCTCGCCATGGAGGACTTCCGCGTCGACGTCGTCGTGGGCAAGGGACCCGGTGCGACGTCGATCCCGCTGACCCTTCCGCCCTTCACGGTCGTGGGGGCAACCACGCGATCGGGCCTCCTCCCCGCACCGCTGCGTGACCGCTTCGGTTTCACCGCCCATCTCGAGTTCTACGAAACCGATGACCTGCAGTCCGTCGTCACCCGTTCCGCCACGCTGCTGGGTTCACCCATCGACGCGCAGGCCGCTCACGAGATCGCCTCGCGTTCGCGCGGCACTCCCCGAATCGCGAACCGCCTCCTGCGTCGCGTCGTCGACTACGCCCAGGTGCACGGCGACGGGCAGCTGACCCTCGAGGCCGCGCGCGGCGCGCTCGAGCTCTTCGAGGTCGACCCATCCGGCCTGGATCGCCTGGACCGCGCGGTTCTCGATGCCATCTGCCGTCGTTTCGCGGGCGGCCCGGTGGGCCTGACGACCCTGTCCGTGACGATCGGCGAGGAAGCAGAAACGGTTGAGACGGTTGCAGAACCCTACCTTGTGCGCGAGGGCTTTCTCGTGCGCACCAACCGCGGACGCATGGCAACCCCCAAGGCGTGGGCTCACCTCGGCCTCACTCCACCCGCGCCGGACGGCGCTCTCTTCGACTAGGGGAGTGGGCCTCGTCCCCATCTGTGCTGGCCGCGGGTGGCGCGCGGTGTCAAAACGGCCCCGGTGGCGTCTTGCGCCGCGCCACACCTTGATCACTTAGGCTAAAACCTTGCTCGGGCATTAGACTGGCAAAGTGCGCTCGAAGCGCTAGACCGTCATCGAAAGTGAATCAGCCTTTATGAACAACTACATGCTCCTGATCATGGCAGCTTTCCTCATCGTCTTCATGATGTGGAGCTCGCGCTCCCGCAGGCAGCAGATGCAGAAGCTGGAACAGGAAAAGCGCGACCAGCTCGCAGCCGTCACGCCCGGCGAATGGGTGCGTACCCGCGTGGGCTTCTGGGGTCGTTTCGTCGACCTCGACGGCGACATCGTCGTCCTGGAGACCACCGACGGACACGAGATGTACTGGGAGCGCGAATTCATCGCCGAGATCGGTGGACAGCCGCCGCTCGCTGACGCAGATCAGGCTGACGCGGACGCCGACGAGGCAGAGGCGGTGGAGGAGGACGCGTCCGTCCTCGGCCTCGATGAGGAAGACGCCCAGTCTTTCGACGTGAGCGACACCGACGAGCAGCAGAAGTAACTCAAGGCTGAACGGAAAGTAGAACCGTGGCATCACACAAGCGACGCCCCGTGCGCGCGCTCGTGACCCTGACCGTCGCCATCGTGGCGGCGTGTGCGGCACTTGCGATCGGGCACTTCGTGAAGGGCGTGTCCCCGTATCCCGACCTGGCCCTTGACCTCAAGGGTGGTACTCAGCTGATCCTGACTCCGACCCCGACCTCGGAGGGACAGCGTGAGATCACCGAGGAGGACATCACGCAGGCGATCTCGATTATTCGTAATCGTATTGACGCCTCCGGCGTGTCCGAGTCCGAGATCTCCTCGATGGGTAGCTCGAACATTATGGTGTCGATTCCCGGCACCCCCCTCCCAGGAGCAGCTGGACCTGATCCGTTCGTCCTCGCAGATGAACTTCCGCCCGGTGCTGCGCATCGGGCCCGCGCAGGGCGTTCTCCAGAATCAGCAGCAGCCTCAGGTGGATAACCCTCAGTCGGGTGTGCAGTCCGGCGCTCAGTCGGGTGCGCAATCCGGCGAGCAGAGTGGCACTCAGTCGGGTGAACAGAGCGGCGCTGGCGCGGCTGACACGGCTCAGTCCGGCGTTCAGTCCACCGCTCTGGACGAGGCGACCGCTCGTGGCGCTGCGGACGCGGACGGTGACGGCGTCCTGTCCGACACCCCCGCGACGACCCCCGAGAACGCTTCGGATCTCGCCTGGGTGACCGAGCAGGTCATGTACGACTTCCTGACGCTCGATTGCTCGGCATCTGCCGATGTGAAGCGCGTCGAGGGCCCCGCTGATAAGCCCTACGCCGCCTGCGACGAGTCCGGCCAGGTCAAGTACATCCTGGGCCCTGTGGCCGTTCCCGGTTCGGACCTGACGTCTGCGACCGCGGCCATCGCGCGCAACAATAACGGTCAGTCGACCGGCCAGTGGATCGTGTCGCTGCAGTTCAACCACGATGGTGCCGAGAAGTTCAAGGAAACCTCCACGATCCTGTACGGCTACCACGATTCGGACCCCCAGGGGTCGTCCTTCCGAGGCAGCCCGGATCGTAACTCGTTCGCGGTCGTCCTCGACGGAACAGTCATTACCGCTCCGTCGATGCAGGCCATCATTGCGAACGGTGAGGCACAGATCAGCGGTAACTTCACCGCGCAGTCTGCGACCGCGCTGGCTAACCAGCTGCAGTTCGGCTCGTTGCCCCTGAACTTCGAGGTTCAGTCCGAGCAGCAGATTTCTGCAACGATCGGTACGGACCACCTGACCATTGGCCTGTGGGCGGCCCTCATCGGCTTCCTGCTCGTCATCCTCTACCTGATCTGGCAGTACCGCGGCCTCGCGATTATCTCTGCCGGTTCGCTGGTCATTGCTTCGGTTATCACCTACCTGGTGATCACGCTGCTGTCGTGGGCGATGGGCTACCGCCTCTCGCTGGCAGGTGTCGCCGGTCTGATCATGGCAATTGGCGTGACCACCGACTCGTTCATCGTCTACTTCGAACGTGTTCGAGACGAGGTCCGAGATGGACGCCCGCTCCGTGCCGCCGTCGAGGAAGGCTGGGATCGCGCCAAGCGCACCATCCTGGTGTCCGACGCCGTCAACCTGGTTGCGGCCGTGGTCCTCTACCTGCTCGCCGTTGGTGGCGTTCAGGGCTTCGCCTTCACCCTCGGTATCACGACAGTCATCGACATCGCGGTGATCTTCCTGTTCACCCACCCGATGATGGAGCTGCTGATCCGGACCCGTTTCTTCGGCGAAGGACACAAGCTGTCGGGTCTGGACCCCGAGCACCTGGGCGCGAAGAGCTCTCTCGTGTACGCGGGTCGCGGACGCGTGGTCGTGCGCGGTGAATCCGCCACGACGAAGGACAAGGACGACGAGGCCGGCGACGGTCTGTCGATTGCCGAGCGCCGCCGCGCCGCCCGCCTCGCCGCCGCCAAGGCCGAGGAAGAAACCGTCGACGACGCTTCAGTCGAAACGACGGATGACGCCGCAGACGTGACCGAGGAAGAGGAGAACTGACATGATGAGTTTTGCTCAGTGGGGTAACGCCCTGTACTCGGGCGACAAGTCCTATGCCGTTATTCCCAAGCGCAAGATCTTCGTCGGCCTCGCCGCTGCGGTGGTGGTCATCGGTTTCGCGCTCGTCGCAATCCTGGGACTGAACCGCTCGATTGAGTTCACCGGAGGCTCGCAGTTCGATGTCGCTCACGTGAGTGACCAGAGTGAATCCTTCGCGTCGCGTGCAGTGAGCTCGACCGGCCTCGTTGAGGGCAGCCCGAAGGTGACGCGCGTGGGTTCCGACTCCGTGCGCATCCAGACCACGTCCCTCGACTCCGCGCAGACCGCGCAGATGCGCGACGCGCTGGCCAGCGCCTACGGCGTGGACGCGTCCGAGGTGCAGTCCTCCTCGATCGGCCCCTCCTGGGGTTCGTCGGTCACCAGTAAGGCTGCCCAGTCGCTCGTCATCTTCATGGCGCTCGTCGCCCTGCTCATGACGGTGTACTTCCGATCGTGGCGCATGGCAGCGTCCGCGCTGCTCGCGCTGGTGCACGACATCGCCGTGACCATCGGCGTGTTCGCGATCCTGCAGGTCGAGGTCTCGCCCGCAACCGTGATCGGTTTCTTGACGATTCTGGGCTACTCGCTCTATGACACCGTCGTCGTGTTCGACAAGGTGCGCGAGCTGACCTCGGACGTCTACGAGCAGAGGAACTACACCTTCGCCGAGTACGTGAACCTCGCGGTCAACCAGACGATGGTTCGTTCGATCAACACCTCGGTTGTGGCGCTTCTCCCTGTCGGTGCGATCCTGATCATCGGTTCCGTGGCCCTGGGCCCGGGTACCCTGGTGGATATCTCGCTGGCCCTGTTCGTCGGTATGATCGCCGGTACCTACTCGTCGATCTTCATCGCGTCGCCGCTTCTGGTGACCTTCCAGGAGCTGTCGGATAAGACCCGCGAGCACAACGCGGCCGTCGACCGGGTACGTCAGGGCCGCCACGCCGCTGACAAGCCGGGCGCTTCCGCGTCGGTGAAGGTGGCTCCCATCAAGCCCGGCAAGCGCCTGGGCAACGAGAACCAGCCCCATAGGAAGAAGAATCATCGATGATCGGTGAGCTTGGCGATCGGATCGCCACTCTGGTGCGCAGCAACATGCTGGAGATCCCGGATTTTCCGGAACCCGGCGTCCTGTTCCGCGATATCACTGAGCTGTTTGCGAATGGCCCGGCATTCAAGGAACTGGTTGAGCTGATCGGCGCTCGCTACGCGGGTCGCATCGACGCCGTCGCGGGTCTTGAGTCGCGCGGCTTCATCCTCGGCGCGCCCGTGGCCGCCGAGCTTGGACTCGGAATGCTGACGATCCGCAAGGCCGGCAAGCTTCCCGGCCACGTGATCGGCGTCGACTATGAACTCGAGTACGGTACGGCGCGCATGGAAATGCACCCCGAGTCGGTCCACGATGGACAGCGCGTCCTTATCATTGACGACGTGCTTGCAACGGGCGGCACCGCGAACGCGGCGGTGAAGCTGCTGCGTCAGTGCGGTGCCTCCGTCGAGGCCGTGGCCGTTCTCCTCGAACTCGATGCGCTGGGTGGACGCTCGGTGCTGACGGATGTGACGGTGGAGAGCGCGCTACACCTCTAAGCGTCGTTTCTTGACAGCGAGCGGGTCCGGGGATCGCCACGATCCCCGGACCCGCTCGTTCGTCGCTATCATGGGGCCATGAGCAGCGACGACATGACTTCAGGATCCGCACTTCCCGCGGCCGGTTCCCGAGTGCGCTCTGGCCTCGTTTGGTTTGGCTCACGTGGACGCGCCACAATCCCTGAGATTGAGCCGCTTGTGCGCGCCCTGCGGGCGAACCATCCGAAGGCGGACATCAGCGTCGTCGAGCGGGCCTACCGCACTGCCGAGGAACACCACCGTGGGCAAATGCGCAAGTCCGGTGAACCTTATATCACCCATCCGGTCGCCGTTGCGACCATTCTGGCGGAGATGGGCATGACGACCCCGACGCTTGTCGCAGCGCTGCTGCACGACACGGTCGAGGACACGGACTACACCCTCGAGCAGCTTGCTGCTGAGTACGGCGAGGCGATCGCCAACCTCGTCGATGGCGTGACCAAGCTCGATAAGGTGCACTACGGCGCTGCTGCCCAGTCCGAGACGCTGCGCAAGATGCTCGTCGCGATGAGTCGCGACATTCGTGTGCTGCTCATCAAGCTCGGCGACCGCCTGCACAATGCTCGCACGTGGCGTTTCGTGCCCGCCAAGTCGGCGGCAAAGAAGGCGAAGGAGACGCTCGAGATCTACGCTCCGCTCGCTCATCGCCTCGGCATGAATATGGTGAAGTGGGAGCTCGAGGAGCTGTCGTTTAAGACGCTGTACCCGGAGATCTACGAGGAGATCGACCGCCTCGTCGCAGAGCGGGCACCCCAGCGCGAAGAATACCTGCGAGATGTCATTGACCAGATCGAAGAGGATCTGCGTCATTCGGGCACGAAGGGGACGGTGAGCGGCCGTCCGAAGAGCCACTATTCGATCTACCAGAAGATGATTGTGCGCGGAAAGGCCTTCGATGAGGTCTTCGACCTGGTGGCTGTGCGTGTCCTAGTGGAGTCCATCAAGGATTGCTACGGCGTGCTCGGGGCGCTGCACGGGCGCTGGAACCCGATTCCCGGCCGTTTCAAAGACTACATCGCGATGCCGAAGTTTAATCTCTACCAGTCGCTGCATACGACGGTCATCGGACCCGGCGGCAAGCCGGTGGAGATTCAGATCCGTACTTTTGACATGCATGAGCGCGCCGAGCACGGTGTCGCCGCGCACTGGAAGTACAAGCAGAACCCCAACGCGTCGAGCGGAGACGCCGATCGCATGAGTTCTGATGAGCAGGCGAATTGGCTGCGCGCGTTGGTCGAGATGGAGCGCGAGACGGGGGATCCTGAGGAGTTCCTTGATTCGCTGCGCTACGAGATCGCCGGCGACGAGGTGTACGTGTTTACGCCGAAGGGCCAGGTCATCGTGCTGCCGGCGCGTTCGACGCCCGTCGACTTCGCGTACGCGGTGCATACGGAGGTCGGCCACCGTACGGTGGGCGCGAAGGTCAACGGCCGTCTCGTCTCTCTGGATACGCGCCTTGAGTCGGGCGAGACAGTCGAGGTCGTGACCTCTAAGTCGGACAAGGCTGGGCCTTCGCGCGATTGGCTGGCTTTTGTCGCCTCGCCACGTGCGCGTTCGAAGATCAAGGCGTGGTTCTCGAAGGAGCGCCGCGAGGAAGCCGTGGAAGCCGGCAAGGAGGCGCTCGCCCGCGCGATGCGTAAGCAGAACCTGCCCCTCCAGCGCCTCATGAACCACGACTCGATCCTGTCGGTGGCGACGTCTTTCGGCTATCCGGACGTGTCCGGCCTGTACGCAGCTGTCGGTGAGGGGCACATCTCCGCGCAAAACGTCGTCTCCAAGCTGGTCGACAACCTGGGTGGGGGAGATGGAACGGAAGAGACGCTGTCCGAGGCCGTGACCCCCGGTTCTCAGAAGCCGCGCTCCGATGCCTCGGGCGATGCGGCGATCACCGTCTCGGGTCTGAGCCCGAACGAGATCTGGGTGAAGCTGGCGAAGTGCTGCACGCCGGTGCCTGGAGACGACATCGTCGGCTTTATTACCCGAGGCCAGGGCGTCTCGGTGCATCGCAGCACGTGCGCGAACGCTGTGCGGCTCGGGCAGTTGCAGCCCGAGCGGTTCGTCGACGTGTCTTGGAACGAGGAGGGCCTGGGGGCTCCGTTCCGCGTGCAGATCGAGGTGCGCGCTCTTGACCGTGGCGGACTGCTGTCGGATCTGACGCGCGTCCCTGTCTGACTATCGCGTGAACATTCTCGCCGCCGCGCTCAAGACCGACGGAGATCAGGTCGCCTCGGGAAACTTCTCATTCGAGCTGGCCGACCTCGGGCACCTGAACGCTGTTCTGTCCGCTCTTCGTCGGGTCGACGGAGTCTTCGAAGCGGTGCGCATCGGTGCCGATTCATAGACGAGGCGCGGGAGGCCTGCGGCGACTTGGGCAAAACGGGTGTTACATCCGTCCCCTTTTGGGTGATGAGCTTTCCCCTGCTCGTTAGATGTGACACACTAGCAGTGTGTGTCACATCGGCACACACTCGCGCCGGGCGTAAGCCCTCGTCTCAGAAGGAATATCGTGACCACGACGCCGATTCCGAATAATGAAACCGCTCCCGAAGCTGCCACCTCGACGACTGAGGAGGTCGTTGCCTCGGCGACGATCGCTGCTTCTGAGGTGCCCTGAGCACCCCTTCGCCCGTATCGGCGAGGATGGCACTGTGTATGTCAAGGATGGAGACGAGGAGCGCGTCATTGGCGGCTTCCCCGAGGGTATTCCTGCTTCTCCCTACGCTCTGTACGAGCGTCGCTACGCAGACCTCGAAGCCACCATTAAGCTTTTTGAGGATCGCCTGGGCACGCTGAGCCCGCGCGACATCGACCAGACTCTCGCAACGCTGCGTGAGCAGGTCGCCTCTCCGAACGTTATCGGCGATATCCCGGCGCTGCGTGAGCGCGTCGCGGCGGCCACGAAGGCTGCCGAGGAGCGCAAGGAAATCGCCCGCGAGGAGCGCAAGGCCGCCAAGGCTGCCGCTCTCGCCGAGCGTACTTCGGTCGTTGAGCGCGCCGAGGCTATTGTTGCCCAGGATCCCGCTCAGACCCACTGGAAGCAGTCGGGGCAGACCCTGCGCGACCTCCTTGACGAGTGGAAGAACCTGCAGCGCCGCGGTCCGCGCCTGGAGAAGGCCGTCGAGGATGAGCTGTGGAAGCGTTTCTCCTCCGCGCGCACCCAGTTTGACCGTCACCGCCGCCAGTTCTTCTCGCAGCTCGATCAGGCTCAGTCCGAGGCGAAGCGTGTGAAGGAAGCCCTGATCGCTGAGGCCGAGGCTCTGTCTTCGTCCGTCGACTGGTCGCGTACCTCCGGTGCCTACCGTGAGCTCATGAACCGCTGGAAGGCCGCGCCGCGCGCCTCGCGTAAGGAAGACGACGCGCTGTGGGCGCGTTTCCGCGCCGCTCAGCAGGTGTTCTTTGACGCTCGCCGCGCCAAGGACGAGGCCACCGACGCGGAGTACCGCGACAACCTCGTCGCGAAGGAAGCGATCCTCGTTGACGCCGAGGCGATCCTGCCGGTGACCGACATTGATCGTGCGAAGGCTCAGCTGCGTCAGATTCAGGACCGCTGGGAGGAGGTGGGCCGCGTGCCTTCCGCCGACCTGCACCGTATCGAGGGTCGCCTGCGCGCCGTTGAGGCCGCCGTTCGCGAGGCCGAAGAGAAGGAATGGCGTCGCACTAACCCCGAGACGCGCGCACGCGCCGCCGGCATGGTTGGTCAGCTTGAGGAGCAGATCGCTCAGCTCGAGCGTTCTCTGTCTGAGGCCGAGGCCAAGGGCGACGAGAAGGCTGCCAGGAGCGTGCGCGAGGCACTCGAGACCAAGCGCGCCTGGCTCGCGCAGATCTCCTCCTCCATGGAGTGACATGCGTCTTCACGTTATTCCGTCGCCTTTCTACGCGGCGAATGGGCTTGTGCTCGTCCCTTCCGGGGCGGGCACTGCCCTTGTCGTCGACCCTTCAGCGGGAATCCAGCACCTAATCCGCGAGGTCCTCGAGCTCGAGGGCGTGAGCGTGGGTGGCGTGCTTCTGACGCACGGACACCCCGACCACGTCTGGGACGCAGCAGCGGTGTCCGCCTGGGGACCGGACGGAGCGACCGTTCCCATATACTGCCGGGACCCGACATGTATCGCATGGACGACCCGGCCTCGTTCCTGCCGATGCCGCTGCCCGACTTCGTGGGTGAGTGGGTCAAGCCCGCCGACCTGCGTGAGATGCCCTCCGATTCGTTCGAGGTAACTCCGGGCGTGTGGCTGCGCATGGTTCCCGCACCTGGCCACACCGAGGGATCGGCGATCTTCCTCGGGGAGAGCCCGCTCGATATACGGGTGAACAACCAGTCCTTCTACTCCTCCGATGAAGTGGTTCCGTGGGCGCTGAGCGCAGACGTGCTGTTTAAAGACAGCGTCGGGCGCACTGACCTACCCGGGGGCGACGAAACTCAAATGCGGCATTCTTTGCGCACTATTTCCAACGCGCTCGATCCGCGCACCGTCCTCGTTCCCGGCCACGGTCCGGCGACGACGCTCGCAGATGAGATACGCTCGAACCAGTATCTGATTCGCGCTCGTCGCATCGGCTAACCACCTTCCTCACAGAAAGAACGCTCAATGGCTCGCACGTCCCTGTCAGGTTTCCCCGAATGGCTCCGGAGGGCCGCATCATTGAGATGCACGTCCTCGACGAGCTGCGGCGCGTGTTTGAATTGCACGGCTTCGCGGGCATCGAAACCCGTGCGGTGGAAACCCTCGAGCAGTTGGAAGCAAAGGGCGAGACCTCCAAGGAGATCTACGTGCTCGATCGCCTGCAGGCCCTGAAGGCCGCGGCGGCGGGCGCGCGCGCTCCCAAGGACAAGGGCATGGGTCTGCACTTCGACCTGACCGTTCCTTTCGCCCGCTACGTGGTCGAGAACGCGAACGAGCTGGATTTCCCTTTCAAGCGCTACCAGATCCAGAAGGTGTGGCGAGGCGAGCGTCCCCAGGAGGGGCGCTTTCGTGAATTCACGCAGGCGGACATCGATGTCGTGGGTAACGGCGAGCTTCCGTTCCACTTCGAGGTCGACCTCCCGCTGGTGATGGCGCAGGCTCTGAACAACCTGCCGATCCCGCCCGTGCGCGTGCTCGTGAACAACCGCAAGGTTGTCCAGGGCGTGTGCGAGTCCCTCGGGGTCACGGACGTGGAGGCTGCCCTGCGTGGCCTCGACAAGATCGACAAAATCGGTCCGGAGGGTGTGGCCGCCGAGCTGGCTCAGTCCGATATTTCGGGCGACCAGGCGTCCGTTCTGCTTCAGATGGCGCAGATTCGCACGTCCGACTCTTCCGAGGTACGCGCGCGTCTGGCCGAGCTCGGAGTGGGTGGCGAACTGCTGGATGAGGGCCTGAAGGAGCTGACCGAGCTCCTTGATACCGCGAACAAGCGGATGCCGGGTGCGGTCGTCGCGGACCTCAAGATCGCTCGTGGCCTCGACTACTACACGGGCAGCGTGTACGAGTCGGAGATCGAAGGTCATGAGGACCTCGGCTCGATCTGCTCGGGCGGGCGCTACGACTCCCTGGCGAAGGACGGCAAGCGCACCTACCCGGGCGTCGGTCTGTCGATCGGTGTCTCGCGCCTCGTGTCGCGCATGATTTCTGCGCCGATGGTGACGGCCTCTCGCAAGGTGCCCACGGCGGTCGTGGTCGCGGTCATCGCGGAGGAACAGCGTGAGCGCTCGGAGGCTATTGCCACTGTGCTGCGTTCGCGCGGTATCTCGACGGATGTTGCTCCCAGCGCCGCGAAGTTCGGAAAGCAGATCAAGTTCGCCGATAAGCGCAGAATCCCCTTCGTCTGGTTCCCGGGCGAGGAGGGCAGCGTGGATACGGTGAAGGATATTCGCAGCGGCGAGCAGGTGGATGCCGACCCGCACACGTGGGTCCTGCCCGAGGCCGACGCGGTTCCCGCGATCGAGAAGGTGACGGACTGAGTGTCCCTCACGGCGGTTGAAGCAGCTCGCTCGCTGGCACAAGCCCTCGAGGAAACGCTCCAGGCCATTCCGGACGGGAGTCGTGCTGACGCGGAGCGCGCGCTGCGACGCCTGCAGGACGTCGTGTTGCCGCGCCTCGAGGATGCGGATGCGCCCGTGCTGGTTGTCGTCGGCGGCTCGACGGGGTCGGGTAAGTCGACGCTCGTCAATTCCTTGCTTGGCCGGAACGTGAGCCGGGCGGGCGCGGTGCGTCCGACGACTCGCCGCCCCGTGTTGGTGTGCTCGCCGCAGGCACGCGGGTGGTTCATGTCGGACCGAGTGCTGCCCCGCCTGGCGAAGAGCGTGGGCACGGGCGGGGACAGCCTCGACGCGATCACGATCGTGGTCGAGGAGACGCTGTGGCCCGCCGTGGGCATTGTGGACGCTCCGGACATCGATTCTGTCGAGGATGGAAACCGTCGCCTGGCTGCGGAGCTGCTCGACGGTGCAGACCTGTGGGTGTTCGTCACGACCGCGGCCCGCTACGCCGATGCGGTGGCGTGGAAGCACCTGGAGGAAGCCGCGAGCCGCGGACTGCCTGTCGCTATCGTGCTTAATCGCGTCCCCGCTGGGGCGACGCAGGAGATTCGCGAGGATCTGGCCGCGTTGGCCCAGCGGCGAGGCCTGGGCGAGGTGGCGATTCATACGGTCGAGGAGCAGCCGCTGAACGATTCCCGCCTGCCCGCCGAGGCAATTGCGCCGATTGGCGCGTACCTGGAGGGAATCGGACGCAATGCCGAGGAACGCGCCGCTATCGTACGCCGTTCGTTGTCCGGTGCCGTCGCCTCGTCGTTGGAGGAGACGACGCGTGCGCTGGAGGCTGCGAGGCAACGCAACCGCGAGTTCGAGGCGGCCTCCGATGATATTGCGCAGCTCGTTGCTTCCTATGCCCGGGAGGTGTCCTCCTCGTCCAGTGACGACGTGCTGCGTGGCGAAGTGAGCGCACGCATCGCCGAGGTGCTCGGCTCGTGGGATATGTCCAAGACCATCTCGCGTGTGTTTTCTGGCCTGAGTTCGCGCGTCATGGGGGCTCTTCGCGGACGGGCAGCCCCGGACGTTCAGGTGCAGCACGACCTGACTGGAGGCCTTGCGCAGCGTTTGACGGACCAGTACCACCGGGCGTGGGGCGAATCCCTGCGCAGGGCGCGTTCGGTCGTCGATACGTCTTCCTTCGATGAGCTGCTCGACGTCGATGCGGCGGCGCAGCGCGGCCGCACAGTCGCGCAGGAGTGGACGCGTGAGGTCACGCAGATCATTCGCGGCCAGGCCGAGTCCTCGCGCGTCAGCGGGCGCATGCTCGCGGGCGGCATCAACGTCGTGACGGTGTCACTGATGGTGACCGCGTTTACGATGACCGGTGGTCTCACAGGTGTTGAAGTTGGTATCGCCGGCGCATCTGCCGCCCTATCGCAGACAATCCTGGAAGCTTACTTCGGCGAGCGCACGGTTCGCTCGCTGGCCGAGCAGGCCCGCGCGGCGCTCGAGCGCCTCGCCGGCGAGTCGCTGTCGGATGTCGTAGCACCGGTGAGTGCGAGCCTCGACCGTACGTCCGACAAGGTTCTCGTCGACAAGCTTGCGGCGGCCGTGGAGAGCGCCCGGGAGGTGCTGGCATGAGGCGAGCGACGAACCCCGTGGCGTCGGCCGCCCAGCAGCTCGACGAGATGTGCACCCTGGCTGCTCGGGACCTTGATGAGCAGACCCTGGCGCGCATTCGCGAGCTCATTGACGTGACGTCCGAACGCAGCGAGGTTGACCCGTCCTGGTGCGTCATCGGCATGCTGGGAGGTACGGGTGCCGGCAAGTCTTCCCTCGTGAACGCGCTGAGTGGGGGAGAGGTCGTCACCGCGGGTGTTCGACGCCCCACGACGAACGAGGCGTGCGCTGTGTTGCCGCGAGGGCGCGAACCGCAGGAGCTGCTGGGGTGGCTGGGCATCGGTCGTCGGGTGGAGGCTCCGCAAGGGTTGCCTGGCGACACCGTCGTCGTTGATCTGCCGGACATTGATTCGGTCGAGGCAAGCCACGCGGAGATCACCGGTCGTCTGGCATCGCGCGTCGACGCGCTCGTTGTCGTCGTCAATCCTCAGAAGTACGCGGATGCGCGTCTCCACGACGAGTGGTTGGCACGCTTGCGCTCGTCCCACGCTTCGGTGACGGTCGTCCTCACGCACATCGACACCATTTCCATGCCCGAGCGTGATGTGATCGCGCAGGACCTGCGTCGTCTGCTGAGTGAGCGCGGTGTGGCGCAGGCTGAGGTCTTCGCGGTGTCGTCGACGACGGGTGAAGGCATGCGCACGCTGATCAAGCACCTGACGCGTGAGGCCGAGCGGGTCGCGCGGCAGGCCTCGCGCGCGCGTGCCGCACTGCGTGAGGCCTCCCGGCTGCTGGGCGAGTCCCTGGAGCTGACCGGCACGATCCGAGGTCTCGAGACCGATGGCGTGGCCGCGCAATTGGCAGGCACGGCCGCTGATCTCGCGGGTGCCCCCATCATCGCTGAGGCCGTGGCTGACTCGACGCTGCGTGCCGGACGCCGGGTGGGCGGCTGGCTGCCGTTGCGCTGGCTGGCGCGTACGGGTGCGGACCCGCTGCGCCGCCTGCATCTGGACGATGAGTCGCGCGCTGAGGGGGCGACGACTCCGACGCTGCCGACTCGGTCCGCCTCCGATGAAGCTGCCTTCGTCAACGCCGTTCGCGGGATCGTTGGGGAGCGCGCACAGGCGCGTCCCGCCCGTTGGCGCGCGGCGCTGGTCGAGCGTGCGCTCAGCGGGGCACGAGAGGTTCCAGACGCAGCGCATCGCGAGGTTGCGCAGCATATCCGCGTGTCGACGGGAGCGCCGGCGCTGTGCCGCGTGCTGGGAGGGGCGCAGCTGCTTGCGTGGCTCGGCGTTGTCGTGGGCGTGGCGTGGATTGTTCTCGTGCACCTGGGCAGGGCCGTCCTCATTGACGTTCGGGTCCCCGCGCTCGGGCCGATTCCACTTCCGACGGCTCTGGCCGCGTTGTGCCTGTTAATCACGGTGCTATGTGCGTGCACGAGCCGAGCACTCGCCCGGTGGGCTGCATCGCGCCGTCGACGCACCGTGATGCGCGACCTGCGGGGACTGTGCCGTGATGCGGTCGATCGACTCGTCGTTGCTCCCCTGCGGTCCGAGGACAATCGACAGGTGACGATCGCATCTTTCCTCGCCCGCCTGCCTCTCTGATAGCGTCATGACCTGCGTCCCACGGTGACTCGGTAACAGTGAGTTCGCCGACCACGCGCATCTTCGCGCTGCATGCGAGGGTATGCTGGTCATAGCGATGAGGCGCTGCCCCTTGTTATGGTGCCCGCGGGATGCGGGATTTGTTGTTATGGGTGAGGCCGCGCCGAGGAGCCGAGTAGGCCCGCCCCGATGGTTTTGCTGACACTGATTGCACCACGCAAGGATGAAATTATGCCCTCTGACGATTTCATGGAACGCGCTGACGACGAGCGCGAGATGACGGCAATTGCCGACGATATCGACGACCTCGACGATGACCGTGATCTCGATGATCACCGCGCGGACGAGGAGGACGCGGATACCGTGACCTTCGCGAGCCTCGGCCTGCCCGAGGAGATCCTCGCCGCCGTTACCGACATGGGGATTCCGCGTCCCCACCCCGATTCAGGCCGCTGCTATCCCGCCGCTGCTGGAGCTGCGCGACGTCGTCGGCATCGCCCAGACGGGTACCGGTAAGACCGCTGCATTCGGTCTGCCGCTCCCTGGCGATTGTTGACGCGGACGAGCGCGACGTACAGGCCCCTCGTCCTGGCTCCCACCCGCGAGCTCGCGATGCAGAGCGCCCAGGCGATCGAGGATTTCGCGGCGCGTACCGCCCGCCCTCGACGTTGTCCCCGTGTACGGCGGCTCGCCCCTACGGCCCGCAGATCGGTGCGCTCAAGCGCGGCGCTCAGGTTGTCGTCGGCACCCCGGGTCGCGTCATCGACCTCATCGAGAAGGGCGCCCTGGACCCTGTCGAACGTGCGCATGCTGGTCCTCGACGAGGCCGACGAAATGCTGCGGATGGGCTTTGCCGAGGACGTCGAGACGATCGCATCGAGCGCACCGGATGATCGCCTGACGGCACTGTTCAGCGCGACGATGCCCGCGGCCATTGAGAAGGTCGCTCGCGAGCACCTGAAGGATCCGGTCAAGGTCGCGGTCTCCACCGAGTCCTCGACTGTCGACACCATCCACCAGACCTACGCGGTGGTGCCCTACAAGCACAAGATCGGTGCGCTCTCGCGCGTGCTGGCCACCCGCGCCCAGCACATCAAGGAAGGCCAGGAAGATGCTGATGCCGCCATCGTCTTCGTGCGCACGCGCGCCGATGTCGAAGAGGTGTCGCTGGAGCTGGCAGGGCCGCGGATTCCGCGCCGCCGGCATCTCCGGTGATGTCGCTCAGACCGAGCGCGAGCGCATGGTTGAGCGCCTCAAGAATGGCTCGCTCGACGTGTTGGTCGCGACCGACGTGGCCGCCCGAGGCCTCGACGTTGAGCGCATCTCCCTCGTCGTCAACTTCGACGTTCCGCGCGAGCCCGAGGCCTACGTGCACCGCATCGGTCGCACCGGCCGTGCGGGCCGTGAGGGTCGTGCGCTGACCTTCTTCACCCCGCGCGAGCACGGCCGTCTGCGCCGCATCGAGAAGCTGACGGGCACCGAGATGGAAGAGGTCGAGATTCCCTCGCCCGCAGCTGTCTCCGAATTCCGCGCTAGCCGCTTGCTCGAGGGCCTGTCCGCTCGTATCGAGCGTGGCCGTCTCGACATGTACAAGCGCCTGCTCGCTGACCTCGGAGACGAGATGTCTGTCGAGGACATCGCCGCGGCCCTCATGGCGACGGCCGTCGGCGACGAGGGCCCCGCGCCGCGCCGCGAAAAGGATCGTCGCGGCAACGGCAAGATCCGCCGCGAGGAAGAGCTGGACGAGTCCGGCGAGTTCGTCGGCGCCACCTTCGAGGCGGGCCGCGACAAAGACCGCCCGCTCAAGGGCGGCGCGAACGGTGCCCGTCGTCGCGGCGGCGGCCGCCCGGCTCCCGGCTCCGGTACGCGCTACCGCATCGAGGTGGGCAAGAAGGACCGCGTCAAGCCCGGTTCGATCGTGGGTGCCATTGCGGGCGAGGGTGGCATCGACGGCCGCGATATTGGCAATATCGAGATCTACCCGACCTTCTCCCTGGTCGACATCACCGCTGACCCTGTCCGGCGAGCAGCCGTCCCGTATCTCCAAGGGATACGTGTCGGGCCGCCAGCTGCGCATCCGCGTGGACGAGGGTCCCGGCGGCCGTTCGTACGGTGACCGCGACGGTTTCGAGCGCCGTGAGCGCCGCGACTTCGACCGAGATAACCGAGGCCGCGGTGGCTACGGCGATCGCGAGGGTCGATTCGGGGACCGTGATGAGAAGCGTCCGCACCGCTTCGAAAAGGGTGACGGATCACGTCCGCGCCGTAGCGTTCGTACCGAGCGCTGGGAGAAAGACATCAAGCGTGCCCGCCGCGAACGCGAGGGTGGCCGCGACGGTGGCTGGGACCGCGACGGAGGCCGCGATGGTGGACGCCGCCACTTCGGCAAGCGCCGTTACGACGACTGAGCGCTAGCCGCCTCGCCCGTGGAGCGTTCCGGAGAGGGACGCAGCCGAGTCACGGCAATCACGGTGAGGATCGCAAGCACTCCAGCAATCACCCAATAGGGAGCGTAGGCCGCCCCGCCCACCGTGGCGGTGGCGGCCCACGCGCTCATGGCGACGGAAACGAGAGCAAGTTCGAGGGCAGGGCCTGCCGAATCCGCGACCTGCAGCCACGAGGCGACACGCCCGTGCTTGGCCTCGGGGGTGACCTCGAGGGCCATGACGGACAGGGGAGCGTGCACGAGGCCGATGCCCAGGCCGACGAGCAGCCAGCCGACGAGAGGCACCGATACGGGGATCGAGGGCGCTAGCAGTGCTCCGACGGGGATCGCGCCGATCGCCATCAGCGCACCGCCGATGACTGGGAGTCGGCGGCGCAGATGTGGATCGTGAACGCGTGCCTGTCCGACCGCACCAATCGACCACGTGATCGAACCGAGGGTGACCCACCAGGCGGAGGAGGCCTCGGACCACCCGTGCACGCGCTGGAGGATGAGCGGAATCATGACGGCGAGACCAACCTGTGAGGCCATCGCGCACAGCCTTGCCAGAATTGCCGAGGGCATGCCTCGGCGTGAGATGAACGTTCCGTGCGGCAGGAGACGGGGGAGAGACCACACCGTGATGCATGCGCCGAGGGCGAAGACTCCGAACTGTGCCAGCGGCGTGGTCAGCGCGCCCGCGAGCTGGAGCAGCATGACCCCGATACCGACGAGCCCGGCGTCGCGCGACAACGCCGCGAGAACGGAGGAACGCTCCCCCTGCGCAGTCGGCACCGAGCGCAGGACGTAGGCGATGGGCAGAGCAGCGATCACCACGAAAAGCGGGACGACGCCGAAGACGTAGCGCCAGCCCCACTCCTGGGTGACGTGGCCTGCGATCGCGGGGCCGACCAGCGAGGGGAGAACCCACGCCAACGAGAAAGACGCAAAGAACGAGGGACGGTGACGAGGGGAAGCGACCGCTCCGATGAGGACGTAGAGCGGGACAATGAGGAGGCCTCCACCGAGCCCCTGAAGCGCGCGGCCGACAACGAACACCGCCACGTTTGTGCCCGCGGCGCACACCACCAAACCGACAGCGAAGAGAACCAATCCCGCGAGCAGGACAAAACGGGGGCCCTTCCAATCCGCCAGAGCACCCGCGACCACGGTGGCGCTCAGCTGCGTCGCTAAGGCCGCGCCCGAGGCGATCGGGTACCAGGCGGCAGCGTCAAAAGACTGGACGACTGCGGGCATGATCGTCGTGGCGGCGAGCTCCTCAAAAGCTACGAGGGTGATGAGGAGCACCGAACCGATGGCCAAGCCAATTTCGGACGTCGTCCATGAAGTGCGGGCGGGGGAAGAAATGGCGGGTGGCATGTTGACTATCGTACTCGCGGCACGCGCGACTCTTCGGAAGGCAGGCGTACAATAACACTGCCGCCGCCTGTCTCGCGGATGGTAACTACGAAAGGAATCACAGTGCTTCGCACTCACAACATTGGAACCCTCGGCACCGACCTCGTCGGTCAGACCGTGACGCTCACCGGTTGGGTGGATCGTCGTCGTGACCACGGTGGCGTGGCGTTCATCGATCTGCGCGACGCGTCGGGCATCGCCCAGGTTGTCGTCCGCGACGAGCGTGTTGCCCACGAGCTGCGCTCCGAGTTCGTCCTCAAGGTCACCGGCGAGGTCTGCGCTCGCCCCGAGGGTAACGAAAACCCGCACCTGGCCACCGGCGCCATCGAGGTGATGGGCGATGACATCGAAATCCTGAACACCAGCGCGCCTCTGCCGTTCCAGGTGTCCTCCAATGCTGAAGATTCCGGCAACGTGGGCGAGGAAACCCGCCTGAAGTACCGCTACCTCGACCTGCGTCGCGAGCCCGAGCAGTACGCGATCCGCCTGCGTTCGAAGGTCTCCCGCGCTGCCCGCGAGGCGCTCTACGCACGCGACTTCGTCGAGATTGAGACCCCGACCCTGACCCGTTCGACCCCGGAGGGTGCCCGCGACTTCATCGTCCCTGCTCGCCTCTCGCCCGGTTCCTGGTACGCCCTGCCCCAGTCGCCCCAGCTCTTCAAGCAGCTGCTCATGGTGGCCGGCATGGAGCGCTACTTCCAGATCGCGCGCTGCTACCGCGACGAGGACTTCCGCGCCGACCGTCAGCCCGAGTTCACCCAGCTCGACATCGAGATGAGCTTCGTGGACCAGGACGACGTCATCGAGGTCGCCGAGGACGTCCTGAAGAACGTGTGGGCGCTCATCGGCTACGACCTGTCCACGCCGATCCCGCGTATGACCTACAAGGACGCGATGGAGCGCTACGGCTCGGATAAGCCCGACCTGCGCTTCGGCCTCGAGCTCACCGAGCTCACCGAGTACTTCAAGGACACGACCTTCCGCGTGTTCCAGGCCCCCTACGTGGGTGCCGTCGTTATGCCCGGTGGCGGCTCGCAGCCGCGTCGTACCTTCGACAAGTGGCAGGAATGGGCCAAGGCGCGCGGTGCCAAGGGCCTGGCCTACGTCACGATCGCCGAGGACGGTACGCTGGGCGGTCCGGTCGCTAAGAACATCACCGAGGCCGAGCGTGAAGGCCTGGCCGCCGCCACCGGTGCCAACCCCGGCGACTGCATCTTCTTCGCTGCCGGCAAGCCCACGCCCTCGCGCGAGCTGCTCGGTGCGGCCCGCCTCGAGATCGGCAAGCGCTGCGACCTCATCGACCCCGACGCCTGGGCCTTCACCTGGGTCGTCGACGCGCCGCTCTTCAAGCCCACCGGCGACGCCGAGGCAGAGGGCGACGTCGCGCTGGGTCACAGTGCCTGGACGGCCGTCCACCACGCGTTCACCTCGCCCAAGCCCGAGTGGGTTGACTCCTTCGACAAGGACCCGGGCAACGCGCTGGCCTACGCCTACGACATCGTCTGCAACGGCAACGAGATCGGCGGCGGCTCCATCCGTATCCACCGCCGTGACATTCAGAACCGCGTGTTCAACGTCATGGGCATCGGCGAGGAGGAAGCCCAGACGCAGTTCGGCTTCCTGCTGGACGCCTTCAAGTACGGTGCCCCGCCGCACGGCGGCGTTGCTTTCGGCTGGGACCGCATCGTCTCCTGCTGACGAAGTCCGACTCGATCCGCGACGTCATCGCCTTCCCGAAGTCCGGCGGCGGTTACGATCCGCTGACCGAGGCTCCGGCCCCGATCACGCCCGCGCAGCGTAAGGAAGCTGGCGTCGACGCGAAGCCGAAGAAGCGCGGTGAGGAAGCATCCGAAGAATCCGAGAAGTGATTCCTCGTCCGTGACTTTGTCCACGGAACCCCCATCGGTTACCGACCGGTGGGGGTTTCGTGCACAATGGGTACATGTCGTACGTCGAGATGCACCCTGAGAATCCGCAGGCACGTTTGGTCAACACGGTCGTTGACCTGCTGGAACGCGGCGGCACGATCGCGCTGCCTACCGACTCCGGCTATGCGATCGCCACGAAGGCGGGCAACAAGGCGGGTATGGACACAATCCGTGCCATCCGTAAGCTCGATGACAAGCACAACTTCTCGTTGCTGTGCCACTCGTTTGCGCAGCTGGGCGAGCTCGTGATCATTGATAATCACGAGTTCCGCACCATGAAGGCGCTGACCCCCGGACCATACACGTTTATCCTGCGGGGGACCAAGGAGGTCCCGCGCATCATGCTCAACAAGAAGAAGCACACGGTGGGCGTGCGTATCCCCGATCATGTCATTACGCAGGCGATCGTCGAGGCGCTGGGTGAGCCCCTGGCATGCTCGACGCTCATCATGCCGGGTGAGGAGGATCCGCTGACGGACGGCTTCGACGTGGATGATCGCATCGGGCACCAGGTCGACCTGGTGGTCGTGGGTCCCGTGGGCGTTGCTGAGCCGACCACGGTCATCGACTTCGCTGGTGGGGACGCTGTCGTCGCGCGCGTCGGCGCGGGCGACATCTCGCTTTTCGACTGATCTCGTGGCGTTTGAGCGAACGTCTTTTTCGCGCACGGGTTTTTGTCGGCTGCGCCCGGAGGCGTCAGACGGGATCTATCGTTACGCTGATGGGCTCCCCATCGTCGGGCCTCGGCTTGTCATTGATGGAGTCGACGCCGTACGCGTGACCTTCCAGTGGGGAGCCCAGGTGCCTGCGCACTGCTACGTCGTCCTCAACACGATCACTGATCGGGCGCGCGAACATCTCGACGATTTTCGTATGTCGGTGGGGCCGGGACGGGCGGATGGTCGGGCGCTCGTATGTGCGCTTCCTGCGGATGCGATCCTCAGCTATCAAACGGTGATCGTGGGCCCGTGGGGCCTCGACCCCGGGGTGCGTACGGACATGGGGGAGTGGATACGATTTCTTGAGGATGCGCGCCCTGATGAATCGAATCCCTTGAGAGTCGTGAATGGGCGAGGTGCCACAGCCTCACTTTTCGTTGGGCCCGACGCGCGGGTCGTGTGGCCATCGGAGAATCTGGCGGCACCTCAGATGCGTGCGCCGCGAGAGAGCGAGATTGGCACGCGCGTCAGTGCCCGGCTCGGGCACACGCGCCAGCGCCGGGTCGTGATGTATGACGGCGAGGCGGACCCAACGAGCACGCTTATCCTCTTCGATGGTGAGATCTGGCGAGGCAACGGGGTCGGCTGGCTGACTCGGCGCTATCCCGGCTTGCGGGTCGTGACGATCGACGCGGGGGAGCTGGGCGAGCGCGAGGCGGAGCTGACCGATGCGGATCGCGTTGCTGCTCTGCTGCGGGCAGTCTGTGATGAAGCGGGGGCGGGGCCCGTGATGGTCGCCGGCCAATCCTACGGTGGCCTCGCCGCACTCGAGGCCGGTCTCCGATCGGATGTGCCCGTCGATGAGATTGTCGCTCAATCGCCGTCCCTGTGGTGGGGAGGTGCACGACGAGGCGTTGGTGAAGGGACGCTGATGGGCGACCTGCGCGTCGGGTCGGTGAGGCCGCGCCAGGGTGTGCGGCTACGGCTGCAGGTGGGCACGTTGGAAGAGACGATGCACCCCGTGGTGGATGACTGTGCCGAGCTACTGCGGCACCTGGGCGTGGCGGTTGAGCTTGACCACTATCGCAGCGGGCACGACGTGGC
Source organism: uncultured Sanguibacter sp. (assembly GCA_916438365.1). The sequence goes on from CAKAEY010000018.1 coordinate 49,587, forward strand.
ATGGTGGCGCGAAGGCCTCGTGCGTGCGCTTGATGAATGGGACGCTCTCACATGCTGACCAGGAATGAGACAGCCCAGGTCAATGTGTAGTCTGTAGGTTAGGCTTACCTATGCACATGATAAGATCGACTGAATTGAGGCACTCGTGCACCTGTCGACGCGAATTCGCGCCATCGTCGGCGTCGCTCTGACCGCTCTCGCTCTGGGAGCATGCTCGTCCAACCAGCCCGCCCCGGCCTCGTCCCCCGAGGCCTCCGCGATGTCTGAGACCTCCGCGACGCGCACTGTCACCGACGCATCCGGTCAGGAAGTGACCCTGCCGTCCCATCCCAGCCGCGTCGTCACGCTCTCTGAGCCGACGACCGACAACGCGCTCGCCTTGGGCGTGACCCCGATCGGTGTCGTCTCCGGCCGCGGCCAGCAGACGGTCCCCAACTACCTCGTTGATCGCGCGGGCGATATCCCGATCCTGGGCTCCATCGGCACCCCCAACCTTGAGGCCATCGGTGCGGCGCACCCGGATCTCATCCTCGTTGACGGCACATCGGTGAAGAACAACGACACCGAGACGCTGACTGCGCTCGCTCAGATCGCCCCCGTCTTCTTCACGACGCAAAAGGGCGGGGACTGGCGCGAGACCTTCACCCTGACGGCCGACGCGCTCGGCGTTGCCGACCAGGCGCAGGCCAAGCTCTCGGAATTCGATCAGCACGTTGCCTCCGTGAGCGCCCGCCTGAAGGACGCCGGCTACCTCGATCAGACCTACTCGGTGGTGCGTTGGCAGGGCGACAGCGCCGGCCTCATCCTCAAGGAGCTACCCGCAGGCCAGGCTCTCACCGCACTCGGCATGAAGCGTCCCGCGAACCAGGATCGTGATGGCGAGGGCCACTCCGAGCCCGTCTCGCTGGAAAACATTGATCAGATCGACGCTGACTGGATCTTCTTCGGTACCCTGGGTAAGTCCTCGGTGAACAACCCCTCCGCCGGTGGCAACACGGGCGTCGAGGCCTCGGCCGCCGCCCTGGAAGAGGCGAAGAGCACCGTCGGTTTTGACTCCCTCGGTGCCGTAAAGGCAAACCACGTGATCCCCGTCGACGGTTCCCTGTGGACCTCCGCCGGTGGATACCTCCTCATGGACGGAATCATCTCGAACATCGAGGCCCAGTTCGTCCCGGCCTCCTGATATCGATGGCCAAACGATCCGGGTTAATGACCTGACATGACGACACGTCGCATCACCAGCGTCGCCATTGCTTGTGCAGTGGCGACGCTGGTGCTTGCTCTCGTCGCCCTCGCCTCCCTCGCCTTCGGCTCGCGTCAGATCGCTCCGACGTGGTGTGGGACGCGCTCGTGCACGGCGGCGTCAGTCAGGACGCGCAGGTGGTGACGCAGCTGCGTGTTCCGCGCACGCTCGCCGCGCTCGTGATCGGCGGGGCGCTGGGGCTGGCAGGATCCATCATGCAGGCAATGACTCGTAATCCTCTCGCAGATCCCGGTGTGCTTGGCATCAACGCAGGAGCGGCCTTTCTCGTTGTGACTGTCACGGCTGCGAGCGGCGTCGCCACTCGCACAGCGACGCTGGGGGCCTCGCTCATCGGTGCGGGAGTTGCTGCTGGACTCGTCTTCGCTCTTTCGAGTAGCGGGGGAGGCTCTCGATCGCGCCTCGCCCTGGCGGGTATTGCCGTATCGGCTGCTCTCGCCTCACTCACTCAGGCTGTTCTCGCGGCGAATCAGTTCGCGTTCAACGAATTTCGATACTGGGCATCGGGATCATTGGAAGGCGTTGATATGGCCTCGGTGGCCAGCGCGGGTGCAGTCATCGCCGGTGGCACCGTGGTTGCCCTACTTATCACCTCGGCACTGGGTGTCCTTGCACTCGGCGATGACGCCGCGGTGAGCCTCGGAGTGCGCGTGCGACTCATCCGCTTTCTCGGGGTTGTCGCCGTGACGGCGCTGGCCGGGGGAGCCACTGCCCTGGGAGGCCCCCTCACGTTCGTCGGCCTCGCGGTCCCGCTGATGGTGCGACGCATCGTCGGAGCCCGGCAGGGTGCCATTGCCCTGTGGTCTATCGTGGTCGGCGCCGCCTGGGTGTGCGGTGCTGACGTTGTCTCACGCCTCGTGCTCGCCCCGTCCGAGGTACCCGTGGGCGTCATTGTCGCTTTGATCGGAGCTCCGTTCTTCATCTTGGGGGCGCGTGGAAAGGGCATGTCATGACGCCAGCTCCGTCGCGCTACAAGACCGTTTCACTACGCCGGCTATCGGTGCGCGTGCACCGGCGCAGCGCAATCGTCGTGGTCATCGGTTTCATTCTCCTCGCCGCGTTAGCCGTTTATTCGCTGACTCTGGGGGACTATGGGCTCACTGCCGCCGATTCGTTTCGTCGTCTTCTGGGAGACGGTGGGCCTCGGGACGATTTTCTTGGGGTCTACTTTGTCCAGTCGGTGCGCCTGCCGCGCATGCTCGCAGCGATTGGCGTCGGCGTAGCGCTTGGGATTGCCGGGCGTATCTTCCAGACGATCTCGGGTAATCCGCTCGGTAGTCCGACATCGTCGGTCTATCGACGGGCTGTGCGACCGGCGCTCTGATCGCGATCATCGTTCTGGGCTCGAGCCCCACTGTCACTGGTGTTGGTGCGTTGCTTGGAGGACTCGTTTCGGGTGCGGTCATCCTTGCGTGCGCGGGTGGCATGCGAGTGACGGGTATTCGTGTCGTCCTCGTGGGCATTGGCTGCTCGGCGGCGTTGCGTGCTGTCAATTCGCTGCTCATCGTCAAGGCTCCGCTGGAAGCAGCACAGCGTGCGCAGCTGTGGAGCGCCGGCTCATTCTCCGGCGTTACTCTCGCGCGTCTGATGCCTCTGCTGATCGTGATTTGCGCTGTCGTTGTGGTGTGTGCCGTTTTCGCGGTGCCACTCGGGCTTGTCGCGATGGGCGACGATGTGGCGACGGGTCTCGGCGTGAGAGTGCGTCGCACCCGTGTACTCCTTATCGTCGTCGCGATCCTACTCGTCGCATCCGCGACATCGGTGGCGGGGCCGGTCGCCTTCGTTGCTCTCGCCGCTCCCCATGTCGCGCATCGGCTGTGCGGCGGCGGGGGGGAGTCGGATTCACATCCTCTGCTCTCGTCGGAGCCTTGCTTGTGCTGGTCTCAGACGTGTGCGCACAGAGGCTCGTCGCTCCGGCCGAGCTTCCCGTCGGTGTCGTGACGGGCGTCGTTGGGGGCGTATATCTTCTCTGGTTGTTGATTCGTGAGGTGAGATCGTGAGTGAGTCTGCTGTGAGCCGTGGGCTGAGTGCTCGAGACATTGTTGTCGGCTATGGGAAAAATGACCCGATCCTCGAGGGGCTTTCACTCGATGTTCTGCCAGGAGAACTGACCGTCATTGTTGGACCGAACGCCTGCGGCAAGTCGACGCTTCTGCGTTCGCTAGCCCGAGTGCTTGGCGTGCGACGCGGTGTGGTCGAGCTGGGTGGGCGAAGCGTTACTGATATGAATCAGAAGGCTCTTGCGCGTCGACTGGGTTTGCTTGCTCAGTCGTCGGTCGCTCCGGGCGACATGTTTGTCGAGGATCTGGTTGCTCGCGGCCGCTATCCCTATCAGTCGGTTCTCCATCAGTGGAGTGATGAGGACGACGAGGCGGTGGCTCGCGCGATGAAGGATGCGGGTGTTGCGGACCTGGTGGGGCGTCGAGTCGGCGAACTGTCGGGTGGACAGCGTCAGCGCGTGTGGATCGCGATGTCGCTCGCCCAAGCGACGGATATTCTGCTCCTTGATGAGCCAACGACGTATCTTGACCTCAACCACCAGTTGGAGGTCCTGCGTTTGGCGCAGCGCCTCCACAGGGACGGCGTGACGGTCGTTGCGGTACTGCATGACCTGCATCTGGCCTTCCGCTACGCAACGCACCTTGTGTTCATGAAGGATGGTGAGGTTGTGGCCCAGGGGGCACCGCGTGACGTTGTGACGGCAGAACTGATCGAACGCGTTTTCAGCGTGCCCTGCAGGATCATCGACGACCCAGAAACCGAATCGCCACTGGTGATTCCGGTGCGATGACCGGGGCGTTGTGATTCCAATGTCTCAAATCTTGACCGACAGGTCATGTAGTACCGTGATTGCTGGATAATATAATTCACACGAAGTTGATAGAAGCCTGATATTTCCAGATAAAACCGTGTTTTGACTGCATGTTCCGGTAATTTCCTTGTTGTTCGCAATTGCGGAATGGACATCAGGCAATAATATGGTTTCTGTAGCTGGTGGTTACTCAGGCACTGACATATTTATTTTGGGCCTGGTGAAGCCGGTTAGCACACGACATCCCGTTGAAACAGAGAAGGACACAGATGACGACACAGATGCGATCGTACGGTAGAGGACTGCGTATGCCTCTGCTGGCTCTGACCGCGTCTGCTTCCATCGTCGGTGGAGTGTTTGTCGCTGCTCAGCCGGCATACAGCGTTGACGGAGTTGTCGGCGCGAGCGGACAGTGTCTGACTGCTGCTGACGAGGGTGCATCCATCGTTGTTTCGTCGGTTGTTCCTGTTGGTTCCCCGCTGCATGTGGAGGGTTCTGGCTGGGGTGCTACTTCTGAGACTTTGCACGGCTTTGTCATCGTTACGCTCGACGATGGGCAGGAAGTTCGCCCCGACGGTGTCACTCTTCCCGCCTGGGTTCCCGCGTCTGTCGTTCGCAATAAGACCGCCTGGAGCGTCGCTGAAGTGTCGACCACTGGCACCTTTAGCGCCGATATTGAGCTGCCGTCGACGTGGGTGGTTGGATCCGAACACTCGATCATGATCGGTGATGGCGTGACCGGCACCTATGTGCAGGTGTCTGTGACGGTCGTAGAAGCCGATGCGCAGGCGCATGCGTGCTCGCTGACACCGACGGATGAGCCGTCGGCAGCCCCTGATGGCCATGCGACTTCTGACGTAGCCACCGATGGGCCTACGGAGTCTCCGGCTGATGATGCTGTTGACAACGCCGCTAAGCCCGTTGTTGATCTGACGGATGATGCTTCCGGTGATGCTGGTAGTGACGCGTCGGCCAGTGCTCCCCCAACGCGCCGGCGACGCCGGCCCCTCGTACCACCCCTCGGCCGATGCCTCGGATGACGCCTCGCGCTCGTCGGCGACCCCGACGCCCTCCGCCTCGGCCGCGTCTTCCTCCGGGGGTAATGGTTCGTCTTCTGCTTCTGGCGGTACCGGCTTGAATGCCGATGCCCCGTCTCCCTCCGCGTCTGCGGATCGGGAGAGCGTGTCCGCTTCGCAGATTGGTCCCAAGGCTCATTCGGAGCAGCAGGCCACGAATCAGGCTGTTCGTGAGCAGGAGTCTCGCCTTAATGGCTGGATCCTTGCGGGTGGTGGTCTCCTCGCCCTCCTTGGGGCGATTGTGACGGTCAGCATTGTTCGCCGCTCGCACGGACCGCTGCGCTAAAGCTCGCACACCTGGGGCAATGCGCTGGGAATGTGTGCATTAACCACATGGTGTGTGTTGGGATTTAGCATTCATGCGTCACGCCTGTTACTCTTGATCCAGTACAATGGTTTCTGCGGATTTAGTCACTAAGGAGAACGGTATGCAGCACGGACGCGCATCGTCTGCCGTTGCCGCTCGGAGGTTCGTCGGGCGCAGCCGAACCATGAGCCTGCTCATGGCGCTGTTCCTGTTTGCGGGCATCGGTCTCGCGATCCCCGGTTTTGCCGCGCGCGCGGATGACTCCCCGCGTTACGGCGTGTTTGAAGGTGGCATGCTCCGCGCAGCTATGTCGGAGAACTCCGACTTCGCTGCCGAACACGTCAAGACCGGATTTTGGGGACTGATCCTGGATCACGGCCAGGTCACGCCTCTGCAGCGTCCGACTTTTACCCGTAACAATGAGTCCGTGACGGCGAACGACCCCGATCTGTGGGCTGCTGCCTCGCTTGATGATCCTACGCTCATGACGGCGATTCCCAATGGCACGAACAATGTCGAGGGGATTAAGTGGACGGCCGGAACCGTACACACGGTCACTGTTGTGATGTATCGCAGTGACTCCTCCGGAGTTGAGCCCAACCCGGTCACGTACACGGTGATGGTGAATAGTCCGTACGTCGACAACATCGACGATCCAACGCCCGCTCCCACCGCGGACCCGACGGCTGCCCCCACCGATGATCCGACGACCTCGCCTGCCCACACGGACGAGCCGACGGCCGAGCCTGCCCCCACGGCGGACCCCGAGCCCGCTCCGACGGTCGAGCCGACCGCTGATCCCGCTCCGGCACCCGCTCCGGACCCGGTGGTCGAGCCTACGACGGAGCCTTCTGCCGCTCCTGCACCGGTGCCCGACGATCCGCAGCTGCCGGCCGTGCGTCCCACGCCGGCTCCTTCCGAGAGCGCGTCCCCGACGCCCAGCCCGTCCGCGTCTGCGACAGCTTCGCAGCCGTCCGAGACCCCCGTGTCGCCCATCACTGACGAGTCTCAGCTGACCGACTCGAACAAGGGAGGCGTGAGCGCCGCCTTCACGGCCGGCCAGCTGACCATTAACGTGCCATCGGAGAAGGCAGCCGTCGGCGACTGGGTGAGCGCCAACATCCTGCAGACCGGCGAGGCCCGTTGGCTGCAGGTTGAGCCCTCCAACAAGGTCACCATGGACCTCACGGGTCTGCCGACTGGCGAGTACAAGGTCGTTGTTGCAAACCGCTCGCACGAGCTTGTCGGTTGGGCCGAATTCAAGGTTGCTTCCGCCGTAGGCTGCAGCGGCGAACGGTTCGTCGGTTGACGCATCGGGTGCCGTGAAGCTTCACGCGGAGATGCTCTCCTCCTCGCTCGCTGGCGATGAGTCCGAGGGGCTTAACGGATACCCTGCTCGGTGCCGGTGCCTGCATGCTGATCCTCGGCGGCCTCGTGGTTGTCCAGGTTCTCTCCGGTCCTAAGATTGGCTCCGCTTCGAATGGAGTCACTCTGTCCTAAGCTAGGTTTCATGGATCTGTTTGATTCTGAATCTGTCGACGAGTCGGGCGTGCCTGCTTTCAACGCGGGCGCGCCCTCGCCGTTCGTATGCGCCCGACGATCCTCGAAGAGGTAGTCGGTCAGTCTCATCTGCTTGGCGAGGGGGCACCGCTGCGCCGCCTCCTGTCGCCTGGTTCGAGTGATGGTGTCGCCGTTTCCTCCGTGGTGCTGTGGGGTCCGCCCGGAACGGGCAAGACGACCCTCGCCTATCTGATTGCGCGTGCGTCAGGGCGACGTTTTATTGAGCTGTCGGCAGTTTCCTCCGGTGTGAGCGACGTCCGGCGCGTGGTTGATGATGCGCGTCGAACCCTTGCCGGCGGGGGAGAAGAAACGATTCTGTTCGTCGACGAGGTGCATCGCTTTTTCTAAGTCGCAGCAGGATTCGCTGCTTCCGGCGGTTGAGAATCGCTGGGTGGTGCTCGTTGCGGCGACGACGGAGAATCCGTCCTTCTCGGTTATTTCGCCGCTGCTCTCACGCTCGCTCCTGCTGACGCTTCGGCCCCTGGATTCGGACGCGATCGAGGGACTGATTCGCCGCGCGTTGGCGGATGATCGTGGTCTCGCGGGGCGCTTCTCCATCACAGACGAGGCCGTGGCTGGCCTCGTGCGTCTGGCGGGCTCGGACGCGCGAAAGTCACTCACTCTCCTCGAGGCGGCGGCAGGCGTCGCCAGCGACGATGGTTCTGGCGAGATCACTGTCGCGAGCGTTGAGGCAGCAGCGAATCAAGCGCTGGTTCGGTGGAGCAAGGATCAGCACTACGATGTCGCGAGTGCGTTCATTAAGTCGATGCGCGGGTCTGATGTGGATGCCTCGCTTCACTATCTTGCCCGAATGATCGAGGCCGGGGAAGACCCACGCTTTATCGCGAGGCGCATCATGATTGCCGCCTCTGAGGAAATCGGGATGGCGGCCCCCGAGGTGCTCACCACCTGCGTGAGCGTCGCACAGGGCGTCGCGCTTATTGGCATGCCTGAGGCGCGTCTGCTCCTCGCTCAGGCTGTCGTCGCTGTGGCGACTGCGCCGAAGTCGAACGCGACCTATCTGGCGATTGACCGCGCCATCGCGGATGTTCGCGCTGGGCGTGGGGGAGCGGTGCCCGAACATTTGCGCGACGCGCACTACGCCGGGGCAAAGACTCTGGGCCATGGTGACGGGTACCTCTACGCGCACGATCAGCCCCACCATGTCGCGGCTCAGCAGTACCTGCCGGATGACTTGGAGGGCACGCAGTACTACGTGCCGACGGAAAACGGCCATGAGGCGATGCTCACGAAGCGGCTCGGTGTGATTCGCAATCTGCTGAAAAGACGCTAGGATGGAACAGTTGTCCGCACCAGCGGGCACCTGGGGCCTTAGCCGACGGATCGGATCGATCCTGGAGTTGGCCCCATGCCGGGATCCCCGGCATGACATGAGAAACAGGAAGAAGAAACATGGCAACGAATCGTTCCCGCAAGCAGGTGCGCGAGTCCCGCGCCCTCGGTCTGGCTCTGACCCCCAAGGCCGTTCGCTACTTCGAGAAGCGCCCCTACGGCCCCGGTGAGCACGGCCGCACCCGCCGCCGCCAGGACTCCGACTACGCCGTTCGTCTGAAGGAAAAGCAGCGTCTGCGCGCTCAGTACGGCATCCGTGAGTCGCAGCTGCGCCGCACCTTCGAAGAGGCCCGTCGCACCGCCGGCCTGACCGGTGAGAACCTGGTCGAGCTGCTCGAGATGCGTCTCGACGCCCTCGTCCTGCGCGCTGGCTTCGCCCGCACCATCCAGCAGGCCCGCCAGTTCGTCGTGCACCGTCACATCCTCGTTGACGGCAAGATCGTCGACCGTCCCTCGTTCCGCGTGAAGCCCGGCCAGACCCTGCAGGTCAAGCCGAAGTCCCAGACCACGGTTCCCTTCGAGATTGCCGCTGAGGGTATTCACCGCGACGTGCTGCCCGCCGTCCCCGAGTACCTGGACGTCGAGCTGTCCCGCCTCAAGGCGACCCTGGTGCGTCGCCCCAAGCGCGCTGAGGTCCCCGTGACCGTCGACGTCCAGATGGTCGTCGAGCACTACTCGCGCTGACACTAGTCAACTCTGCGCCCCCGAGCGTTGCTCGGGGGGCGCGGTTTTTTCTATATTCCACTGTCCGCTTGCGCGTGCCGATGTGCCGCAAGCGGCACCAACCGTCTAACATGGGGAACTATGCGTACGTCTGAAATCCGCACCCGCTGGCTCTACTACTTCGAGAAGCAGGGTCATGAGATTCGTCCTTCCGTTTCTCTCGTCTCTCCGGAGCCCTCGATTCTGTTCACGATCGCGGGCATGGTTCCGTTCATCCCCTACATCACGGGCGTTGAGCCTGCGCCGTGGCCGCGCGCCGCGTCGGTGCAGAAGTGCATCCGCACGAACGACATCGACAACGTCGGCAAGACGACCCGTCACGGCACGTTCTTCCAGATGAACGGCAACTTCTCCTTCGGCGATTACTTCAAGGAAGGCGCGATCAACTATGCGTGGGACCTGCTGACGGGTTCGCGCGACGAGGGCAAGTACGGCCTGGATGGCGATCGCTTCTGGGTGACGATTTGGGACCAGGACGAGGAAGCTTTCGACGTGCTGACCAAGCAGGTCGGCATGGACCCGAAGCACATCGTGCGCCTGCCTCGCGAGGAGAACTTCTGGGACACCGGCCAGCCTGGCCCCGCGGGCCCCTGCGCGGAGTGGCACTACGACCGCGGTCCCGAATACGGCCCCGAGGCTGTGGGCGGTACCGTCGACCCGGGTGGCGACCGCTACCTCGAGGGTGTGGAACCTGGTCTTCGACCAGTACATGCGCGGTGAGGGCTCCGGCAAGGACTACCCGCTGCTGGGCGAGCTCGACCAGAAGGCGATCGATACAGGTGCCGGTCTGGAGCGTCTGGCCTTCGTCATGCAGGACAAGCCCAACATGTACGAGATTGACGAGGTATTCCCCGTCATTGAGGCCGCCATGCAGATGAGCGGTAAGCGTTACGGGCTGGGCGCTGCGGGTCCCGAGGCCGGTGCCGCTTACGATGATGACGTGCGTATGCGCGTCGTGGCCGACCACGTGCGGTCCTCCCTGATGCTCATTGGAGACGGGGTGCGTCCTGGCAACGATGGTCGCGGCTACGTGCTGCGCCGCCTGATCCGTCGCGCGGTTCGCTCGATGCGTCTGCTCGGCGTCGACGAGGCGACGATGCCCACGCTGCTCACGGCATCGAAGGACGCGATGAAGGCGTCGTACCCCGAGCTGGAGACCAACTGGAAGACGATCTCCGAGGTCGCTTACGCGGAGGAAGATGCATTCCGCCGCACCCTCAGCGCAGGTACGACGATCCTGGACGCCGCAGTTGCGACGGCTAAGGAAGCGAAGGGTGCTCCCGTCATTTCGGGCGCGTCGGCGTTCTCGCTGCACGACACCTACGGCTTCCCGATCGATCTGACCCTCGAGATGGCCGCCGAGCAGGGCGTGTCCGTCGACGAGGAGGGCTTCCGCACTCTGATGGCCGAGCAGAAGGAACGCGCACGCGCCGACGCTCGCTCGAAGAAGACCGGGCACACCGATGTTCGCGTCTTCCATGATATTGAGAAGGCGATGGGGGGCGGCTCGACGTTCCTGGGCTACACGGAGCAGGCCGCCGAGGCCACTGTTGAGGCTCTGCTCGTCGACGGTGTGCCGGCTCCCGCTGCCACGGCACCCGCCGACGTTGAGGTCATCCTTGACCGCACTCCGTTCTACGCCGAGATGGGTGGCCAGCTCGCCGACCACGGCACCATTCGCCTCGCCGGCGGTGGTGTCGTGGAGGTCCACGACGTCCAGGCTCCGATCCGTGGTCTGAGCGTTCACCGCGGCACTTTGACCGAGGGCGGCATGACGGTCGGCGAGAAGGCGTACGCCGAGATCGACGGTCAGCGTCGCCTCGCCATCGCGCGCGCTCACACCGCCACGCACATGGTCTACGCGGGCCTGCGTAACGTCGTGTCGAAGGATGCGACCCAGGCGGGCTCCGAGAACTCGCCGTCGCGCCTGCGCTTCGACTTCCGCCACGGGTCCGCTCTTGAGGGCTCGCAGCTCAGCGACATCGAGGCACTAGTGAACGAAAAGCTCGCCGAGGATCTGGCCGTGACCACCGAGGTCATGAGCATCGATGCCGCGCGTGAAACTGGCGCGATCGCACTGTTCGGTGAAAAGTACGGTTCCGAGGTCCGCGTCGTCACTATCGGTGATGGGTTCGACCGCGAGCTCTGCGGTGGCACTCACGTTCCCACGACCGGTCACATTGGCCGCATCACTGTGCTGTCCGAGGGGTCCGTCGGTTCGGGTGTGCGTCGTATCGACGCTCTGGTCGGCGACGGTGCGTATGAGTTCCAGGCGAAGGAACACGCGCTCGTCAACCAGCTCTCCCAGCTTGTGGGCGGGCGCGCCGATGAACTGCCCGAGCGCATCGAGTCGCTGCTGGCCAAGCTGCGCGAGTCCGAGAAGGAGCTCGAGAAGATCCGTACGGCACATGCTCTGAGCCAGGGCGCCGATCTGGCTGCTTCTGCAAAGGCCGTCGGTCCCGTGACCCTCGTCGCTGCAGCAGTTGGTGAGATGCCGTCTGCGGACGCTCTGCGTACCCTTGCCCTCGATGTGCGCGACCGCCTCGGCAATGAGCGCGGAACCGTCGTCGCCCTCGGTGGCGTCGTCGGCGGCAAGCCCTCGCTTGTCGTCGCGACGAACGAGGCAGCGCGCGAGGCGTCGGTGAAGGCCGGTGCTCTGGTTCGCGCCGTCGGTAAGCACATGGGCGGTGGCGGCGGTGGCCGTGATGACATCGCTCAGGGTGGCGGCACTAAGCCCGAGGGCATCGCGGACGCGATCGACGCGATCCGCAAGGAAATCGAGGCTCTGTGAGTATTCGTCGGGGTATTCGTATCGGCGTAGACGTCGGCACCGTGCGTGTCGGCGTCAGCCGGTGCGACCCCGACGGCATTCTCACGATGCCTGTTGAAACCCTTCACAGGGCTCCCGACCTGTCCGATCTTGATCGCTTGGCCGACATCGTGCGTAGCCACGACGCGATCGAAGTGATCGTGGGACTTCCTCGGCACCTGCGCGGGGGAGAGGGGGATCTCTGCGAAGGGTGCGCGCAAGTATGCGCGCCGCATCAAGAAGTTTGTTCCCGATGTGCGTGTGGCGATGGTCGACGAACGCATGACGTCCAACCAGGCGCACGCGCGTCTGCGTGCATCCGGGATCCCCGAGATCGAGCATCGCAGCGTCATCGACCAGGTCGCGGCGCAGATCATTTTGGAACAGGCACTTGAGCTCGAACGCATGGGCGGTCGTGCTCCCGGTGAGGAAATCATCCTCGAACCAAGTGAAGGAGCGCACGCATGAGTACGCCTCCCCCGTACCCCTTCCGTTCTCGTCGCGAGATTCATTCCGGCGAGCGAAAGGTCTATTCCGATGCCGATCTACACGAGCAGCTTGCATCGCAGGATGCGACCGCGACGCCCGCTGCGGGAACCGACTTACGTGACGGTTTCTCGCGTGACGAGGCCGTGGTGCCCGTTTCGGCAAGGGCGCGGGGCGAGCGTACGCTTTCCTCTTTCGACGAAGTGACGGATACGGGCGCGACTCCTCGCGTGTCCGGTGCAGCGCTGCGTCAGCGTAGTGCGGCGCAGGCAACAGAATCGCCTTCTGAGACGACGGGTATGCGTTCTCGCCGCCTCGCCAGTGAACGACGAGCGGCGCGCAAGCACAAGCGCCGCCGTCGGGTGCGGTCCTTCTTCATTATTGTTCTGGTGCTCGGCCTGCTGGCCGGTGCCAGCTACGTCGCCTACGATCAGCTCTTCAACTCGTCGACGACCTCCTCGGATGATTTCCCCGGGCCGGGCTCCGGCTCGGTCGAGGTGACGATCGCTGAGAATTCGTCCGGTCGCGATATCGGCCAGACGCTCGTCGATGCGGGCGTGGTGAAGTCCGTCGGAGCGTTCGTGCGTCAGTTCGAGAAAACCTCGGCGTCGATGTCCATTCGCCCCGGTACGTACCGCCTGAAGCAACAGATGAGCGCCGCCGGCGCGCTTGCAGGCCTGCTGGACGAGACGAACCGCGTCGATTCGACGATTACGATCACGTCGGGCCAGAAGATGTCGGAGGTCAAGAAGCGGATCGTCGACATTATGGGTGTCACCGAGGAACAGGTAGACGCTGCTTTCGCCGACACGGAGGCGATTGGGCTACCGTCTGAGGCTGGAGGTAACGCCGAGGGATGGCTGTTGCCCGGTTCCTATGAGGTCGCCGAGGACGACACTCCGACGACCGTCATCGCACGGATGGTGAAGGGCACTGTCGATGAGCTTGATCGTCTTGGCGTTGCTCCTGCTGACCGTGAGACCGTCCTCATCAAGGCTTCCATCGTCGACGGTGAAATGAACATCGACAAGTACATGCCGATGGTTGCTCGTGTCATCGAGAATCGCCTCGCAGACACGAACGGGGAAACGAAGGGCTACCTCGGCATGGACTCGACCGTCCTGTACGGCGTCGGAAAGACCAGCGGCGTTCCGGACCAGGCGGACCTGGACAACGACAATCCCTACAACACGCGCCTGCACGCAGGTCTGCCTCCGACGCCGATTGGGCAGCCCAGCGAGAAGGCCAT
>CAKAEY010000019.1 GCA_916438365.1 uncultured Sanguibacter sp.
GCGAGGCCCGACGCGCCTGCGACGACGCTGAACCGCGCCGAGGAAGCCCAGCGGGCGGGGAGGGGAGCAGCGAATAGCTCCGCGACCCCGGCTCCCGCGCCCTCGGCGGCTCCACGCCCTCGGCGGCTCCACGCCGACCCCGTCGGCGGGTGCGCAGAGCGGCTCCCCAGCCCGCGATGCGTCGATCGCGCGCCGCCCCGCCACCCCTTGCGGGTCGCGGGCCGGGCGCGCGCCCACTCTGCGGTGGCGTCGGCGCCCGATCGAGAACAGATCCGTCTGTGCCTGTCGTCACGTCGGTGACGCGCTGCGGATATGATGGGCATCATGTGCGCTTACGCGCGACCGATACACGCGGAAGGAACCTGCCCAGAGCAATCCTCCATCCCGAATCCTTCGCCCACCCTCCCGGCGGCGCAGGTTGGTCCACCCTGCTCCGGGTCAGTTCTAGTGCCGCCAGGGGTTCCGTACCAGGGCGGCGGCCAGCCGATGCCCGCGCCGCAGGCGTGGGGGCGCCGAGGCCCCTACCCGATGGCACGGCCCGCGCGCCCGCAGCTCTCCACGCGCGTGCGGGTGTGCCTGAGGCTTGAGCTGGTCATGTGGGTAATCGCGCTCGTTAACGTCTTCACCCCCTACTTCTTCGACGACTTGAGACTGTATCTCCTGCGTTTTTACAGACATCTGGTTCTATCAGTGGTTCTTCATATACGCCGTGTTGATCGCGCTGTCCGCGATCGCGCTCGTTGGAAGAAACGTGGTCGTGCGCTACGTTCTGGTCGGTGTCGTCCTGGTGTTCTTCCTGCTCATCAACCCGGTGCTCTCCGTCGCGCAGGGCGGGCAATGGTACGCGTTGTTCACGCCCCCGACGCTGGACCCGTCGGTCTATGGCGATGATTGGTCCGCCTCGCTGCTTCTTGTCCGTTCACGTGTGATCTGGCTGATTGTGCGCACGGGTATCGTCACCGCCATCGTCCTTGCCGTGCCCGATCGGCGAACCCCCGCGGCTGCGCCCGTCGGTGGCCTTCGTGGCTGCCCCCATGCAGGGTGGATACCCGGCACCCGGTGGTGCGGTGCCGCCCCTCGGCGTGAACCCCGTTGCCCCTCAGGGTATGTGGCCCGCGCCCGCGCAGCTGGCGTGCCCGCGCCCGCGCAGGGTGTCACGCCGCTGCTGGCGCCGCGCCTGTGCGGGGATCCGCGGCCGGGCGCCGGTGCGGGCAGCCCTGATCAGTAAGGCGGGGTTGATCTGAGGAACCGATGAGCGCCGCGGCGAGGCCTCCGAGACGAGGCGCGGGTCGGGGCCCGCTGGTTTAAGGGCAAAACGTGGTCGTTGTGTCGCGGCTTGTTGGCCTGCTGGCTCGGGAAAGTCACTGTTGAAGGCGGTGGGTGTCAACGTGGAGGATCGACAAAGCGTGGTGGTTGTGTTGCGACTGTCCCCGGCCTCGTTCTCAATTTCGCACGTAATTCCCTGGTGACTGTTTCAAGATTTGACATCGCATCGTTGAAATCATGCGGTTTTCGTCGTAGTTCAAAACTGAACAAGTTAAATTATGCTGCGGAGATTGTTGGGGAACTAGAGATTGTGGCACTTTCAGCGCGGCTCGCGCCGCCTGTCCCCGGCCTCGTCGGCGGCATTGCTTGACTCCCGTTGGGCGGGCAATCGAAGAATTTCGCATCGCAATTCCCCAATACAGTATCGCGCCACATGTGCATCGTTGGAATTGCAACGTTTGTGAGATACTGTTGAAAGTTCACTCAATCGAATTGCATGCGAAACTGTTCTGAGCGAGCGTACCCGCGCGCACGTGGGCCTTCTAATCCGCGCCTGGGCCCTCTGATTCGCACGTTAACCCGCTGATGCGAGCGTGGGTCCGCTAATGCACGCGTTAACCCGCTGATGTGAGCGTGGGCAGCCCTGCGCAGACGCGGAATAGCGGGTTTACGTGCGAGATAGCTGGTTGGCGCTCGCAATAGCGGGTTCGCGTGCGAGCTCCACGTGCGGCCAGGCGTCGTTGTGTCCACAATGCAGACCGCCTCGTCCACGACACCCCATTGTCGGCGTTTGTCGCCGTGGTGATCTGCGATGCGGGCGCCACACCGCCCCGAACCGCGACCTCACCGCCACCAAACGGGGGGAATTGCACCAATAGAGGCGCGACACGCCGGCGACACGCCGACAGAATGCTTCTAATGGTGCAAAACCCCCACCATTACCCCTGGTATCATGCTCCTCACTGTGCGCGCTGCCCAGGCCAGGCCAGGCCAGGTTGGGCGTCGGTGGAGGCGGTATCGGCGGGATGCCTAGGGACGACGGACTGCTGGCCCCGGCGGCGAATCGTGGGGACATCGTCGGCGCAGGGGATAGGACTGCTGGCCCCGCGACAACGCTTGAGGGCGTCGCCGGCAATGACGGGAGATGCCAAGGGTGGCCAGCTCCGCGATGACGCTTGCTGCCGGTGGGCTCTGTGCACCCATCGGTGATCATTCAACCCCATTCTGATCGGGTGCAATGCCCCCGATGAGGTGCTATGCCCCCTCACGGGTCGAATGCTCCCGATGAGGCGCGATCTTCCGAGGGCTTGATCCTGTCTGAGGATCGGCGGCTCGAGGTGCTAGCGCCGTCGGCACCTCGCCGACGTCCCAACAGCGCCGCGCCGACGCTCAGGGGATGAAACCCCAACCAGCACGTTGTCTCCAGGATCGGAGCTCGGTGCGCGGAGACGTAGTTCACAGCTACAGTGGTTGAAGCATGTTGATCCTGGTGGTAAGGTTTTAACCACCGACGCGGGGTGGAGCAGTTCGGTAGCTCGCCGGGCTCATAACCCGGAGGTCGCAGGTTCAAATCCCGTCCCCGCTACCACCACAAGCCCGGTCCCGACAGGGACCAGCTTTACTCGCGCGCGTTTCATCGTTCGAACGTCTTGACCTGGCGACAGACTCACGCGATAGTATTGACTGTTCGCCATCAGAACAGCACTTTCGGGTGCGAGGAGAATACAGATGAGCACTCATCGACCCGTCGCAGCTCAGCGCTGCTGACATGAGTAACCCGGCGCTGACCGCTCAGGACCTCGCCGATATCACGGCCGCGCGTCCCGACCTGCGCCCCTACGTTGCGACCCACCCGTCGCTGTACCCGGCGCTGGGCGGTGGCTGTCCGACCAGGGGCGTCGTCGCGCAGCCGCCGACCGCCGAGCAGCCTGTGTCCCGACCAGGCCGAGGCCGTTGATGAGGCCGTGGCCGAGCAGGGCGTGGCTGTCAACGAGCCCGTTCAGCAGGGGCAGGCGGGACCCGCGACCGGCGCGACCCCGGCCCTCGGCGAGACCACCACCGACGCCCCCGCGGTGTCGGACGAGACTCGAGCGCACGATTACTCGAGGGTGGGCGTGAGAAGTCCGCCGCTGAACTCGCAGCCGAGGTCCAGACCCCGCCGCGCAGCCGCAGTACGGTCAGGCTCCGCAGGTCAGCCGCAGTACGGGCGAGGCTCCGCAGGGTCAGCCGCAGTGCGGGCAGGCTCCGCAGGGTCAGCCGCAGTACGGGCAGGCCCCGCAGGTCAGCCGCAGTACGGCCAGGCCCCGCAGGTCAGCCCGCAGCAGCCCAGGCCCCGCAGGTCAGCTGCGCACGGCCAGGCTCCCCAGGGTCAGCCGCAGTACGGGCAGGGCCCCGCAGGGTCGGCCGCAGTAGGCCAGGCCCCGCAGGTCAGCCCTGTCAGTCCGCCGGTCAGCAGCTTTGGAGCTGCCGCCCAGCAGTTCAGCGCCGCCGCGAATACGGCCTTCAACCAGTTCCCAGAACGCCGTTGTTTCCGAGACCGGTAGGTCGGTGGTCGTTCCGTTCGCGCGACCCTACGCGCTGATCGGCGTCGGCGTTGCGGCTCTCCTGGTCCTCATTTCGATGGTCCTGCCCTACGTCTCCCTCTTCGGCTTCACGAGTCGCTCCTTGGCGGCGGCGCTGGTTCCCGTTACCTTCACCCTCCTGCTTGTGGGCACCGTCGCTGTTGGTGTCGCCTACTGGTTCACGAACCAGAAGTGGGCGTTCATCACGACGGGTGCCGGGTCGATTCTCCTGGCATTCCTCTCGGTCATCTTGACGATCTATTCCATGGTCGAGATCGGCGCGAGCTACCCTGTCGATCGGCGCGTTCCTGTTCCCCTTCTTCTCCCTTGCCATGGGTGCCGCGGGCGGCGTTCTGCTCCTCGAGCTCAAGGCCGGCAAGGTTGCTCCCGTGAATGCAACCCCGCGCCTTCGGCCAGCCGGGCCAGTACGGCCAGCAGCAGGGCTTCCAGGCGGGTCAGTCGGCCTTCGGTCAGCAGCGCCCCAGCAGGGTCAGTATGGACAGCAGGGCCAGTTCGGCCAGCAGGGCCAGTATGGCCAGCAGGCCCAGCAGGGGCAGCAGCCTCAGTATGGCCAGCAGGCCCAGCAGGGGCAGCAGCCTCGAGTATGGCCAGCAGGCCCAGCAGGGGCAGCAGCCTCAGTACGGCCAGCAGCCCCAGTACGGCCAGCAGGGCCAGCAGAACCAGCAGGGTAACCAGCCCTTCAATCCTTTCGGTCCTCAAGCGTGTGATGCGCTGAGTGCCTGAGGGCATGAATGAGGGGCTCGCGGATGAAACCGCGAGCCCCTCATCTCTTTGTGCTTACTCGTCGTCTTCCTCGGTGACGTCGACGCCGGCGACGCCGTCCAGGTCCGACAGGGTGGTCACCAGGAGGGACTTGGAGAGGTCCTGACGTGTTGACGCGGTGAAACGTGCGACAGACATGCGTTCGGTCGAGTCGGTGCGCGTGGACACGGAGACACGGCCCAGCCCAGCGTCCCGACCTGCGTCAGGAGCGAGGAGAGGACCCCGTGCCCGGGCGAGTAGTGGACGCTCAGCGTCACCTTGTGCCCGTGGGCGCGCATGAGGATGAACTGGACGAGAGGCGTCAGCAGGGCGATGACGATGAAGTGGAGGGCGGTGCCGGCGATGGCGAGCCACCACAGTCCGGCCCCGCACGCCATGCCGATCGCCGCGGTCTCCCAGATGGTGGCGGCGGTCGTGAGGCCTCGGATCGCGCCGTGTCGGGTCAGGATGATGCCGGCTCCGAGGAAGCCGATGCCGGAGACGATCTGGGAGGCGACGCGCGAGGGATCGTAGCGGGTGATGCCGTCCATCAGGATGTCGGAGAAACCGTACTCGGAGATCAGCATCGCGAGGCACGCCGTCATGCCGACGATGGCCGGTGCGGATGCCCGCGCTCTTGCCCTCGGATCTGTCGTTCGAGGCCGATGGAGGCCGACAGGACGAGGGCGAGCAGCATCCAGCCGATGCTCGCAAGTTGGTAGCGTCATGGTCCCTTCTTTCGTTGGCGCGGGAGGGTTTCGGTGTAGCGATCCGAGTGCGCCAGGTCTCGACGCCGCGCACGGTGTCCTCTCCCTCGTGCCGACACGATGCGCACGGGTGACGAGGCAGGGGAGGGAAGCGACAAACCGGACCGCGGCGCCCCGTGGTGCGTTACGTCGAAAGTGTTGACAATACAACGAGATGTCGGTGAACTCACGGGAGTGGCGAGGCGTGACCCGGCCCCGGCCTCGTTAAAGACCGAGGAAAGAACGTCCCAATCTCGACACAAGAATTAGGGACTAAGATGGGACCCACGATCGACAGATGAGGACCCCGTTCATGGAAAACCCCACTCCCGATGACATCGCGAGCGAAGTCCGCCAGCGCTCCAACACGCAGCTCAAGCGTGGCCTGGCGTCGCGCCACATGCAGATGATCGCCATCGGCGGGGCGATCGGCACTGAGCTGTTCCCTGGCCTCCGGTGCCAGGGTCGCCAACGCCGGTCCCGGCGGCGCCCTCCTGGCGTACGCGGCGATCGGCCTCATGGTGCTGCTCCTCATGCAGTCCCTGGGCGAGATGAGCGCCCACCAGCCGGTCGCGGGCTCCTTCCAGACCTTCGCGACGAAGTTCATCTCCCCGTCCTTCAGGGGTTCGCGATGGGGTGGAACTACTGGTTCAACTGGGCGGTGACGGTGGCCGCGGACCTGGTCGCCTCGGGCCTGGTGATGGCGTACTGGTTCCCGTCCGTGCCCTCGTGGATATGGGCGGTGCTGTTCCTGGTGATCGTCGTCGAGCCCAACGCCCTGTCGGCGCGCGTCTACGGTGAGGCGGAGTTCTGGCTGGCGGCCATCAAAGTCGTCATCGTCGTCGTGTTCGTCGTCTCCGGCGTCTTCATGATCGCGGGCGTCATGGGGACGAATTCCCCGGGCCTGTCAGAATTGGACGACCGGGGATGCGCCCTTCCATAACGGTTTTGTCGGCGTTATCGCTGTCTTCATGATCGCGGGCTTTTCGTTCCAGGGGACCGAGCTGGTGGGCGTGGCCGCTGGCGAGTCGGAGAATCCGCGCCGGGACGTGCCGCGCTCGATCCGCACGGTGTTTATGGCGCATCATGTTCTTCCCACATTGGCGCGATCGCGGTGATCGGCACGCTGTTGCCCTACACGGATCCTGAGCCTCGCTCAGTGCCGCCGACGACAGTGCGAACAACGTGGCGCAGTCCCCGTTCACGCTGGTTTTCGCGCGCATGGGGATCGAGCGCGGCGGCGAGCCGTCATGAACGCCGTCATTCTCACGTCGATCCTGTCGGCGGGTAATTCGGGCTTGTATGCGGCCTCGCATGTTGCACCCGATGGCACTCAAGGGGCAGGCGCCAGCCATCTTTGCGCGTGTCACGAAGGGCGGAGTGCCCGGTTACGCGATGGCGGTGACGACGGTGATGGCGGCGTTGGGCTCTCACGCAGCTGGTCTTTTAACGACGCTACATTTGGCTGGTCAATATTGTTTGGTATTTCGGGCATCATCAGTGGTTGGGGATCGCGGTCAGTCTTGCGATTCCGTCGCGCTACTGGATTCAGGGTTACCTCTTAGAAGATTTTGCCGTACCGGTCACCGTTCTACCCGGTGGGTCCGATCATCGCGTTCATCATGTGCCTGGTGGTCATGGCGGGCAGAACTACGAGGCCATTATCCACTGGCCAGGGTCTGGAGGTTGCCTCCTCCTACATTGGCCTGCCGCTCTTCGGCGTCGTGTGGTGGGGCTATCACCTGGTGCGCAAGGACCGCCTGGTGTCTTTCGAGGAGATGGACGTCGCGCCCGTCAAGATTGAGCCGGTTTCCGGCAGCTGAGTGGTCACTGGAGGGCGTCGTTCTTTGCTCGCGTGGGCGGATTGGGAATTGACGAGGCCGGGTGACCCGCCGCTCGCGTGGTGGGCGCCGCTTGTCACCAGTTTGCAACGACCGGCGTGGCGAGGGGGACCCCCGCGTCGCTTCCATAGGATGGTCGCATGATCAATATGCGACGCTTCCTTGCCGTGACCGCACTGTCCGCCCTCGCCCTGGGCGTCGGCGCCTGTTCGCCGAAGGGCGGCCAGCCCGAGTCGGGGGCGACGTCCTCGCCTGCGACGCCGAGTGCTTCGACTTCCTCAGCGCGGCGCCCTCCCAGAGCGGTGGGGCCGGGCAGAGCGGTGAGGCCCCCCAGAGCGCGTCCACCGATAGGGGTAACCAGGCGCCCGACGTGGACGTGAGCGATAACGAGGCGCGCTGCGACCTGTCGAACCTGCAGGCATCCGTGGGGTCGCGCCAGGAGATTGGTTCGACCACCTATATCGAGGTGACCTTCACGAATGAGGGTCGTCGTGTTGGATCAGCGCTTCCCGCAGGTCCCTGTTTGCCTCCGGCGGGGCGACCGTCTCCGAGGCGGCGCGCGACGGCGAGGATCCGGGCAACGTGACACGATTCCTGAGGGTGGGCGCGTGGGCGTCACGCTGACGGCCGAGTCGGTGGACGGCGTCGAAGGGTGCACGGCTGCGGACGCCGACCAGGTGGACATCATCAACACGAACGGTTCGGGTTCGACGAGCCTGCGCCTGTCCCTGCGGTGTGCCAGGAGATGGCTTCCGTGGCGGTGAGCCCTCACGAGCCGCGTTCCTGAGCGGCTCCTGTCATAGTGAGGGACCGGGCGCCGAGACGGTTATGGCCGCCTCGGCGCCTGCTCGTTGGGCGATGACGCCTCGTCGCCTTCGTTTTTCACAGGGGCTGCCTTCGTGTCGCGCAATGCTCCAGGAGGGACGATGCGTCAGGAAACGTTCGTATCCGTGCGCGATCGACCTGCGCATGATTCCCCTGTTCGGCGTCGATGTCGGTACGCGCCCACCGAGTCGCTGGTTCTACGCTGTCTTTTTGCTCGCGTAGCCCCTGCTGTGAGGCGCAACGTGCCTGTCCTGTCCGCGTTCGCGCGTACATTCTGGCTGTCGACGCTGATCCACCGGACCGGCTGGAAGGGCACGCGCGCACGGCGCTATACTGAGGAGCGTTCATTCGTGCGTGAGGGCGCTCCCTTGTTGACGGGTCTGCGCGTGGGCCTCGCGCAGTGGACGATACGTCAACCATGATCACAAGGAGACACCATGGGTTTTACTGCTAGCACCACGCAGGCGTTCCAGTACAGCCTGCCGTACGAGCAGGGTCTTCAACGCGGCGACGAGCGCGCTGCAGGCCGTCAAGAAGGCGACCCTGACCGGCGCGGACATGAACGCCCGCTTCATCGACGTTCGAGACGCCCTTCAGCTTCACCTCCTACGGTGAGCGCTTTCGTCGTCGGCTTCATCCCGAACGAGCAGGGCGTCATCGTCGAGGTCACCTGCACCACGAAGGGCATGCCGAACCTCATGCAGGATGGTCGTAACCGCAAGCAAATCGCGCGTTTCATGGACGCCCTGTCCGGCCTCGTGCAGAGCACGCCCGTTGAGGTCACCGCGTCCTGACCTGTCGCGTCCCAGTTACGGTGCTCCCCGGTGTCGATACGATGCCGGGGAGCACTTGCATGTGATGCGCGCCTCATAATCCCAACCCTGGTTCGAATGTGACAATTGTTCGGTAGCTGTGCTGATGCACAAAAATTCTTCTATCAGTGCTGACTGAAGGTAGGCATCACGGCGCGCGGCTATCGGGCAATTCTGAACTGGAAGGCGCGGAAAGCGCGATGCAGACCGCCGACCGCCTCTTTCACGAGTGGGTGAACAAGAAGTACCCGCCCGGGGCTCACGCGCGGGCGTGGAGTGCGACGCTGAGGATTCTATCGATTCGGAGAGCTCACCTCAAAAGGGACGAGACAGCAGACGTCGTCGCGACCAAGCTGTCAGAGGCGTCAGAAGATAAGCACTACGAGCGCCAACTCCTGGAGATGGTCGAGCGCAGAGAGAACGGCGACCAGTGGACCACGCGCGTCTACGCGTTGCACGCGACCAAAGAATCCAACTACGACCAGGTGCTGTGGATCGAGGTGACCCTCCGCGCGAGGGCGAATGGGACGCGAAGCCACCCGCGCTGGTCCGCGACCTCATCACCGAGGGCCACTGCCACGACCGCGGCATGCCGCTGTCAGACTCCCCCCAATCCGTCGCCGACGAGGAACAGGTGGAGCAACTGATCGGCTGGATCCATGATGAGCGTCGGCGCGCATCCGTCGTCGTGGCCGCCCCACTGACGGACGGGAACGACTCGGACGCCCTCGAGGCGGAATACCGTTGGAAAGACATCCTGCGTTCCCTGACGAAGGACTCCCTGGGCTGCGCGTCCTACTTTCTGCTCACGCCCGAGGCCTACCGCCAGTTCCATGCCCGGATCGGGCAGGGGTGCGCCATGCCCAAGGGAAGCCTGCGAACCTACCTTCCCGGCTTTCGAGCAGACGAACCAACCGACAGGCTTCGCCACAGGGTACTCACAGCGGGCACGCTGCTCCGTGGTTATGACGAGAAAAGCAAGCGGTTCCGTCCCGAACTGTCCGCCATCATCGCGCGAACGCCCTGCGAGTACCTATGGGAAAACGGCCTCGACAAGGAGCTTCGTCGGGCCCAGGCACTCCTGGACAAGAAACGCCTGACGGTGCCGACGTTCCACCCCTGCGTGAGAGCGAGCGGACGGTGGAACTGCTCGACGAGAAGGTGCGCCAGCGGGTCGCCGAGTCTTTCTCCGCAGCCGCCAGCGACGCGGGGGGACCGGTCGAGGACGTGCGCGTGCCTGCCCGCGAGGAGCAAGAGGAAGCCCCTCTTCAGACCAGCGCCCGCGAGGTGGACGTCAGGCCTGCGACGTCCGAACCTGCCTGCAGCGCGGCCAGTCCCAGCACTTGGCATGGTACGAGCCGCTGCGCCGCCTGATTCGCCGCTTCCTGCCCGCGTTCAATCCGCGCTCGCATACCGAGCTGGAGAGCGGTGTCGCCGCGCTGGAGAGCGGCCTGGACGCTAGCGAACGACGCGCACGCACAGCTTGCGCACAAGCGGACGCGCTCGCGGATGAGCTACGTGTCGCGGAGGAACTGCTGGAGGAAGCTTCTCACCAGAGCCGAGAGATCGAGGAGCTCAAGGAAGAGAAGAAAGCGATTGCAGAACAGCTGCTTGCGAGCCAGCAAGAGAGGGAGCGGCTGAGCAAGAGAAACCGTTCCCTCGAATGGAAGCTGAGGCAAGAAGAATCGAGTGGTCATGCGACTGAACCTGATGATTCGTGGCTGGCTGACGCGCCGAAGAGCATGTCGGAGCTGTTCGACCGCATGACGCAGCAGGGGTACGAGACGGTCACGCGCTACGTTGAGCTGAGCGCACCGGATTCGATGGTGGACGATATTCTCGCGATCGACGACCTGGCTGAAAACCACTATGCGTCCGAGTTCTGGAACTACATCTTGGTCCTGCGTGACTACATGCGTGCACGGGAGACGGGCGACTTTACAAATGGAGATCTTGACCTCTACCTTGCGTGTCCGCCGGAAGGGTATTTTAGGTGCGGTCCCGGCCATCACAAGCGCAACGAAGGGCGAACTGTGAAGACGGATCGAAAGATGCGGCGCGAGCGTATGCTACCGGTTCCTACCGAGGTCGATTCACGCGGTTATATTGAAATGTGGACGCATTTTTGCCCCACCGTTCTGCAACCAAAAGGCGCCGCGCATGTACTACTACGCCGACACGAAGAAGACGCAGAAGGTGTACATCGGCTACATCGGATATCATCCGACGAACACGAAGACCAACTGAACGTCAGGGATACAACTCGGCCCCCGGCCTCGTTCGTGTACGAGGTCGGGGCCGAGTCCTGGCTGCACGTGAGCCCGCGCGTGCCCAGACAGGAGCCGCCCTGCCGGGTAGTGCCTATCCCGGCGAGCGCTCCGCCACTGCCTGCCGGCGAGGGAGGCTCCAGCGCTGCGACGGCGAAGAGGACGAGCACTGCGAGATAACCGCCTGCGTGCCCTCCTGCGTCGTATCACCCGGGATCGTCAGGCACAGGCCGGACGCGCGGTTGACGAACTGGCCCGAATCGTTGCGATCCCACATCTGGGACTCAAGTTGTCGGGTAGCACGTCCACATGTGCGCGACCGTGCCCTCCGCGTGTATCCGCCCACCACGTCGACGCAACGGTCGCCGATGCGCAGGTGACCATCCTCGTAGGTGACGGTCTGCGCGTCGGAGTCCCCGGCGCAGTTGGCGTTCCACACGGGGTGCCGTCCTCGCCCTTCGGGTCTTTCGATGTCAGGCACCGGCCGAGGTCGTTACGCACCTGGCCGGTGACGGCCTCGCTCGTCGTGGTCGCGGCGTCTGTACCAGCCGCGCTCGCGGCGGGGAGAAGACCACCATGTCCCACGAGGAAAGCCAGCCCACGTTGAACGTGATGGTCGTGCGTCCCTGCTCATCCGTGCCGGTCGTGAAGTCGAGCTGCGTCGGGCGGCCACCATCAGCGTCAGGGCTGACCACAAAGATAGAACCGGGACCCGCTCACCCTGCTCCAGGTGGTAGGTGACGGACGTGTCACCGAAGGGGAGGATTCGCTTCGCGGCGTTACGCCAATACTCGTCGTTGCCGTCCTGGTCGTCGGTGCGCAGGTTGATCAGGTGCAGGGCCGTACCAGCGTTGGACGTCATGGTGTTCGCCCAGATCGTGTTCGCGGATCCGTCCGTCGAGGTCGGCAGGCTCACGCCCGCGGTCGAGACCTCGACCTGGTGCTCCTTGCGCGTCAGGTTGTCGCCGTAGAGCAGGTTCTCGTAGGCGGTGGAGATGTTGTAGTAGTTCTTCATCCACGCCTGCAGGTCCGTGGACATGGAGCGCCCGAGTTGACGAAGAACTCGTTGTCCAGCATGCGCCCGTAGTCGCCGAGCTCCAGGTGGTGCGCGCCGTTGGCCGCGAACGCCGCGTCCGCGAGCTTGACGGAGTCCGTGTTGAACTCGCGGAAGGTGATGCAGTCGATGTTGACGGGCGTGTACGTCCTATCGGTGGGGACCCAGTAGGAAATCGTATGGGTGCCGGGCGTGAGCTCGACCGTCTCCGTCATGTCCTTCCACGTGTCGTAGCTGCCCGTCTGATCAAAGTGGACGTACTTGATCAGCTTTCTGCGTGGGCGTGCCCATGTCGAGGATCATCTGGTGGTAGTTGGGGTCATCGTCCTGCCTGGCGTAGCGCGTCGTGAACGTGAACGTGCCGCCCTGGCCAGCGTCAACAGTGAACGTCACAGTGGGAGCCGCCCTGGGAGAAGTCGCCCGCGTAGGCGCCGCCCGACGCGGAGTCGTCGCCGGAGAGATATGCGCGCCACCGCTCACACTCGCCTGATCGGACTCGGCCTCGATGCGGGGCCGTCCTGCGTGGGGGACCGCCGGGCGCCCGGGCTGTGTCGGGTCGTAGTTGTTGGCGTAGGCGGCCACGATCTGCGGCTTGTTGCCGGCCGCGTTGTGCGCGCCCTGCAGGTAGGAGGCCACCCTGCTGGTTTGTTTTCGTGTGGTCCCACAGCTCGGTGTAGATGTACGAGGCCGAGGACGGGCCGATCTTGTCGGTGCCCGCGCCGTCGGGCAGGTTGATGCCGGTCGGAGTGCCCGTCTTGGCGGCCGTGTCGTTGACGAGGGAGGTCAGGCCGTCAGTCAGGTCCACGGAGGTTGCCGCGGCGTCCTTCTTCACGGTCTGTCCGAGCGTGTCGATGTGCGTGCCGTCGAATCCGAAGGTGTCCTTTTGGGTCACGTACTGATCCGTGATGTAGTTACGCCAGCCGTTGTTGTTGACGTTCATCATGATCTGGTGATTCTTGGGCTTATCCACGCCCTCGGGGGTCGGTACCCACCACTGTTCACCGAGGTCTCGCACCCAATAGGGAGCCGTCGTCGT
The DNA here is from genome assembly GCA_916438365.1 of uncultured Sanguibacter sp. The sequence goes on from CAKAEY010000019.1 coordinate 13,171, forward strand.
TGCGCAGGGATCCACTCGTCCTTGATGGCGTTCGTGTCGTAGCCGTCGTTGGCCGCGTACGCCATGGAGTAGGCGAGCGAGCCGATGTTGGCGTTCTTGGCGTCGGTGACGTAGTCGGAGATTGTCTTCTTCGACGCGTAGGTGTTGGCGTACCACAGGGGCCACTGGTTTCGAGGTCTCCGGTGGCGACGGGCTGCTCGTGGCGGTACTGCCAGTCGTAGTACTGCAGCGCGTTGATGTGGTAGTCCTGGCTGAGCTTGTTGATGTAGTCCTGGGGCTGTTGGAAGAGGAAGGACTCAGGTGGTATTCCCGTCCGTCCCGCCGGTGCGGTGGGCTTGAAATGGGAGAGGTAGCCCATGCGCGGGAAGCGCGTCCAGCTGGAGGAGACGTCCAGGGCGGTTTCGGCGTGCGTGCCGTCCGCGCCGGTCGCGGTCACCAGGTATCCCTGGTTGTTGTCGCCCGGCGTTGGGTAGGTCCACGTGGCTTTGCCGTTCTCGACGGTCGCGTCGCCCGAGGCGACCTCGACTCCGAGGTGGCTGACGGTGAAGTGGACGGTGCCGTCGCCGCTCGCCTCGGCCGTGATGGTCGCCTGAGTGCCCGGCGCGTGGGTGGATTTGTCCGTGTAGGCGCGGGTGACGTGCGCTGTGCCCGAGGCCGTGGCCGGGGTTGAGCTCGGCAGCGGTAGCGCCGTCGCCGCGACGGCCGTGCCGAGCACGAGGCGGCGGGAATGGTCAGGGGATGTCGTGTCGCCATGACGTGTGTGTCCTTGATGGTGTTGAGGAGTCTCTTCATGGGGAGGTGGACGCGTGATCGCGTGCTCCTTCAACGGTACGCCGCTTTGTCAGTAAATTAACCGACAATATAGTGAAGGTGGGTGAAAGTATCCCGCAGTGTGGACAAGGGAAAGTGTGGAAACGGTCGATTATCAACGACTGTCGGAGGTGATCGGCTGGTCGTCGCCTCCTGATCAGGGGAGATATGTCGCTGGGAAATGGCGACGAGATAGAAAATGTCTAGCGTTGAGCGCGCGAGGTCCTGCGACGGGCACCGGGTATAGAGCCGTCCCCGGCCTCGTGACGAGAACGAGGCCGGGGACGGGCTCTCATCCCGCCTGACGGCAGGGGAAGGGCAACTCAGAGGGCGGAGACGAACTTCGCGAGGCGAGCCGCGTGCTCGCGCGAACGCTCCACCATGTCGGCGCGCGCCGCCTCATCCGTGCGATTCGCGTAGGAGACCCCGAACAGCGGCAGGCTCCCCGCGAACTCCATGCCCGTCAGCGCGCACGTCGCCATCGCTGGAGCCAGGAAGCGGTCGAAACCGCCCGGCTGTGCGGAGTAGTAGGACTCGCCGGCGCCTGTCGTCACCGACACCACCAGCTTCTACCGCGCAGCGCCGTCCCGCGTCAACCCGTGGCTGAAACCGCGCACGAACACGTCCTCCATCCACTTTCTGCAGCAGCGCAGGCCAGCCGTACCACCACAGCGGATACTGCAACACGATGACGTCCGCCGCGGCAAGCTTGCTCTGTTCTGCCTCAACGTCGAACACGTAGTCGGGGTAGAGCTCATCGAGATGATCGATCTCGGCGCCCGGAAGCAGGGAGGTCAGTTCCTCCAGAATCGTCTTATTCGCCACCGAATCATCGCCGGTGCGGGGGTGACCCGAGACCATCAGAACGTTGGACATCGCATTTCCTTTCGTCGATGCGAGAAGTCTACGCCCAGCCGCATCGCCGCGAACAGGACGCGCACGCAGGTTTCGCGCGCGGTGAAGCCACGAAACGCAAGGCACTTCAACTGAGGACTACAGTTGAGACATGGCCCACACCGACTCCCAGTCCCTCGCCCCTGCGGCGCATCCTCCTCGTGATCGCGACGGGCGTGGGCGCCGGATTCCTCTCCGGACTCTTCGGCGTGGGAGGCGGCCTCGTCATCGTGCCCGGCCCTCATGGCCGTCCTCGGCATGGACCAGCGCCGCGCCTCAGCCACCTCCCTCGCCGCCATCATCGTGACCGCCGCCGTCGGATCGGGCACCTACGCCCTCCACGGCGAGGTCTCCTGGGCGGCGCCGCCCTCCTCGCCCTCGGCGCGCTCGCGGGCTCCCAGATCGGCGTGTGGCTCCTGCGCCGCCTCCCCGCCCCTCCCTGCCCTGGATCCTCATCGGCTTCACGCTCTTCGTCATCGTCTCCCCAATACCTGCACGTCCCCACGCGCGAGGGAACCGTCTCGCTGAGCCCGGCCTCGTGCGCGCTGCTGATCCTGGTGGGCCTGTGCGCCGGCATCCTCTCCGGCCTGGTCGGCGTGGGCGGCGGATCCGTCATCGTGCCCGGTATGGAGCTGGCCGTCGGCGCGGGAGACCCTGATCGCGCGCGGCACCTCCCTCCTCGTCATGATCCCCACCGGCATTGCGGGCACCGTCACCAACCTGCGCCACCGCATGGTCGACCTGCGTCGTCGGCCTCATCGTCGGCGCCTGCGCCGCGGCCATCGCGCCCCGCCGGGACGCCTCGTCGCCACGCTCGTCTCCCGAGCGTCGGGCGCGATCCTCTTCAACATCTTCCTGCTGACCATCATCGCCTCAACGATCCTGAAGATGCGTCGGAAAGCGCGCGCCCAGGGCTGAACGGTTTCTGGCAGGTACTGACGTCGGGGTATCGAGCACGGTCGTAGGGGTGAGTGATTCAGTACGCACCGTCAGGCCAGTTTGGCCATCGTGCGCCATGTGCCTGAGTATCGAAACCGCACGTCAACCCGCGAATAGAGCGCGAACCCTCTGAATCACGTTAACCTCGAAATGGAGCGTGGGCAGGCGTGCCTGCGAACGGAATAGCGGGTTAGCGTGTGAATTAGCGGGTTAACGTGCGAAGTCTTGCAGTTCGGTGAGGAGGGGACCCTACTGAACCTGCCACTACTACTGCGCTCGCCCAGAAATTTCGCACGTAATTTCATTGGGTCAGTTTTTAGAGTGCTACCTTTTTTTCCTTGAAATGCCAACGATGGATATTCAAAACTTGAAGGATAGGTTGGGGAATTACGTGCGACATTGTTGGGGAACCGTGTAGGTGGCGTCGGTCGGTGGCGTCGGTCGGTGACGGTGGCGCCGGCGGGGGCGAGTGGACGGGGCGACTCGAGATGTGCGAAGCGGCGCCCGGCCTCGCTCAGACGCAAACCGGCCCCGGCCTCGATGCGAGACCGGGGCCGAAGCGATTTGCCGTCAGCGCGACTTGCGGATCACTCGTCGGCGGCGCTGGGGTGCGTCATGTCGGCGGGAACGACCCACGCGTCGAATTCCTCGGCGGTCAGGAAGCCCAGCTCGAGGGCGGACTCGCGCAGCGACAGGCCCTTGTGATGCGCGTTCTTCGCGATCTTGGAGGCCTTGTCGTAGCCGATGTGACGGTTCAGGGCCGTCACCTGCATGAGGTTGATGTCCAGGTTGTGCTTGATCTTTTCGTAGTTCGGCTCGATGCCGTACGCGCAGTGCGTGTCGAAGGACACGCAGGCGTCGCCGAGCAGGCGGATGGACTCCAGGACGTTCCATGCCATGACGGGCTTGAAGACGTTGAGCTGGAAGTTGCCCTGCGAGCCGGCGAAGCCGACCGTCGCATCGTTGCCGAAGACCTGGGTGGCGACCATCGTCATGGCCTCGCACTGGGTCGGGTTAACCTTGCCCGGCATGATGGACGAGCCCGGCTCGTTCTCGGGGATGATCAGCTCGCCGATACCGTTACGCGGACCCGACGCGTACCAGCGCACGTCGTTCGCGATCTTCATGAGGGCGTCGGCGAGGACGCGCAGTGCGCCCGAAACCAGCACCAGCGCGTCGTGCGCGCCCAGGGCGGCGAACAGGTTGTCGGCCTGCTTGAACTCGATGCCCGTCTCCTCGGAGATCTTCTTGGCGGTGAGCTCGCCGAACTTCGGGTGAGCGTTCAGGCCGGTGCCCACGGCGGTGCCACCGATGGCCAGCTCGCGCGCACGCGTGTCCGCGTACTCGATGCCGTCGAGGGCGAAGTCGATCTGAGCAACCCAGCCGGAGATGACCTGGCCCAGGCGGATCGGGGTCGCGTCCTGCAGGTGGGTGCGGCCCACCATGATGACGTCGTCGAACTCCTGGCCTTCTTGTCCAGGGTGTCGCGCAGCTGGCGTACACGCGGGTACATGTCGTGCAGCTCGGAGACGACCGCGATGTGCATGGCGGTGGGGAAGGTGTCGTTCGAGGACTGGCCGCGGTTCACGTGGTCGTTGGGGTGCACGGGGGACTTAGTGCCCATGGTGCCGCCCGCGAGCTCGATGGCGCGGTTGGAAATGACCTCGTTAGCATTCATGTTCGACTGCGTGCCCGAGCCGGTCTGGAAGACGACCAGCGGGAAGTTGTCGTCGAGCTTGCCGGAGATGACCTCGTCGCCGGCCTGCGCGATGTAGTCGGCGATGTCGGCGGGCAGCTCGCCCAGCTCGGCGTTGGCCAGGGGCCGCGGACTTCTTCAGGATGCCGAGGGCGCGCACCATCGGGCGGCCCCACACGAAGGTGTTGCGTCCAATGTCGAAGTTGTGCAGCGAACGCTCGGTCTGAGCGCCCCAGTAGCGGTTCGCGGGGACCTCAACGGCTCCCATCGAGTCTGTTTCGGTACGGGTTTCTTGTGCCACAGGTGGCTCCTTCGCGTAGGGGCTTACGTACCCCTCTAGGATAGCGCCGAGCGCGCTGTGAGGCGTGGGGCACTCGTCCCTAGTCGCGGTCACGGGACGCGATGATCCAGCGCGGTGCAGCAGCCACCAGGCGCAGGCGCATGACAGGGCGACGAGCGCAGAGCCACCAGGAACGGCGACAGAGGGCATCCCAGCCGTACAGGGCCGTGGCGCTCACGGGGCGACGATCCAGGTGATCGCGCCGGTCGCGTTGATGATGCCGGCGATGCCGCCCTGCTCGCGCGCCTCACCGCCAGGGACGCGCCCGGCCGAGTAGCCGGGGAGGCCATGCCCTGAGGCGACGCCCATCGCGAAGGTCGAGGCCGCGAGTCGCCCACAGCGTCGGCGCGATCGTCAGGCACGTGAGGGCAATAGGGCGAGCGTCATGCCGACGCGCAGCAGGGCGCGAGGCCCCCACCCCATGCGGGGACGACGATCAGCTGCATGAGCATGGCACCCGCCGCGTTGGCCAGCAGCATGAGGGCGGTGATCGGAGACGGCGGGCGCGGGCTCAGAGTCCCGCCGCGATCCTGGACGAGGAAAGCCCATCGTGATCTGAACGACGCCGTTCGCGAAGTAGATGCCGAACACCGAGGCGATCCACGGGCGCGATGCGCCGGTCGGTCCACCGCACGCGCGGGGCAGCTCGGCGTGCGCGTCGCCCCGCTCGCTGCCGTTCGCCCGGTCCCTCAATCGACGAGGCCGGGGCCGCCTGCATCGGGGTTCCGTGTCCTCAGCCGGTCAGGCGGGGTAGGCGCCTCCTCGCGCGCGTGGATGCTCCGTCGCGGGGCAGCCAGATGAGGGCGATGGCCCAGGGCGACGAGGACGAAAGATCGGGGTCGCGTGCACGGGGCCGAAGATCCACCAGGCGCCCAGCGCCGACGAGACGAGGGAGCCAACCATGACGGACAGGTTGATCGCTCCGGAGAACGCGGATGTGCCGCGCACGCCGCGAGGCCTCGTCGGGGGTCACCTCGGCGACCAGGGCCTGGCCCGTCGGCGGGATCGCCGCGACGGCCGCGCCGAAAGAAGGGGCCGCGCGCCGCCACGATGGCGCCCCGCCGCGAGGAAAGCGCCAATGTAACCGGCCGCACGCGCCCACACGGCCGCCGAAAAGAGCGTGCCCGCCGTGAGCGCCAAGAACAACGCCAACAGGATGACGCGCCTGCGCCCCCAGGCGATCGAGCGGCGCCCCCAGAACTGGCTGAGCGCCGTCACCGCGGCGGCCGCCAACGACACGGCCGCGCCCACGATCCACTCGGGCAGCTCAGAGCGCGCGAGAGGGGGCGCGATCGACACGTTGAGCATGTTCTGCGCCGTGTACGTAAACAGCGCGATCGCCACGAGCGCGCGCAGCGTCGGATTCGTCAGCAAAGGTGATGAGGGCACGGTGCATCCTACGACGAAGGCCCGCGCGATGCGCGGGCCTTGCCGGACAGGAGACGATCGAGGAACGGAAACGACGCTCAGCGCTGACGCAGGTGCTCACCCTTCCAGCGGGCATCCCCGGGCGCTCACGCCACTGCGCGTCACTCGCGCGCGACTCATCCCGGCGCCACAGCGCCGGATCCAGCGGCGGCGCATACACGAAAGTCGCCCCTCGGCGCGCTCGCGGCCACGTCCAGCTCAGGTCGGTCACCACGGCCTCGTCCAGGAGCGAAGAGTCTGCGCGTAGAGCTGAGCCCCGCCCGTAATCCAGATGTGACGGGGCGATCCGTGCGCGCCGTTTCCTCGCGAGCGATCTGAAGCGCCTCATCGACGGAGGAGACGACGAGCGCGCCGACGGCCTCGTACCCGGGGCGTGCGGGTGATGACGATGTTCGTCCGAGCCCGGCAGGGCGCCGCCCCGAGACCTCCACGAGCGGCGGCCCATGATGATCGGGCAACCCATCGTGGACGCCTTGAAAGTGCTGAAAATCAGCCGGGACATGCCAGGACATGGCCGTGCCCGTCCCGAGATCCCGTTGCAATCCTGCGCCCAAATCGCTGCGAGCTTCGTCATACCGCGACCGGAGCCTTGATCGTGGGGGTGATGCTGGTAGTCCGTCGACGGAAATGTCATCGAAGGAGTACTCGAACATCGACGGGAGCCTTCGCGAGCTCAGGCGCGGGAACGGATAGGGCTCGCGGCTCAGCTGCTCGCTCACCTGCTCCGTGTGGTTGGAGTAGATGTGGCAGTCACCCGCCGCTCCAAATGAAGTCGCCGACTTCGAGGCCCGCCTGCTGGGCGAACATGTGGGTGAGCAGCGAGTAGGACGCGATGTTGAAGGGAACACCCAGGAACATGTCTGCGCTGCGCTGGTAGAGCTGCAGCGACAGGCGGCCATCGGCCACGTACAGCTGGAAGAACGCGTGGCAGGGGCTCAAGGGCCATCTCGCGGCAGGGTCGCCGACGTTCCACGCGGAGACCACCATGCGGCGCGAATCCGGGTTCGTCTTCAGCGTCTCGAGGACCTGGGAGATCTGGTCGATATGGCGGCCGTCCCCGGCGTTCCACGAACGCCACTGGACGCCGTACACCGGGCCCAGCTCGCCGTCCTCGTCCGCCCACTCGTTCCAGATGCGGATGCCGTTGTCCTGGAGCCAGGATACGTTCGACGACCCGGACAGGAACCAGAGGAGTTCGCCCGACCACCGACTTGAGGTGCACGCGCTTCGTCGTGATCAGCGGGAAGCCCTTGGACAGGTCGTAGCGCAGCTGCGCCCAAGATCGAACGCGTGCCCGTGCCGGTGCGGTCACCCTTCGGGGTGCCCTCAGCGCATAATGCGCGCGAGCAGGTCCTCGTACTGACGGTCGATCCCGGCCACGTCAGTCGATCCGCTCGTTCGTCCACGCGTGCGAGGCCGGCAGCGCCTGGTCGACGACCGAGTGCGCGATCGTGCAATTGCGCTCGATGGCAGCGTTAGCGCGGCGCTCGAGATCCTCGATCTCCTCGTCGGACAGGGCGGACATGTCCTGGACCAGCTCGACGTCCACGTGCGTGAAACGATCATGCTCCTGGTCGTAGTCACCGGACACGCCGACGAACTGCTCGAAAAGTCATCGCCCAGGCGAGCCGCCATGCGGGCATCCGAGCTCATCGCGTTGCAGCCCGCGATCGCGAGCTGAGCAGGTCGCCGGGGAGAAAGGCCGGGGCCGTGACCGATCAGGATCTCGGCACCGTCCTGGTTGCGGGCGACGTACTGCGCACGCCCGTACGCTGCATGTACAGAGACTTTCGGGTGTATCACTCATGGCACCTATTGTGTCGCGAAAAGACCCCGCCCGCCCAGGTGGGAAACACGCCGGCGGGCGGGGTTTTCGTAGAAGCGTAGCGAAGGCTCAGCGATGCTCCCCAGCCACTGCGGCGGCAGCTCGCGTCTCGCGCTCGATCGACGCGGCCCGGCGCGTGACACGGCCTCCTTCTCGATGCGCCCGCCCAGCAGCGGGATACGCACCGACACGTCGCCCGGTCACGGACGCTCGGCACTTCCCGCATCGGCCGGAGCCAGCGTGGACGTAGCCCGACGGACACCGGCGCGCCGTCCACGGTTACGGACGTCGCGCGAGGTCGCCCCGGCCTCGTCCTCTCGCTCCACTCCTCCACGAAGGTCACGCGCAGGTCGCACTTGACAAAGCGCGCGCCGCCGCCGGGATCAGCTCCGGGCGAACGGTGCCCGAGAGACGATGCGCTCGCCCTCCACGGCACGGCGACTGAGGAGCCTCCACCACGAAACTGAACCCGAAAGCGTCGCTCCAGGTAGGCCCGGGGGTCAGGAACATCGCGACGACCTCGTCGACCGTGCCCGGGATACGTAAAATGGACTGCGCTGAAATGCATGGCTCTCCCTCTGCGAAAGAAGTCGGCGCCGAAGCGTGGCCCGGCGCTCATTTGCAACGAAGGTCAGCCTCGCGGCCCCTGCTCCCACTAGAGTAGAGCCATGCGTAGTCTCATGCAGTTAGCTGAAGAAGCCTCTTCGACGCCGTTGTCGGAGCAGGACATCGATTGGCTGCACCTCCTTCGAGCCGACTGGCGGGTGCTCGCCGACCCTGGCAGCCGCCGACCTGGTTCTGTGGCTGCCCGACGGACGACGGACGCTTCATCGCCGCCGCCCACTGCCGCCCGCGACCTCGACGACCGTCCACCTGGACGACATCATCGGCCTGCCACCTGCCCGCCGCCCGCGAAAGTCGACCTGCATCGCGCCATCCAGACCGGGCCAGGTCGTGCGCTCGCCCGCCGCCCGCTGGGCCGGCACCTACTCGATGATGGAAACCTGCGTGCCCGTGTGCCACGACGGGACGCATCATCGCCGTCGTCACCCGCGAAGAAAACCCTGTCCAGCCCGCGCCTGTCCCTCGGGCTTCGAAGGGTGGACCACCGCCGCGGCCGACACGCTGTGCCAGATGATCGCGAACGGCGAATACCCCTACGACTCGACCCCCCAGGTGACCTCCCACGGCGTCCCTCGCGGTCCTCGACGGCGCGCGTCCTGCTCGATGCGGACGGGCGCGTCCAGCACGCCACCCCAACGCCGTGTCGTGCCTGCGACGCCTCGGCATCCGCTACGACGTGACGGGCAAGGTGCTCGCCCAGGAAATCACCGACGTGATCGGGCGATGGGCACCCTCATCGAGGAATCGATGGCGGTCGTCGTCATGGGCCGGGCCTCCTGGCGCGTCGAGATCGCCGCGCGCGCTCCACGATCGTCCCTGCGCGCCCTGCCCCTCGTCAGCGGGCGTAAGCGGCTGGGTGCCGTCATCCTGACGCGCGACGTGTCCGAGGTCCACCGCCACGAGCAGGAACTCATGACGAAGGATGCGACGATCCGCGGATCCACCATCGCGTCAAGAACAACCTGCAGACCGTGTCCGCGCTGCTGCGCCTGCAGTCGCGCCGCTCGAGCGAGGACGCCGTCAAGGTGGCGCTCGCCGGAGGCCGAGCGCCGCGTGCAGGCCATCGCGACCGTGCACGCTGCCCCTGTCGCAGAAACGTCGACGAGTCGGTCGACTTCGACGAGGTCGCACGCACGATCGTGCGCATGGCCGGCGCGATCGCGTCCACCGACCACGCCGTCGAAGTCATCACGACCGGCAGCTTTCGGGACCATTCCGCCGATCAGGCTCAGGCGCTGGCGACCGTCCTCAACGAACTGGTCGCCAACTCCGTCGAGCACGGCCTGGCCGACCGCGACGGGTGTCATCGAGGTGCGCGCCGGCGCGAGGGGACGATCCATGACGGTGACCGTCGCGGACGATGGCGTGGGTTTTCGTTCCGGGGCACGCCCCATGACGCGGCCTGGGCACGCAGATCGTGCATCAGATGGTGCGTGGCGAGCTGCGTGGGCTCGATCGAGTGGGCACCTCGCGAGGGTGGCGGCACGCTCGTGACGCTCCATGCTAACCTGGACGCCCGCCTGATCGGGGCACTGCGCGGCGCGTGTGGGCACTGACCAACGAACGAGGCCGGGGATCCATCGCGGATCCCTCGGCCTTGATCGTTCGTGCGGCTCGCGCGGGCGCTGCGGCGTGTTAGCAGCCGGCGCGGCGTGCGCGTGCGGCGCGGCGCTTGAGGGAGCGGCGTTCTTCCTCGCTCATGCCTCCCCAGACGCCCGCGTCCTGGTTGTTGTCGATGGCCCACTTCAGGCAGACGCCCGCGACGACGCATCTCGCGGCAGACGGCCTTTCGCCTCGGCGACCTGCGTAATAGCGGGAACCCCGTGTTTCCCGATGGGGAAGAACAGTTCTGGGTCGACGGTCAGGCATGCTGCCTACTGCGCCAATCCGATCAGGGCTTTCGCTCCTCGCGTTACCGTGCGCCGTGGGATGTCGTCTATTCGCTCTGTCAGTGTCCGCCGGGTCATCTTAGTCGCGCAAGGTCGTGTCGACGGTGACGTGGGAGACGTCACTATGCGTCTGATCACGGTGGCGAAAAAAGATGGGACTTAGGGTTTTAACTGACCCTGCGGTCAGTTGGATCGTTGTCACGGTATCACCCTCGCAGATGAGGCCGCAGGAGGGATTCCAGTCGTGCCGTCAGCGATAGCGGGGCGTGTGACTAGCGCTGAATGACGCGCGAATGACGTTCTGCGAGGGGTTGAGCGCGAGCACTCTGTGCCCGTCCCATCTGGGTGATACGAGTCCACGCGGACTCGGGATGATCTCGTCGATGATGGGGAGGATCCCAGCCCGAAACGCCGCGTGCAGCGCCTCGAGGGAGTCGAGCGTGCGCCTCGGTGCCGACGATGATCCATGGGAGGAGCGCACTCACGCGCGGGCGCGTATTCGGGTCCGATCAGGGCGGGAACCTGTGAATTTACTGACCAACGAAGCGAGTCTCGCTGGGGAGGGATGTGCCACTGGACCCGCGTGGTCGACAGCGCGAGCGGTGGTCCGCGCCCAGGGGTGGCATCCCGATGGGCGCGGGCTCGAGGGCACGCAGGCGAGCACGGTCGGCTCGCCCGGGCGCGCGAGGAGCGCCTGGCCTCGCCAAGAGCGCGCAGGTCGGAGGGAAGCGATCCCCGCGTGCAGGGCCTCGTCGGCGTCCCTGGCGCGCACGAGGCGCATCGAGAACGCCCCTATGGCCGCCGTCGAGGGGTGAAGCGTCCACAGTAGGCGGCCACGATGACGACCCCGGCTCGCCGGGCGCGCGCCAACAACGAGGACCACAGCCCTCCGCCTGAGGGATCGACAGGGCCTGTGCGAGGGCAGGCGCGCAGGGCACCGACGTCGGTCACGGCCAGGACCGCCGGGCCCGTGCTCGCACACGCCCTCCAGGAGATCGATGGCGCCGAGGTCGCCCGGCGAGGCCAGGAGCTCGCCCCGCTGACTCTCTCCTCCCCGATAAGGTGCAGCGGGAGGTGCCTGTGCCCGGCGATCCTGGTGGCGAGGGACAGCGACCCAGCGGGCGGCCACATCGGCCTCGTGCGCGCTGGCCTGAATCTGAATGCTGCCGCCGTCCCACAGCAGGGCAGTGTGCGCGTCGATGCCTTCGACGAGCCCGAGAGCCAGGCCGGGCGTCTCCCGCGCGCTGGCGGTGCGAGCGTGGGCGCCCCTCAGGGGCGTGCCCCGTATCCGCCGCCCCGCCAGACGCGGCCCGGTCGACGTCCTCCCAGCCCGATGACCTCGGGCAGGGGCGGGGCCCACAGCGGGGCCGGGAGGACGGGGGCCAGCGCGGCGCGCAGCCAGTCGACCACCGAGGCGACGTCGGCCATGTAGGGACAGCTGGAGCGCGCCCCGTGCCCGCCAGAACCGCCCGGCCGGGGCACGCGCGGCAGGGCGAGGCGCGCGCGTCGCCCGAGGATGTCCGTGGAATCCGCAGCGCTCACGCATCGCAGGGCACAGCGAATGTCCATGTTTGCGCGCATCTTGCGCTGACCGCCCCCGAGGGGCGCTGCGTCGCCGCGATCAGATGCAGTCCGAGGCTGCGCCCCTGCGCCGCCAGCCGCAGGAGGATATCCATCGAGGAGGGATGCGTGTCGGCCAGGACGCGGAACTCGTCGATCGCGACGATCAGGCGAGGGGGAGGGGCCGCGACGGCCCGGGGATCGGCCTCGTGGGCGCTCCCCAGGCCGCCAGGTCAGGCAGGGCGAGCTCGCTGAGCGCGCCTCGCGCCGCAGGAGGAGCGAGGCGATCCCGTCGAGGGCGCGCGAGGTGGCCCCCGCGTCGAGGTCCGTCAGCAACGCCTGCGTGTGGGGCAGGTCGCCAGGCGCGCAAAGGTGGACCCCGCCCCTTGTAGTCGATGAGGATGAAACGCGACGCGCTCGGGCGAATAGCAGTGGGCGATCGAGGGCGAGCCAGCCCAGCAGCGCCTCCGACTTGCCCGAGCCCGTACAGCCGGCCACGAGGGCGTGCGGTCCCGTCCGCGACCAGGTCGAGGGACACGGGTCCCAGACTCGGCTCGCCCGATGACGACGCCGAGGCCTCCGCGCAACCCCTGGGCGTCGCGGGATCCCAGTCCAGGCGCGTGGGCAGTGTGTCTTGGTCATCGGGACGCGCGACGGTCCACCACCACCTGGCGGACACGGGTCGCTCGTCGGTGACGCACACGCGCGCGCACCACGAGGGCAGGTCGGCGATGCGTCGCGCGTAGCCGATGTGGAGGACGGGAGGGGCCTTCTCGTCCGCGGACGCGCGAGTGCAGGCCGGGCATCGTTCCCGGTCGGTCACGTGGATGTCGACGCCCTGGGCTCCCAGGAGGACGGGCGAGCGGGAGTCCCACCAGACGCGCGCCCCTCCCACCTGGGCGGCCACCTGTCCCGCGCACCACAGCGCGCATTCGGCGCCGTGTCGGCCGACGACGCCGAGGGAGGAGGCATCCCCCGGCTGGGCGGAGGCTCAGGGGCGCCAGGGTGACGCGAGGCCGAGCCGCAGGGCCCGACCGGGCCACACGGCGGCCCGCCAGGACGGTGGGGGAGCGCCCGCGTCCGGAAGCGAGGCGAGCACGAGGGCGAGGGGCTGCGCCGTCCCACCCGCGTCGGCGCCGCCGCGCGCGTCGAACCCAGCGCGATCGCGCAGGCGCACGCGAGGAGGGCGACGATGGCGGCGCCGACCCGCAGTGCCCTGCGCGCCCGGGACGAGGGAGTGCAGGCGCCATGCCACGAGCGCACCCATGACGACGATGGAGACGAAGGGGCTCCGCGCAGGAGTGAGGACGCGGAGAAGGCTCCCCGGCCTCGTCGGTCGACGACAGGCCAGGCCACCGAGCGAGGCCGGGCCGCACCTCCAGGACATCGCCTCCCGAGCCGCACCCTCCTGCCAGCGGACAGGGCGCCCGCGCCCCCGAGGCGTCGCCACGGACCCAGGCGCGTGCGGACCCCTGACCGGCGTGGCGCCCGGGAAGATGCGCAGGCGCGCCCGCCCGCCCCGCGTGGAAAAAAATCGGCGTGTTCGCGTGCGACGCTCGCGCACGACAGGGAACATCCCCGGTGCGGCCCACCACACCGGGCGCGAGAACGAGCCCCACGTCGGGCCCGTCGACGCACGCCAGGTGGAGGTCCGCTCGCAGGGCAGCTCGTGCCAGGCAACCCAGAATCGCTCATGCACCAACGATCGCGCGGGCGCCTCGCGGCCTTCAAGACGCGCGCACGCCCCTGTGGATAACCCGAGTGCTCCCGGGACACCCTGTGGATAAGCCCCGCACTGGCCCGTGTGGCGATGGACACCTCCTGCGCCCGAGCGCCCCAGCTCCCCGTCCGCTCAGCGCCCTCGAAATGCAAGAATGGACCCCATGGCTGACTCCACGTTCGAGACGACACGCGACCGCTACAACGACCTCGTTGAACGCATCAACGCGGCACGCACCGCCTACTACGATCGTGATTCGCCGACCCTCGCGGACGCGGACTACGACCGCATGTACCGCGAGGTCGAACAGATCGAGGAGCGCTACCCGCAGCTGCGTGGGCGCGGATTCGCCCACGATGAGCGTGGGCGGCAGCGTCGACTCCGGGTTCTCCGAGGTGCGCCACCTCGCCCAGATGATGTCCCTCGACGACGTGTTCTCCCTCGACGAGCTCGCCGGCTGGGAGAACCCGCATGGCCGAGGCCACCGGCATCTGCCGACCTCGAGATGACGACCGAGGTCAAGGTCGACGGCCCTGTCCATCAACCTCCTGTACGAGAACGGACGCCTCGTGCGCGCCGCCACCCGAGGCGACGGTTACGTCGGCGAGGACGTCACCGCCAACGCACGCACGATCGCGTCGATCCCGCAGACCCTGACCGGGCACCGTCCCCACGCGCATCGAGGTGCGCGGCGAGGTTTACTTCCCGGTCGCCGACTTCGCCGCATTCAACGAGGCCCGCGTCGAGGCCGGAGAAAAGACCTTCGTCAACGCGCGCAACGCCGCCGCCGGATCCCTGCGCCAAAAAGGACCCGCACGAGACCGCCAAAGCGCCCCTCGCGATGGTCGCCCACGGCATTGGCTTCGTCGAGGCCGGGGAGGACTTCACCGAGCCGACCACCCAGATGGGCTGGTACGAGCAGCTGCGCGAGTGGGGTCATGCCCGTCTCGCCCCTACACGCGTCGTGCTCACGGGCCGGAAGGCCATCGAAGAGCGGATCGGCGAGATCGGCGCGGACCGCCACGGCCTCGTCCACGAGATCGACGGCGTCGTCGTCAAGATCAACGACCTGGACCCTGCAGCGTTCCCTCGGCTCGACCTCGCGCACGCCGCGCTGGGCGGCCGCCTACAAAGTTCCCCGCCCGAGGAAGTCCACACGCGCCTGCTCGACATCCGCGTCCAGGTGGGGCGCACGGGCCGCGTGACCCCCTACGGCGTCATGGACATCCGTGCTGGTCGCGGGCTCGAACGTCGCGCGCGCGACCCTGCACAACGCGCAGGAGGTTGCCCGCAAGGGCGTCCTCATCGGCGACCTCGTTGTCCTGCGCAAGGCCGGGCGATGTCATCCCCGAGATCGTCGCGCCCCGTCGAGGACGCGCGTAATGGCTCCGAGCGTCCCCTTCGTGATGCCCGACCGAGTGTCCCTCCTGCGGGACCACGCTCGTCCAGGAGAAGGCAGGGCGACGTCGACCTGCGCTGCCCCGAACAAGGGGCGTGCCCCGCGCAGATCACCGAGCGCCTCGCCCACGTCGGGCGCCAGCAGCGCCCTGGACGTGGAAGGGCCTCGGCGACGAGTCCGCGCTCGCCATGACCCAGCCCGACAAACGACCGCGACGAGGTGGCCGCCGCCCTGGTCGCCGGCCACAGCGTCACCCTGGAGGACGGCACCGTCCTCACCCTCGAGGGCGGCCGCGAGCTGCCCCACGGCGAGCAGATCACCCGCGCCGAGGAACTCCTGCCCGCCCCTGCAGGCCCCCGCCCTGCGCACGGAGGCTGCGCTCTTCGACCTGCGCGCGCAGGATCTGCGCGACGTCATGGTGTGGAAGCCCGTCAAGAAGAAGGGCGAGGAAACCGGGGACTTCAAGCAGGTCCGCTACTTCTGGACGAAGGCCTACAAGCCCCGCAAGCTGCGCGGTCAGACCGTCTTCGAGCCCGATTGAGTCCCAGCCGCCTCCAAGGGCACCGAGAAGATGCTCGCTGAGCTGGAGAAGGCCAAGAGTCAGCCCCTCGCGCGCGTCCTCGTCGCCCTGTCCATCCGCCACGTCGGCCCCACGGCGGCCCGCGCGCTCGCGGATGCAGTTCCGCTCGATGGACGCCCTGCGCGCCGCCTCGGTCGAGGAGCTGTCCGCCGTTGAGGGCGTGGGCGAGGAAATCGGCCGCTCCCTGCGTGACTGGTTCACGGTCGACTGGCACCTGGAGGTGCTGGAGGCGTGGGCGCGCGCGGGCGTGCGCATGGCCGACGAGGCGCCCGAGCCGGCCTCGGACGTGCTCGCGGGCCTGACCATCGTCGTCTCGGGCGCGATGCCCGGATACGACCGCGAGGGCGCCAAAGAGGCGATCACCTCGCGCGGCGGCAAGGCGGCGGGCTCGGTCTCGAAGAAGACCTCGCTCGTGGTCGCCGGCCCGGGCGCGGGATCGAAGGCCGCGAAGGCCGAGGCCCTGGGCGTCCCCGTCATCACCGAGCAGCAGTTCGCGGACCTCCTCGAGGGAGGCCTGGCGGCCGTCGGCCTGTAACGAGGCCGGGGCTCAGACGAAGGGCTCGAAGGGGCCCAGCAGCATCTCGCCGACGCGGGTGATCATCGAGCGCTTTTCCCACTCGTCAATCGTCAGGCGGCGGGCCGTCGTCAGGTCGTTCGCGAAAATCTCCTCCATGCGCGCGGCGAGCGGGCGCGAGAAGAACTGCAGGCAGACCTCGTAGTTACCCCGCATCGACAGGCGGTCGATGTTCGCCGTGCCGATCGTCGACCAGCGACCGTCCACCGTCATCGTCTTCGAGTGCACCATCGCGTGACGGTACAGCCAGATCTCCACGCCCTCGCGCAGCAGCTCGCCGTAGTAGGGGCGCGCCACCCAGTCCGCCATGATGTGGTTGGAATACTCCGGGATCAGCACCTGGACGCGCACACCCGCGGCGAGCGGCGGCGATCAGAGACGCCAGGACCTCGTGATCGGGAATGAAATACGCCGTCGTGATGAGCACCCGGTCCGTCGCCCGCTCAATCGCGTCAATGTACATGCCACGAATCGGGTACAGGAGCGAATGAGGCAGGTTGAACTGCGCGGTCACGTCCGCGCTCCACGCGCGCCCCCTGATCCGGCAGAACCGGGCGAGTCCGCCGGGCGGAAATGGTTCCAGAAGTCGACGAAAGCCGTTTTCCAGCTCCCACACGGCCTCGCCCGTGATGCGCACGTGCGTGTCACGCCACTCGTTCGCGAAACGGATCGCCGATGTTATAGCCGCCCACGAACCCAACCTCGCCGTCGACCACGAGGATCTTGCGGTGATCCTGGCCCGTGCGGCGAATGTTGAGCGTGAAGAAACCCGAACGCAGCGTCGGGAACTTGCGCACGTGCAGGTGCTCCAGCGCGGGGAACTCGTAGAAACGCGGATCCTGGTTCAGGACGCCGAAACCGTCCCACACGCAAAACACCTCGACGCCGCGCTCGGCGGCCGCGATGCAGCGCGTCCCTTGAACCGCTGCCCCCAGCGGTCCGAGCGCCAAATGAAACGTCTCGAAATAAATGTGATGCGTTGCCCCTTCGATGGCCTCCAGCATGTCCTCGTACAGGGAGGTTCCCTCCGTGTACGTGCGCGCCACCGTGTCGCCGATCTGCGTGTCGGCGGGAGGCAGGGTGGGGAAACCGTGCACGCCGCCGGGGATACGGGCGGTGCGCATGCGGTCGATCGCGTGGACGGTCACGACTGCGGCCGCCTGGGCGGCGAGCAGCGCGATTCCCGCTTTTTTTGACGATCGACCACGTCTGCCTGGTGAGTTGGCGTCGCTGCGAAAAAGCCATACGGGTAGGGATGCCACACATGTCACGCATTAGTACTGACGAGGTCGCCCGCGTCGCGGGCCTGGCCCATATCGCATTGACCGACGAGAAATCACGCGCTTTCGCGGGTGAACTCGACGCAATCGCCGACGCCGTCTCCAAGGTGTCCGAGGTTGCCACGCCCGAGGTTCCCGCCACGTCCCACCCGATTCCGCTCACCAACGTGTGGCGCGAGGACGAGGTGGGGACAGACCGTGGACCGCGACGAGGTGCTCGCTCAGCGCCCGCCGCCCAGGACGGCATGTTCCTGGTTCCGCAGATCCTGGGGAGGACTGATGAACGAGCTGCTGAAGAAGAGCGCCCTGGAGCTGGCCGACATGCTGGCCGCCGGCCAGATCACCTCCGTGGAGCTGACCCAGGCGTGCCTGGACCGCATCGACGCCATCGACGACCGCGTCAACGCCTTCATCACCGTCGACCGCGAGGGCGCCCTGGCGACCGCGGCCGACGTGGACGCGCGCCGCGCGGCGGGGGAGACCCTGCATCGCCTGGCGGGTGTGCCGATCGCCGTGAAGGACAACGTGGTGACGCGCGGCCTGCGCACCACCTGCGCCTCGAAGATCCTGGGCGACTGGGAGCCTCCCTACGACGCGACCGTCACCGCCAAGATCAAGGAAGCCGGCCTGCCCATCGTCGGCAAGACCAACATGGACGAGTTCGCCATGGGCTCGTCCACCGAGCACTCCGCTTTCGGCGCGACCAAGAACCCCTGGGACACCGAGCGCATCCCCGGCGGCTCCGGCGGCGGTTCGGCCGCTGCTGTCGCGGCCTACATGGTGCCCCTGGCCGTCGGTTCCGACACGGGCGGCTCGATCCGCCAGCCCGCGTTCGTGACCGGCACGGTCGGCGCCAAGCCCACCTACGGCGCGGTGTCGCGTTTCGGCCTGGTGGCCATGGCCTCGTCCCTGGACCAGATCGGCCCCGTCACCCGCACGGTCGCCGACGCGGCCGCCCTGACCGAGCTGATCGGCGGCTACGACCCCCAACGATTCGACCTCCCTGAACGAGCCGGTTCCCGCGCTCACGCGAGGCCGTCGAGTCCGTCGCCGCGGAAGGGTCCATGAAGGGCCTGAAGGTCGGCGTCGTCAAGGAGCTGAGCGGCGACGGGCTACCAGCAGGACGTCATCGACGCCTTCAACGCCACCGTCGAGAAGCTGCGCGAGGCCGGCGCCGAGATCGTCGAGGTCTCCTGCCCGCACCTGGAGTACTCGCTGGGCGCCTACTACCTGATCATGCCCGCCGAGGTCTCCTCGAACCTGGCCCGCTTCGACGGCATGCGCTACGGCATCCGCGTCGAGCCCACCGAGGGCCCCGTGACCGCCGAGCGCGTCATGGCCGCCACCCGCGAGGCCGGCTTCGGCGACGAGGTCAAGCGCCGCATCATCCTGGGCACGCACGTGCTCTCGGCCGGCTACTACGACGCCTACTACGGCAGCGCCCAGAAGGTGCGCACGCTCATCCAGCGCGACTTCGACGCGGTGTTCGAGCAGGTCGACGTCCTCGTGTCGCCCACGGCCCCCGAGACGGCCTTCAAGTTCGGCGAGAAGACCTCCGACCCGCTGGCCATGTACCTCTACGACGTCGCCACGATCCCCGCGAACCTGGCGGGCATCCCCGGTGTGAACGTGCCGAACGCGGTGTCCTCGCAGGGCCCTGCCCATCGGCTTCAGGTGCTGGCCCCCGCGCGCGGCGACCTGGTCATGTACAAGGTGGCGTCCCTGGTGGAGGCGCTCAGCGACGACGTCGCGGGTCAGTGCCCCGCAGCTAACTGGGAGGAAAAGTGATGACTGAGCTCATGGATTACGACGAGGCGGCGCGCCGCTTCGACCCGGTTCTCGGCATTGAGGTGCACGTCGAGCTGGGCACCAAGACCAAGATGTTCGACGCGGCCCCCAACGCGTTTGGTGGCGACCCGAACACCTTCGTGACCCCCGTGTCGCTGGGTCTGCCCGGCTCCCTGCCGGTCGTCAACCACAAGGCCGTCGAGTACGCGATCAAGATCGGCCTGGCCTTGAACTGCGAGATTGCGGAGTACTGCCGTTTCGCGCGTAAGAACTACTTCTACCCGGACCTGACGAAGGCCTTTCCAGACCTCTCAGTCCGACGAGCCGATCGCTCACGACGGCTACGTGGACGTCGAGCTCGAGGACGGCACCATGTTCCGCGTGCAGATCGAGCGCGCGCACATGGAGGAGGACGCGGGCAAGAACACGCACATCGGTGGCGCTGACGGTCGCATCCAGGGCGCGGATCACTCGCTCGTGGACTACAACCGTGCGGGCGTGCCGCTCGTGGAGATCGTGACCCGTCCCGATCGAGGGCGCCGGCGAGCGCGCCCCGAGGTGGCCGCCGCCTACGTGCAGGCCCTGCGCGACATCTTCCGCGCCCTGGACGTGTCCGAGGCCCGCATGGAGCGCGGCAACGTGCGCGCCGACATCAACGTGTCGCTGCGCCCCACGCCCGAGTCCCCGCTGGGCACGCGCACCGAGACGAAGAACGTGAACTCCTTCCGCGGCATCGCCTCGGCCGTGCGCTACGAGATGCAGCGCCAGGCCCAGATCCCTGTCCGAGGGCGGCACGATCCTGCAGGAGACCCGCCACTACCACGAGGAGGACGGCTCGACGTCGTCCGGCCGTGAGAAGTCGGATTCCGAGGACTACCGCTACTTCCCCGAGCCCGACCTGGTTCCGATCCGCCCGGATCGGGAGTGGGTCGAGGAGCTGCGCGCCTCGCTGCCCGAGCTGCCCGTCGCCAAGCGCCGCCGCCTGCGCACCGAGTGGGGGTATGCGGACATGGAGATGCGCGACGTCATCAACGCCGGCGCCCTCGAGCTCATCGAGGCCACGGTTGCCGCGGGCTGCGATCCCGCCTCCGCCCGCAAGTGGTGGATGGGCGAGATCTCGCGCCGCGCCAAGGAACGCGAGGTTTCCCTCGACGAGGCCGGGGTCAGCCCCGCTCAGGTCGCGCGAGCTGCAGGGCCTCATCGATTCGGGTCGTATCAACGACAAGCTGGCACGCCAGGCTCTCGAGGGCGTCCTCGCGGGCGAAGGCGATCCGACGCAGGTCGTCGAGGCCCGAGGCCTCGAGGTCGTCTCCGACGACGGCGCGCTAACGGCGGCCGTCCAGGAGGCCCTGGACGCCAACCCCGACATCGTCGAGAAGATCAAGGGCGGCAAGGTCCAGGCGGCCGGCGCCCTCGTCGGCGCGGTCATGAAGGCCACCCGCGGGCAGGCTGACGCCGCCCGCGTGCGCGAGCTGATCATGGAGATGGTCGGCGCCTGAGGCTCATCCTGACGAACGCCACGGGGGCCGGGATCGATGCGATCCCGGCCCCCGTCGTCGTCTCCAGACTGCGCGCCCCTGCCTCGTGCGCGCTCTCCCGATAGTGCGCCCCGGCCTCGTCCCTGACCGTTCGCACGTGTCCACGTTGTGGCCTCCCCTTCCGGGGGAGCGGAAAGTTACCCTAGGATGAGCGCTTGAGGACAGCCGGGCCGACTGTGGCCGGGCGCCCAACGAAAGGACAGACATGCGCACATCGCCGTCGTACACCGCCTCCTACCGTATCGAGGTGGACGAGAAGACGACTTCCATCGCGTCCATTGTTGACGCAGTCTCTTCGACTGGAGCGGAGATCAAGGGCCTCGACGTGGCCGACTCCGACCGCGGGCGCATCATCATCGACCTGACGTGCGACATGCGCGATTCTGAGCACCGCCGCGAGGTGCGCGACGCCATCGCTGCGCTGCCCGGCGTGACCGCCGATTCCGTCGCCGACCAGACCTTCATGAGCCACATCGGCGGCAAGGTGGAGATCCACTCCAAGGTGCCGCTGCGTAACCGTGACGACCTCTCGCGCGCCTACACCCCCGGCGTGGCCCGCGTGTGCACCGCCATCCACGACATGCCCCAGAAGGCCCACCTGCTGACCATGAAGGCCAACACGGTCGCGGTCGTCTCCGACGGCACCGCGGTGCTCGGCCTGGGCGACATCGGTCCCCGCGGCCGCCCTGCCCGTCATGGAGGGCAAGGCCGTCCTGTTCAAGGAGTTCGGCGGCGTCGACGCGTGGCCGGTCGTCCTGGACACCAAGGACACCGAAGAGATCATCTCGATCGTCAAGGCCATCGCCCCCGCCTACGGCGGCATCAACCTGGAGGACATCTCCGCACCCCGCTGCTTCGAGATCGAAGAGCGCCTGCGCGCCGAGCTCGACATCCCCGTCTTCCACGACGACCAGCACGGCACCGCGATCGTGGTCCTTTCCGCGCTCATCAACGCGCTGAAGATCGTGAACAAGAAGATCGAAGACGTGCGCATCGTCGTCTCCGGCGTCGGCGCTGCTGGCAACGCGATCATCCGCCTGCTGCTCGCCCAGGGCGCGCGCGACATCATCGGCTGTGGCCGCGACGGTGCGCTCTCTGGCGACGCCACCGAGGGCATGCACCCCTCCCGAAAGGCGCTGGCCGAGGCGACGAACCCCCGCCACGTCCACGGCTCCCTCAAGGAGGTCCTCAAGGGTGCCGACGTCTTCATCGGCGTCTCCTCCGGCAACATCCTCGACCCTGCCGACATCGAAACCATGGCTGACGACGCCATCGTCTTCGCGCTGGCCAACCCCACGCCCGAGGTTGACCCGATCGGTGCCGGAAAGTACGCCGCCGTCGTCGCGACGGGCCGCAGCGACTACCCGAACCAGATCAACAACGTTCTGGCCTTCCCGGGTCTGTTCCGCGGCCTCCTGGACGCCAAGGTCAAGGAGATTACGACCGAGGTTCTGCGCGTCGCCGCTGTGGCTATCGCGTCCGTGATCTCCGAGGACGAGCTCTCGCCCTCCTACATCATCCCCGGCGCCTTCGATAAGCGGGTTGCCCCCGCCGTGTCCAAGGCCGTGCGTCGCGCCGTGCGCGACCTTCCGACCGTGGATATCCCCGTACAGCCCGATATGGATGTGAACTGAGAGTCATTTCGGCTGTTTGGCGGGCCCGACCGCGCTGATGATGCGCGGTCGGGCCCGCCTTTTCGTTGACTCTGTGCGCCCACGCAAACTGAAGTGACCCGGACTTTTCGTTGTGTTTGTGGGGTTTGTGGGGTGTGTGTTGGGGGTCACGGTGTTTTGGTTTGACTTTGGGTGTGGGGGTGAGTAGATTATTCACCTGTCGCCGCGAGCTTGTTTGTGGGTTTGTGGTGGTGGTTCACTGCTTTGGTGGCTGGGTTTTTGGCTTGGTTGTCTGGGGTGTGTGGGTGTTGTTTGTGAACTCGATAGTGTGTTTGTTTGTTTTTTATGCCTGTTTTTTGTTTTTGAGTGTTTTTGGTTGGGATTGCTGGCCGGGCTGTTTTTGTTTGGTTGGTTTTTTCTGGGCTTTAACGTTTTTTTGTTTTTTTGTTCGGAGAGTTTGATCCTGGCTCAGGACGAACGCTGGCGGCGTGCTTAACACATGCAAGTCGAACGCTGAAGCCCAGCTTGCTGGGTGGATGAGTGGCGAACGGGTGAGTAACACGTGAGTAACCTGCCCCCTTCTTTGGGATAACGCCCGGAAACGGGTGCTAATACTGGATATTCACTGATCTTCGCATGGGGGTTGGTGGAAAGGTTTTTTCTGGTGGGGGATGGGCTCGCGGCCTATCAGCTTGTTGGTGGGGTGATGGCCTACCAAGGCTTTGACGGGTAGCCGGCCTGAGAGGGTGACCGGTCACATTGGGACTGAGATACGGCCCAGACTCCTACGGGAGGCAGCAGTGGGGAATATTGCACAATGGGCGAAAGCCTGATGCAGCGACGCCGCGTGAGGGATGGAGGCCTTCGGGTTGTAAACCTCTTTCGCTCATGGTCAAGCCGCAGCTTTGGGTTGTGGTGAGGGTAGTGGGTAAAGAAGCGCCGGCTAACTACGTGCCAGCAGCCGCGGTAATACGTAGGGCGCGAGCGTTGTCCGGAATTATTGGGCGTAAAGGGCTTGTAGGCGGTTGGTCGCGTCTGCCGTGAAATCCTCTGGCTTAACTGGGGGGCGTGCGGTGGGTACGGGCTGACTTGAGTGCGGTAGGGGAGACTGGAACTCCTGGTGTAGCGGTGGAATGCGCAGATATCAGGAAGAACACCGGTGGCGAAGGCGGGTCTCTGGGCCGTTACTGACGCTGAGGAGCGAAAAGCGTGGGGAGCGAACAGGATTAGATACCCTGGTAGTCCACGCTGTAAACGTTGGGCACTAGGTGTGGGGGCCACCCGTGGTTTTCTGCGCCGTAGCTAACGCTTTAAGTGCCCCGCCTGGGGAGTACGGCCGCAAGGCTAAAACTCAAAGGAATTGACGGGGGCCCGCACAAGCGGCGGAGCATGCGGATTAATTCGATGCAACGCGAAGAACCTTACCAAGGCTTGACATGCACGGCGGCACTGCAGAGATGTGGTGGCATTTAGTTGGTCGTGTGCAGGTGGTGCATGGTTGTCGTCAGCTCGTGTCGTGAGATGTTGGGTTAAGTCCCGCAACGAGCGCAACCCTTGCCCTATGTTGCCAGCACGTGATGGTGGGGACTCGTGGGGGACTGCCGGGGTTAACTCGGAGGAAGGTGGGGATGACGTCAAATCATCATGCCCCTTATGTCTTGGGCTTCACGCATGCTACAATGGTTGGTACAGAGGGTTGCGATACTGTGAGGTGGAGCGAATCCCTTAAAGCCAGTCTCAGTTCGGATTGGGGTCTGCAACTCGACCCCATGAAGGTGGAGTCGCTAGTAATCGCAGATCAGCAACGCTGCGGTGAATACGTTCTCGGGCCTTGTACACACCGCCCGTCACGTCACGAAAGTTGGTAACACCCGAAGCCCATGGCCTAACCGTTTTTGCGGGGGGAGTGGTCGAAGGTGGGATTGGCGATTGGGACGAAGTCGTAACAAGGTAGCCGTACCGGAAGGTGCGGCTGGATCACCTCCTTTCTAGGGAGCCCAGTTTTTGTGGGGAGCGAGCGCGCATTGGCCTGTGTGGTTGGTGTGTGTCTTGTTTTCTTGTGCCTGCATGTGTTCATCACCTATTGGTGGGTGGTGGGTGTGGGTGCGCATTTGGGTTGGGCATAAAAGGTTTTATTGCGGACAAGCACACTGTCGGGTTCACGTTCAACACCGTGTGAGCGTCTGCCGCCTGTTGTGGGTGGTGGTTGCCCGCACAGCCAGCCAGGGTTTACTGGTGTGGGTTGTGTGTGGTGGGTTGTTTGTGATTTGTATAGTGGTTGCGAGCATATTTGTTCTGTACTGTTTTTTGTGTTTTGTTTAGTTTTATTGGGCATTCGGTGGATGCCTTGGCATCAAGAGCTGATGAAGGACGTTGCGGCCTGCGATATGCCTCGGGGAGCTGGCGAGCGAGCGTTATTATCCGAGGGTGTCCGAATGGGGGAACCTAACCTGGGTTGTGCTGGGTTACCATCATCTGAACGTGTATAGGGTGGTGGGGGGGAACGCGGGGAAGTGAAACATCTCAGTACCCGCAGGAAAAGATATTCCGTGAGTAGTGGCGAGCGAAAGCGGAGGAGGCTAAACCAGATGCGTGCCAGAGGCGGCGGCCGTTGCGTGTTTGGTGTTGTGGGGCCATGTTGGATCCTTCTGCCGGGGGGTCGCACCTTGTGTTGCTGGGAGTTGAACAGTCTGGGAAGTCTGACCGTAGAGCGTGAGAGTCGTGTAGACGGACCGGTGGCGTCTGGTGTGGGTGTGGTGCCCGAGTAGCGCGGGACTCGTGAAATCTCGTGTGAATCTGCCAAGACCACTTGGTAAGCCTAAATACTACTTGATGACCGATAGTGCATAGTACCGTGAGGGAATGGTGAAAAGTACCCCGGGAGGGGAGTGAAATAGTACCTGAAACCGTGTGCCTGTAAGCCGTCAGAGCCTTGTGGGGTGATGGCGTGCCTTTTGAAGAATGAGCCTGCGAGTTAGTGATACGTGGCGTGCTTAACCCGTGTGGGGTATGCGTAGCGAAAGCGAGTCTGAAAAATTGGCGTTTGTCGCGTGTTCTAGACCCGAAGCGGGGTGATCTACCCATGGTCAGGTTGAAGCAGAGGTAAGACTGTGTGGAGGACCGAACCCACCAGGGTTGAAAACCTGGGGGATGAACTGTGGGTAGGGGTGAAAGGCCAATCAAACTCCGTGATAGCTGGTTCTCCCCGAAATGCATTTAGGTGCAGCGTCGCGTGGTCCCTGGTGGAGGTAGAGCTACTGGATGGCCGATGGGCCCTGTGGGTTACTGACGTCAGCCAAACTCCGAATGCCATTAGGTGTAGCGTGGCAGTGAGACTGCGGGGGATAAGCTTCGTAGTCGAGAGGGAAACAGCCCAGATCATCAGCTAAGGCCCCTAAGCGTACGCTAAGTGGGAAAGGATGTGGAGTCGCGGTGACAACCAGGAGGTTGGCTTAGAAGCAGCCATCCTTGAAAGAGTGCGTAATAGCTCACTGGTCAAGTGGTTCTGCGCCGACAATGTAGCGGGGCTCAAGCGTACCGCCGAAGCTGTGGCAACGACACGCAATGCTGGCGCCAGGAACTGGAGTGCTGGTGTGTTGTTGGGTAGGGGAGCGTCCTGCACGAGGTGAAGCCTGGAGGGAACTTCTGGTGGATTGTGTGGGAGTGAGAATGCAGGCATGAGTAACGAATCTGCGGTGAGAATCCGCAGCGCCGATTGACTAAGGGTTCCAGGGCTAGGTTTATCCGCCCTGGGTTAGTCGGGTCCTAAGGCGAGGCCGACAGGCGTAGTCGATGGACAACCAGTTGATATTCTGGTACCGCGTTATGACCGCCCATGCTGAAGTCATTGTGCTAACCAATCTGCCCGTGCTCCCGCATGGCTTTCGGGTCGCGCGGTGTGTGTGGGTCTTGGGGTCCCGGTGATGGTAGGCAAGCGTGTTAACAGGGGTGACGCAGACAGGTAGCTGCAGTGCGCCGATGGTTGTGCGTATTTAAGGTTGTGGCCCGCCTCCCAGGTAAATCCGGGGGGCACTAGGGGTGAGAACTGATGAGGGACACACGCGTGTGTGGACTTGTGGTGATCCTAAGCTGCCGAGAAAAGCCTCGACGTGAGGGCATGACGCGCCCGTACCCTAAACCGACTCAGGTGGTCAGGTAGAGTATACCGAGGCGTTCGAGTGAATCGTGGTTAAGGAACTCGGCAAAATTCCTCCGTAACTTCGGGATAAGGAGGACCCCGTGACTTCCCCGCGCTGTGCGTGCGGGTGGGGTTGTGGGGTCGCAGAGAATAGGGAGAAGCGACTGTTTATCAAAAACACAGGTGCGTGCGAAGCCGTAAGGCGATGTATACGCACTGACGCCTGCCCGGTGCTGGAAGGTTAAGAGGAACTGTCAACACTCCTTTGGGGTGTGAAGCGGTGAATTTAAGCCCCAGTAAACGGCGGTGGTAACTATAACCATCCTAAGGTAGCGAAATTCCTTGTCGGGTAAGTTCCGACCTGCACGAATGGCGTAACGACTTCTCCGCTGTCTCAACCGCGAACTCGGTGAAATTGCAGTACGAGTAAAGATGCTCGTTTCGCGCAGAAGGACGGAAAGACCCCGGGACCTTTACTATAGCTTGGTATTGGTGTTCGCTTGGACTTGTGTAGGATAGGTGGGAGACTGTGAAGCTGCCGCGCCAGCGGTGGTGGAGTCGTCGTTGAAATACCATTCTGGTTCAAGCGGTCACCTCAACCTTGGCCCGTGATCCGGGTTGGGGACAGTGCCTGGTGGGTAGTTTAACTGGGGCGGTTGCCTCCTAAAATGTAACGGAGGCGCTCAAAGGTTCCCTCAGCCTGGTTGGTAATCAGGTGGCGAGTGCAAGTGTACAAGGGAGCTTGACTGTGAGACCGACGGGTCGAGCAGGTGCGAAAGCAGGAACTAGTGATCCGGCCATGGCACGTGGGTGCGTGGTCGCTCAACGGATAAAAGGTACCCCCGGGGATAACAGGCTGATCTTGCCCAAGAGTCCATATCGACGGCATGGTTTGGCACCTCGATGTCGGCTCGTCGCATCCTGGGGCTGGAGTTGGTCCCAAGGGTTGGGCTGTTCGCCCATTAAAGCGGTACGCGAGCTGGGTTCAGAACGTCGTGAGACAGTTCGGTCCCTATCCTCTGTGCGCGCAGGAAATTTGAGGAGGGCCGTCCCTAGTACGAGAGGACCGGGATGGACGAACCTCTGGTGTGCCAGTTGTACCGCCAGGTGCATGGCTGGTTGGCTACGTTCGGAAGGGATAACCGCTGAAAGCATCTAAGCGGGAAGCCTGCTTCAAGATGAGATTTCCACGCCCCCTCCGTGGGGTGAGAGGCCCCCGCCAGACGAGCGGGTCGATAGGCCAGAGGTGGAAGCACCGCGAGGTGCTCGTGAGCCGACTGGTACTAATGGGCCAACACTAAACAATCACCCAACACAACGGGTGAACAACAATACAGGCGAACACTACAGCCGCAACCACTATACAAACCACGATCAACCCACACCCCCACCAAACAGCGTGGGGAACAGTGTTGAACACCCAATCTTGTGGTGGTCATAGCACCGGGGAAACGCCCAGCCTCCATTCCGAACCTGGAAGCTAAGCCCGGCAGCGCCAATGGTACTGCAACCGACAGGTTGTGGGAGAGTAGGACACCGCCACAACACACGTAGAGAAGCGGCCAGAGACCTTCCGTCTCTGGCCGCTTCTTTTTATTTTGCGTTTAGTTGAAGAAGCAGGTGTGCGCTCTTTGAACCTTGCCGGCACGAGGCATGCGGTATCGATGACGAGCAGTTGTTCGCAATCCGACTGAGCGTGTGTCCAGCAGATGAAACACCACACGTCACGGACCAACGTCGCCCACGTTCGGTTCTTTTGCATGCGATGCTATATCCATGGTCACTTCTGCACATCAGCACGGACCTCACCACCACGGTGGTAAGGATGAGGTTCTCGCCCAACGTATGGCGGCGCATGACCGCCTCGCCCATCAATCTCAGGTAGTACTCCGGCTCGGCCAAATGCTTCTGTCGTTTGGCGCGAGCGCTTATCGCGTCAAGAAGTCGATGGCTGACCTTGCACGCGCAGTCGGTATTTCCGAGCATCGAGCGCAGGTCACGTACACAGAGATTATCGCAACTGCCTACGCGAACGGCACATTCCGCACGGAGCTTGCTGAGCAGCGTCTCATGGGTGTGAACGCTGACAAGATCGACCGCATCAACAACTACGTGGCTTCTTTGAATGGCAAGTCCGTACGCGTCGAGGACGTGTCGGACGAGCTCGACAAGATCGCGAAGGTTCCCGGTCTCTACGACTGGTTTTCCAACGCGCTTGCCTCCGGTCTCGCCTGTGCGGCATTCGCGTTCCTCAACGGCGGGGGATGGGTCGAGTGCTCCGCTGTCGCCGTTGCCTCGTTCTTCGGCCAGGCACTGCGTCGTCAGATGCTTGTGCGGCACATGAACCACTTCGGTGTCTGGATGGCCTGTGGCGCCCTGGCTGCGATGATCTACATTGTGCTGGTCGCACCGGCTCAGCACTTCCTCGGCATCGAGTCGACGCATCAGGCCGGCTTCATTTCTGCGCTACTTTTCCTGGTGCCAGGCTTCCCGCTGGTGACTGGCCTGATCGATTTGGTGCGTCAAGACTTCCAGGGTGGCGTCGGGCGCCTCGTGTATGTGGCGATGCTTGTCGCGTCGGCGGGTGTGGCCGTGTGGGCTATTTCCGCTATCTTCGGTTGGTCGGTGACCCCCGAGTACGGCGTCTCGCTCGTACCATGGCTGCACTACCTCCTGCGCTTCCTCACGAGCTTTGTGGCCGCATACGGGTTCGCGATGCTGTTCAACTCGCCGCAACGCGTGTGTGCGACGGCCGCTCTCATCGGTGCGGTTATCAATACGGCTCGTATCGCGCTTCATCTGGAACTCGGCGTCCCCGCCCCGGCCGCCGTCGGCCTCGCGGCGCTCGCTGCCGGCCTTCTCGCTGTGTTCGTTGCCCGCCGGACGCGCTTCTCGCGCGTGACACTGTCCGTTCCCGCTGTCGTCATCATGATTCCCGGTGTGCCGCTCTACCGAGCGCTCACGTACCTGAACAACCAACAGATTGATGAGGCACTCGGTGCGCTCTTCACGGTCATGTTCACGATCGTGGCTATCGGTATGGGGCTGGCGCTTTCCCGTATGCTGACGGACAAGAACTGGCTCGTCGAAAAGCAAGATCGAGTCCCGAACCTGTGGGAGTACGAGGAGGAGAACGCGTGAAGGTCGAGATCGAAGCAAGCCTGAAGCCACCGTCGTTCGGGGTCGAGTACGAGATCGACCGTGACGAGATCCGCGCAGTCGGACGCAACATCGCTATCGTGTGCGTGGCGGCGGTGACCGCTCGAGTGCTTGTCGCGCTGATTTCGCGCTGATGCTCATTCATCGACGAGGCCGTGGCCGGGAAACCGGTCGCGGCCTCGTTTGTGCGTAGGCCGAGTTGGCAGGCATGCAGGGCCACGACAACGTACTGAGCAAGCGTCGCCCTTGTGGAGGGCGCCTGCGGGGCCTGGCCGGGCTTCGAGGCGACGCGCCGAGCGCAGCTCGCGGCGTGGGCGACGAGCGGGCGGGCAGGCCATGCGGTGCCCGGAACAAAGGCGATGCCGCGAGGATTGATCAGGTAAGTGCGTCGCAGCAAGCTCTCGTTCCTGGCTACCAACCGCGCACCGCCCACGGGCACCGCAGGCCGCGCGCCCTTGAGAGCTTCGCGGTGGCCTTGATGGTTTGAGGGGACGACAAGGAGGCACACGAATGGGGCCGACCCGTGCGGGCCGGCCCCATTGTTGCGCGGGATCGAACCCGCGGGAGAATCTACAGCTACATGCCGCCCAGGATCTGCGCGACGACGATCTTTCCGACCATCGCAACCGGGTAGACCAACGCGTAGCCGAGTGCCACGCGAGGATCGGCGTTGGTGCGGCCGTTTGCGAAGGCGAGAACGGCGGGCTGCGTCTGAGCGCCACCGAGCAGACCGGCGAGCTTCGTGCCGCCCATCTTGAAGACCCACCGCATCGTGCAGTACAGGCCGATCGCCATAATCGACGTCATGACGACGCCCAGGGCGAAGATGCGGATCCAGTCGCCCGAGGTGAAGGCCTCGAGGATCTGACCGCCTGCCTTGGCTCCAGCCTGTGCGAGGAAGATCAGCAGGCCAAGCTCGGCCATGACCTGGCAGTTGTGAAGGGGAGCGCAGTCGCGATGGGGCCGATGCGGCCGATGCGTCCAAAGATCAGGCCGACGATGAGAGTGCCTGCGGCGGAACCGATGGAGAAGTACTCACCGGAGGGAGTCAGGATCGGCAGCTCGCCGATTGCGATGCCCAGCGCCATGCCGATGCCCAGGGCGATGGGGTTCAGGTCTGTGAGGCCTCGGGACGAGTCACCGAAGAACTTCGTGATCTCAGCCATCTTGGACGTGGGGGCAACGACACGCACGCGGTCGCCCTCCTGGAGCACCAGGCCCGGCTCAGCGACCATGTCGACGTCACCGCGGCGCACGCGCGAAATCGTCGCGGAGAAATCCTTGGCGAGGCCGAGCGAGGCGACCGTGCGGCCGGCGACCTTCGGATTGGAGATCGTCACGCGGCGGAAGTCCAGGTAGGAGCGGTCCTGCATGAGGGAATGCGAGGACGCGTGGCCCAGCTCGGTGGCGGCGCGAGCGACGAGCTCGCGGGGGCCGACAACCGTCACGAGGTCACCGGGATCCAGGGTGTCGGACATCTGGGGACGGGTGATCGGGCCGGTCTCGCCTCGGCGCAGACGGGAGAAGGAGACCTTCTCACCGAGCTTTTCGTAGATGTCGCCGACGAAGGGGTGATCGTCGCGCTCGACGCGAATCGTGCGGTTCGATAGGGGAGAGGGTGCGTCCTTGTCGTTACGGCCGTAGTGCAGTGCGGCCATCGAAGCTGCCAGCATGCCGATGACGCCAAAAAGGTAGGCGATCGAGTAGCCGACCGTCGCGCGGGCCGGATCGCCGGATGCCTCGCCAGCGGCGGCCAGAGCGGGCGTGTTCGTGACCGAACCCGCAAAGGTACCGGCGATCAGCGGAACGTCCATGCCCATGGCCTTACCGAGGTAGAGACCGACGGTGGCAGCGATGCCGTAGAGGGCAACCATCGTCAGGATCGGGCCGACGGCGGTCTTCAGGTTGTGGAAGAACGACGCGCCCGAGTTGATGCCGATCGCGAACGTGAACAGCGTCAGGCCGAGGGTGCCCAACTGGGGGGTAACGCGCAGCTCGATACCGTAGGACTGCGCCCATGCAGCCAACGCGATGGCAAAGAAGAGAACGGCGGCGGCACCGAGGCTAATGCCCTTGATTTTCACATGGCCGAACGCCATGCCTATACCGATGAGAATGAAGAGGAACAGAACCGGCTGTTCGCTCAGAATCTCGAACACCTGATGCACGATGAAATCTCCGTGTTGTGGATTGCGATATGAGGTATGTATCAATTAAAGCAGCAATACGTGCTGTGCATCTCAGTCCATCGTCCTAGATGGCAATCGGAGCCCAAAGGTCCGCACAATGAGATGAAGAAGAGCGCGGCGCTCAGGAGAGATACGGTAAAGGCATGCTTAACGCTCACGGAATTGGAATCCTCGCCCTGGTCATCGTACCCGGGCGTGCGATGCTGCCGTGTAACGTGAGGATGGATCGCACGCCGAATTCCCCGCATCCGCGCGACTGCCGGATTTGACGGGGTTTTTTCTTTGAGACGGTCCCAACGATTGAGAGGACGAATGGTGAGCGACACCGCCAACACCACCCGCATGACCGGAGCCGAGGCAATTGTGGCCAGCCTCGAGGCCCTGGGCGTCACCGACGTGTTCGGTATGCCCGGCGGCGCAATTCTCCCGACCTACGACCCGCTGCTGGCGTCGACGTCCATCCGCCACATTCTCGTCCGTCACGAGCAGGGCGCGGGCCACGCCGCCGAAGGCTACGCCGTGGCCACCGGTAAGGTCGGCTGCGCGATAGTGACGTCCGGCCCCGGCGCCACCAACGTGCTCACCGCCCTGGGCGACGCCTGCATGGACTCCGTCCCGATCGTCGTGATCTCAGGCCAGGTCGGTGCATCCCTGATCGGCAGTGATGCCTTCCAGGAAGCCGACGTTGTTGGCGCGTCGATGCCCATCACCAAGCATTCCTTCCTCGTCACGGATCCCGCGGAGATCCCCGCGCGCCTCGCCGAGGCCTTCCACCTCGCGGGCACCGGCCGCCCCGGCCCGGTCCTCGTGGACATCACCAAGTCCGCGCAGGTCGCCGAGATGGACTTCTCCTGGCCTCCCGCTATCGACCTGCCCGGCTACCGCGTCGCGGACAAGCCGAACATGAAGCAGGTGCGCGCGGCTGCCCGCGCGATCGCCGACGCTCAGGCCCCCGTGCTCTACGTGGGCGGCGGCATCGTACGCTCGGGCTCCACTGATGCCCTCGCCGACCTCGTCGAGGTCACGAATGCCCCCGTCGTCACCACGCTGACCGCCCGCGGTGCGTTCCTGACTCCGATCGACACAACCTCGGTATGCCCGGCATGCACGGCACCGTGGCGGCCGTCGGTGCGCTCCAGCGCGCCGACCTGATCGTCGCCCTCGGCGCTCGCTTCGACGATCGCGTGACGGGCCGCCTCGACTCCTTCGCGCCCCGCGCCACCGTCGTGCACATCGACATTGACGCCGCGGAGATCTCGAAGAACCGCCACGCCGACATCCCGATCGTCGCCGACCTGGCGACCGCCCTGCCGATCCTCACCGAGGAAATCGCCCAGGCCTCGTCGGACAACAAGGCGGACATCTCCGGATGGTGGCGCTACCTCGACCGCCTGCGCACCAAGTACCCGATCGGATGGGCCGAGCCCGAAGACGGCATGATGGCGCCCCAGGAAGTCATCAAGAAGCTCTCCGACAAGGTCGGCCCCGAGGCGATCTACGTGACGGGCGTGGGCCAGCACCAGATGTGGGCCGCCCAGTTCATCACGCTGGACAACCCGCGCAGCTTCATCTCCTCTTGCGGCTCCGGCACCATGGGCTACTGCATCCCCGCAGCCATGGGCGCTCAGGTCGCGGCCCCCGACAAGGTGGTGTGGGCGATCGACGGCGACGGATCCTTCCAGATGACCAACCAGGAACTGGCCACCTGCACGATCAACAACATCCCGATCAAGGTCGCCCTCATCAACAACTCGGTGCTGGGCATGGTCCGCCAGTGGCAGTCCCTGTTCTTCGGCAAGCGCTACTCGAACACGACGCTCAACCCCGTCGAGGGCGAGCAGATCCCCAACTTCGAGATGCTCGCGCAGGCCTACGGCATGGCCGCGCGCACCGTTCGCTCCATCGACGAGGTCGATGAGGCCATCGAATGGGCCATGTCGATCAACGATCGCCCCGTTCTCATTGACTTCCGCGTCTCCAAGGACTCGATGGTCTGGCCGATGGTCGCCGCGGGCGTGTCCAACGATGAGATTCGTTACGCCAAGGGCATGGCGCCCGACTGGGAGGTGGAAGACTGATGACGAATCGTCACACTCTGGCCGTGTTGGTCGAGAACAAGCCCGGCGTGCTCACTCGCGTCGCCGCGCTTTTCGCCCGCCGCGCCTTTAATATCAAGTCGCTGACCGTGGGAGAGACGGAACATCCCGAAATCTCTCGCATGACCATCATCGTGGACGCCGACTCCGCGCCCATCGAGCAGGTGGTGAAGCAGCTCAACAAGCTCATCAACGTCCTCAAGGTCGTCGAGCTTGAACCCGAAGACTCCGTCGAACGGCGTCTGCTCATGATGAAGGTCCAGGCTGACGAGACCCGTCGCACCTCGGTCCTGCAGATCGTGGACCTGTTCCGCGCACACGTCGTCGACGTGCAACCCGAGTCGGTCGTCATCGAGTCGATCGGCTCCCTACCCAAGCTGGAGGCGCTGCTGCGGGCCCTGGAGCCCTACGGTGTCACCGAACTTGTCCAGTCGGGTGCCGTGGCCATCGGCCGCGGGTCGCGCTCGATCACGGATCAACTGAAGGAGAAATGAAAATGGCAGAGATCATCTACGACGACGGCGCAGACCTGTCGCTGATCCAGTCCAAGAAGGTTGCCATCATTGGTTACGGTTCGCAGGGTCACGCGCACGCGCTGAACCTGAAGGATTCCGGAGTTGACGTGGTCGTCGGCCTGCGCCCCGGTTCCTCTTCCTGGGCCAAGGCTGAGGCCGCTGGCCTCGAGGTCAAGGACGTCGCCGAGGCCGTCGCCGAGGGCGACGTCGTCTCCGTGCTGCTGCCCGACCAGGTTCAGCGCTACGTCTACGCCGAGCAGATTGCCCCCAACCTGAAGGAAGGCGCCGCCCTCCTCTTCGCGCACGGCTTCAACATCCGCTACGGCTACATCGAGGTCCCCGAGGGCCACGATGTCATCATGGTCGCCCCCAAGGGCCCCGGCCACAAGGTCCGCGAGACCTACACCCAGGGCAAGGGCACCCCGGACGTCGTCGCCGTCGAGGTGGACGCCTCCGGTAAGGCTTGGGAGCTGGCCCTGTCCTACGCGAAGGGCATCGGCGGCACCCGCGCCGGCGTCATCAAGACGACCTTCACCGAAGAGACCGAGACCGACCTGTTCGGCGAGCAGGCTGTCCTGTGCGGCGGCGTCTCCCACCTGATCCAGGCTGGCTTCGAGACCCTGGTCGAGGCTGGCTACCAGCCCGAGATCGCTTACTTCGAGGTCTGCCACGAGATGAAGCAGATCGTCGACCTCATCAACGAGGGTGGCATCACCAAGCAGCGTTGGTCCTGCTCCGACACCGCTGAGTACGGCGACTACGTCTCCGGCCCGCGCGTCATTGGCGAGTCCTCCAAGGAGGCCATGAAGGCTGTCCTGGCCGACATTCAGGACGGCACCTTCGCCCGCAAGTTCATCGCCGATCAGGATAACGGCGCCCTCGAGTTCAAGGCGCTGCGCGCCGAGGAAGAGGCTCACCCGATCGAGAAGACCGGCCAGAAGCTGCGCAAGGCCTTCGGCTGGACCGATTCCGACGAGGACTACACCGAGGGCAGCGCCGCGCGCTGATCTCGAGCTCCGTTTCGGATAGCTTCACGCCCCGGCCTCGTCCCACATCTTCGGGACGAGGCCGGGGCACGTTTGTGCTGAAAGGCGCGGTGACGCTCGACAGCGTTCCCGCGCGGGTTAGTTCGCCGCCGCTTCGTCGGCACCGTTTGTCCAGGGAAGGGACGCGGGGGAGAGGGCGTCCGCGTTGGAGACGGTGGAGATAGGTGCAACGATCACGAGGGAAGCGACGGCGGCCGACGCGACGCGCGTCAGAGTTCGACGGGAGGGGCGCACGGTAGTTCCTTGCTGTGAAAGACTGATTGACAGGACTAGTTTAGTAGTAACTACTTTCTGAGCAACTCTTTGTGACGTCTTGCATTGATGTCAAGGGTGCTTTCGCCTGAGCAAGGATTTGCCGTCATGCTCTCGTGATTAAAATTGAGGTGTGGCTCCCCTGGGGGTGGGTTCATCCGCCCAGCTCAAGATCCTGTTCGTCATCAACGACCTCTATACGCGCGGTAACGGGCTTGCGGCATCCGCGCGCCGGACGATCATGCTCTTGCGAGAGCGGGGGCACGATGTTCGCGTGCTGTCTACACCACCAAGTCGCGGTGATGATTGTGGTGTCGGAATGCCTGATTATCCGC
Source organism: uncultured Sanguibacter sp. (assembly GCA_916438365.1). Next base: position 49,398 of record CAKAEY010000019.1, read on the forward strand.
TTCCACACCTTCGTATCCCCCTCGCTGCGCCGCTCATTGCCTCTCAGGGCTACGCCTTTGCTCGTTCGGATCGCCGCCAGGTCGACCGTGCGCTCGACTGGGCGGACGTGGTGCATCTGGAGGAGCCGTTTATGCTGCAGGCTGTCGTTGCTCGGCGTGCGCGCGCTCGTGGTGTGCCGGCTCTGGCGACCTATCACATTCATCCGGAAAACCTGACGGCGTCCGTGTATCTCGATCGCTGTGCCGTCCTCAATCGTGCGATTCTTCAGGTGTGGAAACGTTTCATTTTTAATCGCTGTGGCGTGCTTCAGTGTCCCTCGCCCTCGGTGTGGCATCGTCTCGTGCCGCTCGGCCTAGCTGTCCCGCTCTTTGTTTTATCTAACGGCGTCCCGCTGGATGGTGTGATCGATGAAGGTGGGGATGAAGGGGGCGGGCGGCCTGTCGTGCGATTGTTGTCGGTTGGGCGCTTCTCGCGCGAGAAGGACCAGGCGACAATTCTGCGTGCCTTGCGCTACAGCTCTCACGCTCGCTCCATTGAGCTGACGCTGGCGGGGCGTGGGCCGACCGAACGTCGCCTGCGCAAGCTGTCGGATCGCCTCGTGCGAGAGGGGGTGATCGAGCACCCTGTGCGCTTCGCCTTCATGGGGCATGAGGAGATGGCTCGAGCTTCGCGAGAGGCTGATCTCTATGTGCATGCGGCGCGGATCGAGGTGGAGGGCCTTGGTGCTCTTGAAGCGCTGCGCCATGGGGTGGTCCCTGTTCTGGCGTGTGGTCCCTTGACCGCGACCAGTCAATTCGCTCTATCGGAGGAGAGTGTGTTCGAGGCGGGGGATCCGCGTTCGCTTGCTCGTACGATCGACGGCTGGGTCGATCGCGGTAGTGAGGATCGTCTGATCGAGGCGGCTCGCTATCGGCGTGTGGGGGCTCAGTATGACATCCGTTCGTGCGTGGGTGAGTTGGAGCGGGTCTATCGCTGGCTGGTCGCGGGAGGGGAGTTCCCTGGTCAGGAGCTGACAGTATGGGCGGGATCTATTCAGTTGCAAGGTAATTGTCCTAGACGTTGATAAAAATTGTCTGTCGCATAACTGGTTAGCGAGCATCTAAATTTGTATGATGAATCTCGTGGATAGTGAGTCATGACTCACTGACCGCTGATTGACAACCCATATCGGAAGGACCAATGATGACCCTCCGCCACTACGGGCGCGCCCTCGCGGCTGCCTCGGGAGCCGTGCTGCTGTGCGCGACTCTCTCGGTTCCCGCGCTCGCGACCCCGTCCAGTGACACCGGTGCAGCTGCGCCGGTGGCGGCCTCGGCAACGGACGAAGGTTCGGCCCCCATCACCGTCACCGTCACGCGCACCGACTCCCACGGAGACAAGGTGTACGAAGGTGACCTGATCACCGTCACCGTCACCTACACCAACAACACCGACAGCAGTCTCACCGTCTTCCCGGTGGACTCGAACCTGTCCGGCGTCCTCACCACCGGCGCTCCTAACTGCCGCTGGCACAACCTCGCCGCGCACACCACCAAGCAGTGCACGACCGCCACGCACACCGTGACCGCCGACGATGTCGCGGCCGGCGCCTTCACCCCGATGACCACGTGGGCGGCCACCCGTGACCGCAACGGTACCGACGTCATCGCCGGTGGCATCACTGCCAACGCCGACCCGGTGACCGTCGCCCAGGGGGAGCGCCCCCCGGCCCCGGACCCGCTGGAGACCCCGCAGGACTACGCGATCGGTGACAAGGTCCGCCTCGCGTCCCCCGGCCTCGCCGGTTTCAGCTGCCACCGCATCCCCGCGCTGACCACCGCCACCAACGGCTGGATCATCGCCGCGTGGGACGGTCGCCCCGACACCTGCCAGGACGCCCCTCAGGCCAACTCCATCGTCTATCGCATCTCCAAGGACGGCGGTAAGTCCTGGACTCCCATTATGACCGCCCTCGCCGGCACCCCCGGTGCGGCCAAGGTCGGCTACTCCGATCCCTCCTTCGTCGTGGACCGCACCACCGGAACGATCTTCCTGTTCTCGGTCAAGTCTTACGACGCCGGCCTCTTCCAGTCCCATCTGGGCACCGATCCCGCGGCTCGTAACATCCTGCACGCCCACGTCGTCGAGTCCCACGACAACGGTGAAACCTGGGTCAACCCCCGCACCATCACCGACCAGGTGACCGCCGGATACGAGGGCCAGTGGTTCACCCGCTTCGCTTCCTCCGGCGAAGGCATTCAGCTGCGCTACGGCACCCACGCCGGCCGCCTCATCCAGCAGTACGCCGTCGCCAACTCCGGCACGACCTCGCTCATGGCCGTCTCCGTCTACTCCGACGACCACGGTGCGACCTGGAAGCCCGGCGAGCCCACTGAGGGTAGCGCCGACGAAAACAAGGTCGTCGAGCTCTCCGACGGCCGCCTGCTCCTCAACTCGCGCACGCAGGGCACCGCCGGCCAGCGCCTCGAAGCGATCTCCTACGATGGCGGGCAGACCTGGGGTCCCTTCCGCCACAACTGGGACCTGACGGACCCGCGTAACAACGCCTCCATCGTGCGCGCCTACCCGGATGCCCCCGAGGGCTCCGCGCGCGCTCGCGTCCTGCTCTTCTCTAACGCCGACTCCTCCAGCGCCCGCGCCAACGGCACCATTCGTGTCTCCTACGACGACGGTTTCACCTGGAACGACGGCAAGGTCTTCGAGAGCGGCGAGATGGCCTACTCGACGCTGCACCCCCTCGGTGACGGCACCTGGGGCCTGCTGTACGAGTCCGGCGGCTACAAGAACATCGAGTTCATGCGCCTGGACGCTGCCTACCTGGGCCTGACCGACCCTGGCGAGGAGCCCGCTCCCCGAGCCGCAGCCCACCCCTGAGCCCACCCCGGATCCGCAGCCCACACCTGAGCCCGCCCCGGAACCGCAGCCCACACCCTGAGCCCGCCCCCGCGGTCACGCCCGCGCACTGGGTGAACACCGGCTCGGGCTGGAAGTGGCAGCTGGAGGACTCCAGCTACGCGACCAACCAGACCATCACGATTGGAGACGCCACCTACCGCTTCAACTCGGCTGGCATGATGGTCACCGGCTGGGACCTCCAGGACGGCACGTGGAGCTACTACAACGCCTACGGCGCTCGCGTGAGTGGCTGGGTCAAGGACGGTTCCTGGTACTACCTGGATCCCGCGACCGGCGTTATGGCGACCGGCTGGGTGCAGGTCGACGGCACCTGGTACCTCCTCTCCGCCTCAGGTGCGATGCTCACCGGCTGGCAGTACGCCGGCAGCTGGTACTACCTGGCCCCCTCGGGTGCCATGCTCACCGGCTGGCAGCACGTTGGCGTTACCTGGTACTACTTCGCAGGTGATGGCCACATGGTCACCGGCTGGCAGATGATCGACGGCCGCTGGTACTACTTCGCATCCTCGGGTGCGTGGATCTGATCCGCATCTATCGCGGCCGGGGCCGGGGGAGCGTGTGTGCCCTCCCGGCCCCGGCCTCGTCTATGGGGGACGTCACGGCGTAAAGAGACCACGGGTTGGACCCGTGCGGACGCGTGGCGTGGACGCGGGGGAAGATGGAGCCATGACACTGAACATCGCAGTAATCCCCGGCGACGGCATCGGCAAGGAAATCGTCCCCGAAGGCCTGAAAGTCCTGGACCGCGTCCTGGCGGACAAAGACATCGACTACTCCACCACCCACTTCAACCTGGGAGCCGAGCGCTGGCACGCCACCGGCGACACCCTCACCGATGAGGATCTCGAGGCGATCAAGCGCCACGACGTCATCCTGCTTGGGGCCGTCGGCGACCCCCTCCGTGCCCTCAGGCGTCCTCGAGCGCGGGCTGCTCCTCAAAGCTGCGCTTCGCCCTCGATCACTATGTGAACCTGCGCCCCTCCAAGTACTACGAGGGCGTGCCCAGCCCCCTGGCCAACCCCGGCGACATCGACTTCGTCGTCGTGCGCGAAGGCACCGAGGGCCTCTACTGCGGCAACGGCGGGGCCGTGCGCGTGGGCACCCCGCAGGAGATCGCCACCGAGGTCAGCGTCAACACCGCCTACGGTGTCGAGCGCGTCGTGCGCTACGCCTTTGAGGCGGCCGCCTCGCGCAAGAAGCACCTCACCCTCGTCCACAAGCACAACGTTCTGGTTAACGCCGGACACATGTGGCGCCGCATCGTCGACGAGGTGGGGGAGGAATACCCCGACGTGCGCGTCGACTACTGCCACATCGACGCCGCCACCATCTACATGGTCACCGACCCGGGCCGCTTCGACGTCATCGTCACCGACAACCTTTTCGGCGACATCCTCACCGACGAGGCCGGGGCAGTCACCGGCGGCATCGGCCTGAGCGCGTCCGGCAACCTGAACCCCTCGCGCGAGTTCCCCTCGATGTTCGAGCCCGTGCACGGCTCCGCCCCCGACATCGCGGGGCAGGGCAAGGCGGATCCGACCGCGACCATCTCCTCGGTCGCGCTCATGCTCGACTTCATGGGATTCGCCGAGGAAGCCGAGCGCGTGCGCGCGGCGATCGACGCTGACATGGCGGCGCGCGCCGAGGCTGCGGCGGCCGGAACGCCGCTCGTGCGCTCCACCTCCCAGATCGGCGACGACATCGCCGCGAGGGTCTGAGACATCGATACAGCAGGGCCGCTCCCCGGATGGGGAGCGGCCCTGCTGTTAGATCCGTCGGAGCGACGGCCTCGCAGCGCGCGTGTTAGCGCGTGCCGATGAGAGCGGGCAGGGGAGTGCGCGACGCCCACTGCTCGATGTCGATGAGGGCGGCGCTAGCCCCCGCAGCGCGCACGTCGGCGGAATCGCTCGCGAGCATTGCGGCATCAGCCGCCAGCAGGTTTGAGGCCAGGGACGCGCCGTCGAGGGCATCGAGCGTGCAGCGCGGTGTGCGTGTGTCCGCAGCGCCGGCGCGCAACGCAGTATCGGCGCGGGTGAGCAGCTCGCCGGAGACGTTGTACGCGTCGCTCAGCGTCCCCGCGCTCACCTGCGCCTTCGGCAGGGACGAGGCAGTGCAATCCCACGTGGCGACAGCCTGTGAGAGCTCTGCCGAAGAAGCGAGATCCTTGCCGGAAGGGGCGAACGTGGGGGAGATGGACGACTCATTGAACATGTCAATCGCCCAGGTCTGAACGCCCTGACGTGACGCCGTGTTTACGCGGTCGTTGATGAGTTGTGCCGCGTCATCACCGGCCTCGAGATCGATACCGTAGACGTGGGCGAGGGTTACCGCGCTCGCGTAACGCCCGAGCGCAGAAGCGCCGAGCGTGCGCGCCTCTTCGGCGGTCGTCTTGTCCGGGTCGGCAGCTATCTCGAGGTCGCGCGTAGCCGTGCGCGCCAGCCACGACACGTACGCCGAGACGTCGGTGGGAGCCTCGGAGACGGGTGCCGGGGCGGACTCGCCCTCGGGCGTCGCCCCGCCCCACGGGTCCCACAGTCCGCCGAGCGCTTCGAGCCGTGCCTGCGAGGACGAAGCCACGTCACGCAGAGCGGACGAACAGGACGCGCAATCCGTCGCGACGTCCGCCAGCTCGGTCGCGCGTGCCGCAGCGGCAGCTTCCGTGCGCGCAGCCTGGTCGCGAACCGCCGCGAAACCAGACAGGGTGGGCAGCGACGACGCGCCGCACGCGGACAGCGCGAGAACCGCAGCCGACGTCACGACGAGGCCGGGGATGCGGTGTGTGGTCAAAGTCAGTTTTGCGAAACGCACACCCGCATCATCCCACACCCCCGGGTAGGATAGGGAACTGACCCGCGTACGCGAGAGAAAGATAGGCGCATATGGCATCGTCCACGTCAGAGGGACCGCTCGAGGAGCTGCTGACTCCCGTGGTCGCACGCTCGGGACTGGAACTGGACTCGGTGACCCGCTCACGCTCCGACGCGATGCCCCTCCTGCGGGTCGTCGTCGAAGCGCCCATCGGCGCCGACGGAATTGACTCAGACACCCTCGCTGAGGTGTCCCGCGCCGTGTCGAAAGCCCTGGACGTCGCGGACCCGATCGACGGTGAATACCTGCTCGAAGTCTCCACGCCGGGAGCCGAACGCGAGCTCACGAAGGTCGGGCACTGGTTGCGACAGATCGGACGCCTCGTGCGCATCAAGCTGCGAGCCGGCGGCTACGTCTCCGGACGCGTCGTCGCCGCGAACGAGACCAGCGCAACGATCGATGTCGACGGCGAAACGACTACCATTGACTATTCTGACATGAGGAAGGCGCGCTCCCGCGTCGACTTTGGAACGGGGAAGTAGGAGACCATGGAAATCGATATGACCGCCCTGCGGATGGTGGAAAACGAGAAGGGCGTCAGCCTCGAAACCTCGTCGACGCCATCGAAGAGGCACTGCTCAAGGCGTATCACAACCTGCCCGGTGCCATCTCCCAGGCCCGCATCGAAATCGACAAGAAGACCGGACGCGTCACCGTCATGGCTATGGACGAGGACGAGGACGGCAACCCGATCGGCGAGTTCGACGACACCCCGAAGAACTTCGGGCGCATCGCCCAGTCGACCGCGCGCTCCGTCATCATGCAGCGCCTGCGCGACGCAGACGACCAGCGCGTCTTCGGTGATTTCGCCGGACGCGAAGGCCAGATCATCACGGGCACCGTCCAGGCCCCGCGCCCCGGCCGCCCCACGATGGTCCAGGTCTCCGACGACTTCGAGGCCGTCCTGCCCGACGGTGAAAAGGTCCCCGGCGAGTCCTACCGCCACGGCGACCGCATCCGCGCCTACGTCGTGGGAGTTGAGCGCACCGAGCGCGGTCCGCGCATCACCCTGTCGCGCACCCACCCCAACCTCGTTGCCGGCCTCTTCCAGCGCGAGGTCCCCGAAATCCAGCAGGGCCTCGTCAAGATCAAGGCCATCGCCCGCGAGGCCGGTCACCGCACGAAGATCGCCGTGGCCGCCACCCGCGAAGGCATCAACGCCAAGGGCGCCTGCATCGGCCCGATGGGCGCGCGCGTGCGCTCCGTCATGGCCGAGCTGGGCGGGGAGAAGATCGACATCGTCGACTACTCCGACGATCCGGCGCGCTTCGTCGCCAACTCGCTGTCGCCCGCACGCGTCACCCGCGTCGTCGTCCACTCCGTGGACAACCGCACGGCGACGGCCATCGTCCCCGACTTCCAGCTCTCCCTCGCCATCGGCAAGGAAGGCCAGAACGCCCGCCTCGCCGCGCGCCTGACGAACTACCACATCGACATCCACGCCGATACGGAAACCGGCGACGACGCAATCGCCTCGCGCGTCTCGACCCCCGACGACGTGACAAGTCGCTCATAGAATCTGAGACGAGCAATCCCCTAGCTGGACTAAGCTAGGGGATTGTGTCGTATTCTGTGCCGCCAGTGCCCACCCCTGGGCCCCAGCGCACCTGCATTGGATGCGGCGCACACGCGCATCGATCCGCGCTCGTGCGGATCGTTCGCTCGCCGGACGGCTCGATTCGTCTCGACCGAACGGCCACTCTTCCGGGCCGAGGGGCCTGGATTCACCCCGATACGGGGTGCATCCACAAAGCCCGAGCCAGACGGGGTCTGCAGCGTGCGTTCCGAACGGGAAACGTGACGGACGGCGTGTGGGACGACGTGGAGGAGTTGATCAACCACCAGTGATGGCCACGGGCCATCAACGCCGAGAAAATGGAAGCGGGTTGGAAGCTGATGGGCACCCGATGAGTACCCAGCGATGAGCTGCCAGCAATATCAGTAAGGCGTCTCCGGACCGGAGGCGCTTCCGGAATGGAGAAATGTGGCAAAGTTGCGTGTCCACGAGCTCGCCAAAGAGCTCGGAATCACCAGCAAAGAACTGATGGGTCACCTGAAGGAAGCAGGTGAATTCGTCAAGTCGTCGTCGTCCTCGCTCGAGCCGCCCGTTGTGCGGCAGATGCGCGAGAAGTTCGCGACGGCCCCCAAGACCAAGAAGGCGGAGGCCAAGCCCGCCGCCAAAGCCCCCAAGCCCAGCGCGGCCAAGCCCGCTGCAAAGAAGGCTGCGGCCCCCAAGGCGGAGGCTACCGACGGTGCCCCCAAGGCCAGCGCCCCCAAGGCTGATGCGCCCAAGCCCGGCGCGCCCAAGCCTCGTGCGAAGAAGGCCGACGCTGCCCCCAAGCCCGCCAGCCGCAAGAGTGCGGAAGGCGGTGCCCCCAAGCCCGCGCCTCGTCGAGCTGACGCCCCGCGCCCGGCTCGCCCCGGCGGCCCGCGCCCCGGCGGTCCGCGCCCGGGCAACAACCCCTACGCCTCCTCCCAGGGCATGCCGCGCCCCGGCGGCTCCGGCGGCCCTCGTCCCGGCACCCCGCGCCCGGGAGGCTCCGGCAGTGGCGGCCCTCGTCCTGGCGCCCGCGCGTCAGGGTGCGTCCGGCAACGGTGGTCCTCGTCCCGGTGCCCCGCGCCCCGGCGGCAACCGCCCGAACCCGGGCATGATGCCCGGCCAGGCGAACTTCGCACGTAACGCTGCCTCCGGTAACGGCGGCGGTGAGCGCACCGGCCGCGGTGGACGCGGTCGCGGCGGCGCACGTCCCGGCGGCGCAGGTGCAGGTGCCGGAGCAGGCGGTCCCCAGAACAACGGCGGCGGCTTCGGCGGTCCCCGCGGCGGTGGCCGCGGCGGTCGCGGCTCCACGCCGGGCGCATTCGGTCGCGGAGGCGGCCGCTCGCAGCGCGGACGCAAGTCGAAGCGCGCGAAGCGTCAAGAGTACGAGCAGCAGAACGCGCCCGTCATCGGCGGCGTGTCGATCCCGCGCGGTAACGGCGCGCAGATCCGCATCCGCCAGGGCGCATCCCTCGCTGACTTCGCCGAGAAGATCGACGTCAATCCCGCAGCACTCGTGACGGTCCTCTTCGCCCTGGGTGAGATGGCGACTGCCACGCAGTCCCTCGACCAGGACACCTTCGAGGCCCTGGGTGCGGAGCTCGGCTACGACGTCAAGGTCGTCTCCCCCGAGGACGAGGACCGCGAGCTGCTCGAGTCCTTCGACATCGACCTCGAGGCCGAAGAACTCGACGACGCCGAGAACATGGTGCCCCGTCCGCCGGTCGTCACCGTCATGGGTCACGTCGACCACGGTAAGACCAAGCTGCTCGACGCGATCCGTCACACCGACGTCGTCGACACCGAGCACGGCGGCATCACTCAGCACATCGGCGCCTACCAGGTCACGGTCAAGGCTGAGGACGGCACCGCCCGCCCGATCACCTTCATCGACACCCCCGGTCACGAGGCCTTCACGGCCATGCGTGCCCGTGGCGCCCAGGTCACCGACATCGCGATCCTCGTGGTCGCAGCCGATGACGGCGTCATGCCGCAGACGGTTGAGGCTATCAACCATGCGCAGGCCGCCGGCGTTCCGATCGTCGTCGCGGTCAACAAGGTCGATAAGGACTCGGCGAACCCGGAGAAGATCCGCTCCCAGCTCACCGAGTACGGCCTGGTCGCGGAAGAGTACGGCGGCGACGTCATGTTCGTGAACATCTCCGCGAAGCAGCGCACGGGCATCCGCGAGCTGCTCGAGGCCGTCCTGCTGACCGCCGACGCGGCGCTGACCCTCGAGGCCAACCCGAACACCGACGCGCGCGGCGTCGCGATCGAAGCGAACCTGGACAAGGGCCGCGGCGCAGTCGCGACCATGCTGGTCCAGCGCGGCACGCTGCGCGTGGGCGACTCCCTCGTGGTCGGCTCGTCCTATGGCCGCGTGCGCGCCATGTTCGACGACGCCGGTCACGACGTTTCCGAGGCCGGTCCGTCGACCCCCGTCGCGGTTCTCGGTCTCACGTCCGTCCCGCGCGCCGGCGACTCGTTCCTGGTCGCGCCCGATGACCGCACGGCCCGCCAGATCGCCGACAAGCGTGAGGCTGCCGAGCGTCAGGCCCTGCTGGCCAAGCGCCGCAAGCGCGTCTCCCTGGAGGACTTCGACAAGGTCCTGGCCGAGGGCGAGGTCGACACCCTCAACCTGGTCATCAAGGGCGACGTGTCCGGTGCCGTCGAGGCCCTGGAAGACTCGCTGCTGCGCATCGACGTGGGCGACGAGGTCGCGCTGCGTATCATCCACCGCGGCGTCGGTGCGATCACGCAGAACGACGTCAACCTGGCGACCGTCGACAACGCGGTCATCATCGGCTTCAACGTCCGTCCCGCCGAGCGCGTGGCCGAGATGGCGGATGCCGAGGGCGTCGAGATCAAGTACTACAACGTCATCTACTCTGCGATCGACGATATTGAGGCGGCCCTCAAGGGCATGCTCAAGCCGATCTACGAGGAGGTCCAGCTGGGTACCGCGGAGATCCGTCAGGTCTTCCGCTCCGGCAAGTTCGGCAACATCGCCGGTTCGATCGTCCGTTCCGGCACGATCAAGCGCGGCACCAAGGCTCGCCTGGTACGCGACGGCGTCGTTGTCGCTGACAACCTCGAGATCGCGTCCCTGCGTCGCGAGAAGGACGACGTCACCGAGGTCCGCGAGGGCTACGAGTGCGGTATCACGCTGGGTTACAAGGACATCGCCGAAGGCGACATCATTGAGACCTGGGAGATGCGCGAGAAGGCTCGTGACTGATTCCGTGGCGTGAAGTATCGGGGTCCGGGCATGCTCGGACCCCGATCTTCTCTCCAAAGTGTTTTGACGAGGGCGATACCGCCCGAAAGGAGGGCGCGATGGCTGACGAGGCTCGCGTTCGTAAGGTGCAGGAGCGAATCCTGCAGACTGTCGCGTCGATGATTGGACGCGACGTGAAGGATCCCCGCCTGGAGCTCGTGACCATCACGGATGTGCGCGTGACGGGCGACTTGCAGCACGCGTCCATCTTCTACACGGTGCTCGGCGACGACGAGCAGCGTGAGAAGGCCGCACGAGCCTTCGCATCCGCGCAGGGCCTGTTCCGCTCGCGTGTGGGCAAGGCTCTGGGCCTGCGTCTGACTCCGACCCTGGAGTTCATTCCCGATGCGCTGCCCGAAAGCGCCGCTGCGCTCGAGGACGCCCTGGCGAAGGCCAAGGCGAAGGACGAGGCCATCGCCGCCGCGTCCGCAGGCGCCACCTACGCCGGCGACGCCGACCCCTACCGTCACGATGACGAAGATGACGAGGCCGACTCGAAGGATTGGGCCTGACCCTCATGGCTCGTCGACCCGATAATCCTCGCCCTGGTCTGCTTGTCATCGACAAGCCGCAGGGGCTCACCAGCCACGACGTGGTCTCGCGCGTGCGACGCCTGGCCCACACCCGCAAGGTGGGGCACGGCGGCACCCTGGACCCGATGGCCACGGGAGTCCTCGTGATCGGCATCGGCAAGGCGACGAAGCTGCTCACCTGGGTGAGCGGCCACTCGAAGGAATATCGGGCGACGATCCGCTTCGGCGTCGCCACCAACACGGACGACGCTGAGGGCATCTCGATCGCGGCCGTTGGCTGCGCCTCGCTGAGTGAGGAGCAGCTCGAGGCCGCGCTCGTGCCGCTGCGCGGGGACATCACGCAGGTGCCCTCGACCGTCTCGGCGATCAAGGTGAACGGCAAGCGCGCCTACGCCCTCGCCCGCGCGGGTGAGGACGTTGAATTGGCGGCGCGTCCGGTGCGCATTTCTCGCCTGGAGGTCCTCGCGCCCCCGCGCCCCGGCGAGTGCATCCTTGAGGAGAATGACGCCGACAACGCGCCCGGCGAACAGGCTCCCTCCGGCCCCGTTCGCGTGGTCGACGTCGACGTCGTCGTCGAGTGCTCCTCGGGCACCTACGTGCGCGCTCTCGCGCGCGACGCGGGCGAGGCGCTCGGTGTGGGCGCCCACCTGACCGCGCTGCGCCGCACGCGCGTGGGCGACGTGCCCCTGGAGACGGCGATGACGCTCGAGGAACTGAGCGCCGCCGTCGAGGCAGCCACCCCGGAAGGAGAGCCGGACGCGGAACCGGTCCTGCCCCTCGTTCCTCTGGGCGAGGCAGCGCGCACCATGTTCCCCTCCATGCTCATGACCGAGGCAGAGGCCGGGGCGTTCGCTCACGGCCAGGCCCCCAGGCGCTCGCGTGGCGAGCTGGCCCAGTGGGCGACCGAGGTGGGCTACCACCCGGACAACGGATCCGAGGAGGAGGCCGCGCCGATCGCCGCCGTCGCGCCCGATGGCACCGTGCTGGGTCTGCTTCGCATCGATGCTTCTCGCCTGCGCACCGTCCTGGTTTTCTAGAAAGAGACTCATGAACGTTTGGTATTCCCTCTCTGACATTCCCGGCAACGAGGCCAGTGTCGTCACCATCGGCAACTTCGACGGCATGCACAACGGACACAAGAAGGTCATCTCCACCTGCGTCGAGCGGGCCCATAAGCTCGGCGTCGACGCCGTGGCCATTACGTTCGACCCGCACCCCATCCAGGTTCACAAGCCGGAGGTCGGCCTCCAGCTGATCTCCCCGCTGCGCGACCGCCTCGACGCGATGGCCGCCGCCGGACTGGACGCCACGCTCGTCGCCCACTACGACGCGAGCGTCTACAGCCTCGAAGCCGATGAGTTCGTCTACGAATACCTGGTGGAGCGTTGCGGTGCACGCGAGGTCGTCGTCGGCGAAGACTTCCGTTTCGGACGCGGCAACGCAGGCACCATCGACACGCTGCGCGAGCTGGGGAGCCGCTACGGCTTCAACGTCATTACGGTCACCGACATCGAGGCACCCGAGGGACGCCGCTGGTCCTCCTCCTGGGTGCGCGAGCTCCTCGCTGCCGGCGACGTTGCCGGCGCCGCCCGCGTCCTCGGCCACCTTCACCGCATCCGCGGCACCGTATGCCACGGCTTCAAACGAGGCCGCACCCTCGGTTTCCCGACCGCGAACCTGTCCAAGGACATCGAAGGCGTCATCCCCGCCGACGGCGTCTACGCCGGGTGGGTCGTGCGCGCCGTGCCCGGCACCCAGTCCGCCGAGTTCCTGCCCGCCGCCATCTCCGTGGGCACGAACCCCCAGTTCAACGGCGAGGAACGCACCGTCGAAGCCCACGTGCTGGGCCGCTCCGACCTCAACCTGTACGGTGAACGCATCGCGGTGACCTTCGTGTCGCGAATCCGTCCCATGCTTTCTTTTGATTCCCTGGACGAACTGCTCACCCAGATGGACGACGACCTGCGCCAGACTGCCTCCGTCCTCGGCATCGGCGTCGCCGGGCGCGTCGACCCGGACTCCGTCACCGCGCGATAGGCCCTCCGCTTCGCCCGGCCCGCGCCCAAGGGGGCACCCACCGGGCCGCGGCCGGGGAGTGCAGAGCGGGGGAGGGGAGAAGGCCTCGCGAGAGGGCAGAATCGTTAGGTTGGTCGCTCATTGTGGGGATAGTGCCGGTGGCGTGCTACTGTAGAAAGGCCGTACACCGGCCGCGGACTGTCAGCACCCGGGAAAAGCCCGGATGCCCCGCGCAACGAACACAAAGGAGAAGCCTGTGCCGCTGAGCAAGGACGTCAAGGACCAGATCATCGCCGAGTACGCGACCCACGAGGGCGACACCGGTTCCCCCGAGGTGCAGATCGCGCTGCTGACCCGCCGCATCAAGGATCTGACCGAGCACTTCAAGACCCACACGCACGACCACCACTCCCGTCGTGGCCTGCTGCTGCTGGTCGGCCGTCGTCGCCGCCTGCTGGGTTACCTGGCTGACATCGACATCGAGCGTTACCGCTCGCTCATCGAGCGTCTCGGCCTGCGCCGCTGATTTTGGGCCGGCCCGCCTCCCGTAGCGGAGACGGGCCGGTTTTCACACGCCCGCCTCGGGCAAACCGTTATTTTCGCGCGAAAGCCGCCGGTTTTCGACAGTGGCCTACGGAGCGTTTATCCGTGGGCTTCGATCGAAGGCCGAAGTGGAGCGCGACACCAACAAACCAAGGAGAAACGCCCCATGATGGAAGGCTCCGACATCGTCGCCGCAGAGGCGATTATCGATAACGGCCGTTTCGGCAAGCGCACCGTGCGCTTCGAAACCGGCCGTCTCGCCAAGCAGGCCGCAGGCTCCGCCCTGGCCTACCTGGACGATTCCACCACCGTTCTGTCCGCCACCACGGTGGGCAAGAACCCCAAGGACCAGTTCGACTTCTTCCCGCTGACCGTCGACGTTGAAGAGCGTCAGTACGCCGCGGGTCGCATCCCCGGTTCCTTCTTCCGCCGTGAAGGCCGCGCGGGCACCGAGGCCATCCTGGCCGCCCGCCTCATCGACCGCCCGCTGCGCCCCGGCTTCGTCAAGGGCCTGCGTAACGAGGTCCAGGTCGTTGAGACCGTCCTGACGATTGATCCGGACGACGCCTACGACGTTCTGGCGATCAACGCCGCCTCCATGTCCACCCAGATCGCCGGCCTGCCCTTCACCGGCCCGATCGGCGGCACCCGCCTGGCGCTTATCGACGACCAGTGGGTCGCCTTCCCGCGCTGGAGCGAGCTCGAGCGTTCCGTGTTCAACATCGTTGTCGCGGGCCGCATCGTCACCAAGGAAGACGGCTCCGAAGACGTTGCGATCATGATGGTCGAGGCCGGCGGCGGCAAGAACGAGTGGGAGCTCATTCACGCTGGCGCCACCGCCCCCACCGAAGACGTCGTGGCTGACGGCCTCGAGGCCGCCAAGCCCTTCATCAAGGCCCTGTGCGAGGCTCAGCTCAAGGTGGCCGAGAAGGCCTCCAAGGAGACCGCCGAGTTCCCGCTGTTCCTGGACTACACCGACGAAGAGTACGCGGCGGTCGAGGAATACGCGGCCGAGAAGGTCGCCCAGGCTCTGCTGACCGAGGGCAAGCTCGCCCGCGACGAGGCCGTTGACGCCGTCAAGGAAGAGATGCTCGAGGCCCTGGCCGAGCGCTTCCCCGAGTCGGAGAAGGCCCTCAAGGCTGCCTTCCGTTCGCTCGAGAAGGCCACGATCCGTAACCGCACCCTGCGCGAAGAGATCCGCATGGACGGCCGTACGCCGCGCCAGATCCGTTCCCTGTCCGCCGAGGTCGAGGTCCTGCCCCGCGTGCACGGCTCCGCCCTGTTCCAGCGTGGCGAGACCCAGATCCTGGGTATCACCACCCTGGCTATGCTGCGCATGGAGCAGCAGATCGACAACCTGTCGCCCGTCAACGCCAAGCGCTACATGCACCAGTACAACTTCGCCCCGTTCTCCACGGGCGAGGTCGGCCGCGTCGGTTCCCCGAAGCGCCGCGAGATCGGCCACGGCGACCTGGCCGAGCGCGCTCTGATTCCTGTCCTGCCCTCGCGTGAGGAGTTCCCCTACGCGATTCGTCAGGTCTCCGAGACCATGGGTTCCAACGGCTCCTCGTCGATGGGCTCCGTCTGCGCCTCGACCCTGTCCCTCCTCCAGGCCGGCGTGCCGCTGCGCGCCCCCGTCGCGGGCATCGCGATGGGCCTCATGACCGGTGAGGTCGATGGCCAGTTCAAGGCCGTCACCCTGACCGACATCCTGGGTGCCGAGGACGGCTTCGGCGACATGGACTTCAAGGTTGCCGGTACCCGTGACTTCATCACGGCCCTGCAGCTGGACACCAAGCTCGACGGCATCGACTCCCAGGTGCTGCGCGGCGCGCTGGCCCAGGCCCGCGACGCCCGCCTGGCGATCCTCGACCTCATCAACCAGGCGATCGACGGCCCCGATGAGATGAGCCCCAACGCTCCTCGCATCATCACCGTCAAGGTCCCCGTCGACAAGATCGGCGAGGTCATCGGCCCCAAGGGCAAGATGATCAACCAGATCCAGGACGAGACCGGCGCTGACGTCACCATCGAGGACGACGGCACCGTCTACATCGCCTCCTCCGACGGCGCCTCCGCCGAGGCCGCCCGCACGATGGTCAACCAGATCGCGAACCCGCAGATGCCCGAGGTCGGCGAGCGCTTCGTCGGCACGGTCGTCAAGACCACGTCGTTCGGCGCCTTCGTGTCGCTGACCCCCGGCAAGGACGGCCTCCTGCACATCTCGCAGGTCCGTCGCCTCGTGGGTGGCAAGCGCATCGACTCGGTGGACGACGTCCTGCAGGTCGGCCAGCAGGTCGAGGTCGAGATCGCTGAGATCGGCGACCGCGGCAAGCTGAGCCTGCACGCCGTCATCGACGGCGAGGCCGGCGAGCTCGAGGCCGCTGAGGGCGAGCAGACCGAGCAGCGCCGTGAGCGCCGCGACCGCTCCGAGCGTCGCGAGCGTCGCCCCCGTACCCGCACCCGTCGTCGCCGCGACGACGAGCGCGAGGAAGGCGCTTCCGAGGAGTGAGTAGCTCCCGCTAGCTAAATCGGACCGGTGGCCGGGACGGAGCGAGTGCTCCGCCCGGCCACCGACCGTTTTACGGCTACACTGTGAACGTTTCGTGCCAACCCCCGGACCATGGGGACGCGAGAGGAGAAGTATGACGCCGAAGCCGCTGCCGCTCGACGAGGCCCGCCTGTCCATCGAGGATGGCGACACCCGCATTGATCGCACGATCCTGGGGGCCGGGACGCGCGTCCTGACCCAGGAGATTCCCGCGACGAAGAGCGCGGGCGTGTCCCTGTGGGTGCCCGTGGGGTCTCGCGACGAGGGGCCGCGCACGGCCGGATCGACCCACTTCCTCGAGCACCTTCTGTTTAAGGGGACGAACAAGCGTTCCGCCCTCGACATCGCGGTTGCCTTCGACAGCGTGGGCGGGGAGTCGAACGCGGAGACCGCTCGCGAGCACACCGCGTACTGGGCGCGCGTGCGCGACGCGGACCTCGACATGGCGATCGAGACGCTGACCGATATGGTCACCGACTCGCGGCTCGACGAGGACGATTTCTCGATGGAGCGCGGCGTCATCCTCGACGAGCTGGCGATGGGGGAGGATTCACCCACGGACACGGTCCACGACGCCTTCCAGCTGGCCGTCCACGGCGACCGCCCGATCGGCCGTCCCGTCGGCGGAACGGCCCAGGCGATCCGTGAGGTCGAGCGCGCGGACGTGTGGGAGCACTACCAGGCCCACTACGGCCCCTCGTCCCTCATCGTCGCAGCCGCCGGCAACGTCGACCACGAATCGGTGTGCGAGCGCGTGCAAGCCGCCCTGGAGGGATCGCCCTGGGATCCGCGCAGTGCGGCCTCGCCCCTGCCTCGTCGATCCGCGACCGTGACCCCGATTCCCGAGCACGACAAGGACATTACGCGCAGGCGAGACGTGACCCAGGCGCACGTCGTCATCGGCTGCGAGGGCCTGTCGGCAACGGATCGGCGGGCCCGACCATGAGCGTCCTGCTGTCGGTCCTGGGCGGCTCTATGTCGTCGCGCCTCTTCCAGGAGGTGCGTGAAAAGCGCGGCCTGGCCTACACGACCTACGCCTTCGACGTCGCATACTCCGACACGGGAACCTTCGGCATGTACGCGGGCTGCAGCCCCGACAAGGTTCACGAGGTCGAGGCCATTATGCGCGCCCAGCTGGAGGATCTGGCCGGCAACGGTCCCACCGAGGAGGAAATGACGCGCGTGCGCGGACAGGTGCGAGGAGGCGTCGTCCTGGGCCTCGAAGACAACTGGTCGCGCATGATGCGATTGGGCCGCTCCGAGATCGTCGGACGCTACCGCCCCATCGACGAGTCTCTCGCCGAGTTCGATGCGGTGGAAGCCGCTGATGTGCGCGCCCTGGCGGCCTCCCTCATCACCAAGCTGGATTGCCGGGCCCTCGTCCTGCCCGAGCGGTAAGAAACGGGGGAGTGAGAAACCCCCTGTCCATCCGCGCTCGTTGTCAGCGGCGTGGGAATACCCTGAAGACAGCCACATAACCGTAAGAAGGAGAGCGCAATGATTCGTGTCGCAGTGACAGGAGCCAAGGGCCGCATGGGGTCGACCGTCGTGTCTGCGGTCACCGACGCCCCGGACATGGAAGTCGTTGCCCTCTTCGACGCGGGCGATGAGATCACCGCGCAGAGTGTCAACGGCGCGCAGGTCGCCGTTGACTTCTCGATCCCCAGCGTCACAGAGTCCAACGTGCACGCGCTCCTCGACGCGGGCGTGGACGTCGTCGTGGGCACGACCGGGTGGACGGAAGAGTCCTACGCCCGCGTGCGCGAGCACGCTGAGGCCGCTGGGCGTGCCGTCCTGATCGCCCCGAATTTCGCGATGGGCGCTGTGCTCGCGATGAAGTTTGCGGCCATGGCCGCCCCCTACTTCGAGTCCGCCGAAGTTATCGAGATGCATCACCCCGCCAAGGTGGATGCGCCCTCGGGCACCGCCGTGGCGACCGCGCGCGGCATCGCGAAGGCGCGCGCCGAGGCCGGCCTGGGTGAGATGCCCGACGCGACCGAAACCGACGAGCTTGGCAGCCGCGGCGGCCGCGTCGACGGTGTTCCGGTGCACGCCGTGCGCCTGCGCGGCCTGACCGCCTCGGAGGAGATCCTTCTGGGTAATGCGGGCGAGCAGCTGGTTATCCGTACCGATTCCTTCGACCGCGTGTCCTTCATGCCCGGCGTCCTGCTGGGCGTGCGCCGTGTGATTGGCCGCACGGGCCTGACGATCGGCCTCGATCAGGTGATGGGCCTGTGAGCTCGGCCGCCGGTCCGGATCGCTCCGTGCGTCCCGCTCAGAGCGGCGACGCGCGCGCGATCGCTCGCCTGCAGCGGGCGGCCTGGCGCTCCCTCATGGGACAGGAGGCCCTCGACGCTCAGGGCATCACGGAGGAGGCGCTCGCCGCCCAGTGGGAGGCGACGCTGGGCTCTCCGAAGCCGGACGGCACCGCCCTCCTCGTGGCCCTGCACGGAAATACGATCGTGGGTTTCGCGCTCGCCGGTCCCGACGAGGCCGGGGCCACCTCGGGCGATTCTCCGCAGCCGGGTGCGCCGACGGTGGCCGCGACGCAGGTGTACGAGCTGACGGTGGATCGGAACTTCCGCCGGTCGGGGCACGCGTCGCGCCTGCTGTCGGCGGTCGCGGACTTGACGGGCGGCCAGTTGCGCGTGTGGGTTGGTGTGGATGATGAGGAGCGCCAGCGTTTTTACACGTCGGCGGGCTTTGCGCCCTCCGGCGCGGTGCGCGTGATGGGTGATGGCTCACGCAGCACATGTGGTGGGCGCAGCGCGACTAAGGGCCCACGGTGCGAGCGATGCGACGCGGGCGCGTGCGTGGGGCTCCGTCCATCTCGGGGATGCCGTGCGCTCAATGCGAGGGGCCGTGCGTATCATGGAACGCATGAGTAACATTCCTCCCCGCCGCTTCGGTTCCCTCGCAGCCGCCATGGTCACTCCGATGACCGCCACCGGTGAGATTGATCTGCCCTCCGCGCAGCGCCTGGCGATCAAGCTGGTCGACGAAGGGTGCGACACGATCCTGTTGTCCGGTACGACGGGGGAGTCGCCGACGACTCACCAGCCGGAGAAGAATGACCTGACGGACGCTGTCCGTGAAGCCGTGGGGGATCGCGCGTTCATCCTGTGCGGCGCGTGTTCGAACGACACCGCCCACGCGGTGCGCATCGGAGAGGGCGCCCAGGAGCATGGCGCGGACGGTCTCTTGATTGTTTCCCCGTACTACAACCGTCCCTCCCAGGAGGGCCTGCGCGCGCACGTGCGCGCCGTGACGGATGCGACCGACCTGCCCGTCATGCTCTACGACATCCCGGGTCGCACGGGCATCGCGTTCTCTGACGCGACCCTCGACATTCTCGCCCAGCACCCGCGGATCCTCGGCGTCAAGGACGCGACGGGCGACGTGGAGACCGGCGTGGAGCGCATGCACCGCACGGGCCTGGAATACTACTCGGGCGACGACGGCCTGAACTTCGCGTGGATGACGGGCGGTGCCTCGGGCTTCATTTCCGTAGTCACGCACGTGGCGTCGGCCCACTACCGCCGCATGATCGAGCTGCTCGACACCGACCAGGTGTGGGAGGCGCGCGAGCTGTCCTACTCTCTGCGCCCTCTCGTGCACGCCATTATGGGTGGCGGACAGGGTGCGGTCATGGCGAAGTACGCCCTGTGGCTCCAGGGCGTCATCGACAGCCCGGCCGTGCGCCTACCGATGGTGGGCATCAGTGACGACGAGGTGTCGGCCCTGCGTCGCGCCTGCACACCGCTGGCCTGCTCTGACACGCCTCGCCCCCCGTCGAAACCCGGCGGGGGCGAGTTGTATGTTCCGCGGTGCACGGGGCACCGTGGTGGCGTCGTCGATCGTTGACGATAGCTAATAGCTAGACTTAATATACTTAGGTAAAGCTCATCAACATCGATCGTTGTCTCACAGGAATGGATACCGTGGCAAAGAAGGACGTCATCATTCCCCTGGTCCCCGCCGCTCTCAGCGCCCTGCTGCTCGCCGGAGGTATGACCGTCTTTTCGGCGTGCGAGCAACGGGCCGACGGATCGTGGATGCACTGCCACCAGTGCCAAAACATGGTGGCCGGCAGCGCCGTCGGCCTCATCGCGCTGTACGGAGCTTCCTCCCTCGTGAAGAACAAGCCCGTGCGCCTGGCCCTGCTCGCGCTCGCGGTGATCGCCAGCGTCGTTGTGTTCTTCATTCCCGGCGGCATCTGCCCGCTGTGCGCGATGAAGACGATGCGCTGCCACATCGTCTTCCAGCCCTTCGTGCGCATCATGAGCGTCCTCGTCGCCGGCAGCGGTGTCGGGGCGCTGGTGGCGTCCTGGAAGAAGGCTGCGAAGCCCTCCGCCTGACGTATCGCCCCAGATGGGAGACAATGGTGCCGTGAGGGCCCTACGACGTTCGAGAACCGTGCGCATCGGCGCGGTTCTCCTCGTGCTATCCCTCGTCACCGTTGCCGCGATCGTCGTGCGCAATGCGGTGCGCTATCGCGAGGCCCTCGCCCTGGACGAGGCCGGGGACGCCCAGGGTGCCTACGAGATTTTCCGGTCCCTGGGCAGGTACAGCGACGCGGCCCAGCGCGCCGACGCCCTCGTGGCCACCGATCCTGCGTTGCCGTACCGCTCGGCATCCAAGGGGGACACCGTGTCCTTCGGCTCTTACGAGCAGGACGGAAATACGCAGAATGGTCCCGAGCCGATTCAGTGGATCGTCCTCGATAAGATCGACGGGCAACTCCTGCTCCTCAGCGCCGACGTCCTCGAGGCGCGCCAGTACCATCACGTGCCTTTTGAGGAGGTCACGTGGGAGAACTCCGATCTGCGTGCGTGGATGAACGGCGACTTCTACGACGACGCGTTCACCCCCGTTCAACGCGGGCTCATCGAGACGGTGCACAACGAGAACGCGGATCAGTCGATCACCGGTGCGAGCGGCGGAGCCGCGACCGACGATCGGGTCTTTGCGCTGAGCGAGACCGAGAGCGTCATCTACCTGAATACGCCGGCTGCCCGCAGCGATATCGGAGCGGCGCCCGCCAGCGTTAGCGCGGCCGCCGGACCCCTGAGCGTCTCCGAGGACGGCACGGCAGACTGGTGGCTGCGATCTCCCGGAACATACGGTTTCGCGACGCAATTCGTCGATGCGTCGGGCGTGCCCTCGCTCAGCGGCGCGAATGTCGACCTGCAGTACGGGGTGCGTCCCGCACTGTGGATCAACGTCGGAGGGGCCGGTGAGGGGAGCAGATGAGCAAAGCGCTGTCTCTGCGTCGCGTTCCCCTGATGACCATCCGCGCGCACCCCATTCGTTCCCTCATCATCGCGGTCCTTGCGCTTGCACAGGCGGCCTGTGTGTTCGGTGGGTTCATCCTCGTCGGCGCGATGCGGGCGGAGCTCAGCCTCGCAGAGCGCAGGCTCGGCGCCGACCTCGTCGTGTACCCCACGAGCTGCCTGAACCAGGTGGAGAAGAAGCGCCTCCTCATGCTCGGGACCCCCGTGGGCTGTCACCAGCCGCGCTCGGCCTGGCGCGCATGTCTTCCAACGAGGATATTGCCGCTGTGTCCTACCAGCTCTATGTGTCCGAAACGCTCTCCGATGGGTCCACTCGGTGGGTCGTCGGCTTTCAACCGGAGAGCGACTTCGTGCTGGGGCCCTGGATGCGTGAAGGGGGAGGGAACGTCACTGCCCCGCGGAAGCGTCGCCGTCGGCGCCGCCGTGCCCGGCGCGGACGGGCAGACCCTCTCCGTCTTCGGGCACGAGCGCCCGATTGGCGCTCACCTCCTTGCCACCGGCTCGGAGCTCGACGACGCCGTCTTCGTTTCCATGGACACCCTGACGGACATGATGGCGGACGCGCGCGCGGCGGGGGAGGACATTGACGCTTCCCTCGACCCGAGTACCCAATATTCTGCGGCGCTCGTGCGTGCCTCGGACAGCGATGCCATCGAGAGCGTGACCAATTGGATCAACCTCTACGTGCGCAAGGTCAGCGCGGTGCGCGCCGCCGAGGCCCTCTCCGGTGCCGCCTCGGGCATCCGCGCGCACCGAGGGGTCGCGATCGGGGTCCTGGGAGCGACCTGGCTCGTGTTGCTCGGTGCTCTCATCATCGTGCAGGTGAGCCTCATGAATGAACGGATGCAAGAGCTGGCCGTGTGGCGCTCGATCGGGGCGTCGCGATCCATCATGAGCCGTGTCATGCTCAGCGAATCGGCGCTGCTTCACGCGGCTGGAGCGCTCGTGGGAGTGTGCCTCGCGGCTGTTACCGTGCCATTCGTGGGGGACGGGAGCCTCGTCGAGGTCCTCGCCGCCCCCGCGACGTCACTGCCCCTCGCAGGCCTCTCGCTCGTCGCCGTCACCTGCGTCGGCATCACCGGAACTCGTCTCGCGCTCGCTCGGGTCAGCCGCGGGGCCGCGGGGAACAAATCTGTCCTGGTGTAGGGACAACGGTCAAGGAGGAATGACGCAATGCTGTCGCTGTCGCGACTTCCGTGGATGAACCTGCGCGGCTACCCCGTGCGGACGGGGACCCTGGTCTTCTTCTCCATGCTCATGACGATGACGATCTTCGGCGGAACGCTGGTCGTCCAAGGCATTGAACACGGCCTGCGCACGACCCAGTCGCGCCTCGGGGCGGACATCATGGTGACGCCCGACGAGGCCGACACCGACTTCGACGCGCAGACCTTCCTCGTCAACGCCGAACCGTCCTACTTCTACATGGACGCGTCCACGCGCGAGGCCGTCGCCGCCGTCGACGGTGTCGAAGCCGCCTCCTCCCAGCTCTTCCTGGCCTCGGCGAGGGCAAGCTGTTGCTCGGGCCGCTACCAGGTGATCGCCTACGATCCGGCCACCGACTTCACGATCCAGCCGTGGATGGATGACTCCGTCGGGCAGACGCAGCTGGGGGAGAACGAGGTGATCGTCGGTGCCAACGTGCTCGCCAACGACCCCGACAACTTTCAGCTCTTCGACAATACCTTGCGGGTCGTCGGCCAATTCGACCCGACCGGATCGACCCTCGATAACGCCGTCTACATGAACTTCGAGACCGCGAAGAAGGTCATCGACTCCTCTCTGCGTAAGGGACTCAACAAGTACTCGACGCTCGAAACCGACCGCATCATCTCCTCGGTCATGGTCAAGGTGGCCCCCGGATACGACGCGGAGGCCGTGGCCGCCCAGATCCGCCAGCAGGTGCCCGGTGTCTCGGTCGCCACCTCGACGAAGCTCGTTAGCGGCATCGCCCAGTCCCTGGAGACGACGTCGCGCACGGTCACCACGCTCATCGCAGTCGCGTGGGGAGCCGGCCTGCTCATGATCACCCTCATGTTCGTCCTGATGATCGTTGAGCGCAGGAGAGAGTTCGCCACCCTCATCGCCGCCGGTGCGCACCGTCGGCTGATCTCGCGCATCATCATCCGCGAGGCGCTCGCGGTCAACGCGCTCGGCGGCGTTGGCGGAATCATCGTCTCCGGTGTCCTCCTCGTGTCCTTCTCCGGCCTCGTTCGTCAGAGCCTGGGAGGGGGATTCCTCGTCCCGTCGCTGCCCACTCTGGCGCTGCTCGCGCTGGCAGCGCTCGCGTCGGTGGGCCTCGTTGCCCTCGTCTCCTCGTGGATAGCGCTGCGCTACGTGACGACAATGGACGCCAGCCTGGCCCTCAAGGAAGGGGAATGACATGATTATCGAGGCAACGGGACTCACGAAAGAATTCGCCCGAGCCCGCGGGGGCAAGCGCCTCTTCACGGCCGTCCACCCGCTGGATATCGGCCTGGAGGAACGCCAACTCACCGTCGTCTCGGGCCACTCCGGCAGCGGAAAGAGCACACTGGCGAACATGCTCGCCGGCATCCTCACGCCGACGGCAGGACACGTACGGCTGGACGGCACGGACCTGTACTCGCTGCGCGACGAGGAGCTCTCGCGCCTGCGCAATGAGCGCATCGGCCTCGTCCCCCAGGGACACACGGCCCTGCGAGCCCTGACGGTCCTCGACAACGTCCTGCTTCCCTCAATCCTCTACAGCAGGGACGAGGCACCCGCCGAGCGTGCCCGCGAGCTGCTGGCTGCCGTGGGCTTGGACGACCTCGCCGATGCTGCGCCCACCGAGCTGTCGGGCGGCGAACTGCGGCGCATGGCGATCGCGCGCGCCCTCCTCATGGACCCGGCCATCGTCATCGCAGACGAGCCGACCGCCGGCCTCGATAGCGCGAACGCGACCGCCGTCCTCACCCTCCTGCGCGACGCCGCCGATCGGGCAGCAGCCGTCCTCGTCGTCTCGCACGAGGCCGAGGCGCAGCGTTTCGCGGATCGCAGCTACGTCATGGAGGACGGCCATCTGCGCGCCAGCGACTAGCTCGCCGGCCTCCGAACGCGTCAAATGTGAGAGGGCCGACCTGCCCAACATGTCTCCCGATGCGGGCAAAGCGGTGCCAACGTGGCAGACTGGCATCATGAAGTCTTTGTACGAGAACCTCAGCGAACCCGCGCCCCTGGAAGATGGCGCACTGCGAGTGATCCCGCTGGGAGGTCTCGGCGAGGTCGGCCGCAACATGAACGTCCTCGAGTACCGGGGCAAGCTCCTGGTCGTGGATTGTGGCGTCCTCTTCCCCGAGGAGACCCAGCCCGGCGTCGACCTGATCCTGCCGGATTTCTCCTGGATCGAAGAACGCATGGACGACGTCGTCGGCCTCGTCCTCACCCACGGCCACGAGGACCACATCGGTGCCGTGCCCTACCTCCTCAAGCTGCGAGGCGATATTCCGATCTACGGATCCGACCTGACGCTGGCCTTCGTCGCCCCCAAGCTGCGCGAACACCGCCTGCCCGAGCCGAGCCTCAACGTCGTCGCCGAGGGCGACCGCCTCACCGTTGGCCCCTTCGACCTCGAATTTGTCTCCGTCACCCACTCGATCCCCGATGCGCTCGCGGTCTTCGTGCGCACCGATGCGGGCAACGTCCTCATCACGGGTGACTTCAAGATGGACCAGCTGCCGCTGGATCGCCGCCTCACCGACCTGCGCGCCTTCGCACGCATGGGCGAGGAGGGCGTCGACCTGTTCATGGTGGACTCCACGAACGCCCTGGTGCCCGGATTCATCACCCCCGAGCGTGAGATCGGCCCGGTCCTCGACCAGGTGTTCGGCGAGGCTACCGGCCAGATCATCGTCGCTTCCTTCGCCTCGCACGTGCACCGCGTCCAGCAGGTCATCAACGCCGCCGCCCACCATGGGCGTCGCGTGGCCTTCGTGGGCCGCTCCATGGAGCGCAACATGCGCATCGCGGAGGAGAAGGGCTACCTGTCGATCCCCGAGGGCATCATCGTGGACCTCAAGGGCATCGGCGAGCTGCCGCCCTCCCAGCGTGTCTACATGGCGACCGGTTCGCAGGGCGAGCCGATGGCCGCCCTGTCGCGCATGTCGGTGGGATCGCACCGCACCGTGACGATTGAGCCGGGCGACATGGTCGTGCTGGCCTCCTCGCTGATCCCGGGCAACGAGAACTCCGTGTACCGCGTCATCAACGACCTGACCCGCCTGGGAGCGCGCGTCGTATCCAAGGAAAACGCGAAGGTGCACGTGTCCGGTCACGCGAGCGCCGGCGAGCTCATCTACTGCTACAACATTGTCCAGCCCAAGAACGTCATGCCCATCCACGGCGAGGTCCGTCACCTGGTGGGCAACGGTCAGCTGGCCGTCAAGACGGGCATCGACCCGCAGAACGTGGTCCTGGCCGAGGACGGCGTGACGGTCGACCTCAAGGACGGCGTCGCGCGTGTCTCGGGCGTTGTCCCGTGCGAGTACGTGTACGTGGACGGTCGCTCGATCGGAGAGATCTCCGAGGACGAGCTGGAGACCCGTCGTACCCTGGGATCGGAGGGCTTCATCTCGATTTTCGCGGTCGTCGAGCACGACTCTGGCATGGTCCTGGCCGGTCCCGAGATTCGCGCGATCGGCATGGCCGAGGACGATTCGGTGTTCGAGGAGATCCTTCCCGACGTCACGCAGGCGCTCAAGGATGCAGCGGCGCCTGGCGGTCAGGACCCCTACGTCCTGCAGCAGGCGATGCGCCGCGTGATCGGACGCTGGGTTGCGCGACGCTTGCGTCGTCGTCTATGATCGTTCCGGTCGTGACCGAACAGTAGTCTGGCACTCTTCATTGACGAGGCCCTGGCGCGCTGGGCGGTAGCGCGCGCTTGAAGGAAGGAATCTACGTGTCGGGTCGTTTTATTTCGACGCATTCTGTCGCTCTTGTGTTGCCGATGCATATCGCGTACGTGCCGGAGCGCGGCGGATCCGTTCATGCGGATGCAGCCAGCTCGCGCCCGGGCGGCGGCTTCACGACCCTGTGCGCCGCTGCGGCCATGGGCGTGCCGACGGCCGCTGCCTCGCCCCTGGGCACGGGGCCAAACTCCTTCGCGGTTCGTCAGCAGCTGGTCGAGGCCGGCGTCGATGTCCTGACCCCCGAGCTGGTCGGTGACGTTGGCGTGGTCATCCAGCTGATCGTCGAGGATGGCTCGATGCGCTCGGTCGTGACCGCCGGCGTCGAATCCGAGCCTTCGCGTGCGGCTCTCGACCGTATCGAGCTGCGCGAGGGAGACGTGGTCCACGTGGCCGCCTCCGACATGACGAGCGCGCACGCCGCCTCTGAGCTGAGCGAATGGGCCGCGTCCCTGCCGTCCTTCGTGACACTCGTCGTCTCGGTGTCACCCGCAGTCGCCCAGGTTCCCGTTGAGGCGTGGGAGATGATCTTCCCCCGTGCCGACGTCGTGACGATGAACAGCTGGGAGGCCGCCACGCTGGCCGGAATTCTCGACGCCAACCGTCACGGCTCCACGATCCGCACCTACACGCGCCCCGAGGCCGCCACTGTGCGCCGCGTGGGGGAGCGGGGCTGCGAGCTGCAGAAGGTCGCGGATGCTCCCGTCATCTCGATTCCCGCGTTCCAGTCGCGCATCGCGGACACCGCGGGTGTGGGCGATACCCACATCGGAGAGATGTGTGCGGGCCTGGCCATGGGCTACGACCTGGAGACCGCATGCCTGATGGCGAACGCGGGTGCCGCGCTGGCCATCTCCCACGAGTCGGCCCTGCCCGTCCCCACGCGCGAGCAGGTTGAAAACGTGCTCGAAACCGGGGTTGTTACGAACATCCTGCGCTGATCTCGCGCGGCGCGCCTGGCAGAGTGGGGCCGCGGCGGGCGATATGGTGGAAGGATCATGGCACAATCGTCTCCACGCTCGTCCTCCGGTAAGGCTCCCGCGCGCCCGCGCGCCAAGGGAGGCTCGAACAAGTCCGCCCAAGCGCCCCAGCCCGAGCCGACGCAGCCGGGCTTCCTGGCGCGCTTCTTCTCCGCGGTCGGCCGCGCCGGTGTCGGTGCCGTGCGCGCGTGGAAAGCGACCGATTTGCAGGTCAAGCGTGATGCTGCTGCCTTCGTCGCGCTCGCCGCGGCCATCGTGATCGCGCTGCGCGAGTGGTTCCAGATCTCCGGCGAGGCCGGGGACGCGATCCACCACGCCTCCGCCGGCCTGTTCGGCATCTTCTCGGTCGTCCTGCCCCTCGTCCTGATTGCCCTGGCCGTCGAGCTCGTCTCCGCGCGGTCCGGACGATCCGCGCTGCCCCACCACGTGGCAGGCGGCATCGGCATCACCGCCGCGCTCACCGGGCTAGTCCACATCTCGCGCGGAAACCCCGCGATGGGCACCGACCCCGGCATCGAGGCGGCGGGTGGCCTGCTCGGCTGGTTCGTTGCGCGCCCCCTCGCCCTGCTGCTATCCGGCTGGGGTGCGGGCGCCCTCATGATCCTGCTCCTGGCCTACTCGATCCTCCTTGCCACTCGGACCGCCGTCGCCGACGTTCCTGCGCGTCTGCGCGACCTCGCTGCCCACCTGAGCGGTGAGCGCCCCGAGGGCGACGCCGATACCGCCGATCAGGCCGGCGGCGATCCCGCCAAGGAAGCCCGCCGCAAGGCGCGCAAAGACCTCGCGGCCGGAGACGACGCCTTCCTCGACGAATACGACGGGGACGAGTCCTTCCGCAAGGCGACCGACACGGAATCCGTGGGGGAGACCCGTCTCCTGGAATCCGGGGCCATCGCGGCCCCCGCGCCGGCCCCGGCTCCCGCGCCCCGGCCTCGTGCCACGACGCCTGACGCACCCACCGAGATGCTCACCCAGATGCGTCCCGCCGTGGCCCCCGTGCAGGTGCCCGCACACGTGCCCGAGCCCGAACCTGAGCCCGAGGCCGAGCCGGCACCCCCGCCGATCACCGACGAGCCCGAGGGTGCCTTCCAACCCAACCTCGACGACTCGATCAGCTACACGCTGCCTTCCGAGGACCTCCTGGTCTCCGGCCCGCCCCACATGACCCGTTCGGCCGTCAACGACCAGGTCGTCGCGGCCCTGGGACAGGTCTTCGCGGACTTTCAACGTCGACGCACGCGTCACCGGCTTCTCTCGAGGCCCGACAGTCACGCGCTACGAGGTCGTGCTCGGCGCCGGCGTCAAGGTCGACAAGCTCACCAACCTGTCGAAGAACATCGCCTACGCCGTGGCCTCCGCAGACGTGCGTATCCTCGCGCCGATCCCCGGCAAGAGCGCCATCGGTATCGAGATCCCCAACGCCGACCGCGAAACGTGGCCCTCGGCGACGTCCTGCGCTCGGCTGCCGCCCGCCGCAACCAGCATCCGCTCGTCGTCGGCGTCGGCAAGGACGTCGAAGGCGGCTACGTCGTCACCAACCTGGCCAAGACGCCGCACATGCTGGTGGCCGGCCAGACCGGTTCCGGTAAGTCCTCCTTCGTCAACTCCATGATCACGTCGATCATGATGCGCGCGACGCCCCAGCAGGTGCGCATGATCCTCGTCGACCCCAAGCGCGTGGAACTCACCATCTACGAGGGCATCCCGCACCTCATCTCGCCCATCATCACCGACGCCAAGAAGGCCGCCGAAGCCCTCGAATGGGTCGTCAAGGAGATGGATGCGCGCTACGATGACCTGTCGGACTACGGCTTCAAGCACATCGACGACTTCAACAAGGCGGTGGCCGCCGGACAGGTTCAGGCCAAGCCCGGGCTGGAGCGCACGCTGCACCCATACCCGTACCTGCTCGTGGTCGTCGACGAGCTCGCCGACCTCATGATGGTCGCCCCGCGAGACGTGGAAGCCTCCATTCAGCGCATCACGCAGCTCGCTCGAGCCGCCGGTATCCACCTGGTCCTGGCCACGCAGCGCCCCTCCGTCGACGTCGTCACCGGCCTCATCAAGGCCAACATCCCCTCGCGCCTCGCGTTCGCGACCTCCTCGCTCACCGACTCGCGCACGATCCTCGACCAGCCCGGCGCCGAAAAGCTCATCGGCCAGGGCGACGCCCTCTACCTGCCCGCGGGTGCCTCCAAGCCCATGCGTGTCCAGGGTGCCTGGGTCTCCGAATCCGAGATCCACCAGATCGTCTCCCACGTCAAGAGCCAGATGGAGACGCACTACCGCGACGACGTCGTGCCGGAAAAGAAGGAAACCAAGGTCGCCGAGGACATCGGAGACGATCTCGAAGACCTGCTGCAGGCCGCCGAGCTCGTCGTGTCCACCCAGCTCGGCTCCACCTCGATGCTCCAGCGCAAGCTGCGCGTCGGCTTCGCCCGCGCCGGCCGCCTCATGGACCTCCTTGAGTCGCGCGAAATCGTCGGCCCCTCCGAAGGGTCCAAGGCTCGTCAGGTGCTCGTCACCCCCGAACAGCTGCCCGAGGTTCTCGCCATGCTGCGCGGAGAGTCCGCCAGCATCGCCGAGCCCGAGCCGACGCCCGCCCCCGCGCCTGCTCCGGCACCTCCCGAGGGGGCGCCCAGCCCGGCCATCGGTGCCGCTGCAGGCGTCGTAGGGGAGGAGTCGGCCCCGTCCTCGGCCCACGTCGCACCCGCATCCGGTTACGAAATGGGCACGGCTGGTGCCGGCGATTCGCGCGGCAGTGGGGTTGACCCGTACTCTGGTCATAACTTTGGTGGGTCCTCGCCCGACTGGGTCGACGAGGAGCCCGAGGATAACGAGGACGCTTGGCAGCTCACGGGCCGCTGAGCGGGAAGGAAACGGCCATGAGCGAGAACGTGTCGCGCGTGCAGCGCGACAGCAAGGTTTCCGTGGTGAACCTACCCAACGCGCTGACCGTTTTGCGCCTGGTCTTCGTTCCGGCCTTCATTGTTCTCGGCCTTCAGCAGTCGTGGGGCGCGCTGTGGGCGGCATTCGTCGTCTTCGCTCTCGCCGCGATCACGGACCGCTTCGATGGGGAGCTCGCGCGCTCGTGGGGGCAGATCACCGACTTTGGCCGCATCGCCGACCCCATCGCAGACAAGGCCCTGACGCTGTGCGGCTTCGGTCTGCTGTCCTACCAGGGCTTCCTGCCCTGGTGGCTGACGATTCTCATCGCCGTGCGCGAGCTGGGCATCACTGCGATGCGCGCCTTCTTCCTGCGCCGCGGCGTCGTCGTGTCCGCTAACCAGGCGGGCAAGCAGAAGACCTTCATGCAGATGGTGGCGCTGGGTACCCTGTTGATCCCGTGGGCGCACTTCACGGCGATGAGCGAGGCCAACGAGGGATGGGTGGTCCTTCTCATTCGCCTCGGCCAGATTTTCGCGGGCGTTGCGCTCGCGCTGACGCTCTACTCGGGCCTCATGTACGTTGTTGAGGGCGTGCGCCTCATGCGCGGGGCGGGTGCTGACGAGGCCGTGGCGAGTGCTGACGAGGCCGAGGCGGGCTCCCACGACGACGATGCTCCGCAGGAAGCCACGACAGAGTCTCCGAAGCCTGGTCTTGCCGGGCAGCACGTCCAGAGTTGAGCGTGGGTGACGCAACCCATAGAGTAATCGACTCGTCGGTGGAATAGGCGCGAAACGGCTCGCGTTGTACGGGTATGAATGCAACGCGAGGAATGAAAGCGGAACGTCACAGCGTTTCGATGCGCGAACTAATAATGCGTCCCTCGAAACAGAACGGCTACAGTAACACTATGGAAAAGACACTGAGCGAAACCCCGCTGCTGCGCAGCGAACTGGGCGATGTCCTGCGCGGCATCCGCCAGCGCCAGGGTCGAACCCTGCGCGAGGTCTCGTCGGAGGCACAGGTCTCCCTCGGTTACCTGTCTGAGGTTGAGCGCGGCCAGAAGGAGGCCTCGTCGGAGCTGCTCGAGGCGATCACCTCGGCTCTGCGCGTGCCGCTGTGGTTCGTGCTGCGCGAGGTCTCTGAGCGCATGGCGGTCATCGATGGGGCAGTCGTTCCCGACGCGGTGCCCGACGACATCGTGCCCGTCACGCTGATTTCCTGACGCGTGAAGCACTCTGAGTTTTACGAGGCGGTCGAGGCGACCTTTCGGGTCGGCCCTCGGCCGCTCGTATGTCTCCGATCTCTATCTCGCGTCGCTGGGGGCGACCGCACGCGATGCGCTGTCCGCTGGCGTGAATCCGGACGAGGTCTGGGCGACCCTGTGCGAGGAAACCGGGCGCGAGGATGCGCGCTGGATTCATCGCGTGGATCCGCGTGAGCGGGGGCGCTGACCTCCTCGGTTTGTCGGTGTGATCGATGTCCGTCTGATTGGTGGGCGGCGTGTCGATCGGCGGTCGAACATGTGTTCCATTTAAGCTTGTGGGCGACGACGCTCCGACGCGTGTCATCCACAGGGGTGACGTGCGCGGGACGCAGATGACGATGGCCGGTCGCATACTCGTCATGTCGCCTCGGAGAGGGGCGATATTCCAGGCCAGGACACCCGCAGGCCGGAGAGGCCGCAGACGAAAGGATCACCATGGCAGCCCGTAAAGCACCCGCTGCAAAGCCCGCGACCAACGATCGCAATAAGGCTCTCGAAGTCGCCCTGTCGCAGATTGATAAGCAGTTCGGCAAGGGCTCCGTCATGCGGCTGGGCGACGACAACCGCCCGCCCGTTCAGGTGATCCCCACGGGTTCCCTTGCCCTCGACGTCGCCCTCGGCATTGGTGGCCTCCCGCGCGGCCGAGTCATCGAGGTCTACGGCCCTGAGTCCTCCGGTAAGACCACGGTTGCCCTGCACGCTGTCGCCAACGCCCAGAAGGCCGGCGGCAATGCGGCCTTCATCGACGCAGAGCACGCCCTTGACCCCGTCTACGCCCGCGCCCTGGGCGTCGACACGGACTCCCTCCTGGTCTCCCAGCCCGACACGGGTGAGCAGGCCCTCGAGATCGCCGACATGCTGATCCGCTCGGGCGGCATCGACATCATCGTCATCGACTCCGTCGCGGCGCTCGTGCCCAAGGCGGAAATCGAAGGCGAGATGGGCGACTCCCACGTCGGCCTGCAGGCCCGCCTCATGAGCCAGGCTCTGCGTAAGATCACGGGTGCCCTGTCCGCGACCGGCACCACCGCGATCTTCATCAACCAGCTGCGCGAAAAGATCGGCGTCTTCTTCGGCTCCCCGGAGACCACGACGGGCGGTAAGGCCCTGAAGTTCTACGCATCGGTGCGCATCGACGTGCGCCGCATCGAGACCCTCAAGGAGGCCGGCGCCCCCGTCGGCAACCGCACCCGCGCCAAGGTCGTCAAGAACAAGATGGCCCCGCCCTTCAAGCAGGCCGAGTTCGACATCGTCTACGGCAAGGGCATCTCGCGCGAGGGCTCGATCATCGACATGGGCGTCGAGGCCGGCATCGTGCGCAAGTCGGGCTCCTGGTTCACCTACGGGGACGACCAGCTGGGCCAGGGCAAGGAGAACGTGCGTCAGTTCCTCGTGGACAACCCCGAGCTGGCCAACGAGATCGAGCAGAAGATCCTCGTCTCGCTGGGTATTGGCGAGGCCCCGGATCCGGACCAGGCGTCCCAGGACGTGCCCGACATCGATCCCGATGAGGACGCGGGCTTCTGAGTCGTGGTCCGCTACCTGGATCCCGAAGATCACCTCGAGCTGGGGGAGGAGCGCCGGCGGCGTTCCTCCCCGGGTGAGAGGCTCGCGCGTGCCCGCGAACGCAATGCGGACCTGACGGGCACGGCGGCGATCGAGGCCGCGCGCGAGGTCGCCCTGCGCAAGCTCGACGCGCGCGCGTGTTCTCGCGCGGAGCTGACCAGTGCGATTGAAGGGCGCGGCTTTAGCGCCGAGATCGCGGTCGAGGTCGTCGACCGTCTTGAAGCAGTTGGTCTCGTCGACGATCAGGCGTATGCGGACGCGCTCGTCCGCTCGCGTTTTTCGGGGACGGGAGCGTCCGGTCGTGCGCTGCGCGAGGTCCTCGTGCGCAAGGGGCTGGACACCTCGACGATCGAGCGCGCCCTGTCTCAGATCGATCGGGACGACGAGGCGGAGCGCGCGGCCCAGCTGGTGGCTCGCAAACGGCGGTCTCTCGCGGGCGTCCCGCGCGAGACCGCCTACCGTAGACTGAGTTCCATGCTCGCGCGCAAGGGGTATTCGCCGTCCGTCGCGGCTGCCGCCGTGCGCGACGCCCTCGATTCGTGGGGCGATCAGGACGGCGGAGCCGAGGAGGCCTGGCAATGGGGACTGTGACCGCAATGCACGACGAGGCGCTGGCTGACCTGATAGCGGATCTGACCCAGCGGGGCCTGACGGTCGCGACGGCGGAATCGCTGACGGGAGGCGGACTCGTTGCGCGCCTCGTGGATGTGCCCGGTGCCTCTCACGTCGTGCGCGGGGGCGTGTGCACCTACGCGGTCGATACCAAAGCCTCGGTGCTCGGCGTCTCCGAGAGGCAGCTGGCGCTCACCGGGCCCGTGGACGAGCAGGTCGCTCGCCAGATGGCCCGAGGTGCACGAAAGCTGTTCTGCGCCGACATCGGCGTATCGACGACCGGGGTCGCTGGCCCGGGCCCCGCTGATGGTTTCCCTGCGGGAACCGTACATATTGCGTGCGTTCATCCGGCGGGGGAGGAGCATCGCCTCTTGCACCTGGAGGGTGACCGCGCGGCTGTACGTCGCGGCGCGATCGACGCGGCTATCGCCCTTGTGCGTGACGTGCTCGACTTCGCCGGTGAGCAGGCGGGCGACTAGACTTCACTGCGATGAATACGATGACGCAGGACGGCACCGCGCTGCCCCGCACCTACGCGGTGCGCACGCTCGGCTGCCAGATGAATGAACACGACTCCGAGCGTATGGCGGGTCTGCTGGAGCAGGCCGGCCTCGTCCCCGTTGAGAAGGTCCCCGAGGCTGCCGCCCGCGCGACCGACGCCGGCGACATGGGTGCCGACGTCATCGTCATCAACACCTGCTCCGTCCGTGAAAATGCAGCGACCCGCCTCTTTGGCAACCTCGGCCAGCTGGCTTCCGTCAAACGTGCGCGTCCCGGCATGCAGATTGCGGTCGGCGGATGTCTCGCCCAGCAGATGCGCGACGGCATCGTCGAGAAAGCCCCGTGGGTGGACGCTGTCTTCGGAACGCACAACATTGACGTGCTCCCGGCGCTCCTGCGCCGCGCCGAGCATAACCGTGCGGCCGCCGTTGAGATCGAGGAATCCCTCAAGGTCTTTCCGTCGACCCTGCCCACCCATCGTGAGAGCGCGTACGCCGCATGGGTGTCGATCTCCGTGGGCTGCAACAACACCTGCACGTTCTGCATCGTCCCGCACCTGCGCGGCAAGGAACGCGACCGCCGCCCCGGCGACATTCTCGCCGAGGTCGAGGCCGTCGCCTCGCAGGGTGCCATCGAGGTGACCCTGCTGGGCCAGAACGTCAACTCCTACGGCGTTGGATTCGGTGAGCGCGGCGCGTTTGCCGACCTGCTGCGCGCCGTGGGCCGCGTCGAGGGGATCGAGCGCGTGCGCTTCACCTCGCCGCACCCCTGCAGCCTTCACGGATGACGTGATTGCGGCGATGGCGGAGACGCCCACGGTGATGCCGAGCCTGCACATGCCCCTGCAGTCGGGTTCCGATGCGATCCTGCGTCAGATGCGCCGCTCCTACCGCCGCGAGCGTTTCATGGGCATCCTGGATCGCGTCCGCGCCGCCATCCCGGAGGCTGCGATTACGACGGACATCATCGTCGGCTTCCCGGGAGAGACCGAAGAAGACTTCCAGGCGACCCTCGACGTCGTCGAGCAGGCTCGTTTCTCCTCCGCCTTCACGTTCCTGTACTCGCCGCGCCCGGGTACGCCCGCCGCGGACCGCGAGGATCAGGTGCCCGATGACGTGGCGCTCGAGCGCTACCAGCGCCTCATCAAGCTCCAGGAGCGCATCTGCGCCGAGGACAACGCCGCGCTGGCGGGAACCGAGGTCGAGGTTCTCGTCTCCGAGGGGGATGGCCGTAAGGACGGTGCCACGCACCGTATTTCGGGACGCGCTCGCGATAACCGCCTCGTGCACGTCGCCTGCCCGAGGGCCTGGCGGAGGCCGACCGCCCGCGCCCGGGCGACATGATCCGCGCGACCGTCACGTACGGGGCGCCGCACCACCTGATCGCAGACTCGGGCGCGCAGGGCGGCCTGTTCGAGGTGCGCCGCACGCGCGCCGGTGACGCGTGGGAGGCCCGTCAGGCCTCGGACGAACCCGACAATACGGTGTCGCTGGGTATCCCCACGCTGCGCGTGGGTGCCCCGAGTCGACCCTGACCTGCACTGATGTGAGCCTGCCCGGGCCATGCGCTCGGGGAGGTTCACCTATGCCGAGGAGTCGCGCGCGATGAGCGCTGCACGTTTGATCGTTTGCCAGTGTGACAAACGAGAAAATGTCTCAACGAAACGCGCATGTGACCCACGACTCCTGCGTTATTTTTGTGTCGTGGCGATCGTCACGATGATGAGGCGATCGACATGCGGGAGCACTCTCGGTAGTGCGGGTCGATTCGAGCCCCCCTATGCGACCCGTGGCCTCCCCGCGTACGCGGTACGCGCCGCGCCTTCGCATGTAGTCGGCGCACACTCCACCGAGAGTGCCCCGCTCCTCCACCTGGAGGAACGGGGCACTACTCATATGTGCCGGGGTGAAGAAGTTACTCCTCGGAGCCCTGCGCGAAGAGCGCGGGGACTTCCTGAGCGGCGGACAGGCCAATGATCAGGCCGCGGCGCAGCATCGCGTGGATTTGGCGATCCGACAGGCCCTCGCCGACAAAGAAACGCGACGCGGCCATCAGGGCCCAGCCGTCGCCATCTTCGATCGGAAAGACGGTCGGCTGCAGGTGGGCGTTGTTCCACTGGTTCGCCTTCTCCTGCAGGGAGACCTCTGTGTGCCCCTCACCGGGCACAGCAATGCGCGTCTCAATCTGCGCCCAGGGGGCATCCGCGGGCTCGCGGTGAATCTGGAAACGCACGTCCTCCAGCTGGGTGACGGCGATGAACTCATTCGAACCGTGCGGCAGGCCGTCGCCCTCGAGCACCTTTTCGATGCGCTCGATCGTCAGCTCGGACACCTCGGTGCCCCACTTGGCGGCGTACTCGTCGGCTTCCATCGCGGGGGAGGGAGCGGCGGGCGCGGGCATGGCCTCGGGAACGGCCTCGCCGTCCTCACCGAAGGTGAAGCTCTTCCATTCAGGCATTGGAGCCCTCCTTGGTCCACTGGTCGGGGAACATGATGTCGAGCTGGTTCATCATGGCGACGGAGGCCATGATGAACTGGGAGACCTCGGCGTGAACCTGCGCGTCCGTGGCTCCCACGACCCAGTTGAAGGTGTGCTGCAGGTGCAGGGCGATGGCGCCGGTCTCGGTCGTGCCGGAGGTGATCTTCGGCAGGTAGGTCGAGGCGTTCAGGCGGCGCACCGCAGAAGCGATGGCGTCGGCGTGCGAGGGGTCGAAGAAACGCGGGTAGTCGGCGACGCCTGGGCGGGGTGGCCCTCGGGCACGGCGATGCGGACGGTGCGGTTCGGTAGGATGGCCGCGACCTGGCCGGTGTTGGACACGAAGGGGATGAGCCCCACGGCCTCGACCGCTTGGGTGATCCGGTCGAGGGTGACCGGGAGAGTGTCAGTTGTGCTCATGGTCTTAAGCCTAGCCGTTGTTGGGTGGTATCTGCGGGAGGCACCCGTACACTGGTGGCCATGGAGACATCGGTGAGGCGCGCGTCGGACGTCGTGTGCGCGGTTGTGGGGCCCACGGCCTCGGGCAAGTCGGACCTGGCCCTGGAGCTGGCCTGCGTGCTTCCGGGTGCGCTGGGTGCGAGCGGTGCCGGTGAGATCGTCTCCGCCGACGCCCTGCAGCTCTACCGCGGCATGGACGTGGGGACGGCTAAGACTCCGGTGGAGGAGCGCCGTGGGATCGCCCATCACCAGATTGACGTGTTGGAGGTGCGCGACGAGGCCTCGGTGGCCGCCTACCAGAAGCACGCGCGCGCCGACGTGGCGGGCATCCACGAGCGCGAAGGTGTCGCGGTGGTTGCGGGAGGCTCCGGCCTGTACCAGCGCGCCCTCCTGGACGTCATCGAGTTCCCGGGCACGGACCCGGCCGTGCGCGCCCGCCTCGAAGATGAAGCCGACGGGCCGCTCGGCTCGCGCGGCCTGCACGATCGCCTGACCCAGCTGGACCCGGTGTCGGCGCAGCGCATTGACCCGCATAACGCCCGCCGGATTGTTCGCGCCCTTGAGGTCATCGAGCTGACCGGGTGCCCCTATTCGGCGTCCATGCCCCGCCACGAGTTCGTGGCACCCTCGCTCATGGTGGCGCTGCGCCGCCCGATGGAGGAGCTCGACGCGCGCATCGCGGTGCGCACACGCGCCATGATGGACGGTGGCCTCATCGAGGAGGTTCGCGCCCTCATCGACGTGGGCCTGCGCGAGGCGAAGACCGCGTCCCGCGCGACGGGATACGCCCAGGCGCTCGCCGTCATCGACGGGCAGATGAGCGAGGACGAGGCCGTGGAATCGATCGCGCTGGCCACGCGTCAGCTGGCGCGCCGCCAGGTCAAGTGGCTGCGGCCGGATCCGCGCGTGCACTGGCTGGACGTGGAGGACTTCGGCTCGAACGAGGCCGTGGTGCGCCACGTCGTCGAGTTGACGCAGCGCGAGGCCGAGGCCGCCCTGGGACGCTCGTAACACGGGCGGGGGCTGCGCGCTCGGGAGCCGGGGGCTACGGTGAAGCCATGATGAAAACGCAGCTGCCCGCCCACGCCCGCGTTGTCAAGGCCCACGGTGCCGGTAATTCTTTCGTCGTCGCCACGGACCAATACGACGACTACGACCCCAGCGAGGTCGAGGTCGCGACGCTGTGCTCACCGGCCTTCGGCATCGGTGCCGATGGCTTCATCCGGGCAGTTGAGCGCGACGGCCTGTGGTTCATGGACTACCGCAACGCTGACGGCTCGAAGGCCGAGATGTGCGGCAACGGCGTGCGCGTCTTCGTCGATCACCTGCGCCGCGAGGGGCTCGTGGATCTGCCGGTCGGGCAGACGCTGGACGTGGCCACGCGCGGCGGTATCAAGCGCGTCACCCCCGAATCCGAGGACGAGGGGCAGGGGGCGAGCTACCGCGTCGACATGGGGCCGGCGGCCTCTCCCGCCCGCGAGACGATCGAGGTGCGTGTCCCGGGCATCGATGCGGTCCTGGGCGGTATCTGGGTGGACATGCCCAACCCGCACACGGTCGTCGAGCTTGCCGACGAGGAGAGCCTGCGCGGCGTGTTCCTGCCGACCGTTGACGTCTCCCAGATCCCGCCGGCACAGCGTCCCCTCCTACGATCCGGCACCCCAGGCGGGGACCAACCTCGAGCTGGTCGTCGACCTGACGGAACCCGGGTGCGACGCGCGGACATATCGCGATGCGCGTGCTGGAGCGCGGTGTGGGGAGACCCAGGCGTGCGGCACCGGGTGTTGCGCGGCGGCCCTTGCCACCGCCCTGCGACGCGGCCCCGGTGCACCCACCCAGTGGGTCGTCGACATCCCGGGTGGAACGGTCATCGTCGGCCTCGACGGCGTCATCGACTGGGCGGGGGAGAGCCCCAGCATCACGGACGCATCGGTGTTCCTCACCGGACCCGCGACCCGAGTCGCCGAGATCCGCCTACCCTGAGCCCGCCCCCGCAAAAGGTGCCGGACAGCGCGACGAGGCCCCGGCCTCGTCGATTGAGAAGAGCGCGTCAGGCGGGGCGCACCTCGATGATGCGGAAGCCCTTCTTGGACGCGTACTTCGAGGCCCCCAGGCCCTGGCCGTTCAGCCATGTGATGAGCGAATCCGCGCCCAGGTTGCGCTGGACGACGAGATAGGCGACGCCGGTGGGGGCCAGCCTGCCCAGCCACGCCAGGAGCATCTCG
This sequence comes from uncultured Sanguibacter sp., assembly GCA_916438365.1. The sequence continues at coordinate 88,830 of CAKAEY010000019.1, forward strand.
TGCATTGCATCCTTGCCGATGCGCACGGGCGGGTTTGACCAGATGACGTCGAAGCGCGTGTCCGACTCCTGCGAGGCGGCCAGAGCCTCCTCGGCCTTGAGCGCGCGCACGCCGCTCGCGCCGTTGGACTGGGCGTTGCGCTGCGTCAGATCCACCGCGCGAGAGTTCACGTCCACCGCCCACACGGCGGCGCTGGGGGACTCCAACGACATGATCGTCGCGATCGGACCCCACCCGCAGCCCAGGTCCAGGAAAGTTCCGCCCTCGGGCAGATCCGGGGCGATCTCCAGGAGCTGACGCGTGCCCAGATCGAGCTTAGAACCCGAAAACACGCGCGACGACACGCGCATCGAGAGGTCGAAGCCGCGCGCGCTCACCTCGATCGTGCGAATCTCCTCCGCGCTCGCAGGGGAAGAGTCGGTGAAATACTGTTCGTCCACGGAAGAAAGCCTATCGCGCCCGCGCGCGCAGGCGCAGATGGGGGCGGTGCGTGCGACACTAGAAGCCCCCACGAAAAGGATGGTTATGGACACGACCCACACAGGTGCGGACTCCTCGAAAGAAGAGCGCGACCAGCGCGTCAACGACGTTGTCGCGCGCATTCTCGCGCGCTCGGGAACGGCGCTCGCATCGACGACGGGTCAGGACACCTCCCAGGACGCCGGTGCCCTCGAGCGCGAGGCCCGCGCGGGCACGCGCCGCGTCGACACGGGTGCCTCCGACCGTGAGGACATCTCCGAGGTCGAGTACCGCCAGGTGCGACTCGAAAAGGTCGTGCTCGTGGGCCTGCGTACCACGCAGAGCGAGGAAGATGCGGAGAACTCGCTGCGCGAGCTGGCCGCGCTCGCGGAGACCGCCGGTTCGCGCGTGCTCGACGGCATCATCCAGCGCCGTATGAAGCCCGACCCCGCAACTTACCTGGGGTCCGGCAAAGCACGCGAGCTGGCCGACATTGTGCGTAGCGTCGAGGCCGACACCGTCATCGTTGACGAGGAGCTGGCCCCCTCTCAGCGCCGTGGGCTGGAGGACGTCGTCGACGCCAAGGTCGTTGACCGCACGGCCCTCATCCTCGACATTTTCGCCCAGCATGCCAAGTCCCGTGAGGGCAAGGCTCAGGTCGAGCTCGCGCAGCTTGAGTACCTGCTGCCGCGTCTGCGCGGCTGGGGTGAGTCGATGTCCCGTCAGGCCGGCGGTCGCGTGGCGGGCGGCGCGGGTATCGGTTCCAGGGGCCCCGGTGAGACCAAGATTGAGCTGGATCGTCGCCGCATCCGCACGCGCATGGCGAAGCTGCGCGCGGACATCGCGCGCATGGAACCCGCCCGTCGCACTCAGCGCAATTCGCGCCGCCGCGGGGCAGTGCCGTCGGTGGCCATCGCCGGGTACACGAACGCGGGTAAGTCGACGCTGCTCAATCGCCTGACGGACGCGGGCGTCTTGGTCCAGGACGCGCTGTTCGCGACGCTGGACCCGACGGTGCGCCGTGCGCGTGCCGCGGACGGTCGCGAGTACACCCTCACCGACACGGTCGGCTTCGTGCGCAACCTGCCCACGCAGCTGGTCGAGGCCTTCCGCTCGACCCTGGAGGAGGTCGGCCAGGCCGACGTCATTGTGCACGTCGTGGACGCCGCCCACCCCGACCCGGTCTCCCAGGTGCAGGCCGTGCGCTCGGTGATCGACACGATCGAGGGGGCCTCGGAGATCCCCGAGCTGATCGCGCTGAACAAGGCCGACCTGGCCTCGCCCGAGCAGATCGCCCTGCTGCGTACGGTCTTCCCCGATGCCGTGCCGCTCAGCGCCCACACGGGCTGGGGCGTGGACGCGCTGCGGGCTGCCCTCGAGGACATGCTTCCCAGGCCTCGCGTGGCCGTCGATGCGATCCTGCCGTACTCGGCCGGCTCCCTCGTGCACCGGATCCACGAGGAGGGCGACGTCGAGCGCGAGGAATACGTCGAGACGGGCACACGGATCGTCGCGCGCGTCGACGAGGCCCTGGCCGCCGTCATCGCCCGGGAGGCGGTGGGCGGCACCGTGGGCGACGCGGCGGTGAGCGGAGCGTGAGCGCGGACCTGGTCGAGGCCTCGGGCCGCGTCCTCGACGCGGTCGTCGCCCAGATGGGCGGGTCCCCGCGCGAGGGGCAGGCCTCGATGGTCGCCGAAGGCGCAGCGGCCCTGGAGGACCGCCAGCACCTCCTCGTGCAGGCGGGCACGGGCACGGGTAAGTCTGTGGGCTACCTGGTCCCGCTGCTGACGCACTGCGCGACGAACGGGTGTGCGCGGGGTTGTCTCGACGGCGACGCTCGCGCTCCAGCGCCAGATCCTCGTCAAGGACGCGCCGGCGGTCGTCGACGCGGTCGCGTCGGAGATGGGCGCGCACCTGAAGGTTGCGGTGCTCAAAGGCTGGTCGAACTACGCGTGCCTGCACAAGCTGGACGGTGGGTACCCCACCGAGGGCACCCTGTTCGAGGATCGGGACGTGAGTGTCGGCCCGACGGGTGAGCTCGGCAAGGAGATCCTGCGCATCCGCGAGTGGATCAGCGAGACCACGACGGGGGATCGCGACGACCTGGTTCCGGGCGTCTCGGATCGTGCCTGGCATCACGCGTCGGTTGCCAAACCCGAGTGCCTGGGCAAGCACTGCCCGCTCATCGACGAGTGCTTCGCGCAGGCGGCTCGCCTGGAGGCGGCGGACGCGGACGTCGTCGTCACGAATCATTCGCTGTTCGGCATTAATGCGTGCGGCGAGGGCGAGCTTTTCGGCGAGTACGACGCCGTCGTCATCGACGAGGCCCACGAACTGGCCGACCGCGTGCGCTCCCAGGCGGCCGCCGACCTGACGGTCGCCCGCGTGAGTCGCGTTGCCCGCTCCCTGCGCTCGAATCTCTCGATCGACTCCACCGATCTGGACGAGGCCGGGGCTGGGCTGGGAGCGGCCATGGCTCCCCTGGAGGCGGGGCTCCTCGAGTACCGGCCGAGCGCTCTCGTCGACGCGATGATCGTGCTGGACGGCGCGGCCCGTCGTGCCAGCCACGAGGTGTCCGAGGCGCAGGGAGAACCCGCCGCCAAGCTCCTGGCTCGCGCGGCCATCGACGAGCTGATCGGCGCTCTCGACGCGTGGGGGCGAGACCCCGACCAGTCGATCGCCTACATCACCAAGGATGAATCTGACAATGCGCGCTTGACCGTCGGGCCTCTTGACGTGTCGGCTGCGATCGGTGGAACCGGCATTGGTGAGCGACCCGCGATCCTCACGTCTGCGACCCTCGCGCTCGGTGGAAACTTCGACTTCATGGCCGCACAGGCAGGTATGGCCGTCTCCGGCGTACCCTGGCACGGCATCGACGTCGGATCGCCCTTCGACCACGGTCGCCAGGGCATCCGCTACGTGGCGACCCACCTGCCCCTGCCGGGGAGAGACGGCCCCTCCGAGGAGCTGCTGGACGAGCTCGTGGAACTGGCGCAGGCCTCGGGCGGCGGGATGCTCGCTCTGTTTGCGTCGCGACGCGGGGCGATGGCGGGAGCGCAGGCCCTGCGCGAGCGCACGGACCTGACCGTCTACCTGCAGGGCGAAGAAACCCTGGCGCAGTTGATCCACCGATTCCGCGAGGAGCGCGACTCGTGCCTGGTGGGCACGATGTCCCTGTGGCAGGGCGTCGACGTCGCGGGGGATGCGTGCCGCCTCGTCGTCATCGACAAGATTCCGTTTCCGCGCCCGGACGATCCCGTCTCGCGCGCCCGCTCGATGGACGTCGAGCGCAGGGGAGGCAACGGCTTCGTGTCGGTGTCCCTCACACACGCGGCGCTCATGATGGCTCAGGGTGTGGGACGTCTGCTGCGCTCGACCGATGACCGGGGCGTCGTGGCGATCCTCGATCCGCGCGTGGTGACCAAGCGCTACGGCGGCTTCATCATGCGTTCCCTGCCCGCCATGTGGCCGACGACGGATCCTCAGGTTGTTCGCGGTGCGCTGCGGCGCCTCGCGCAAGGGGCTGAGCAATAGGAGGAGTGCTCCCTGAGCGCGTAAAACGTCGTGCAGATAACGGGCGCGGACAGCCCCCAATCTGAGACAATAGAGATGCTCGCAGACTCTAGGAGACACTCGTGGAAAATAAAGCGCAGACCCTGTACCCGTCAAAGTCCTCCGGACGTCCCTCGAAGATCGCCATCATCGGCGCCGGTGCCGTCGGTACGGCGGTCGCGTACGCCTGTGCGATGCGCGGCGACGCCCGTTCGATTGTCCTTCAGGACATCAACAAGGCCAAGGTGGAGGCCGAGGCCCTCGACATGGCCCACGGCATCCAGTTCACGTCGTCGGCTCGATCGAGGGCTCGGATGACATTGAGATCGTTCGTGGTGCCGACCTGATCATCGTCACGGCTGGCGCGAAGCAGCAGCCCGGGCAGTCCCGCCTGGAGCTGGCTGGCTCGACCGTCAACCTCATGAAGAAGATCGTGCCGAACCTGCAGAACGTGGCCCCGGATGCCCGCTTCATGTTCGTGACGAACCCCGTTGACGTCGTCACCTACGTGGCACTGAAGCTCACGGGTCTGCCTCGCAACCAGGTCTTCGGATCCGGCACAGTGCTCGACACCTCCCGTCTGCGCTACCTCGTCTCGCGCGAGACCGGCGTGGCCACGCAGAACATTCACGCCTACGTGGCCGGCGAGCACGGCGACTCCGAGGTCGCCCTGTGGTCCAGCGCCGAGATCGGTAATGTCCCGCTGTCGCAGTGGGGTCCGACCCTGTCTGGCGGTGTATTCGACTCGGCTCTGCGTAATTCCATTGCGCAGGAGGTCGTCCAGTCCGCCTACAAGATCATCGAGGGCAAGGGTGCGACGAACTATGCGATCGGCCTGTCTGCCGCGAACATCGCGGGTGCGGTGCTGCGCGACGAGCAGCGCGTCCTGACCATTTCGACGCTGCTCGAGGACTGGGAGGGCATCTCGGACGTGGTCATGGCGGCCCCGACGATCGTCGGCCGCGACGGTGCCGGACGCGTCCTGAACCCGCCGCTCACGCTCAACGAGCGCGACGGCCTGACTGCCTCGGCCCAGCGCCTGCGTCAGGTTGCCCGCGACCTGGGCTTCTGAGTCTCCTTCACATAAGCGAGTGGCGCCACCCCCCGGGTGGCGCCACTCGCTTACATGGTGCGTCAGAGTGAACGAATGACGGTGACGACCTTGCCGAGGATGGTGGCTTCGTCGCCCGGGATGGGGGAGTAGTCCGCGTTGTGGGGCAGGAGCCAGACGTGACCGCCCGTGATGGACAGTTCCTTGACCGTCGCCTCGCCGTCGATCATGGCGGCGACAAACTCTCCGTTGCGGGCCTCATTCTGCGAGCGGATGACAACGTAGTCCCCGTCGAAGATGCCCGCATCGACCATCGACTCGCCGCTCACCTCGAGCATGAACAGATCGCCGTGTCCGGTCATGGACGTGGGAAGACGGAAGACGTCCTCCACGTGCTGCTCAGCCGTGATGGGGGCGCCGGCGGCGATGCGTCCGACAAGCGGAATCGCCGTGCCTTCCTCCTCCACGTGGGAGACGGGGACCTCGATGCGAACGACCTTCTCGGAAGGCTGCGACGAGGGGGTGATGCCGAGCTCGGCGCGCGCCCGATCAGTGAGGTCGAGGGCGCGGGGAAGGCCGGGCTCGCGGACAAGGTAGCCGTCGGCCTCCAGTGCGTCAAGGTGATGCTTCACCGTCGACGGTGACGCCAAACCGACTGCAGATGCGATCTCGCGCACAGACGGAGGGAAGCCGCTGGATGCCAGCTTTTCGTTGATAACTCGCAAGATCGCGCGGTGTCGATCGCTGATCGAACGCTCGGTCATGGCGTCTCCTTCGCATCGGGGTGGACGCAAATGTGCATGGCTGGGCGTCCACTAGATACGTCAAGGATAAGCCGATTTCGCGCAAAATGAAACATATGTTCGAGCGGGTCTCGACATTGGTCGTGGAGCGTGCTATCGTACAAGTGTTCGACGAACAGATGTTCGATGAAAGTGTTCTGGAGGTTCTCATGAGTGTTCCCCTTCGCGACGCAGACTGCCGTCTCGTTCCCCGCGCGCCGCTCTCCGCGTCGCGCAGTGGAGGATGCGCCGCTGGCGACCGTTCGTGACATCTCCACCGCTCCGTCCGCCCGTCGCCGTATCGAGGCTCAGCGCGTCGATGACCCTTCCTACCTGCGCTCTCCTGCGGCTCCGCGTCGCCGCACCCGCTCCTCTCGTCGCGGCATTATCGCCGGTGCGCTCGCGACGCTCGTTCTCTCCGTGGGGGCCGGTGCCCTCGGTCTCGCCATCCAGCCCGCCGCCTACGATGGTCCGACGGTGACGAAGGCGGTCGTCAGTGGCGATTCGGTGTGGTCGCTGGCTCAGAATGTCAAGACGGATCGTCCGCTCGAGCAGGTTGTCGCTGACATTGAGCGCATGAATGACGTGCAGGGGGCTCTGCAGCCGGGTCAGCGTGTCGTTGTTCCTGTCCGCTGACGGTGACGCGTGGGACTCCTGTGACAGATGGGTGTCTGAGCGTGTACCGTTGAGGGGTGCACTGCCCTTTCTGTCATAACCCGGATTCGCGCGTCGTTGATACGCGCATCGCGGACGACGGCGCCTCGATTCGGCGTCGGCGTGAGTGCACGCACTGCAAGAAGCGTTTCACGACCCTCGAAACGTCCTCGTTCCAGGTCGTCAAGCGCTCCGGGCGTTGTTGAGTCTTTCTCCCGTAACAAGGTTGTGTCGGGCGTTAAGAAAGCCTGTCAGGGACGGCCTGTTTCGGATGATCAGCTCGCGATTCTCGCTCAGCAGGTTGAGGAGCAGCTGCGCTCTACCGGCGTCTCCAACGTGTCGACGAACGAAGTCGGCAAAGCCATCCTCCCGTTCCTGCGTGACCTCGACGTGATCGCCTATTTGCGCTTCGCCTCCGTCTATCGTCAGTTCGACACTCTCGATGATTTCGAACAGGCCATTCAGGTGCTGCGTGAGCGTGCGCAGGGCGGTGATGCGGAGTCTGAGGCCGGCGACCACGCGGACGTCGAACCCGCGGCACCCGCGCCCACGAAGAAGCCTCGCAAGGCGCGTTCTGCGCGCAAGCGCCCAGTCTCCAACGCCCCCACGTTGCTGGGAGACGACTGATCGACGTGCATGAATGATGCCCAGCCCCGCTAAGGGGCCGGGCATCAGCGCTTCTACGGCGATGGGATGACTACTCCTCGTTCATCTCCTTGTGGCGCTGTGCTGGCTCATCAGATGCGTCGGTGGACGTGGAAGCCTGTCCGGAGGAGGAACCGCGAACCCCGGCGATGGCCTCGGTGACAGAATCGCGTGCACCGGCCATCGCCTCCGAAGCGGTTTCTCGGGCGCCTGCCACCTTCTCCGACATGGACTCGCGTGCCTCGGCCATGGCCTCGGAGACGGCACCGCGCGCACCCGCGACGGCCTCCGCGCCTCGGCGACCCTTCTCCGACATGGACTCGCGTGCCTCGGCCATGGCCTCGGAGACGGCACCGCGCGCACCCGCGACGGCCTCGCGTGCACCGGCAACCGCGTCGGTCGCGGCGGCCTGGGCACCCATGATCTGCTCGCGCACCTTCTTGCGCATGACCTGCCCAGCTGCGAGCGAGGAAGTTCCGTCATGACGACGATCTGACGGGGAGCGCGTAGTGGGCCAGGGACTTCTCTGCCCACTTGCGCAGGTCTGCGAGCGTGACGGAGGCACCGGCTTCGAGGACGACGGCGGCGACGACGTCCTCACCGGACTCGCCGGCCGGCACGCCGACTGCTGCGACGTCGAGAACACCCGGCATTGAACGGACGGCGTTTTCCACCTGCGTGGGGTAGACGTTGAAGCCGGAGGAATTGATCATCTCCTTGCGGCGATCCGCCATGTAGATGAAGCCGTCGCGCACCTGAACGAGGTCGCCCGTGCGCAGCCATCCATCCTCGGTGAAGACTTCGGCGGTCTCGTCGTCCTGGTTCCAATAGCCGGAGAACACCTGCGGGCCGCGGGCAATGAGCTCTCCGACCTCGCCATCGGCAACCTCGCGGGAGGGGTTTTCCGGATCGACGATGCGCACCTGGGTGGAGGGGAAGGGGATGCCGAGCGCCCCGCGTGCTCGCGAGGAGGCGAGCGGTGATCCCAGGATGATCGGGGAGGCTTCCGTCATGCCGTAGCCTTCGATCATGAGGCCGCCGGTGGCCTGCTCCCACTGGTCGGCCAGCGGCGCCGAGAGAGGCATCGCGCCCGAGAGCGAGAAGTGAATTGAGGACAGGTCCACGTTCGTGCCTTCCGCCGCCGCGAGCAGGCGCTCGTACATGGGCGGAACGCCCAGGAAGAACGTGCACGGCAGGCGGCGCTGAGCGGCCAGTACCAGCGCGGTGTCGAACTTGGGGAACATGGCGATCGTCGCCCCCATGCGCAGGCCCGCCAGGAAGCCAATCGTGAATCCGAAGGCGTGGAAGAGCGGCAGGATGCAGTAGAAGACCTCAGCGCCCTCGTGGAGGACGGGGACCCATGCGATCGATTCCTCGACGTTCGCCATGAGATTGGCGTGCGTGAGAGCGGCGGCCTTTGGCACGCCGGTCGTGCCGCCCGTGTGAATGAGGAGGGCGACGTCCTCCATAGCTGACGGGCACGCACCGCGCCACGGGGTCGCGGTGCGCATGGCGCGCGTCCAGGAGCGAGCCCAGCTCGGGCGCGGGCTGGAGAGCTGTTCGCGCTTCTCGCGGGCGGCCTTGACGGGAAGCTTGAGCGCCATGCGCGAGGCGGCGGGAAGGGCGGTCGTCAGGTCCATGCAGAAGGTGGTGTGGCCGCGCCCGAGGAAGGTGAGTTTGTCCAGGGACTTCGACCATGCGATGGTGACGCGAGCGCCGTGACGCTCGTACTCGCCCTCCAGCTCGCCAGCGGGGGCGAGCGGATTGTGTTCGACGACGACGGCACCGAGGAGCATCGTGCCCAGGACGGCGACGGCGTGCTGCGGGCAGTTCGGCATGACGAGGGCCACGCGGTCGCCGGGGCGCACGCCCGCCTGATGGAGGGCACCCGCGGCCAGGCGCATCTCCTGAGCGAGTTCCTCGTACGTGAGCTGGCGTGCGAAAAAGTCGATCGCGGTGCGCCTCGGGTAGCGGGAGGCGACTTCCAAGACCATGTCCGGGATCGAACGGTCGGGAATCGCGATGTTGTATGCAACTCCCGGTGCGTATAGCTCGCGCAGCTTCGTCGTGAGATCCATCTGTCCTCCTCTGGGAACGATGTCCCTACGATACCGTAAGTTATGCCTCGTTTGACCTGCTGGGAACGCGCGATGAATACGACAGTTCTACAGCGGCGTGGCGATCAGACGGACAGTTTCGGGCAGGTGGCTCAGTTCCTCGAGTGCCGCGCGCCCCAGGCCCGCCGAAATGTCGGTGAGCACGTAGCCGACCTCGTCGACGGTGGCCAGGATCTGGGCGTCGACGTTTGCTTCGGAGGAGGCAAAGATCTGGTTGACGCGCGCCATGACGCCGGGCACGTTGCGGTGGATGAGGCGTACGCGGTAGCGCGAGCGCTTGCCGATGTTCATCGTCAGGTTCGGCAGGTTCACGCTCATGTCGGTCGAGCCGCTGGACTGGTATTCGCCGATCTTGGCGGCCACGAAGCGACCGATGTCGTACTGCGCCTCCTCCGTCGAACCCCCGATGTGGGGCGTGAGGATGACGTTGTCGAGGGTTGCCAGGGGCGAGTTGAACGGATCGCCGTTGGCGCGCGGCTCCTCCGGGAACACGTCGATGGCCGCGCCACCCAGGTGGCCCGAGACGAGCGCTGCGTGCAGTGCGGCGACGTCGACGACGTGACCGCGAGACAGGTTAATGAACAGGGCACCGGGCTTCATCAGCTCGAACTCGACTTTTCCGATGAGGTTCGTGTTGGATTCCTGGCCGTCCACGTGCACGGAGATGATGTCGGCCTCGCGCAGGACGGCCTCCATGGTCGGCATCTGCGTGGCGTTACCCAGGGCAAGGCGCTCGGCTGCGTCGTAGAAGATGACGTTGAGACCCATGGCCTCGGCGAGGACCGACAGCTGAGTACCGATGTTTCCGTAGCCGATGATGCCCAGGGTGTGCCCGCGCACCTCGTGGGCGCCGTCCGCGCTCTTGTCCCACACGCCGCGGTGCAGACGCGAGTTCTTGACGGTGACGCGGCGCGAGAGATCGATGATCTCGCCGATCGCGAGTTCGACGACGGAGCGCGTGTTGGAGTACGGAGCGTTGAAGACGGCAATGCCCATTTCGGTGGCGGTGGCTAGGTCGATCTGGTTCGTGCCGATGCAGAAGGCTCCGATGGCCTTGAGGTCGGGGCGTGCACGCAGCACCCGTTCGGTGACCTCGGTCTTGGAACGTAGGCCCAGGTAGTCCACGCCCTCGAGCGCGTCGATCAGGTCGTCCTCGGACAGGGCACCCGTCACGCGGGTCACCTCGATGCCGAACTTGGCAAAAATATCGTCGGCGACGTCGTGCGGGTTTTCCAGGAGCAGTGCGCGTGTCATACCCCCATCATGGCAGACGGGAGCCGAAAGGGACACGCGGTGTCAGGGTGTGGTTGCTCCTACCACTCTTCCATGCCGGCGGGCAGGGGGAGCGCAGTGGACGACGTGCACGTCGTGGGTGGCGCGGGTGAGGGCGACGAACAGGTCGCCGACGCCGTCGCTGAGGATCTCCGCGGGCTCGACGAGGATGACGGAGTCAAACTCGAGGCCCTTGGAGGCGACGGCTGACAGGAGGCTGACGCGCTCGGAGAGGGCCGTCTCGCCGTCCACGTCGGCTCCCCACGCGCGGGCGCGCTGCGCTGCCGACAATGATGGCGATGCGGCCGCGGGAGGTCCCCGCCTCGCGATCGAGGCGCTCCTCGGCCTCACGCTGGGCCTGGGCGACGGCGCGCCACAGGGGGCTGTTGTCCTTCGACGAGGCCGGGGCGTCCTCGGGCGCGTCCACGTGGGTGACGCGGTAGCAATCGTCGACATCGCGCACGGCCGTCATCGGGTAGAGGACGGGGACGCCGGCGCGCGCGACGACGCCTTCGGCGAGGGTCGTGAGGGTGGCGGGCGTGCGGTAGGAGACCGTCAGAGCGTACTCGGCCGCCAGAGCGCGGGCTGCAGGGCCAAGGGCCTTTTCCCACGTGGGCGGGCGCTTGGAGCCGCGACGCTGGTCGAGGTCGCCCACGACCGTGAATGAACGGGAGGGGCAGCGACGCAGCAGGGCGCGCCAGGCCATGGGGGAGAGCTCCTGGGCCTCGTCGACGACGATGTGGCCGTACGCCCACGTGCGGTCCTTGGCGGCGCGCTCGGACAGCGGCGTCCAGGTGTCCTGCCCGGCCACCTGCTCGGCGAGCATCTGGGCGGTCACGATGCCGCCACCCAGGTTCTGGGCCTCGATCGCCTCGCGGGCGCGCTCGATCGCGCGCTCGTCAGCTTCGCGCGACGAGGAGGAAGACGACGGCATAGGCCGAGCAGCTCCTCGCACTCGTCCAGGATCGGCACGTCCGACACCGTCCACGGTGCAAAGCGGGGACGCACGAGGGCAGCGAGCTCATCGGGACGCAGGGGGGAGCCGGCCTTGCGGTTTGCTGCCGCCAGTACCTCGGGACGAGCGTAGAGGCGGCGCAGCAGCGTCTGTGCGCTCGTCGGCATCCACGCCGTGTTGATCGCGCGCCTGCAGTCCACCGAATCGCGGATTTCGATGAGCCAGGAGCGCTTGACCTCGGGATCGACGCCGCCCTCGGAGTCCGCGTCCCCGGCCTCGCGCGCCAGGCGCAGGGCCAACACGTCCATGAGTTCGCGCGCGAAGGACTCTCGCGCCACGTTATGCGCGCGGCCCGAGCGCTTCGCCCGGCGCCTCGCGCTCTCCACGTCGGCGCGCGTGAGCGTCACCTCGCGGTTCCACACGCGCAGCACCTGGTCACCGTCGGGGAGCTTGGCCAGCCTGCGCACGGCTTCCTTGATGATCTTCGCCCACGCGGGCAGCCCCTTGATCCGCGCCACGGCCTCGTCTCGCTCCCGCGAGCGTTCACGCCGGGCACCAGGTCACCCAGCGTCACCGAGACGACGCCCGTCTCGCCGAGCGACGGTAGGACCTGCTCGATGTAGCGCAGGAACAGACGCGAGGGGCCGACGAGGAGGACGCCCGAGCGTTCGAGGCGCTCGCGGTGGGCGTAGAGCAGGTACGCGATGCGGTGGAGGGCGACGGCCGTCTTGCCGGTGCCGGGGCCGCCCTGGACGACCAGGAGACCCTTGTCGGACGCGCGAATGATGCGGTCCTGCTCAGACTGGATGGTGGCGACGATGTCGCCCATGCGGCCGTCGCGGGCCTCGCTGAGAGCATGCATGAGGGCACCCTCGCCCTGGAGTTCGAGTCCGGACGCGCGAGAGGCGTCCAGCAGCTCGTCTTCGAGGCCGGTGACGCGCCGGTCGCGGGTGGAAATGTGGCGGCGACGCACGACGCCGTCAGGCTCAGCGGAGGTGGCCTGGTAGAAGGGGCGTGCGGCGGGTGCACGCCAGTCAACGAGCAGGGGAGTGCCGTCCTCGTGGGACAGGGAGAGACGACCCACGTGGCGGGTTGAGCGATCAGCCATGTCGAGGCGCCCGAACACGAGGCGTTCCTCGACGCCTTCGAGGCGCGCGGCCATTTCACCGAGGTGCGCCGACAGGGCCTCGCGCTCGGTCCATCCCTGAGCGTTGCCGACGCCGTGGGTCGAGTGGACGCGCCCCTGACGGTGCCGATACGAGGCGCGCAGAGCATCCAGGCGTTCGTAGGCGCTGTCCACGAAATCCTGTTCGGGCAACGGAAGGTCGGTCGACGACTCGCGGTGCTCGTTCGTGGCCATGGGTCCTCCTCGTTTATGGGCCTTCCATTGTTCCTTACTTTCGTCTCGTGTGCTCTCCTATGTGCGGTGTGTGCGCGACTTCGCCGCAAGCTCAAAACCGTCTCCCGCGTGACGAGGTGGGCACCGCCCGGGTACGTTAGACATGAGGTAGAAGAATCAGCATGAGGAGGAGACGTGAGTATCAAGGCCACTGACTTGTATGCGGACGGTCCCGCCGCCGGCGCGAAGGCGAAGATTCTCCTCATCCACTTCGATGGGGCGATTGACGCCGGTGCGGCAGGGCGCATCGCGATCGGCCAGCTCCTGCGTTCCCTGCACAATGAGCGAGTCGCTACCTTCGATGCGGACGCGCTGATGGACTACCGTTCGCACCGTCCGATCGTGACCGTGGACAACTGGGTGTCCTCCCCGGATATGGTGATGCCGCAGACCGTCCTCGACCTCGTCGAAGACGACATGGGCAACCCGATCCTGGTCCTGCACGGCGCGGAGCCTGACGCTCACTGGGAGTCGTTCACAAACGCGATCAACGAGCTGTGTGAGCGCGCCGGCGTCGAGATCACGTTCTCGCTGCACGGGGTGCCCTCGGGTGTGCCGCATACGCGCCCGACGCCCGTGCACGTGCAGGCCACCGACGCGTCGCTGCTTCCGCCGGGGGCTGGCGCGATCTCGAATCACATGCAGTTCCCCTCGCCGCTGTCCACCTTCATGCAGATCCGCATGGGGCAACGAGGCATTGGCGGGCTGGCGCTGCTCGGCGCGGTCCCGTACTACATGGCGGATACCGGCTACCCGGCGGCCTCCTCGGCCCTGCTGACTTCTTTCGCGGAGTTCGCTGACCTGTCCCTGCCCGTTGGCGACCTCGAACAGGGGGCCGCGCAGGACCAGGAGAACATCGCCAAGCTTGTTGAGGGGAACCCCGATATCTCGCAGACGGTCTCCAATCTCGAGGAGCACTTCGACGCGTGGACCGGTGGGGAGGGAGCGATCCCGCTGCCCGGACTCGGCCAGCGTCCGTCGGCGGGAGGCGAGGAGAAGACCCCGAAGGATATCGGCGACGTGATCGAGGCCTACCTGGCGCAGGTCTCGCGCGCCCAGGACGAGGAGATCGAGTCCGTTCAGCGCGCCCCGCGCACCGAGGAATCCGTGGATCTTTCCAAGCCAGACACGATCGAGGACGTGCTCGCACGCATCGAGGCGCGTCGCAACGGGCACGGTCCCGGGCCATCGGCTCCGCGTCACCGCGCCTGAGCCTGCGCCCCACCCGCGCGCGAGTTACCTGCGCGTGGGTGGGGGAGTCAGTCGGCCTGCGGGTAGCCCACCTGCGAGTCTGTCAGTGCCGGCGTGCCTGCGACCCAGCGCGCCAGGTCGGCCGGCCTCGTAATGCGGGCCGGGAGGGCGAGCATTCGCAGGGCCCGATCGATCTCATCGACGTCGACGACGTCGGTGGCGCTCGCCAGGGCGACCACGTTGCCGCGTCGTCCCCCTCGCCCTACCTTCGGGTCCTGGATGGATGCCACGAAGGGAAAGACCTCCTGCAGGGCGGCCACGTCCTGGCGCGCGTTGGCAGGGCCTCCGTGCGCGCAATTGACCAGGTACACACCCGAGGCCGTGAGGGCACGCCGGGCCCGATCTGCGCACTCCACCGTGCGCAGATGATCGGGAGTCACGCCCGACGCGAAGGCGTCGCGCACGATGACGTCGAAAGATCCCTCGCGCGCACCGTCGAGGACCGCTCGGCCATCGCCCACGCGGATCTTGACCTGCGGGGCCCCCGGGATGGGGAAATGCTCGCGCACCTGTTCGGCCAACAGACGGTCGACCTCGACGGCGACGTGGCGCGACTGAGGGCGAGACGACGACCAGGCGCACGCGAGCGCACAGGCCGCGCCGCCCACGTGGAGCGCGCGGAAACGATCCTGTGGGCCCCACAGCGAAGACACGACGGCGTCCATGTGCTGCATGTACTCGAACTCCAAGTACGTGGGCTCCGACGTGTCGACTGCGGACGATTCGACTTCGCCCAGGAACAGCGTCGCGCGCGGGCCGTCCCAGCGGATGCGGGCCACACCGAAATCCGTGTCGAAGGAGATGTCGCGTGACGAAGATGAGCGTGCCATGGTGGACACTGTAACCATGGACGACGCCCACGGGCACAGGAGGTGACATGTCAAACGCTCCCAGGGACGCGCGCGCCAAACGCGACTGGGGATCGGACGATAGCGCCACGCCGATTCTGCACGTCGACATGGACTCCTTCTTCGCGCAGGTCGAGATGCGCGAGGATCCGAGCCTCATCGGCCGTCCCATTATCGTGGGCGGCACGTCCGGGCGTGGAGTCGTCACCTCCGCCACCTACGAGGCCCGCGCCCTGGGCGTGCGCGCAGGCATGCCCACCTCGCGCGCCCGCGCCCTGTGCCCGAGCGCTGTATTCATCCCCGGCAAGCACGGCCTCTATCAGCGCTACTCCCGCCAGGTGATGGCGATTCTCGCCACCGTCACCCCCGATCTCGAGCAGGTTTCCATTGACGAGGCCTTCCTCGATGTCTCCGGGGCGCGCCGCAGGCTCGGATCGCCCACCCACATCGCTCGCCTCATCCGCGCGCGAATCCGGGAAGCCGTCGGGCTGCCTGCATCCGTCGGAATCGCCGCCACCAAGTCGGTCGCCAAGATCGCGTCCTCGCACGCCAAGCCCGACGGCCTGCTCCTCATCCCGCACGCGGCCACCGTCGACTTCCTCCACGGACTGCCCGTTGGGGCGCTGTGGGGAGTCGGAGGGAAGACCGCGGCGATCCTCGACCGGGAGGGGATCGACACGATCGGGGACCTCGCCAACGCCCCGCTCACGCGCCTCACCAAGCTCCTCGGTGTGGCCTCCGCCCACCACCTCCACGACCTGTCGTGGGGCATCGACCCGCGTCCCGTCGCCCCCACGCGCGCCGAGAAATCGGTCGGCATGGAACGAACTTTCGAGGAGGACGTGCGCTCGCGGGCGGACATCGAAGAATTCATCCTGGCGGCCTCGCATGACTGCGCCCGCAGGCTGCGCGCCGGGGGCGTCGTGGGGTGGACCGTGGGTATCAAGATGCGCGGCACCGATTTTCATACGATCACGCGCAGCGTGAGCCTCGTGGCGCCCACCGACACAGGGCGTGATATTGCGCAGGCGGCGCAGGGCCTGTTTGCCCGTGAGGACATGCCGATCGGGGGAGTACGGCTCTTCGGCGTGCGCGTGGAGGGGCTGCAGTCGCGCTCGGGTGGCGTCGCCGTCACGCTCGACCGTGACGAGAGGCCCGCCGCCTCCGAGCGTGCGATGGATCAGATCCGTGACAAGTTCGGCGCGGGTGCCCTCGCCCCCGCCACGCTCCTCGGAAAGGAGGTGCCGGGTAGGCGCTCCTTCGGCGCGGATAGCAACGAGGCCGGGGCCCCTCGCGCCGGAGCCGGTACTCAGGTGCAGGGGAAGGGGAGTGAACCCTGCGACGAAGAAGCCACGCAGGGAACGCTCCTGTAAGGCCAGTTCGTCTCCGACATGTCACACGCGCTAAGCTGAAGGACACCACCGTCCGAAAGGGGCACCCAATGGCTCTCACCGAGTACGAGAAGAAGATCCTCGAGCAGATGGAAGCATCCCTGCGCGAGGAAGACCCGGCGTTGGCCTCCCAGATGTCCGCCCCCGCGGCCGAGGAGGAAGACGAGCCGGCTCGCGGACCGCGCGCGCCGCGCCGCATCGCGCTGGGTCTGACCGGAGCAGTCCTGGGCATGGTCGTCCTGGTCGCCGCCGTGTCGCTGGGCTACTCGATCCTCTCGATCCTCCTGGGTGTGGCCGGTTTCGCCCTGACGGTCGCCGGTATCCTCTACGCCCTATCGCGGCCCGGAGCATCGTCGTCACAGTCGACCGATGAATCGTCCGAGCGCGGCGCAGAGAAGGGCAGTGGATGGAACTCCTTCATCCAGGACCAGGAGCGCCGCTGGGACGACCGTCGAGACAACGACTAGGCCTTCCATACGACTGATGGAGCGGGGCGAGCCGGACTAACCGGCTCGCCCCTGCTCCCACTGCGCTCCCCACTGCGCTCCCCGGGATTCTCCACCTCCCTCCCCACTATCCTCCCCGAGAGTGGCACCGGTGCCCTCCAGGCGATCCCATGCCTCGTGAAAACGGCGCAATAACAACGAATTATGCCCGATTGACATCTTGTCATCGTCTGTGGCTGTCATTGTTTGCTGCAGCGCGACTCACCGAGTGTGTGCAAGATTTCCCCACTTTTCTCCACCTGATTTTTTCACTGCAAATCCGCCAATTTCGCTCGGTGTATCTCACGCCACGCCGTAAGTTTCTGCGTAAATATGGGGTTTGGTGGGTTAAAGTGGGGGAAAGTTCCGAACAGGGGAGGGCGGTGACATGTTCCTCGGTACGTACGAGCCCAAGCTCGACGACAAGGGTCGCATGTTCCTGCCCGCGCGCTTTCGCGAGGATATGGAGGGCGGAATCGTCCTCACTCGCGGACAAGAGCACTGCATTTACGCATTCCCTGCGTCGGAGTTCGAGAACATGACCGCGGAACTGCGCCGCGCGCCCCTGTCGTCCAAGCAGGCGCGTGACTGGATCCGCGTGATGCTCTCGGGTGCCTATAAGGAGATTCCGGACAAGCAGGGGCGCATCAGCGTCCCCGCAGACCTGCGCGCTTACGCCGGCCTGGGTCGTGAGCTGGCCGTCATTGGCGCGGGCTCGCGAGCCGAAATCTGGGATGCCTCGGCCTGGCGCGAATACCTCGCGGTCCAGGAGGAGGTTTTCTCCAACACAGCAGAAGAGATTATTCCCGGGATGTTCTGACCCGTACATCCAGGTCTCCGCCCGCTGTTCCGACATCACTTCCCCGGTGGCGGAGCACGGTGGGGGACCTGGGTGGACGGATCGAGGTAGACGTAAAGGAGGCGCGACATGCGCGGTGCATCGGAGTCGGTGCGCGATTCGTCGCGCCCCGCGAGCGAGCGTCACGTCCCCGTGCTGCTGCGCGAGTGCCTCGACATGCTTGCGCCTGCGATCGAGCGCCCCGGCGGCGTCCTCGTGGATGGAACCCTGGGCATGGGTGGTCACACCGAGGGGGGCCCTCGAGCGCTTCGAAGGACTCACCGTCATCGGCATCGACCGTGACCCGCAGGCCATCGAGCTGGCATCGGCGCGCCTGCAACGCTTCGGGACACGTTTCCGCGCGGTCCACACCACCTACGACAACATCGATACGGCCGTTGAGGGCCCAGCTCGGTGCCGGCGCGCGCGTGGATGGCATCCTCATGGACCTGGGAGTGTCCTCCCTCCAGCTTGACGAGGCCGACCGCGGCTTCGCCTACTCGAAGGACGCTCCGCTCGACATGCGAATGGACGCGACGAACGGGCAGAGCGCGGCGGACCTGCTGGCCACCGCCTCGGAAGGCGAACTAATCCGCATCCTGCGCACCTACGGCGAAGAGAAGTTCGCGCCCCGGATCGCCAGGCTCATCATCCGCCGCCGAGACGACGCGCCCATCACTCGCACAGGCGAGCTCGTGGACATCATTCGTGAGGCGATCCCGGCACCTGCGAGGCGCACGGGCGGCAACCCGGCGAAACGCACGTTTCAGGCGCTGCGCGTCGCGGTCAACGACGAACTAACCATCCTGGAGAGGGCGCTCCCCCGGGCGCTGTCAAGTCTGAGGGTCGGCGGGCGCCTAGTCGTGGAGTCCTACCAAAGCCTCGAAGACCGAATAGTCAAAGATGTGCTGCGCCGCGGCTCCACGTCCGCAGCGCCTCCCGGACTGCCGATCATCCCCGATGAGATGGCTCCCAGCCTGCGCCTGCTGACGAAGGGCGCAAACAAGGCCGACCAGGCCGAACAAGACCACAATCCCCGATCCGCTTCCGTGCGACTGCGCGGTGCGGAACTCATCCGTGAATGGAAGGACCTCGCATGAGTGCAGCAACCGCGAAGGCACGTCCCGCAGCGCGACCCGAGCTGCGCCGCGACGAGGTCCACGAGCTTCGTCTCGTTGAGGGCACCCGCCCGCGCCGCTCCCTGATGGCGGTCGTGGCCCTCCTCGTGGTCGTCGCCCTGGCATCCGTGGTGACCTCGATGGTGCTCAACACCCGCATGGCGCAGACCTCCTTTGAGATCCGCGAGCAGCAGCTCGTGCTCAACGAACTGGAGGCGCAGTCGTGGACCATGCGCGCTGAGCTGGACCGCAAGGCCTCGCCGACGGAGCTGGAGAAAGCCGCCAAGGCAAACGGCATGGTGCCCGCCGGCAAGTCGGGTTTCATCACGCTTGAGACCGGCACTGTCGAGGCTGGAACCCCCGCGAAGTAACTCGGAGGCGAGTGCCTATGGATACCGTCATCACGCGTTCGCGCTGGGTTTTGGGATTTTTCATCCTCGCCCTGAGTGTCTGCGCCGTGCGTCTCGTGCAGCTGCAGATCATTGAAGGACCGTCCCTGGCTGCTCAGGGGCAGCGTGTGCGTACGTCTTCGACCGAAGTCGCGGCCGCTCGCGGAACGATCACCGATGCAACTGGCGTGGTGCTGGCGAACTCGATCCAGACCTACGACATCGCCGTCAATCAGGTGAATATTCGGGCCTATGTGCACCGCGATGATGACGGCAATGAGGTTGGACGAGGCCCCGCTGAGGCCGCTCGCCAGCTCGCCCCGCTCCTCGGCATGAATGAGGCCGAGCTGGGCGGCATGATGCTGGGTGATTCGACCTACGAGTACATCAAGCGGAACGTCGACGCGGTGACCTACCGTGAGATCCGTAAGCTCGACATCTACGGGATCGAGTGGGAGTCCGTCTTCGAACGCGAATACCCCAACGGCAATGTGGCGGCCCCGGTCATCGGCACGGTGAACGCCGAGGGACAGGGCTCCTCGGGGATGGAGGCGCAGTTCGATGCCTTCCTGACGGGTACGCCGGGTGCGCAGGCCTTTGAGATCGCTCCCAACGGTGCCGTCATACCCGGCGGTAAGAAGACGACGGTGGAACCCAAGAACGGTGGCAACGTTGAGCTGACGCTGCACGCTGACCTCCAGCACCAGGTGCAAGATCTCCTGGACGCACGCGTTGCGAAGCACCAGGCCGACTGGGGCGCGGTCGTCATCGAAGATGTCGCGACGGGGCACGTCCTCGTCATGGCGGATTCGAACTCGACGGAACCCGACAATGCCAAGCCTCAGAAGGTGCACGCTGTGCAGGACACCTTCGAGCCGGGTTCGGTGGGCAAGCTCGTGACCGTGGGAGCGGCCCTCAACCAGGGGACGATCACCCCGACGAGTGTTTTCCAGGTACCCTACGCGCTGGATTTACCCGATGCCGGTGGCCCGATCACGGACTTCCACGAGCACGGCGGTGAGACCTTGACGGCGACGGGCGTGTTGGCGGAGTCCTCGAACACGGGAACGGTGCTCATCGGCCAAACGATGAGCGATGATCAGCGTTACTCCATGATGCGCGCCTTCGGGTTTGGCCAGGAGACCGGTATCGAGCTGCCCGGCGAGTCTGCGGGTCTTCTGCGCAGTGCCGACCAGTGGCAGGCCGTGATCGCTACGTGACCATGTTCGGTCAGGCCTACGCGATCACGGCGATGCAGGAGGCGTCCGCTCTCGCCGCGATCGCGAACGGGGGAGTGCACGTTTCTCCTCATATCGTGAAGTCGTGGACGAACGCGGATGGAACGGTCGAGGTTCCCGACTCTAGCCAGCCCGTGCAGGTCATGGACGCGCAGGTGGCCTCGCAGCTGCTGACCATGATGGAATCTGTCGTCGAGGATGACCGCGGTACCGCTGGTGCCGCGAAGGTCCCGGGCTACCGGGTCGGCGTGAAGACGGGTACCGCTGAGACCGTCATCGACGGCACTTCGGGCCTCGTGTCGACCACCGCGGGCATTATCCCTGTGGACGCGCCGCGCCTGGCGATCGCCGTGGTTCTGTACAATCCGAAGGTGGCGTCGGTCTCATCTGATTCGTCAGCCCCGCTTTTTGGCGACATTGCGCGTACGGCGGTCGCGAATCTGGGTATCCCCGCGTCTACGGGGTCAGCTAACCTGTATCCGACGACCCCGTGAGTCCGAAGGAGTAAAGCATGCAGGCATCAGCCCAGTGGATCGCTGAGGCAGTGTCGGGTCGCCTCGTGGGGAACGACGTTCCCGTGACGGGGCCCGTGGTGACGGATTCTCGCGAGGCTCAGGCAGGGTCGCTCTACGTTGCACGCCGCGGTGAGAGCGCCGACGGCCACGCGTTCGTGTCCGGTGCGGCCACGCGCGGCGCGGTCGCCGCCATCGTCGAACACGAGGTCGACGAGGCCGTGGCACAGATCGTCGTCGAGGATTCGACTGAGGCGCTGGGGGCTCTGGCTCGCGCGCACGTCGAAAAGCTGCGCAGCAGCGGTGACCTGGATGTCATCGCAATGACCGGCTCCGTGGGGAAGACCACCACGAAGGACCTGCTGCTCCAGATCATGAGCGAGGACGGGCCGACGGTTGCCCCCAAGCTGTCTTTCAATAACGAGGTCGGCCTGCCCCTGACGGTGCTGCTGGCCGACGAGTCGACGCGCCACCTCGTCCTCGAGATGGGCGCCTCAGCGCCCGGCCACATTACCTACCTGACGGACATCGTCGCCCCCGACGTGGCCATCGAGCTGTGCGTGGGCCACGCCCACGTGGGTGGTTTCGGCGGTTTCGAGGGCGTTGCAGCCGCGAAGGCCGAGCTCATCAAGGGAACCCGCCCGGGCGGTCCGGTCATCCTCAACACGGACGATCCGAACGTCGAGGCCATGGCTCCGCTGGCGACCGGACGGGTGATCCGCTTCTCGGCTTCGGGCAACGAGCGCGCCGACGTCGTCGCGCGCGACGTGCGCCTCGACCGTGCCGACCGCGCTTCCTTCACCCTGGTGACCCCCGAAGGGGAAGCTCCCATCGATCTGAAGATCGTGGGTCGTCATCACGTCGCGAACGCGCTGGCCGCTGCCGCCGGTGCGCTGACACTCGGGGTGAGCCTTCAGACCGTGGCTGCCGTTCTCTCGCGCGCTCGTGCGCTGAGCCCGCACCGCATGGACGTCCACGAGCTGCGCGTCGATGGAATGGACCTGACGCTCATCGATGACTCGTACAACGCGAACCTGGACTCGATGCGTGCGGGCATCGCCGCCCTCGCTTCGATCGGTCGCGACAGCCAGCGCATCGCGGTTCTCGGTGAGATGCTCGAGCTGGGGGAGGACTCCCAGTCGCTCCACCAGCAGGTGGGTGCCTTGATCGCCGATGCGGGAGTCGAGACACTCATTGGTCTTGGCACAGATGCCCACTACTATCTAGAGGGAGCCCCCGACGTGCCCAATCGCGAGGTTGCCTCGGATCCACAGGATGCCGCGAGGCTCGCCCTGGAACACGCAAAGGACGGTGCAGTCGTCCTCATCAAGGGTTCTTTCGGTTCGCAATCGTGGCAGGTGGCTGACATCCTGCGGGAGAAGGGAACGACCCGGTGATTGGACTTATTGCCGCGTTTATTATCGCGATGGCCCTGTCCGTGACGGGCACGCCAATCCTCATCCGTTTCCTGGTCATGCACCAGTACGGGCAGTTCATCCGCCAGGACGGGCCGACCCAGCACCTGACCAAGCGTGGCACGCCCACGATGGGCGGCGTCGTCATCATCCTGGCAACGGTCGTCGCGTGGCTGATCGGCGCTCTTGTCGCGGGTGCCGGGCCGTCGTGGTCCGGCTTGCTGCTGATCTTCCTGTTCGTCGGACTGGGCGTCATTGGCCTCCTCGACGACGGCATCAAGATCATGCGTCAGCGTTCTCTCGGCCTGCACCCCTCCGGAAAGATCATCGGACAGGTCGCCGTGGCCTCGATCTTCGCCCTGGGCACGCTCATCAAGCCCAACGAGTTCGGTGAGTACCCGGGCACCCTCGCCATTTCTTCGTGCGTCCCACGGCCCTGACCCTGGGCTTTGCGGGCCTGGGCCTGGGCATTGCCCTGTACCTCATCTGGACCAACCTCATCGTGACGGCCTGGTCGAACGCCACGAACCTGACGGACGGCCTCGACGGCCTGGCCGCGGGCGTCTCGATCTTCGTCTTCGGCGCATACACGTTCATCACATACTTCCAGCGCATCCAGGCTTGTACGCAGCTCGGCGCGAACTCGGCGAACTGCTACTCGACGCGAGATCCGCTCGACCTGGCGATCTTCTGTACCGCACTGATCGGTGCCCTCGCGGGCTTCCTGTGGTGGAATGCCTCGCCGGCCCAGATCTTCATGGGTGACACGGGCGCACTCGCTCTCGGTGGAGCCGTCGCCGGCCTGTCGATCCTCACCCAGACGCAGCTGCTCGCCATCGTCGTCGGCGGCCTGTTCGTCGCCGTCGTTCTCTCCGACGTCATCCAGATCAGCGTCTTTAAGGCGACCGGCAAGCGCGTCTTCCGCATGGCACCGCTGCACCACCACTTCGAGCTTCTCGGGTGGAAGGAAGTGACGATCGTGATCCGCTTCTGGCTGATCGCTGCGATCGTCGCGGTGGCCGGCGCGGGCCTGTTCTACGCGGAGTGGGTGTCCCGCCGATGAGCCGTTTCGCTGCTGTTGTTGGCTGGGGTAAGTCCGGGCAAGGCGCTGCTGGCGCGATGCTCGCGCGCGACTGGCAGGTGCGTGCCTTCGATGCGCGCGGGGGACAGTCCCTGTTCTTCGATGACGTTGCCGGCGTCGATGTTCACGTCGACGATGATCCCGAGGCTCTTGCGCGCGCGATCGTCGAGGCTGGCCCCGACCTCGTCGTCGTGTCTCCGGGCATTCCCCCACGCCACCCGGCCTTCTCCGCCTGCGAGGCCGCCGGTATCGAGGTGTGGGGCGAGGTTGAACTCGCCTGGCGTCTGCAGGAGGAAGGCCCGCATGCGGGTCGCCCGTGGCTGGTCGTGACCGGCACGAACGGAAAGACGACGACGGTCGGTATGCTCGGCGAGATCCTGCGCTGTGCGGGCATCAAGGCGCAAGAGGTCGGCAATATTGGTACGCCGATTACGCGGGCGATTGACTCCGATGCCGAGGTGTTCGCGGTGGAGCTGTCCAGCTTCCAGCTGCACACGGCTCGGACGGTCTCGCCCCTGGCGTCGATCTGCCTGAATGTGGATGCCGATCACCTGGACTGGCACGGCAGCGTGGAGGCGTACGCGGCCGACAAGGCGCGCGTCTACGAGAACACGATCCGCGCATGCGTCTACCCCGCGTCCGATCGACGCGTGGAGCAGATGGTGGAGAACGCCGACGTTGTGGAGGGGGCTCGCGCGATCGGGCTGACCCTCGGTGCGCCGACCATCTCCCAGTTCGGCATCGTCGAGGGCCTGCTGGTCGACCGCGCATTCGTGGATAACCGCGCGCGTCACGCTGTCGCCCTCGCGCACATTTCTGACTTGGCGGGGGCGTACGGCCCCCACCCGTCCGCCGCGGTCGTCTCGGACGCCCTGGCTGCTGCCGCCCTTGCCCGCGCTTACGGCGTTGATCCCGAGGCCGTCGAGGCGGGTCTGCGCGCGTTCCGGCCCGCCGGACACCGTCGCGCGATCATCGCCCACGCCGCGGACCTGACCTGGGTCGACGATTCGAAGGCGACGAATGCGCACGCCGCGCGCGCCTCTCCCTCGCGGGACTGCCGCCGCGCAGCGCGATCTGGATCGTCGGTGGCGACGCGAAGGGACAGGACTTTACGGAGCTGATCCGCCAGGTCGAACCGACGCTGCGCGGCGTCGTCGTCATCGGTGAGGACCGCGCGGCTCTCGTGGAAGCGCTGCAGGCCGGTGCCCCGGACGTTCCCCGCGTCGAGGTCGACGGCCACGAGGACTGGATGTTCTCGGTTGTCAACGAGGCCGTGGCCCTGTCCATGCCGGGCGACACCGTCGTGCTCGCCCCGGCCTGCGCCTCGTGGGATCAGTTCGACAACTACGGTCAGCGTGGCGACGCGTTTGCTGATGCTGTGTCGCGCCTGGCGGCCCAGTGGGGGAGCGCCGGTGGCGACGAATAAGCGCGGCTGGCACATCCCGACCATCACTCTGCCTCGCATCCGATTCGGGTCGGGACAGGAACGCAAGGATGATCCGGCGATGACGTACTACCTCGTCATCGTGCCGGCTCTGTTGCTGTCGGTGTTTGGCCTCATCATGGGCTTTTCAGCGCAGACCGTGACGGCGATCGCGCAGGGGGAGAACCCCTACACGGCGTACGCTCGCCCGCTGGTCATCATCCTCGTGTCGCTCGTGATCGCGACGATCGTCCTGCTCGTGCCTCAGCGGTGGCTCATGCACCTGGCCCCCGTCATGTTCGTGGGTGCGCTTGGTTTCCAATCCCTGGTCCTCAGCCCTTTGGGCGCTCGGAGGGCGGTAACGCGAACTGGGTGAAGGTGGGTCCGATCATGGCCCAGCCCTCCGAGTTCCTCAAGCTTGCCCTCATCGTCTTCCTGGGGTTCATGGTCTCGAAGTCGGCGTCGAAGCGCGGCGATTGGAAGGCCATGAGTCTGGCCGTCGGCCTTCCGATCCTGACGGCGCTCGGCGCGGTCATGCTGGGCCGAGACATGGGCACCGCGATGGTCGTGGCCGTCGGCGCACTGGGAGCGATGTGGGTCGCAGGTCTGCCCAAGCGCTGGTTCGGCGGCCTCGTCATGCTCGCCGTCCCGACGATGGTGCTGCTCGTTTTGTCGAACCCGACCCGTATCCGCCGTATCCTGGCGATTCTTCCGGGCACCTCAAAAGGACCGGACGAGTCCGCTCCCGAGCAGATCGACCACTCGCTGTGGGCGCTGGGTTCGGGTGGCCTGACCGGCCTCGGGCCGGGTGCCTCGCGCGAGAAGTGGAACTACCTGCAGGCCGCGCACACGGACTTTATTTTTGCGATTGTCGGCGAGGAATTTGGCCTGCTCGGAGCCCTCGGCGTGCTTGTGTGCCTGGGCCTGCTGATCTGGGGCATGTTCCGCGTGGCGCGCGAATCCTCGGATCTGTTTGTGACGATCGTGTCCTCGGGCGTGGCCTCGTGGATCGGCATCCAGACGGTCATTAACGTCCTGTCCGTGACGGGACTGGGACCGGTCATCGGC
Source organism: uncultured Sanguibacter sp. (assembly GCA_916438365.1). Next base: position 114,776 of record CAKAEY010000019.1, read on the forward strand.
GTGCCTCTGCCGCTCGTGTCCTACGGCGGTTCGTCGTTCCTGTTTACGATCACCGCGATCGCGGTTGTTGCCTCGTTTGCTCGAGCGCGCGCGGGCATTTGGATGATCGGACGCCCGGACGAGGCCTCGGCTGGGCGTGATCCCCGCCTCGCCCCTCGCCGTCGCGCGGCGCGCTAAGACCCTGCGGCACCTGGTGGCCAGCGTGGCTCGCTACACTGGTGTCACGCACACGCGTAAAGGAGACGCATATGGTCAAGGTTGTGATGGCTGGCGGCGGCACTGCCGGTCACGTGAATCCTCTGCTGGCGACGGCGGCGCAGCTGCGCGACAGTGGAGCTGAGGTTGTCGTTCTGGGGACGAAGGCTGGCTTGGAGGCGGATCTGGTTCCCGCCGCAGGATTCCCGCTCGTGGAGATTCCCCGCGTTCCTTTGCCGAGGCGTCCCTCCCTGGCGTTCTTCACTCTTCCCGGTCGTTTCGCGGATGCCGTGAAGCGTTGCGCGCAGGCGCTTGAAGGCGCTGACGTGCTCGTTGGTTTTGGCGGCTACGTGTCGACGCCCGCGTACATCGCGGCGAAGCGCGCGGGTGTCCCGATCGTCATTCACGAGCAGAACGCGCGCCCCGGCCTGGCGAATAAGGTGGGCGCGCGCAATGCGGCGGTCGTCGCTCTGACGTTCCCCTCCTCGCCGCTGCAGGCGCGCAATGGCCAGACGATCGTGACGGGCCTACCCCTGCGTGCGGCGATCGCTGAGCTGGCCAGCCGCCGCGCGGATGCGCAGGGCGCTGCCCAGGCGCGCCGTGAGGCGGCCGAGCGTCTCGGCGTCAACCCGGATGCGCCCACGCTGCTGGTGACGGGCGGGTCCCTGGGAGCCTTGCACGTCAACGAGTCGATGACGGGTGCGGCGGACGCGCTGCCGGAAGGCGCGCAGGTCGTGCACCTGACGGGCCGCGGCAAGGACGAGCCTGTTCGCGCAGCTGTTGAGAAGGCCGGGCTGTCGGACCGCTGGCACGTGATCGACTACCTGACGACGATGGAGGACGCGCTGGCAGTCGCGGATCTCGTCGTGTGTCGTTCGGGCGCGGGAACCGTGGCCGAGATGGAGGCCCTGGGCCTGCCCTGCATCTACGTGCCGCTGCCGATCGGCAACGGCGAGCAGCGTCTGAACGCGGCGGACCACGTGGCCGCCGGCGGCGCGCAGCTCATCGACGACAAGGACTTCACGGCTGACTTTGTGCGCCGCAACGTGTTCCCTCTGCTGGGCTCGACCCGCCTGGCGGACATGGCCGCGGCCTCGCAGTCGCTGGGCCGCGCCGGAGCCGCCCGTGCGCTGGCGGATCTGGCTCTTGAGCAGGTGAAGGAGGCCAGCAATGAGTGAGCCGACGCTGCAGGATCGTTTCCATCTGATCGGTATCGGCGGCGCGGGCATGAGCGTCGTCGCGGAGCTTTTGGCTTCGCGGGGCGCCACGGTCGAAGGCTCTGACCGCGAGGAGTCCGCCGTCCTCGAGCACCTGCGCTCGGTGGGCGTTCGCGCCTTCGTCGGGCACGAGGCCTCGCACGTGGACCCGAGCTCCGTGGTCGTGGTCTCGACTGCGATCCGCGAGGACAATCCGGAGCTGGCGGTTGCGCGCGAGCGTGGCCAGAGGGTCATTCACCGCTCGCAGGCTCTTGCTCTTGCGGCGTCGGGCATGCGCTTTGTCGGCGTCGCCGGCGCGCACGGGAAGACGACGACGTCGGGCATGCTCGCGATCGGCTTGTCGGCCTGCGGGCTGGACCCGTCGGTGGCCGTGGGCGGCGTGCTGCCCCAGCTGGGCACCGGCGCGCACCTGGGTGGCGGGGACGTGTTCGTCGCCGAGGCCGACGAGTCGGACGGCTCGTTCCTGAACTACACCCCGGCGATCGAGATCGTCACCAACGTCGAGCCCGATCACCTGGATCGATACCACTCCCGCGAGGAGTTCGAGGAGATTTTCGTCGAGTTTGCGCGCCGCATGGTCCCCGGCGGCCTGCTGGTCACCTGCGCGGAGGACGAGGGTGCCGTTCGTCTGGCGCAGTCGGCGCGTGCCGAAGGGCTTCGGGTCGTCACCTACGGCCGTACTGAGCGTTCGCTGCACACACCTGACGTCGTGATCTCGAACGTTCGCGTGGAGGCCCACGGGGGCAGCGCGTCCCTGACGTGGGGAGAGCGCAGCGCGTCGCTGGCGCTGAGCGTCCCCGGCGAGCACAACGTGCTCAATGCGGCCGCCGCGTGGGTGGCAGGCATCGAATGTGGGTTGTCGCCTCAGGCGATCGCCGACGGGCTGGGAGAGTTTACCGGCGCGGCGCGTCGCTTCGAGGCGCGCGGCCAGGTCGGTTCGCGTCGCCTGTTCGACGACTACGCTCACCACCCGACCGAGGTCGAGGCCGCGATCCGCGAGGCGCGCGTCGTGGCGGGCGAGGGCGATGTGACCGTCGTGTTCCAGCCGCACCTCTACTCGCGCACGCGTATCTTCGCGGAGCGTTTCGCCCAGGCACTGTCGGGCGCGGATCACGTCGTGCTGGCTGGCATCTACGGTGCCCGCGAGGATCCCGAGCCGGGAGTCGACTCGAGCCTCATTTCCTCGCGCATCGAGGGCGCGTCCTACGTCGAGGACATGCACGAGGCCGCCCGCCTGGCCGCTTCGCTGACCCCCGAGGGGGGTGTGTGCCTGACGATGGGCGCCGGTTCGATCACTCACTGTGCGTCCGACGTGCTCGATGAGTGGAAGCGGATGGAGGCATGAGGCCACCGTCGCCGAGGCGTCCGGGAGGAGCTCGCTCCCACGAGGAGCGGCCGTCGCACGTGGAGGAGACCGCCTCGTCTTTCGATGAGATCGTGTCCCCGTCTGAGGACGAGGCGGCGCAGGAGCCGAAGCGTCGTCCCGCGTCGCTCACGGAGCGCCGCCGTGCGCGTGGAACCGTGGACCGGCCGATGCCTGTCGCCGATGCTGCGTCTCTGCTGGGTGGCGAGGAGGCGACGGATTTGGGGGGATCGCCTGCGTGAGCGCACCCGCGCGCGTCGTATCCTCCTTGCTCGTCGCATCGCTCTCACGCTTGTGACGCTCACGCTCGCAGCGGGAGGCGCGTGGGTCGCGTTCTTCTCGCCCGTCTTCGCATTCTCCTCGTCCGCGGTCGTTGTCTCGGGCGAGGATGGCACGCTTGTGACGGCTGATTCCGTGCGTTCGTCGATCGCGTCCTTCGAGGGGGGTTCCGCTCACGCGCCTGAACACGCAGGCGGTAGCTCGCGCAGTCGAGTCCAACGTGGCGGTGCGCTCGGCGAGCGTGTCGCGTCGATGGCCGACGAGCTTGCGCGTGTCGGTGACAATGCGGACGGGCATGGCTGTCGAGGCCGCCTCGGGTGGCTACTGGCTGGTGGACGATCAGGGCGTCGCCTTCCAGCAGGTGCCGTCGGCGGGGGAATACCCGCTCGCGACGCTCCCGGAGGACCGGGCGACCGGCGCGGCTGATATTGCCTCCGCGCTGGGCGCGCTGGACGAGGCGACGCGCGCCCAGGTGGCTGCCGTGACCTCGACGGGAACTCAGGTGAACTTCACGCTGCGCGGTGGCCAGACTGTCAAGTGGGGAACCCGCGCAGATGCGCCGCAAAGGCGCGGGTGTTGGCCACGCTGCTGGCTAATGTTCAGGCGAGTACCTACGACGTGTCCTCGCCGAATCACCCTGTGACCAGTTAAGCCTTGTCTTTTGTCCGCGTGTTGGCTTGAAGGAATGCTCGCGGACACCTAGGTTCTTTCCGACACGAAGCACGTTAAACATCAACCTTCAACTAGAGGTTGAGGGTCTGATGCAAGGGAGACATCCATGGCGACACCGCAAAACCACCTGGCAGTGATCAAGGTCGTCGGCGTCGGCGGCGGCGGAGTTAACGCCGTGAACCGAATGATCGAGGTCGGCCTCAAGGGCGTTGAGTTCATTGCCGTCAACACTGATGCGCAGGCTCTGCTCATGTCCGATGCCGAGACCAAGCTCGACATCGGCCGCGAACTGACGCACGGCCTGGGCGCCGGCGCGGATCCGGCCGTCGGCCGTAAGGCTGCGGAGGATCACATCGAGGAGATCACCGCCGCGCTTGAGGGTGCGGACATGGTGTTCGTGACCGCTGGTGAGGGCGGTGGCACCGGTACCGGTGCGGCCCCGGTCGTCGCCAAGATCGCCCGCGACGCTGGCGCGCTGACGGTTGGCGTCGTGACCCGCCCCTTCTCGTTCGAGGGCAACCGCCGTGCGGCTCAGGCCGAGGGCGGCGTGACGACCCTGCGCGAAGAGGTCGACACCCTGATCGTCATCCCGAACGACCGTCTCCTGGAGATCTCCGACGCGAACATCTCCGTGCTTGACGCTTTCCGCGCTGCCGACCAGGTGCTCCTCTCGGGTGTCCAGGGCATCACCGAACTGATCACCACCCCCGGCCTCATCAACGTGGACTTCAACGACGTCAAGTCGGTCATGAAGGACGCCGGTTCGGCCCTCATGGGTATCGGTGCGGCGACCGGCGAGGATCGCGCGCTGCGCGCTGTCGAGAGCGCTATCTCCTCTCCGCTGCTGGAAGCCTCGATCGACGGTGCCCACGGTGTGCTCATGTTCTTCCAGGGTGGTTCCGACCTCAGCCTGCAAGAGGTCTACAGCTCCTCGCAGCTCGTGCGCGAGGCGGCCCACCCCGAGGCGAACATCATCTTCGGTAACGTCATCGACGATGCTCTGGGTGACGAGATCCGCGTGACCGTCATCGCTGCCGGCTTCGACGAGGCCACGGATGCGGCCATGTCGCGCCCGAACGTCTCCCGCGTGTCCGCTCCGGTGGCTCAGCAGCGTCCCGCTGCCCCCGAGGCTAAGGCTCCGGCCGCCGAGACCGCTCGTATCACCCAGCTGTCGACGCGCCGCGCGCAGCACCGCGCCGACGTCGCGGCTCCCGTGCGTGAGGCCGCTCCGGCCCCCGTCGAGACGCCCGCTGCCGCTGAGTACGAGGAGTCCGAGTCCGAGCACTCCTTCGAGGTTCCTCGCGTCTACCCCGAGGCGCCCGAGAAGGAAGAGCTGGATATTCCTCCCTTCCTGCGCTGATGAGTGACAAGCTCTGGGCCGGTGCCCGGGTCCACCTCACCGAGGTGGACCCGGGTACCGGTGCGCTATGCGGCAACGTCGGCCTGCATGTGGGTGACCAGGAGTCGCTCGTGCGCGATCGTCGGCGCGCCCTAGCGGTGGCGCTCGGGCGCGAGATCGTCTGGATGGATCAGACCCATTCGACCCGGGTGGATCTCATCGTTCGCGGCGAGAGCGCACCCACCCTGGCGGCGTCCGGAGAGGCGCTCGCTCAGCCCACGACGGGGGAGTGGGGGCCCGTCGACGCCGACGGCATCATCGTCGACGCCCGCGACTGGCAGGGGGCTCCTGCCCTCGCCGTGCAGACCGCGGATTGCTTGCCCGTCGTTTTCTCCGCCGCCTCCGGTCAGATCGTCGCAGCCGTGCACGCGGGTCGGCGCGGCCTGCTCGGTGGGATCCTTGAGGAGACCGCCCGGCGCATCCGCAGCCTCGACGCCGGCCGATCGACGCCTTGATCGGCCCGGCTATCTGCGGGCGCTGCTACGAGGTGCCTGCCGACATGGCCGACGAGAGCGAAGCGCTCATGCCCGGCATCCGTTCTGTCACGTCGTGGGGCACTCCCGCACTCGACCTGCCGCGCGCTGCGGCCTCGTCCCTGGCTGCCCGGGGCGTGAGAGTGGCCATCGATGAGCGCTGCACCCTCGAGGATGCCGACCTCTTCTCGTATCGTGCCGACTCGTCCTGCGGACGCCAGGCGCTCATCATCGTTCCCGCCTGAGGCACCGATGCCGTCGAGAGAGCCTCGGGCTGCGGCTTTCCTGTGCCCTGATGTCGACGCGGAAATACCCCATGATGAGGCTTTCTGGCGCGGTCCTCGCGACGCGCCGAGCGCCCTGCCCGGCGATGCCGCTCGGTAACTGTAGCTTGTGGCTATGCATCGGCTGAAGGAGGAACAATGAGCGAGTCGTTCGGTGCACGCGCACGTAAGTTTATGGGCTGGTACTCACCGGAGGAGCCCATCGATGAATTCGATGAATTCGACGAGGTGGAAGAGGTAGCTCCCGTGGCCGACATTACCCCCGTATCCCGTCCGACACTGACCAGCATCCGCCGCAACGAGCCGGCCGAGGATCTCACGCGCATCGTGACGATCCACCCCACCGCCTACTCTGACGCCGTCACGATCGGCGAGGCGTTCCGTGATGGCACGCCCGTCATCATCAACCTCACCGACATGGGCGAGGATGAGGCGCGTCGCCTGGTTGACTTTGCGGCTGGCCTGACCTTTGGCCTGCACGGTGTCATCGAGCGCGTCACCAACCGAGTCTTCCTGCTGTCCCCGGCCACGGTCGAGGTTGCGGGCGACAACACCTCCGGCCGTCGCGGTTCCCTCTACAACCAGGGCTGAGGTCGCTCGTGGCCGTTCTTGGCTGGATCGGGTGGGGGCTGAGCGTTCTCATCAACCTCTACATGATGGTGCTGTTCGCGCGCGTCATTCTGGACTGGGTTCCGTTTTTCGCGCGCGGATGGCGTCCGAGGGGGATTGTGCTCGTCCTCGCGAATGTTCTCTACGCGCTGACCGATCCTCCGATCCGTTGGATTGGGCGCTTCGTTCCGCCCCTGCGCCTCGGTGGCGGCATGGCAATCGATGTCGGTTTCATGCTCTTATTCCTGGTGCTTATCGTTGCACAGCGTTTCGCTAGTTTCCTTTACTTTTTGAGCCTGTAGAGCTCAAAAAGGGGGATGAGAGGCCCCACAAAAATGTCCCTCACCTCGTGATGGATGTTGCTAGTGTGACAATTTCAGTTATTATTTTGGTGACGTGATAGCGGGCGGCCTTCCCGGTCGTCCAGGCGCGCGGGTTTCGCGCGTCCAATCGAAACGACCGAGAGGCGAAGAAATGGCCCTGCTCACTACCGAGGATGTCCTCAACAAGAAGTTCCAGTACGTCAAGTTCCGCGAGGGATACGACCAGGACGAGGTCGATGAGTTCCTCGACGAGGTTGTCTCCACCATCTACTCCCTGCAGATGGAGAACCAGGATCTGAAGGAAAAGCTCGAGGCCGCTGAGCGCCGTATCGCCGAGCTGTCCAACTCCGACTACGCGCCTGCCGAGACCCCCGCCCCCGTGGCAGCCCCGGTCGTCGAGACCCCGGCTCCCCGCCGCCCCGGCCCTCACCGGCCCGCAGGATGCGGAGTCCGCCACCTCCATGCTGGCCCTCGCCCAGCGCGTCCACGACGAGTACGTGCGCGACGGCGAAGAGCAGGCCGCGAAGATTATCGCCGATGCTAACGCCGAGCGCGACGCGATCATCTCCGACGCCCAGAAGCAGAAGGACTCGCTGCTCTCCCAGCTCGACCAGGAGCGCGAGCTGCTCGAGAACAAGATCAACGGTCTGCGTACCTTCGAGGCCGAGTACCGTACGAACCTGCGCAACCACCTCGAGACCCTCCTCAAAGAGGTCGACAACGGCGAGAACTGATCGCAATCGCTTTGACCGGCGGCGGTGCACTTCGCGGTGCGCCGCCGCCGGTCGTTTAAGATAGGGAACCATGGCTAACTCCTCCCACCCGACCCACACCCGCGCGACGTGGGTGTACGCGGGCATCGTGTTCGTTGCCGCTATTGCCACCGATCAGGCGTCAAAGATGTGGGCACGCGGCGCCCTTGACGGCCAAGCGCCGCGCCCGCTCATCGGGCAGTGGCTGTCGCTGTCCCTCGTGCACAATTCGGGTGCTGCCTTCTCCTTTGCCGCCGGCAAGACATGGATTCTGACGATCTTCACCGTCGTCATCATCGGCGTGCTGGTCGTGATGGCTCGGCGCGTGCACCGCGCGTCGACGCTGCTGGCGATCGCGCTGCTGGCGGGCGGGGCCGTCGGCAATCTGATCGATCGACTGACTGCTGAGCCCGGCTTTCGGCGTCGGCCACGTCACCGACTTCATCGCCTATGGCAACTGGTTCGTCGGCAACGTCGCGGACATTTGGATCGTGCTCGGGGCACCTTTGCTGGCCCTCGCGCTGTCCCGTGAGCCCTCGAAGGAGGACGCCCAGTGAGCTCGCGTATGCTTCCCGTCCCCGACGCCCTCGTGGGCGAGAGGGTTGACGCCGCTCTGGCCCGGATGCTCGGCCTGTCGCGCTCGCGCTGCGCGGAGCTGGCGGCGCAGGGGCACGTTCTCGTCAATGGCGTTGCCGCCGGCAAATCGGATCGTCTCGGAGCCATGGACATCATCGAGGTCACCATTGCGGAACCGGAGAGCAAGCCGACTCCGGTCACCGACATGACGATCCTCTACGACGACGAGGACATTGTCGTCGTCGACAAGCCCGTCGGCGTCGCCGCCCACACGGGCCCCGGATGGGAGGGGCCCACGGTCCTGGGGAACTTGGAGGCGGCGGGATATCGCATTACCAGCTACGGCCCTCCCGAGCGTCAGGGCATCGTGCACCGGCTCGACGTGGGCACCTCGGGCGCGATGATGGTCGCCAAGTCCGAGCTCGCATACACGGTCATGAAGCGAGCCTTCAAGGAGCGCACGATCGAAAAGGTCTATCACGCGGTGGTTGCTGGCCACCTCGATCCGCCATCGGGCACGATCGATGCGCCCATCGGTCGTCACCCCTCGCGCGAATGGCGCATGGCCGTCATCGATGGCGGTAAGCGCGCCGTCACCCACTACGACACGCTTGAGCTCATGGCGGGCGCCCAGCTCACCGAGGTGCACCTGGAGACGGGACGCACCCACCAGATTCGCGTGCACATGGCCGCCGTCGGGCACCCGTGCGTGGGCGATACGTTCTACGGCGCCGACCCGACCCAGGCGGAGCGCCTGGGGCTCACCCGCCAGTGGCTGCACGCCGTTCGCCTCGGATTCGCCCACCCCCGCACGGGCATGCCGATGAGTGTGTCCAGCCCCTATCCGGATGACCTCGCCGACGCGCTCGAGGAGCTGCGCCACCCGCACGACTGATCCTCCGTTTGGTGAGGCTTCCCCGATTCTCGGCCCCGGCCTCGTCGAGGCTCACGCCGTGAGATGAACGACCGCTGCGCCCGGGGCGTTCACCGTGGGTGCGCGCGCCTCGGACAGTAGAATCGACGCATGGCTGATTCCTTCGTGCACCTTCACAACCACTCCGAGTATTCGATGCTCGACGGAGCGGCGAAGACGAAAGCGATGGCCCAGGAGGCCGCCCGTCTCGGGCAGCCCGCGATCGGCCTGACGGATCACGGTTATCTTTTCGGTGCCTTCGACTTCTACACGAACTGCAAGAATGCGGGCGTCAAGCCGATCATCGGCCTGGAGGCGTACGTGACGCCGGGGACCTCGCGCTTCGATCGCCAGAAGGTCCTGTGGGGCGAGCCGTGGCAGCGCGCCGACGACGTGAGCGCCGGCGGCTCCTACAACCACCTGACCCTGATCGCCTACAACACGACGGGCATGCACAACCTCTTCCGCTTGGGGTCCTACGCCTCGACGGACGGCCAGTTCGGCAAGTGGCCGCGCGCCGACAAGGAGCTGCTCAGCCAGTTCCACGAGGGCCTCATCGTGTTCACGGGCTGCCCCTCGGGTGCCGTGCAGACGCGTCTGCGCCTGGGGCAGTGGGACGAGGCCGTGGCTGAGGCCGCGGAGCTTCGCGACATTTTCGGCGCGGAGAACTTCTACGTCGAGGTCATGGACCACGGCATCGACATCGAGCGACGCACCCACCAGCAGGTCCTCGAGATCGCCAAGCTCATGAACGCGCCCCTCGTGGCCACCAACGACGCGCACTACGTCAAGCGCGACGACCGCAAGATCCAGGACGCGCTCCTGTGCATCAACTCGGGCTCGCGCATCAACGACCCCGACCGATTCAGGTTCGACGGCGACGGCTACTACATCCGCTCGTCGGACGAGATGCGTGCCCTGTGGAGCGAGCTGCCCAGCGCCTGCGACTCGACCCTCGAGATCGCGGAGCGCTGCGACGTGCACTTCACGACCACGAAGGAGGGCGCGAACTACATGCCCGACTTCCCGGTGCCCGAGGGCGAAGACAAGACCTCGTGGTTCATCAAGGAGGTCGAGCGAGGCCTGCGCGATCGCTTCCCGAACGGTATTCCTGACGCAGTGCGCAAGCAGGCCCAATACGAGGAGGACGTCATCATTTCGATGGGCTTCCCGGGCTACTTCCTCACCGTCGCCGACTACATCAACTGGGCGAAGTCGCAGGGCATCCGCGTGGGACCGGGCCGTGGCTCGGGCGCGGGCTCGATGGTGGCCTACGCCATGAAGATCACCGAGCTAAACCCCCTCGATCACGGCCTGATCTTCGAGCGATTCCTCAACCCCGAGCGAATCTCGATGCCCGACTTCGACGTCGACTTCGACGAACGCAGGCGCGACGAGGTCATCGCATACGTCAAGCGCAAGTACGGCGAGGACCGCATCAGCCAGGTCGTCACCTACGGCACGATTAAGACCAAGCAGGCCCTGAAGGACTCCGCGCGTATCCTCGGCAAGGACTTCAAGGTCGGGGAGCAGCTCACCAAGGCGCTGCCCCCGGCGATCATGGGCAAGGACATCACGGTCCACGGCATCTTCGACGAGAAGGACAAAGCGCTACGCGGAGGCCGCCGAATTCCGTAAGTTCTACGAGGAGAACCCCGACACGCACGAGGTCGTCCAGTACGCGCTCGGCCTGGAGGGCCTGACGCGCCAGTGGGGCGTGCACGCGTGTGCGGTCATCATGAGCTCCCACACGCTCACCGACATCATCCCGATCATGAAGCGCCCGCAGGACGGCGCGATCATCACGCAGTTCGACTACCCGACGTGCGAGACGCTGGGCCTGCTGAAGATGGACTTCCTGGGCCTGCGTAACCTCACGGTCGTGTCCGATGCGCTCGCGAACATCGCGCTCAACGGCAAGCCGGACCCGGACCTCGATCATCTGGCCTTCGATGATAAGAAGACGTATGAGCTGCTGGGACGAGGCGAGACTCTCGGCGTCTTCCAGCTTGATGGTGGTGGCATGCGCGACCTCCTCAAGCTCATGAAGCCCGACAACTTCGAAGACATCTCCGCCGTCGGCGCCCTGTATCGCCCCGGCCCGATGGGCGCGAACTCGCACACGAACTACGCGCTGCGTAAGAACGGGCGTCAGGAGATCACGCCGATCCACCCGGAGCTGGAAGAACCGCTTAAGGACATCCTGGGGACGACCTTCGGTCTGATCGTGTATCAGGAGCAGGTCATGCAGATTGCGCAGAAGCTGGCGGGATACTCGCTGGGTCAGGCAGACATTCTGCGTAAGGCGATGGGTAAGAAGAAGAAGGAGGTCCTGGACCAGCAGTTCAAGGGCTTCCGCCAGGGCATGATCGATAACGGCTACTCCGAGGAGTCGATCAAGGCCCTGTGGGACGTCGTCGTTCCCTTCTCGGCCTACGCCTTCAACAAGGCCCACTCGGCAGCCTACGGCCTCGTCTCCTACTGGACGGCCTTCCTCAAAGGCGAACTACCCGACGGAGTACATGGCGGCCCTGCTGACCTCGACGAAGGACAACAAGGATCGTCGCGCCCTGTACCTGGCGGAGTGCCGCCACATGGATATCACGGTCCTGCCCCCGGACGTCAACGCGTCGATGGGTAACTTTGCGCCTGACGGCGAGGCGATCCGCTTCGGTCTGAACGCCATCCAGAACGTGGGTGGCCCGGTCGTCGACGCTATCGTGGAGACTCGTGCGCAGAAGGGGCGGTTCGCCTCGTTCCAGGACTTCCTGGACAAGGTGCCCCAGGTGGTGTGCAACAAGCGCACGATCCAGTCCCTCATCCGCGCCGGCGCTTTCGACTCGATGGGGCACACGCGCCGCGCTCTCCTCGCGCGATGCGATGAGGCCGTGGACGCGATCATTGACGTCAAGCGTAACGAGGCGATCGGACAGTTTGACCTGTTCGGTGCTCTGGGCGAGGACGAGGACACGGGCTCGGGCCTGACGATCGACATCCCGGACCTGCCCGAGTTCGACCGTAAGACGAAGCTGGCGGCCGAGCGCGAGATGCTGGGCCTGTACGTCTCCGACCACCCGCTGCGCGGCGTGGAGGCGGCGCTGGCGCGCCACCAGGACTACGAGATCGCCCAGGTCGTCGGCTCCGACGGGGCGATGGCGGACCGCATCGTGAAGATCGCGGGCCTCATCTCGGGCGTCACGACGAAGGTGACGAAGCAGGGCAACGCGTGGGCGATCGCGACGATCGAGGACCTGTCGGGTTCGGTGGATGTGCTCTTCTTCCCGCGCTCCTACGAGTCGATTCAGACCTACCTCGCGCAGGACATCATCGTCCAGATCGAGGGCAAGGTGAACGTGCGTGAGGAGGGCATGACCATCTACGGCCAGTCGATGACCCTCCTGGATCTGTCGGGCGGGGCGGACCTGCCCCTCGACCTGCGCCTGCCGGCCGCCAGGTGTACGCCCGAGCTGCTCACCGACCTGCGCGGTGTGCTCGAGTCCTATCCCGGCGGTTCCCCGGTGCGCCTGCACCTGACGGAGCCGGGGCGCACGACGGTCGTCGAGTTGGATCCGAAGCTGCGCGTCGAACAGACGAGCGCCTTCTTCAGCCACATCAAGGCCGTCGTCGGCGCGGGCGGTGTCGTCACCTCGTCCTAACATGATGCGAGCCGGGCCCCGGTGGGACTCGGCTCGCGTCGTCGACGGGCGTGCTTAGGAGGCGGATCCGACGATTGCGGCGGCCTTGCCCCAGGGGGCGTCGACCTCGACGAGGTCGCCGGCGCTCAGGTGATGGCCGCGGCGCGTCTCCACCTCGCCGTTGACGGTCACGTCGCCGGCCTGGATGAGCTCGCGGGCCTGTGCGCCGTCTTCCGCGAGGGAGGCGAGCTTGACGAATTGGCCGAGCTTGATCTCCCCGCGCACGGGGATCGTCGGTGTGCTCATGGTGAATCCTTTCGCTGAGGGAGAGCGCATCACGCGCGAGGGCGTGGATGAACAGTATCCTTGGGTAGAGACACACAGTATAAGGAGGAGCGGTGAGCGCTCACAACGACGATATCGACGCGGAGTTCCAGTCGCTGGTTGCATCGCTGGGATCGACGCCCGCCGCGGGCGATTGCTCTGCCGTCCCTCGATCCGGACGACACTCCCGTTGACGAGTCCCTGCACCTGGAGGGTGGCCGTCTGTCGGTTGCCCTCGTGCTCGCTCCGATTTCCTACCCGGAGGCGCTGCACTCGCTGCTCGCGCTGACGGGTGTGCGCGAGTCGATCGTGCGTCTCAAGCCGTGGACCGCCGTGTGGCTGCGCGTGGAGACGACGCCGACGGACGAGGAGGAGCTCGACGCTCTGCTGACCGGCCAGCGTCCGATGCCCGACGCGGTGGATCGCGTGGCACGGGCCGTCTCGAACCTGTCGAAGTACGGGGCGGTCGCCCTCATGAGCTGGCTCGTCGAGGGCGACGGCGTGGAGCCGGGCGTCTCGGGTCGTATCTCCGCCCAGCGCTACGTGGGCGGTGAGCCCGAGGAGACGATTCCTGCGGGCCTGCTGCTGGGGGCGATGCCCGCGGCGACGGAGGACCTCCTGCTGGGGCGCACGACGCCCGCCGACTACAAGGATTCTGTGGCGGCCGACGGCAGCTGCCAGGGCGGCGGCCCCTTCGGTTGGCTGCGACGCAAGCAATCATGACGATCCTCGAACTGCTGCCCGCGATCGACGTGACGGGCGGGCAGGCCGTGCGTCTGTCCTCCGGGTCGATCGACGAGGGCTCCTGGGGTAGCCCGATCGATGTCGCTCGTTCGTTTCACGAGGCCGGGGCTCGCTGGGTGCACCTCGTGGACTTGGACCTGGCGTTTGGTCGCGGCGAGAACTCTGAGCTGCTCGCCCGGGTGATCCGTGAGGTTCCCGTGCGCGTCGAGCTGTCGGGAGGGATCACGAGCCGAGCGACTATCGAGGCCGGGCTGGCCATGGGGCCCGAGCGCGTCAATATCGCGACGCAAGCCCTCGATGACATCGACGCCGTGTGCGAGGCCGTTGACACTTTCGGTGAGCGCGTTGCCGTGTGCCTGGACGTGCGCGGCGATCGCCTGGCCGCGCGCGGTGGGCGCGGTGAGGGGGGCAACGTGTGGGAGGCTCTGCGCGTCCTGAACGAGGCGGGTGTGGCCCGCCTGGTCGTCACAGACGTGACTCGTGACGGTCAGATGAACGGTTCCAACCGAGACCTGCTGGCCCGCGTCGCAGACCAGAGCCCCGCCCGGATCATCGCCTCGGGTGGGGTGAACTCCCTGGCCGATGTCGAGGCCCTGCGTGCCCTGGGCATCGAGGGTGCGATCGTCGGAAAGGCCCTGTACCAGGGCGCATTCACTCTGGCCGATGCACTGGACGTCGCCGGATACGAGGAGCGGTCATGACGCCTACGCCTCCCATCCTCACCGAGGAACAGAAGAATCGACTGGCGCAGCGCCTGTCGATGATGAGCCACGACCGCGCTGATGTCGGTCAGGGGCTTCCTCGTACCGCCCGGGCGCTCGCGCTGGGGCAGGGCAGTGACGCGGGCGCGGCCAGGCTTGAGGCGCTCGTCGATGCTCTCGTCTTTGAACGTGTCATCGTTCCCATCGACGTTGAGCCCGACCCGCGCGTGACGGGCGTACACGCCGGAGAAAACGGTCATAACCCGATCGATTTCGTGCGCGCCCAGACCCCCGCGGGGGAGGCGCTCGCCATCTATTCGTCGGTCCGCGCACTGTCCGCACACCGCCCCGGTGATCGTCCGATGGCCCTGGACTTCCGCACGATCGGGCTGACCGCTCTCGTGGAGACGGGCGGGCGCATCGTCGTCAACCCGGGCACCGACGCGGTACTGCTGCCGCGCCCCGCCGTCGCTGCGCTCGCGCAGGGAGATGAGTGGCTCCCCGCGTGGCGCGACGGATCCCTGCGCGAACTCCTGCTCGCCGAGGCCACCGCGGCGTGCCCGGCCATCGTCGATGTCGAGATCGCCTACGCGGGCGACGGCCTCACGCGCGTCGTCGTGTCCGTGGACCGCGCTTCTTTCGCCCAGGGAACCGATGCCTCGGCAATGAAGGAGGCGCTGTCGGGTGCCCTGAACGCCCTGGGAACGAACCCCCGCCTCATCGCCTCGGCCGACCGGGTTGAGATCACGCCCGTCCTGCGCTGAACCGGCCCCGAGCGCTCCTCGCGCAGCGTGAGGCGCGCAATGATTGCTGATCTGGCGATCCCTCGCCATTTCTGGTATCGTTGATACGACCGTCTGGGCGAAGGCCCGGAACGCAAGCGGAGAAATCCCACCTGGATACCCGCCTCTCGACAGAGAGGATGCCGCCCGCAGGGGCGTTGCGCAGGGGATCGGGTACGACGGTCAACACCCGTGCGTGTTGGCCGATGGAAGCCTCCGTGCGCGTCGCGTAACGGAGGCTTTTCGTTTCGCGCATAAGGATTCTGTGGAAGGAGCCGCTCATCAGCGAGACTCGCATCAATGAGCGTATTCGAGTCCCCGAGGTTCGCCTCGTGGGACCCGGAGGTGAACAGGTCGGCGTCGTCCGCGTTGAGGACGCGCTGCGTCTGGCCGAAGAGGCCGGGCTTGACCTGGTTGAGGTTGCGCCGAACGCTAAGCCGCCCGTCGCAAAGCTCATGGATTACGGCAAGTACAAGTACGAAGCCGCCCAGAAGGCCCGCGATGCTCGCCGCAACCAGGCGAACACGCAGCTGAAGGAAATCCGCTTCCGACTCAAGATCGACGATCATGACTTCGGCGTCAAGAAGGGCCACGTGGAGCGCTTCCTGTCCGCCGGCGACAAGGTCAAGGTCATGATCATGTTCCGCGGTCGAGAGCAGTCTCGCCCCGAGGCTGGCGTTCGCCTCCTGCAGCGCCTCGCCGAGGAGATTGGTGACCTTGCCACCGTCGAGTCGATGCCCCGTCAGGACGGGCGCAACATGACGATGGTGCTGGCCCCCACCAAGCGCAAGGCTGATGCCCTGACTGAGCAGCGCAAGCGCCGCGAGGCCGAGCGCGCTGAGCGCCGGGGCAAGCGCGCGGAGCGCGCCAGCAAGGACCAGGCCCGAGTGGCAGCCGACAAGGCTGACGAACAGGACTGACGGCGATACCCATCGCCTCACAACGAAGGAATAGAAATGCCGAAGAACAAGACTCATTCCGGTGCTAAGAAGCGCTTCCGCACGACCGGCTCGGGCAAGATCATGCGCGAGCAGGCCGGCGCCCGCCACCTGCTGGAGCACAAGTCCAGCCGCAAGACCCGTCGTCTGGCGACCGACCAGGTCCTGGAGACCGCTGACGTCAAGCGCGTCAAGCGTCTGCTGGGCAAGTGAGCTCGAGTTAGAGGAGAACAGTAGAAAATGGCACGTGTTAAGCGTTCTGTCAACGCCAAGAAGAAGCGTCGTACCGTACTCGAGCAGGCCTCCGGCTACCGTGGCCAGCGCTCGCGCATGTACCGCAAGGCCAAGGAGCAGGTCACTCACTCCTTCGTCTACTCCTACCGCGACCGCAAGGCCAAGAAGGGCGACTTCCGTCGTCTGTGGATCCAGCGCATCAACGCTGCGTCCCGCGCCCAGGGCCTGACCTACAACCGCCTCATCCAGGGCCTGAACCTGGCCGGCGTCGAGGTCGACCGTCGCATGCTGGCCGAGCTGGCCGTGAACGACATCAACGCGTTCAACGCCCTGGTGAAGGTCGCCAAGGACGCGCTGCCCGCCGACATCAACGCCCCCAAGGCCTGATAGGTGAGCCTTTCCGCCGAGCGCCTGACCGTTCTCGATAATTCCCGCGCCGATCGCGTGCGTAGGGTGTCGGGTCTGGTTGGGCGCTCGGCGCGTTCACGCTCGGGCCTGATGCTCGTTGAGGGGCCTCAGGCAGTGCGTGAACTTGTCGTGCACCGACCGTTTGCGGTGCGCGACGTGTACGTTCGCGAGGACGCGTGGGAGGCGCACGCGGACATCGTGGACGTCGCCCGGCGCGCCACGCGCTGGGTGCACCCGGTGACCGCCGATGTTTCGGCGGCCCTATCGGGGGACTCGCAGGGCATCTGCGCCGTTGCCACCCTGGACGCGCTGTCGCGCGAGCTGCCGGAGCCGAGCGAGGGCGAGACGATCGTCGTGCTCGCTCAGGGGCGCGACCCCGGTAACGTCGGCACGATCATCCGCACCGCCGACGCCTTTGGCGCGGTCGGCCTCGTTGCCGTCGCGGGCACGGTGGATGCCGCCAGCCCGAAGGTCGTGCGCTCGAGTGCCGGTTCCGTTTTCCACATTCCCGTGTGCGTCGCGCCCTCTTTCGCGGACGCGCGCGCACTCGTCCACGGCCGCAGCGCAGCCCTGCTGGGTACCAGCGGTGGCGCCGGATCGTTGAGTCTTTCCGACCTCCTCGTGCAGGGAGTGTCGGCACGCTCGCGTCTGTCCCAGTCGCACGCCTGGGTGTTCGGCAACGAGGCGCGGGGCCTGTCGGGCGACGAAATGCGCCTGTGCGACGCCCTCGTGTCGATCCCGATGACGGGGGACGCGGAATCCCTGAACGTGGCCAGCGCGGCCGCAACCTGCCTGTTTGCGTCCCAGACCGTGCGAGGCATGGAAAACTGAGGTGCCTTCGCGGCGCACCGGCGCGCCCGCGACTAGTCTGGTGCCTATGAAGTTAGCTGACCTGTCCGAGGCGCAGTTGGTGTCTCATTTCCGCGAGTCTTTTCCGCGCGGCGAGCGCACGATGATCGGTATTGGCGACGACTGCGCCCAGGTCGCGGCCCCCGAAGGATCATTCATCGTGACGACGGACGTCATGGTGGAGGACCAGCATTTCCACCTGTCCTGGTCGACCGGCTACGAGGTCGGCGCGCGCGTGGCCGCTCAGAACCTCGCGGATATCGATGCGATGGGCGGGCGTCCCTCTGCGCTCGTCGCCTCGGTGGTCGCGCCGCGCGACATGGACGCGGACGTGTTCCTGGATGTCGTTCGAGGCCTGGGGGATCGCGCGCGAGAGGCTGGCGCGGGTGTCGTTGGCGGTGACTTGAGCGCGGGTGAGAAGCTCGTCATTTCGATCACGGCCTTCGGCTATTGCACGGGGCCGGTGGTGCGCCGTGACGGCGCGCGCCCCGGTGACCTCGTGGCGGTCAGTGGCACCCTCGGATACTCCTACGCCGGCCTTGATCTCCTGGAGGGCGGGCACGTCGATCCGTCAGCGCGAGGGGAAGCGCAGCTGGGCGATCTGGCTCCTTTCGTTGAGACGTACCGGGCGCCGACGCCTCCGCTGGGCTCTGGCGTGGCCGCCGCAGCCGCAGGCGCCCGCGCCATGATGGATCTGTCGGATGGACCCGCGACGGATGCGGCGCGCATCGCCAAGGCCTCGGGTGTCGTCATCGAGTTTGACCGAGGCGCTATCGAGGCTGAGGCATCTCACCTGGCTGCCGCAGCCCGCGTCTGCGCGGTCGATCCCGTGCGGTGGGTCCTCCAAGGGGGAGAGGAACACGGCATGATCGCGGTATTCCCGCCCGATGCGGCGCTGCCGGAGGGCTTCCGTGTCGTCGGTTCGGTGCGCGCGTGCGTGGCCGAGGAGGAACCGCGGGCGATGATGGATGGCGCGGTCCTGCGCGGGGCGTGGGATCATTTCTCTCCAGATTCCGTAGACTAGTGTGATGTGGGCCGCTGGAGTCTGTGTGAGTAGACAGGGACGTCAAGCGGCGTGACGACCAATGATTGGAGTACATCAGGATGACCGCGTTGACTGAGGGCACCCCGGCCTCGTCTCGACCGATGTCGCGCGTGGCGCGCAAGCTCGCTGAGTCGTCGGAGGAGATTCCGGCGACCGCCGGATTGTCCCTGCCTGCGCTGCAGGGTGATGCCTGCGTGCCGCCGACGAAAGCTCTGCCCGTCGTCGATTCGGACGCCGACGCCTGACAGCGTGCTCCATACGCTATCTCCGTCCGCTGTGGGCGGGCACGGCGTGGCCGTAGTGTGGGCGCTCTTTGACTATTGGCATTCGTGGTGTGATAGTGAGCATGCCTGGGTGGCCGGTTGCCGGGGCACGCGAGGTGTGCTGCTGGCTTGGTCACGGATTGTCAATTGGTGTGAGGAGTACATGATGGGCACTGGGAACAACGAGTCGATGGAGACGCCGGTTCCGGCTCCGCCGACGGGGCCTGCGGGGGTGAGTTCGCCGACGCCCGCCGGGGGAGGCGTGGCTTTTACGCCGATGTCTGCGGCGGGAAAAAAGCGTGTGAAGCTGATTGGGGTTCTGGTCGGTGTCCTCGTCGTGCTGGTGATCGCTGGCGTGGTGGCGATCAAGGTCGCCAATAGTTCGCGGACGCCCGAGGCGCAGGTGCGCCAGTACCTGGATCTGCTGGCCGCTGGCAATGCCAGCGCAGCAACTGCGATGGTCGATCCGGGCGTAGCCAATGACGAGCGCGTGTTTTTGACGGACTCGGTGATGTCGTCCGCTCAGTCGCTGCTGGTTGTCGAAGACATCAGCGCTGGCGAGGGCGAGAAGGACGGGAAGAAAGACAAGTCTGATACGCGTACGGTGACCCGCGACCATGCAGGTCAACGGTGAGCGTTTCGTTCACGAGTTCACGGTGGTGAAGACGAAGCCCACGATGGGAGTTTTGGACAACTGGCAGGTCAAGGATGCTCTCGTGTCCCAGGTGAGCGTCGATGCCCGCGGGTACAACCAATTCACCGTGGGCGACGTGACCGCCGATGCTCATCGAAAGGAGCAGGGTAGTAACGATGCGACCTTCCTCTTCTACCCGGGCGTGTACACGTTCACGCCGGTCGTAGCGAGTGAGTATGCCGACTCCAACCCGGAAACCGTTTCGATCCTCGGTGATACGTGGAGCGGAGACGGTACCTCCGTCTCTTTGAGCCTGAGTGAGGACTGAGAAGTCAAATAGCACGTACACGCGAAGGAATTCCTGAACTCCTGCGCCTCCATCCCGGGGAACCAGAATTCTGACTGTCCGTTCGCCCTCCAAAGCGACGCGGTGACCGCGATCTCCATCAAGACGATGCCCACATCGGTGGAGCCGCTGGACATTGACCCGGGAGTCTTCCAAGGACCAGTGACATTCGCGGTGACATACTCCGACAAGTACGACATGCCAGGGACGCGCGACGTTGATGCGAAAGTGGTCGTCAACGTCCAATTCACCAATGACGGGCTGCTCAAGCTTACGCCGGACGGCAAGCCTGACTTCTTCGTTGGCGCGTTAAGTTAATCCCATCGTCGCCCTCCGCCCCGTGATGTCGCCCGTCCGCTAGCCGGACGGGCGACATGCGTGTGTGCGCTGGAACTTCGCCCCGGCCTCGTTCCAGGAGCGTGAGCCGCGTGTAACCTTGATGCCCCACAATGCTTATGTGACAATTTTTAGGTTTGTACCCGTCGAGCCGCGCGCCACATCCCAGGCGCGGGGCCGGGGCAGAGCACCGCAGCGAGGAGAAACAGTGGAAACGAACGCGCAGAACACGACCCAGGGGACGAGTGTGCCGCCTCCCGTCCCCGAACAGACTACCCCCGCGCCACCCGCGCCACCCGCGCCACCCGCGCCCGCCGTGGCGCAGACATACGTGACGCCGCAGGTATCCGTCATGGCTCCGGTGTCCGGCGAGGTTCCGCCTGCCGCGCCGACAAGCGGGACCATTGCCTTTTACGCCGATGTCGGACAAGAGCCGCCGTCGAATTAAGCGCATTGTCGTGGGCGTTGTCGCCCTCGTTGTTCTCGGGGTGGTTGGAGCCGTGGCTCTGACAATCGCGAACTGGACGCGCACGCCCCGAGGCGCAGGTTCGCCAGTACCTTGATCTTCTCGCGGACGGCAAGGCCAGCGCTGCGACGGCGATGGTTGATCCGGGGCTGCCCAACGACCAGCGAGGTTTTCTCTCCGACGAGGTCATGGCCTCGTCGAGTGCCCGCATCGAGGTCGAGGACGTGATCGCGGACGATGCGGAACACTCGAAGGAACGCATGGTGACGGCGACGATGCGCCTCGACGGCGAACGCTTCACCCGTTCGTTCCGTGTCAGTGAGGCGAAGAAGACCTTCGGTCTGCTGAAGAACTGGAAGATTCAGGATGCGATGGTCGCTCGCGTGGACGTGCAGGCAGACAAGGTCACGCATTTCTCGATCGGCGGCGAAAGATGTCGGTCGCAACGCTGAAGGAAGCACCGAGCAGCTCCATCGTGCTCTACCCGGGCGTCTACACCTTCACCCCGGAGGAGACGGGGGAGTACATCGACGCCGCGCCCAAGACCGTGTCGGTCAAGGCCGCAACGGGATACGACAGCTCCTACTATGGTGGAACGGTCGAGCTGACGGGCACCTACAACGACAAGATGGCTGCTGCCGCACTTGATGCTGCGGCTGCGCTGACGAACTCGTGCGCGACCGTTCCGGGTAACATCGACTCGGCATGTCCGAGCGCGGTGCAGTCCCGGACCCTGGCCCTGCTGCAGGTCAAGACGATGCCCACGGCCATGAAAGCGACGACGGACGAAGGCGGTGTCTACACAGGCGAGGCAACGTTCACGATCCAGGGCAACGAGAGCTGGGACAAGCAGCGTGACGTGACGTCTCGCGTGACCGCGACGGTGAAGACCGACAAGGACGGAAATCTCGAGTTGGATGCCTCGGGCAAGCCCCAGTTCGAGGTTCGGTTCGGCTACTAAAGACTCGAATGAGGCCATCGACGCGCCGGGTATGCGGACTCGACAAGAGAAGTTCGCATACCCGGTCGCGTATAGGTGGTTGCACGCTATGATGGGTTGTTGGTAACTCTGTCACACCGAACATGGAGCAGCCCGCATGAGCAACGATGCCAAGGCAACGAGCACCCGTCGGCCCGGCCGTCCGAAGGCCGGTAGCGAGGATAAGAAGGCGCGCATCCTGTCGGAGGCACTCACCTTTTCTCGACACAGGGCTACGTGGCAACCTCGCTTGCGGACATCGCGCGCGCCTCGGATATTTCGAAGGCGGGGCTCCTGCATCACTATTCCTCGAAGGACCAGCTGCTCGCCGCGGTCCTAGACGAGCGTGATCGCCGTATCGTCAGTCAACTCCCTCGCCCCGAGGATGGGGCCGAGGCCGCGCTGGATGCCTGGGTGGACATGGTGGCCCACAACCAGCGTCACCCCGACGGCGTGGCGCTCTACACGGCGATGTCGGCTGCCGTCATTGATTCGAAGCATCAGGCACACCCCTGGTTCCGTGAGCATTTGATCGCTGCGATTTCCTACCTTGTTGAGGCCTTCGAGCATGGCAAGACCACGGGCGAGGTACGTGAGGATGCTCCGAGTGAGCAGATCGCGCGCCGCCTCGTTGCGTTATCGGATGGGCTGCAGGTCCAGTGGCTGTGCTCGCGCGCGGACGGTGGTCGTACGCTCAACATGCACGAGGTCATGGCTGGCGTCGCCGTTGACATGAAGGAGCGGTGGCTCATTCGCTCCGAGTGAGGCAGGGGTGTCGTCGTGTCGGGCGACGACACTTATGTGAGAAGCGACACTTGGAATCTGACTTTGTGGGCGTTTCGCGCAATTTGGGGCTTAGGTCCCTTGGTGGATCGTATCGGCGTTCTGTGATGCCCGCACAGGTAGGCCTGACGCGCGTTACGATGGACAAACCAGCATCCTTCACAACGCCGGGAGTTGTGCTGAGCGTGTCCAGCGTTGACGCTCCACGCGAGGCCGCAAATCCGTCGCACATCCACGCCTGGAGGTCTACGCATGGCGAACGCCGCTGTTCCCACACCATCCCACCACGACATCAACGCTCGACGCTGTCCCGATGACCTTTGGGCCCTTGGGGAGCGGGCGATCATCCGTGCCCGCCGCTGGGCCGACGAATCGGCGTGTGAGCCCACGCCGCGCTCGGCCAAGCTCCTGTCCCGTATCCTCGCCGATCCGGATGGACTTACTTTCACGACCCGATTTCGTCGATGACGTGGTGCGCCCCGCTGACTTGGACGTGGCCAGCGCAGCCATGAAGCGCCTGTCGGCCGGCCGCAAGAACTTTCTGCCCCCGGCCCTGGCTGCGGCGATGGGCCTCGGCTCGACCGCGTCGCTCCTTGCGCCTCGTACGGTGACAGCGGTGGCCCGGCGCGTATTCCGCGAGATCGTCGGCGACCTCGTCGTGGATGCGACCGATAAGGGCCTCGGCCCCGCGCTCGCACGCCTGCGTCAGGGCGGCAACCGCTTGAACGTGAACCTCCTCGGTGAGGCGGTTCTCGGTGAGAAGGAAGCGTCTCACCGCCTGGCCGAGGTCTCGCGCCTCGTGACCCGCGAGGACGTTGACTACGTGTCCATCAAGGTCTCCGCGGTGACAGGCCCCCACAACCCGTGGGGCTTCGAGGAGGTTGTCGACCACGGCGTGAGCGCCCTCCTGCCGCTCTACCGCCTCGCCCGCGACAACGGGACGTTCCTGAACCTCGACATGGAGGATTACAAGGACCTTGACCTGACGATCGCGGTGTTCACCGCGATCCTCGACCAGCCGGATATGCGCGGCTACGAGGCCGGCATCGTCCTCCAGGCCTACCTGCCAGATTCGCTCGGTGCTCTCCAGCGTCTCCAGGAGTGGGCGAGCGCACGCGTGGACGCGGGAGGTTCGCGCATCAAGGTCCGCATCGTGAAGGGCGCGAACCTGTCCATGGAGAAGGTGGACGCCGAGATTCACGGCTGGGAGCTGACGACCTGGCCGTCCAAGCAGGCCACCGACACCAACTACAAGCGGATGCTGAGCTGGGCGATGACACCCGAGCGCACCCGCGCGATTCGTCTGGGAGTGGCCGGACAGAACGTCTTTGATATTGCCTTCGCCTACGAGCTGCGCGCCGCGCGAGGGGTCGAGGACAGCGTCGAGTTCGAGATGCTCTCGGGCATGGCCACAGGCATCCAAGAGGTCGTGCGTCGCGATGTCGGCTCCCTCCTCCTGTATGTCCCGGTCGTGAACCCCCGAGAATTCGACGTCGCCATCTCTTACTTGGTGCGCCGCCTGGAAGAGAACGCTGCGCCCGAAAACTTCATGTCTGGCGTTTTTGACATCGCCACGAACGAGGACGTCTTCGCCCGCGAGCGCGACCGTTTCCTTGCCGCTCTGTCCGACGTTGATCCGGACGCGCCGCTGCCCGTTCCCAACCGCGTCCAGGATCGTCTGGCTGAGCGCGAGGCCGGGGTGCCGGCTGAGCGGGGGAGCCTCGCCGAGCGTGCGCGTCGTCCCTTCGCCTCCGAGCCGGATTCTGATCCCGCCCTCGCCGCCAATCGGCAGTGGGCCCGTGAGATTGCTGCGGCTATCCCTGCCTCGACGCGGGGCGTCGAAGCCGTGCGTGCCGGCGCGCAGGCTCTGGCCACGAATGAGGCGGTCGACGCTCTCGTCGAGTCGAGCACCAAGGCGGCGCACGCCTGGCAGGCCCTGGCCCCCGAGGAGCGTGCAGCCGCGCTGCATCGTGTCGGCGATGTTCTCGCCGCGCGCCGGGGCGAGCTCATCGAGGTCGCCGGATCTGAGGCCGGCAAGACCATCGATCAGGCCGATCCCGAGGTGAGCGAAGCGATCGACTTCTGCCATCACTACGCGCAGGCCTCGTTGCGTCTCGCCGATGAGACCTACATGGCGGGCGCGCGATTCGTGCCCGTGGACGTCACCGTCGTTGCTTCGCCCTGGAACTTCCCCGTGGCTATCCCCGTGGGTGGCGTCGCTGCGGCGCTGGCGGCGGGCAGTGCGGTGATCCTCAAGCCGGCCCCGCCGGCCAAGCGTTGCGCCGCGGAGCTCGTCGCGGCTTTCCACGAGGCCGGGGTTCCCCGCGAGCTGGTGGCCCTCGCCCCGCTCGAGGACGGGGACGTGTCGCGCTACCTGGTGACACACGAGGGTGTCGATCGTGTCGTCCTGACCGGCTCGTACGACACGGCGCGCCTTTTCCGTTCGTGGAAGCCCGACATGCACCTGCTGGGTGAGACCAGCGGCAAGAACGCCATTATTGTCACGCCGTCCGCCGACCCCGATCTGGCGGTGCGCGACATCGTTCATTCGGCCTTCGCGCACGCGGGACAAAGTGCTCGGCGTCCTCCCTGCTGATCCTCGTCGGATCCGCGGGACGCTCGAGCCGCATCGCCCGCCAGCTCGTGGATGCGGCCGCCTCGCTGCGCGTGGGCCTGCCGGCGTCCCTGGATTCGCAGGTCGGCCCGGTTGTTGTGCCCGACGATGAGAAGGCCGTGCGAGGCCTGACCACCCTGGGCGAGGGCGAGCACTGGGTGCTGAGGCCCCGGTACCTGGGCGATGGGTTGTGGACCCCTGGGATCCGTGCGGGTGTGGTGCCCGGCAGTGAGTTCCACCTGACCGAGTACTTCGCGCCCGTCCTCGGCGTCATGCGTGTTGATACCCTCGAGGACGCGATTGAGGCCGTCAACGAGGTCGACTACGGACTGACCTCCGGCCTCCATACTCTTGACACGGATGAGTTGGCGACCTGGCTGGAGGGCATCGAGGCCGGCAACCTCTACGTCAACCGTGGCATTACCGGCGCGATCGTTCGCCGTCAGCCTTTTGGCGGCTGGAAGCGCTCGGCGATCGGGTCGACGACGAAGGCCGGTGGCCCCTCCTACCTGCTGGGTCTGGGCGAGGTCGAGCCTGCCCGCGAGACGAGCGTGGGGGGCTCCGATGCTCCCGAGGAGGCGCTCGATCCGAGTGTGCTCGCCCTGTGCCGTGCGGCCGGTCCTCACCTGAACGCGGATGATGCGGCCGAACTGAGTCGTGCCCTCGCCGCGGACGGCGCTGCCTGGGCATCCGAATATGGGGCGAACCGAGACGTCACCGGCATGGTCTGCGAGCGCAACATCCTGCGCTACCGCCCCACGCCGGTCCTCGTGCGTGCCGGAAGCGGGACTGCCCTCGTGGATACCGTGCGTGTGCTGGCGGCGGGTATCCTCGCGGGTGGGCCCATCGGGCTATCCGTTGCCGACGAGCTTCCGGCTAGCGTCCGGGAGCTGCTGGAGGGCTGGGATGTCGAGGTGACGGTCGAAGACGCGCACTCGTGGGATTCTCGCCTGGCGATGGTGGCGAACTCCGGTGGCCTGGGCATGCGAGTGCGTGTCCTCGGTCCGCGCGATGAAAGCTCGCAGCAGCGCTGGGCGGACGCGACCCGCGCGAGCGGTGGCAGCCCCGACGTCGCTTTGTACACGGGTGCCGTCACGGCGTGGCCGCACTCGGAGCTGGCGCCGTTCCTACGCGAGCAGGCAGTCTCGATCACAAACCACCGTTTCGGTACCCCGCTCGACCTGGCTGCGGATCTCCTCTGAGCCTCGCCTCCTGAGAGCGGATGGGGAACCCAGTGGGGCAGCGCGCGATTTCGCGGGCGCGAGGCGGGGCGAGTGGATGATAGAAAACGCCGGAGGGGCGAGCCAACAGGCTCGCCCCTCCGGCGTTACGTCAGTGTCGACTCAGATCGCGCGGGCGACCTTGTCGGACTTCAGGCACTTGGTGCACACGTTCAGGCGCTTGGGCGTCCCATTGACCAGGGCGCGAACGCGCTGAATGTTCGGATTCCACCGGCGGTTGGTGCGAACGTGCGAGTGCGACACGCTCTTGCCGAAGCCGGGTCCCTTACCGCACACGTCACAAACGGCAGCCACGATGTTCTCCTCGGTATGTCTTCCAGTTCAGTCTTTGTCTCCGCGCTTGCGGAGAACGCATCCTCCGGTGCTTGAACCGAAGGCAACCATGACAGAATAGCGGACGAACCATGCTTTCAACAAGTCGCAGCCGATCTGGGTCGTGTCAGGTCGCACACACCGAGCCGCGCAGGGACAATGGGAGGGGGCTGAAAGGGGAGTCATGGAACTGAATGCTTCTGTCATCATCGAGGCGTGTCGCGCCGGGGCTGAGGAGGCCGCCAGGCTCGCGCCCTTCCTCGATGACCTGGACGGATGGGACGGGGCGGACTGCGACACGGGCTCGAATGGTGCAGCGACGATGGCTGCACTCGAGGCCGCGATGGATTCCCTGGACCCGCGCGCTCAGCTGCGCGACGCGCTCGAAGCGGCCGTGGAGACGATTATCCGCCGCGGCCTTGGCCATAGCGGCATGGCCCTCGGAGCGATCTTCGAGGCGTGGGCCGGTGCTCTCGGGGACGAGCCCCATGTCACGCCGCTCGCGCTGCGCCGCATGCTCGCCGCATCCTTGACTCCCGTGGCCTCCTCCATTGAATGGTCCGATGCCCTCGTGGAAATGCTCGGCGGGGCGGTGCGCGAACTTGAGGACCTGGGGGCGACGCTCCCGGAGGTCGAAGACGTTTTCTCACGTTTTTCTTCCCAGGCGCAGATTGGCCTCGTCGAAGCGACGAACGAGGCGACGGGACGTATCGACCCCGGTGGCGCCTTCATCGCCCTGGTCCTGGCCTGCATCGATGCCTCGATGCGGAGCGACGCCGGAATCCTTCAGTCGTTTACTGCGATGCTGGCCGATCTCGCGGAGCGTCATTCGCGTGCGCCCGAGGCCGCCTCCCCTCCGCCCGGCCGCGACTTCACGGTCGACATCATCGTGGAGGGAACACAGGAAGACCTGGATGCGCTGCTCGCGCGCCTCGGTGGCCTGGGGGCGCGCCTGTCCTACGTGGGCAGGGTCGATCTCTTTGGCATGGGGGAGTGGAGGCTTCACGTGGACACCTCGGCTCCTCTGGCCGCACACCCCACCTCGGGGCAGGTCATCCGCTTCCAGGTCTGCGACGCCCGCCCGGACGCGCAGATCGGCATCGACGAGCTGGCCGACGAGGGGCTGAGCCACCGCGGCGTGCGCCTGCTGCAGCGCCGCCCGATGCGCCGCGTGGAGCGCGCCCGCGTCATCGCCTGCACCAGGGCCCCCGGCCTCGTCGAAGACCTCGCGCGCGCGGGAGCGGTCGTGTTCTTGGACCTGAGCTCTGGGGACGCCGCGGGCATCGTGTCGGCGGCCACCTCGCGTACGGGCGTGACCCTCGTGGCCACGTGCGACGAGGCCAGCGCCTCCCTGGTCGGTACCGTGGCCTCGGTGCTACCATCCCCCGCCCCTGGTGTTCCCGCGATTCTGCGCGCGGGTAGCCGCGATGACCTGGACGTCCTCGCGGTCGCGCGCGCCTGCGCCCCGTTGTTCGTACCCCAGCCGGGCGGTGTCGAAGCCGCTCCGACGATGGCGCGCATGCTGCGCGACGGCGCGCACGACGCCCTGTCCTCGTGCGCGAGCGCCCCGCTGCCCCCGGACGGCGACCCAGAGGGCATCGCCGAGGCGCTGGCCGAGGCCTCGCGGGGTGGTAGCGATGCCTGGCGCCTCCTCATTTCGCGCGACGATGACGGCCCCTACACCGTGGCCACCGTTCGCCAGCTGCTCTCCACGCGACGCGTCGTCGACGATCGACCTGGAGACCTGGGACGGTGGGCAGAGTGGGCCGAGCCTGGTCGCGGGGTGCGCCTCGTGAGCGCACTCGACGTCCCCCTGTCCCTGCGCCTGCCGAAAAAGACGGCGAAGGCTCTCGAAGGGGCGGGTGTGGCGACGGTTGGCGACCTGCTGATGGTCGCGCCGCGCCGCTACTACCACTGGGGTCGCCTCACGCCGCTATCCTCCCTGCGAGAAGGCGAGGACGTGACGATCCTCGCCGAGGTCGCCGGCGCACACCTCGTGGCCAACCGATCCGGCTCGGGCGTGCGCTTGGAAGTTACCCTCACCGATGGAGTTCAGTTCCTGTCGGCGACCTTTTTCGCTAAGAACCAGTACAAGCTCGCCCCCATCGAACGTCTCCTCACGCCGGGGCAGTCCTTCCTCTTCGCGGGCAAGGTCGGGGCCTACCGCGGCAAGCTGCAGCTCACCCATCCCTCCTTCGAGGGCGTGGATGGGGAGGACATCGAGCGCATTGCCTCGCGCCCCATCCCGATCTACCCAGCGACCGGATCGCTGGCCTCGTGGGCGATTGCCCGGGCAGTCGGCATGGTGCTGGACCACCTGGATGACGCCGACGTGCCCGACCCGGTGCCCGACGACGTGCGCGAGCGCACTGGCTTCGCCTCCCACGCGTCGTGCCTGCGCGCCCTGCATCAGCCCAGACGGACGAGGACTACCGGCAGGCGCGCAAGGCCCTGGCCTTCACCGAAGCCTTCGTCCTCCAGGTGGGGCTGGCCGCGCAGCGCAGGGGCGCGCGGGCCGTGGCGGCGCTGGCCTCACCGATCGACGCGCCGCTGTGCGAGCGTTTCCGCTCGTCGTTGCCTTTCGAACTCACGGACTCCCAGCGTGAGGCGGTCGCCCAGATCGGGGCCGACCTGGCCGGCGAGGTGCCGATGCAGCGACTCCTGCAAGGAGACGTGGGATCGGGCAAGACCGTCGTCGCGCTCAGCGCGCTGCTCCAGGTGGTCGCCGCCGGTCACCAGGGGGCGTTCGTCGCGCCGACCGAGGTCCTGGCAGAGCAGCACGCCGCCTCGCTGCGAGCGCTCCTGGAACCCCTGGGGATGGAGGCCCCGGATGTTCGCCTGCTGACGGGTTCGACGACGCCCGCCGCCCGCCGCGAGATTCACAGCGCGATGAACGCCTACAGCCGCTCATCGTCGTGGGGACCCACGCTCTCTTTCAGGAGAGCGTGCGTTTCGCGGACCTGGCCCTCGTCGTCATCGACGAGCAGCACCGCTTCGGCGTCGAGCAGCGAGCCGCGCTGCGCGGGGCACGCGAGGATGGGCGCGCGGTTCACGAGCTCGTCATGACCGCGACTCCGATTCCGCGAACGATCGCCATGACCGTCTTTGGAGACCTCGACGACACGCGCATGAGCGGCATGCCCTCGGGGCGCACCCCCGTGGCTACCTACCTCGCCGACAGCGCCAACGCCGCGTGGGTGGAGCGCACGTGGGCGCGGGCCGCGGAAGAGATCGCCCAGGGGCATCGCGTCTACGTCGTGTGCCCGCGCATCGATGCCTCCGACGAAGTCACCGACGCCGAGGAGGAGGGCGCACGCCCCCTCGCCTCCGTTGAGGAGG
Organism: uncultured Sanguibacter sp.; assembly: GCA_916438365.1. The sequence goes on from CAKAEY010000019.1 coordinate 144,804, forward strand.
TCGCCGCCTACCTGCGCTCCCACCCGGCCCTGTCCGGCATCGCCATCCACGAGCTGACGGGACGCACCCCCTCGCCCGTCAAGGCGCAGATCATGGAGGATTTCTCAGCCGGACGTGTGCGCCCCTCCTCGTCGCCACAACCGTCATCGAGGTCGGCGTCGACGTGTCGGAGGCGACCCTCATGGTCATCCTCGACGCCCAGCAATTCGGTCTCGCCCAGCTCCATCAGCTGCGCGGACGCGTCGGACGGTCCTCCCTGCCCTCGCTGTGCATCGCCATGCATCGACACGAACTCACAGACTCGGGCAGAGCGCGCCTGCAGGCCTTCGCGGACACGACCGACGGTTTCGAGCTCGCCGAGGCTGACCTGCGCCTGCGCAAGGAAGGCGACGTGCTTGGAGCCGGTCAGTCGGGCACGGCCACCCACCTGCGCTTCCTCTCGGTGCGCCGCGACGAGGCGCTCATCCGCCGCGCGAAAGGCGAAGCCGAGACCCTCCTGGAACGAGATCCGATGCTGGAGCGCCACCCGGACCTCGCCCGGGCGCTGCGCGCCGCATCGGACGGGCAGATCGAGTGGATGCAACGCTCCTGAGGTGTGCCCGGTAGGGTAGGGGTATGACCAGAATCGTCGCAGGCAGCGCCAAGGGGCGTACCCTCGCCGTGCCCAAGTCCGGCACTCGTCCCACCTCCGAGCGGGTCCGCGAGGCCCTCTTTTCGCGCCTGGACCACATGAACGTGCTGGACGGGCGCGACCGTCCTCGACCTCTACGCCGGAACGGGCGCCCTTGGCCTCGAAGCACTGTCGCGCGGAGGCACCCACGCCACCCTCGTCGAAAAGGCGTCGGCCGCGGCCCGCGTCGCCTCCGCGAACGTTCGCTCGACGGGGCTGCCTGCCCGCGTCGTCACCGCCGACGCGCGCACCTACCTGGGTGCGCGCAGCGGGGAAGCGCTCGCGGGAGACATCGACCTGGTGTTCATCGACCCTCCCTACGACATCGCCGAAGATGACATGACGACGGTGCTGTCTTGCCCTCGGGCCCGTGGATCGGTCCCGACGCCCTCGTCGTCGTCGAACGGTCCACGCGCGCGCCCGCCCCCACGTGGCCGGACTTCCTCGTCCTCGAGGACCAGCGCACGTGGGGCGAGACCGTCGCCTACTTAGCCGGTCCGCCCCTGCCCAAGGACGAAACCGGTGACGTTGCGCGGGCTCTCGCCGATGCCCCGGCCTCGTCGCACGCGCAGGAGGAAGAACGATGATCGCGCTGTTCCCCGGTTCTTTTGACCCCTTCACGAACGGGCACCTCGACGTCGCCGAGCGCGTCTGCGCCATCGCCGACCGCCTCATCATCGGCGTCGGAGTCAACCCCGCCAAGCGCGGCCTCATCGCCCCCGAAGAGCGCGTCGCGCTCATCCGGGAAGCCACGGCGCACCTGGACGGCGTTGAGGTCGTCCTGCTGCAAGGGGCGACGATGGACGAGGCCTCGCGCCTGGGGGCCACCCTCATCGTCAAGGGCGTGCGCTCGTCGATCGACGTGGACTACGAGGCCCCCCAGGCGGTCTTCAACCGTGAGATCGGGGGCGTCGACACCTGGTGGATTCCGACCCGTCCGGACCTCGCACACGTCTCCTCGAGCGCCGTGCGTGAACTCGTGGGTCTGAAAAAGGATATTTCTCGGTATGTCCCTCCAGCGATTGAGCGATTTTTGACCGACAATAGAAGCTGAATAATGCCCGGTGGAACGCAGGAGGCAGCCATGGCTGACACGACCGACAACCAGACTCAGGACGAGTGGAACGAGGAAACCGTCTACGGTCCCTCCACCGTGATCGCCGCCCTCGACCAGATCGAGGACCTCGTGGAGTCCTCGCGCACGGTTCCCCTGTCGGCTTCAATCATGGTGAACAAGGCCGAGATCCTCGACCTGCTCGACCAGGCCCGCGAGGCTCTGCCCGAGGACCTCGTGGCCGCCGATGCCGTCGTCGCCGACGCGGACGCCGTCCTGGGGCGCGCCGATTCTGCCGCCGAGACGCGCATCGCCGAGGCGAACTCGCGCGCCTCCTCGACCCTCGACCAGGCCAACGAGCGCGCCGCGCAGATCCTGGCCGACGCCGAGGAAGAAGCCGAGCGCACGCGCTCGCGCGCAAACGACGAGGCCACCGCGCTCGTCTCGCAGGCACGCTCGGATGCCGAGGCCACGATCGCCGACGCGAACGCCCAGGCCGCCCGCATCGTCTCCACCGAGAACATCGTGCGCATGGCCGAGGATCGCGCCCGCGAGATCGTTTCCGAGGCCAAGCGCTCGGCCGCCTCCCTGCGTGAGGGTGCCGACGACTACGTGGCCTCCTCGCTGGACGAGCTTGCCCACCCTCATCTCCGACCTCGCGCGTCGCACCGACGCTGGGACGTCGCACGATCGCGGAACGCCGCGGCGTCGACGTCACCGATGTGGACCTGACCAATGAGTGACAATTCCCCTGACCCTGTCCCTGGCGCGCCTGCCGCGCGCTCTGGGTTCGACGCTGCACCAGGACCTCGTGTGGGTGACCCCCGACGACCTGGGCACCCCCTCCATGTCGGCGGTTCCCCGGCGTTCCCCTGGACGTGTCGGTGGACTTCACCAGCGTCGAGGACGGCGTGCTCGTGCAGCTCGCCACCTCCGTGGATCTCGTCGGGGAGTGCGTGCGCTGCCTCGACGAGGTGCGCGACCACCACGACGTCTCCAGCGCGGAGGTCTACTTCGAACCCGGTGCCCCCGCCCTGACTCCCACGGATGACGAGGACGAGGAGGTCGAGGACCTGTTCGTCATCGGCGAGCGCGACACGGTCAACATCGAGACGCAGCTGCGCGATGCGATCATTCCTCTCGTGGATCCGCGCCCGCTGTGCAGCGAGGACTGCGCGGGCCTGTGCGACGTCTGCGGCGAGAAGTGGGCGGATCTGCCCTCCGACCACGAGCACTTCGTCGTCGACCCGCGTTTGGCCTCCCTGGCCTCCCTGCTGGGCGACGACGCTGAGCCGGGGCGATCCTGATGAGTCGTTCCAAGCACCTGCCCGTTCCTCCGCGCACCGACACGGAGGCGCTGGTGGAGGCGTGGGGGACCCGTATCGACGCCCCGCTCCTGCAGCTGGCGCTCGTGCACCGGTCCTACGCGAACGAGGCCGGGGGCATCGCGAACAACGAGCGCCTCGAATTCCTTGGGGACTCGGTCCTGTCGATCGTGATCGCGCAGAAGCTCTACGAGCAGTATCCGGACGTGGCCGAGTCGGACCTGTCGCGCATGCGTGCAGCGACCGTCTCCCAGCAGCCCCTGGCTGCCGCCGCCCGCCGGATCGGCCTGGGTGACTTCGTGTTCCTGGGCAAGGGTGAGTCGATGCACGGGGGACGCGACAAGGATTCGATCCTGTCCGACACCTTCGAGGCTCTCATCGGCGCGACCTATCTGACTAGCGGCCTGGAAGAGGCGCGCCGGGTCATCCTCGAGCGCCTGAGCTTCCTCCTCGTGGACGCCCCCTCGCGCGGACAGCACCAGGACTGGAAGACGATCCTCATCGAATACTCGCAGGCGCAGGGCCTGGGCGAGGTCTCCTACGTGGTTGAGGGGGAGGGGCCGGACCACCAGCGCGTGTTCACCGCCCACGCTTTCGTCTCCGGGCACCCCGATCCGATTGGTTCGGGGCAGGCCTCGTCGAAGAAGCACGCGGAGAACGCGGCCGCGCAGGATGCGATGAGCCGCCTGTCTCCCGAGAAGTAGTCAGTACACGAGGGCGTTTGCCCTCCCGACGGTTAGAATCAACACGTGAGTGAAAATACGTCCGCGCGTACGCGCGTCATGATCATTGACGACCACGAGATCGTTCGACGTGGCATTGCCGAGATCGTCGACCGCGACGACGCCCTCGAGGTTGTCGCCGAGGCCGGCTCCGTTGCTGATGCCGTGCGCCGCGCCGACCTGGTGCGTCCCGACGTGATCCTGGTGGACTTGCAGCTGCCCGACGGCACCGGCATCGACATCATGAATCGACTGCGTTCCTCCCACCCGCAGATCCTCCCCGTCGTGCTCACCTCCTTCGATGACGACGAGGCCCTGGCTGAGTCCCTCGAAGCGGGTGCCCGTGCGTACATCCTCAAGACCGTGCGCGGCGCGGAAATCACCGACGTGATCAAGGCGGTCGCCGACGGTCGCGTGCTGCTCGACGAGCGCACCCTGACGCGTCGCCGCGTCGATCACGAGGATCCGACCGCCGACCTGACGCCGTCAGAGCGCAAGGTCCTGGACCTGATCGGCGATGGCCTGTCGAACCGTGAAATCGGCGAGAAGCTGGGCGTTGCGGAAAAGACCGTGAAGAACCACATCACCTCCCTCCTGTCGAAGATGGGCCTGCAGCGCCGCACGCAGGTGGCCGCGTGGGTGGCCGGGCAGAGGGCGGCGTCCTGGCGTAACTGAGCCACTGCCTCGTCCCAGAAGGGACGAGGCGAACGCGAGCGGGTCGGAACTATCCGGCCCGCTCGACTTGTGGGGGGCCGTCAGCTTTTTTATCCCTGCAGGGTTAAGTTGTCTGCTAATCAGGGGAACCCCTCGATTTGCGAGAAAGCTACTATCAAACTGGTTCATGAAAAAAGCCCTGTGGGGTAACGTTCGCCCTCATCCTCACCGTTGAGGACGGACACTGTCGTCCACCGTTACCCCTTGAAAGGACACCCCGTGAACCTCAAGCGAATGCTTGCCGGTTGTGCGGTCGCTACGGCACTGGTGCTCGCACCCATGAGCGCCCCCGAGTTTTGCCGACGCGCCGCCAGCGCCTACCGGCGTCCCCGCAGCGGTACCACTGAGCTCCACCCCCAAGATCGCCAAGTGGCAAGAACTCCAGTACGGCATGTTCATGCACTTCGGCGTCTACTCCGTCTACGGCGGCTACTACAACGGCCACCGCCAGGGCATGGGCTACCCCGAGCAGATCAAGGCCTGGGAGAACATCCCCACCGACGACTACCTGCTCAAGGCCAAGGACCTGGCCGCGAACTTCGACGCCTCCGCCATCTGCAAGACGGTCCACGACTCGGGTATGAAGTACCTGATGATCACGTCGAAGCACCACGACGGCTTCGCCATGTGGGACACGAAGACGACCGACTACAACATCGTCAAGCAGTCCAACTACGGCAAGGATCCGATGAAGGAGCTGTCCACCGAGTGCAACAAGCTCGGCGTCAAGCTCGCCTTCTACTTCTCGATCATCGACTGGACGAAGCAGACCCCCGAGCCCTACGGCAACGTCAACCCCATCGATGAAGACCTGATGACGACCGTCATCAAGCCCCAGCTGACTGAGCTCCTCACCAACTACGGCCCGATCGCCGAGCTGTGGTTCGACATGGGCGGCCCCACCGCCGAGCAGTCTCAGCGCATGGCTCAGTGGGTCCACGAGCTCCAGCCCGAGACGATGGTCAACTCGCGCGTGTGGAACAAGGCAGGCGACTTCGAGGTCGGCGGCGACAACTCGGTGACCACGGACTTCCACATGGGTCCCTGGGAGTCGATTCGCTCGATCTACCCGTCCTGCTGGGGATACTGCTCGTGGGCAAACCGCGACGAGAGCGCGAAGAGCTACAAGGAACGCGAGCTGATCAACAACCTGATCGGCACGGTCGCCTCGGGTGGCCAGTTCGCCTACAACATCGGCCCCAAGGGTGACGGCACGATCGACGCCTTCGACTCCGGCGTCGTCACCGAGGTCGGCCAGTGGATGCAGCGTCACCCCGACGCCATCACGGGAGCCCGACCGACGTGGTACCCCGCCCCCGACTGGGGCAAGGTCATGACCAAGGGCAACGACCTGTACTTCTTCCCCGAACTGTGGAGCCCCGGCAAGACCCTGACGCTTCCCAGCGTCGGCGGCCACGTGAGCGCCGTCACCGTTGACGGCACCGACCGTTCGCTTGAATTCACCCAGGACGGCACCACCCTCACGGTGACCATGTCGGGTGAGAACCCCGAGCCGAACCTGCGCCCCGTCGTCAAGGTCACCTTCGACGCCGCCCCCACCTACGTGCCCACGCAGACGGTCACCGCCGTCGACGGCGCGACCATCTCCTCGGAGCAGTTCTTCGGACGCGCCTCCGCACTGCGCTACTCCGGCGCACAGGCCTACGACGCCTACCTCGTGAACAAGACGGACAAGGCCATCACCGACCTGACCCTGAAGTTCTCCGGCAACTTCGACGCCTCCACGACCTACAAGATCACCCTCGGGACCACCTCCATCGAGGTGACCGGCGCCCAGATCGAGGCCGGAGAAGTCGGCGAGGGCCTCACCCTCGAGCCCGGCAAGGTCACCCCCCTGCGCCTGGAGCTGGCACACCCCTCCTACTACGCCAACCCGATCGGCCTGCGCTCCGTGAGCGCGACCCTGCACGTCTACGGCGAAAACGCGGCCACCCAGCCTCCCGTCATCGCCACGGACCCCGCGTCGGTCTCCGTGAAGGCGGGGGAGAGCGCCACCTTCACCGTCGTCGCATCGGGCCGCCCGGCCGCCACCATCCAGTGGTACCGCGTCCCCAAGGGATCGACCGAAGGAACGGCGATTCCGGACGCCACGAGCTCCATGTACACCCTGACGGCGACGCTCGAGGATGACGGCGCGCAGTTCTACGCCGTCGCCACGAATGCCAACGGCTCCACCACCTCGGCGCGCGCGACCCTGACCGTCACCAAGGGCAGCGACAACCTGGCCCTCAACAAGACGGCCTCCATGTCCTCCGTCGGCTGGGGAGGCACCGCCTCACGCGCCGTCGACGGCAACACGGACGGCGTGTGGGACAACGGATCGGTTGCCCACACGGGCAAGCAGGCGAACCCCTGGTGGGAGGTAGACCTCGGCGAGACACACCCCCTCGGCGTCGTCAACGTCTGGAACCGCTCCTCCTCCGACAACTGCCAGGGAATCTCCTGCGACCAGCGCCTGCACGACTTCTGGGTCGTCGCCTCCACGACGCGCCTGTCCGGTAACTTCAACCCGGCCACGGCCGGCGCGGTGGACGGCGTCCACATGATCAAGGTCGACGGAGTCGGCGGCCGCCCGAGCGCGGTCGACTTCGAGGGCTTCGATGCTCGCTTCATCCGCGTCATCCAGCCCACCGAGTTCGGTGAGTTCGCGCTCGCGGAGGTCGAGGCCTTCGCCGCTGCCGCACCGACCCCGGACCCCGATGACCAGGAGCCCCCGGTCATCAAGCCGCTGACCGTGACGGCCAACCCCGCCGAAGACGCGCAGATCTCCGGCGATGGCGCCTTCCGCACCGTGACGGCGAAGGAAGGCACACAGGTCACGATCAAGGCTGAGGCGAGCGGAAAGCCCGCTCCGACCCTGTTCTGGCAGATCAAGCGCGAGGGCTCCGATTCGTGGGCCATCGTCGAAGAGGAGAACGGCCCCGAGCTGACCCTCACGATCGACGGAGAGAACAACGGCTCGGTCATCCGTGTCATGGCCATGAACGAGGCCGGGGTCGCTGAATCGGGTCTCGTGACCCTCGCCCTGGCTGAGGAACCGGCACCCGAGCCCGAGCCGAGCCCCGATCCGACCCCGGATCCCGCACCCACGCCGGATCCCACACCCACGCCGGATCCCGCACCCACGCCTGACCCGGCACCCACGCCCGATCCGACTCCGGATCCAGCGCCCGCTCCCGATCACACGGTGGGCACCTGGATGAACGACGGAGCCGGCTGGTGGTGGAAGATCAGCTCCGGTGGCTACGCCAAGAATGAGACCCTGACGCTTGGTGGCAATGTGTACCGCTTCGACCAGAACGGCTACATGTTGACCGGCTGGGTCTACTGGGATGGCGCGTGGCGCTACCACAACGGTGTCGGAGCGCAGGTGACCGGATGGGTCAACCTCGGAGGTTCCTGGTTCTACCTGACGCCCGAGACCGGCGCGATGGTCACCGGCTGGCAGATGGTGGGAGACAAGTGGTTCTTCTTCGCCTCCAACGGCGTCATGACCACCGGTTGGCTCTACACGGGCGGCGCGTGGTACTACCTGGACCCGTCCGGCGCGATGCACACCGGCTGGCTTCAGATGGGCTCGCACTGGTACCTGATGAGCGACAGCGGTGCCATGATGATCGGATGGGTTCCGCTGGGAAGCACCTGGTACTACTTCGGAGCCTCGGGCCAGATGGTCACCGGCTGGCAGCTCATCGGTGGCGTCTGGTACTACTTCGGGACCGGGGGTGACATGTACACGGGCGGCCACTGGATCGGGTGGCGCTGGTACACCTTCGGCAGTGACGGACGCTGGCTGGGCTGATGCTCAGCTGAGAGCCGGGAGATAGCGACTCCCGTCCGCGCGGTGGGGGTGGAGTTCCAATCGGAACGTCCGCCCCCACCGTCGTGTTGCGCGTGCGTCTGGTTATCCCTCAAGCGGAGCGATCCACCGGATCTGGGTGCCCACCCCTCCCTCGCCGCTGCCGGCATCGAAGGAGCCTCGGTGGCGTCGCGCACGCTCCGCCATGTTGCCAAGCCGGAGTTTCGGGTGCGGGACGGATCGATGCCTCGTCCGTCGTCGGTGATCGTGATGCGCACGCGCCCCGACTTTCCACGCCCCGACACATCGACGCACACGGCCGCCGCGGTCGCGTGGGCGTGGCGGGCGATATTCGACAGGCCTTCGCGCACGATCGCGACGACGTCGTCGGACAGGTCCGGGTCGACGCGACCGTCGAACTCGTCGATGACGACGAGCTCGTTGTCCAGGTCCGAGTTGATGGCGCTGCCGTCGAGCGTGATGAGCAGCGAAGGGGCGAAGCCCAGGGCGGAACGCGTGAGCGACGATTCGCGGCGGATTCTCTCCACCAGGCCGACGGCCTTGTCGCGTTCGCGCAGGTTGTGCACGATCGTGCGGATCTGACGCACGGCCTCGTCGATTGAAGCGAGCGAGGAATCGATGAGGGACTCGAGGGCAGCCGGGTCCGTCTGGCCCGCAGCGACCTTCTGCTTGGCTGCGTCCAGGGCCATGCCGGTCGCAAACAGCTGCTGGATGGCAAAGTCGTGGAGGTCGCGCCCGATACGGTCGCGCTCGTCCAGCAGCGCGGCCACGTCCTGCGCGTGGCGAGCGGACGCGAGCTCGAGGGCGAGCGTGGCCTGGGAGGCGAGGGATTCAGCGAGCGAGAGCTCGGAGCTGTCGAACTCGGGTGCGCCAATCTGACGGAGCAGAATGAGGACACCGGAGGACACGCCACGTGAACGCAGGGGAGCGTAGAGGGCTGATCCGAAGGCCGCCAGCTGGGGGACGCGCATCGTCTGCGCGCGCGACATCGAGTCGACGATCATGCCGGTGCCCTCGTGCAACACGCTCATCGCGCGGCCTTCGGGCGGGAAAGTCAAGCCCAGCAGGCTGGAGGCGTTCTTGCCGTCGACGATTTCGGCTGCCCAGGTGTCGCCCACGGACTGAAGGACGATGATGGCGGTGTCCGCGTGGGATACTTCGCGCACGGTCTTGGCAATGAGTTCGAGCGCCTCCTCCTCGTCGGCACCCTCCAGCATGGTGGTCGTGAGCGACTGCGAGGCGCTGATCCACCGTGCGGTGCGCTTCGAGTCCGCGTACAGGTGCGCGTTTTCGACGGCGATGCCGGCGGCGGGCGCGAGCGCGCTGAGGACAGCAGCATCGGCGGATGAATACCCGCCCGCCTTTCCGCACAGGTAGAGGCGTCCGTAGACCTGCTCGTGCACGAGGATCGAGACGCCGAGGAACGGGGGAGTGGTCTCCGGCAGATCGAGGTCGGGTGCGTCCGGCGGCGAGTTGACGAGGAGAGGCTCGCTTGCGGGGATCGCCGTCATGAGAGCTTTGGGGACCTCGGGGATTGGACCGGGCTCGTGGAACTCAAGCTGCAGGGTGGTGGCCCCCCACGTGTCCAGGACCGAAAGTGTGGCGTGCGGAGAGGACGTGAGGACGCAGGCCTGGTCCACGAAGTTTTGCAGGCCGGCCTTCAGGTCCAGGGAGCTGGTGAGGTCCAGGGCCGCTTTCAGCAGCGTGAAGTCTGTGGAGTCGGTGCTCATTGTTCCTCCTGGTCGAGGGCCCATCGGTAGGTGGGTAGGGCCTGTAGGACCTCGTCGTGTGTGCCGCGCGCGGCGATCGTCGCGCACTGGCCGGGCTCGGGAGCTGCCAAAACGATGACGTGGTCGGCCTGGTCCAGGGCGCTCAAGCGGTGGGTGACCACCAGGGTTGCCCGGTCGGGCGAGCGCGTCAGCAGCGTTTCCATGAGGCGGTCGGCCGTCGCCGCATCGAGGTGCTCGGAGGCCTCGTCGAGAGCCATGATCGGAGCGGGCGCGGCGAGAGCCCTGGCCATGAGAAGCCGGCGACGCTCGCCACCGGACACTGTCGTGCCTCCGGAGCCGATCACGGTGTCGAGGCCATCGGGCAGGGACTGGACCCACTGCGCGAGGCCGGCTCGGGCCAGGAGCTCCGAGGCCTCGTCCCGGGTGAGGGATGCGCGGGCGACCCGCAGGTTTTCGTAGATGGTGGTGGCGAAGACGTGTGCGTCCTCTGCTGTCATCGTGATGCGTGAGGTGAGCTGGTCGCGATCGGCTCCCCACGCGGGAACGCCGTTGATCAGAGCACTGCCCGACTTGGGCGGGATGATACCCGTGAGGGTCGCCAGCAGCGTCGTCTTCCCGATGCCCGAGGGGCCGACGATCGCGAGGGACGATCCGGGTCGCAGCGTCAGCGAAATACCCGTTGCGAGCGTTGGTCCGCCCGGCCAGCCGATGGCGAGATCGCGCGCCTCGATGACGGTGGGGCCTTCCGGAACATCGTGGGGCTGTGCGGGAGCCTCCTCGTCCAGGAGTGAGCAGATACGCGTCGCGGCCTGGGCGCTGCGCACGAGCTGGGCGGCGGCGGGCGTCAGCTCGGCGACTCCCTCGAAGGAAGACAGAGGGACGAGGACGACGACGGCCAGGAGGACCTGCGCGAGGGCCCCCGAGGTTGTCTGCGGGATCCCGATGAGGAGCGCGCCGATCACGGCGACGCCCATCGCGCACACGTCGAGGCCGCGCGCGAACGCGGACAGGCGGGCCGAGCGGGCCCAGAGCGGCGCTCAGCTCAGCCTTCAGCACGGTCCAGGGAGCGGCGTGCGCGCTTCAGCGTGCCCGCCATGGACAGCTCGGTGGCTCCCTCGAGGATCGCGAGCGAGGTCGCCGCGATGTCGGTGCGCGCGTCGGCTCCCTGGCTCTCGGCCAGGCGCACCGAACGGGCGATGAGCGCCGGGGCAATGACGCCCGAGACGACGAGGCTGATCGCGAGGATGATGCCGGCCGCCGGCGAGATGATCGGTGATGACACCGACCGTGCCCACGCCGACGATCGCCGCGACGAGAGCGGGCAGGAGAGTCTTGACGACGACGTTGCCGACCTCGTCGACGTCGGCTCCGGCGCGGGTCATGAGATCGCCTCGGCGCAGCGTCGACAGCTTCGTTCCCGGGGCCGCAGCCAACTCGTCGTAGAGGTTGTTACGCAGGTTGTCCATGCCCGTCAGCGCCACCTTGTGGGAGGCGAGGCGCGACAGGTAGCGTGCGAGGGCGCGCGAGACACCAAAGAGGCGGACCGAGGTGGCGGCGACCGTCAGGTAGAGCACCGGGGGTTGCTGGGAGGCGCGTGCGATGAGCCAGGCGGCGGTGCCGCCGAGAGCGATTGCGGCGCCGAGGGCGGTGACGCCGAGAAGCAACGACAGGGCGAATCCTGAGCGCGAGACCTGGAGCATGGAGATGCATCGGCGCAGCGCGACGGATTCGGAGCGGTGTCAAAAAGAGCTTCATGCGCGTGCCTCCTCGTCAGCGGCCGAGCGAACGTCGATGATGGCATCGGCGGCCTCCATCATGGCCGCGCGGTGCGCGATGACGATGACGGTTCGTCCCGCATCCCGCATCGCGTCGATGGCCCGCACGACGGTTTCTTCGCTGACGGCATCGAGGTGCGCCGTGGGCTCGTCGAGGATGACGACCTGGGAGTGTGCGGCTAGGGCGCGCGTGAGGGCAAGGCGCTGGCGCTGACCAACGGACAGGCCGACGCCGCCGGAGCCGATGACGGTATTCCACCCGTCGGGGGCGGCGGCCAAGACGTCATCGAAGCCGGTCGCCGCTGCCGCATCGTTCAGGTCGTCGAGCGGCAGATCGCCCATGTTGTCCAGGATCGTACCGGGAACCAGCGTGGGGGATTGAGGCACCCACGAGATCTGGCGACGCCAGGTCGCGGGATCTATATCCGACAGGATTGACCCGCCGCTGACGGAGGACGAGGCCGAAGGGCGCAGCAGGACACGGCCAGCATCCGGTGTCATGTCGGCCAGCAAGCACGCGACAATCGTGGACTTGCCCGCGCCGGAGGGACCAGACAGCGCCGTCACGACGCCGGGCGCGATGACGCCGTTCGTCGGAGCCGGAGCCCACGCGCCGCGCGCACGCACGCAAAGACCGTCGAGAACGATGTCGGTGCGTGCCATGTCGGGGCATGCCTCGGTTCCGGGGGAGGCCACGGCCTCGGCCTCCTCGATGATGTCGAAAGCGGCCTTCGAGGCCGTCACGCCGTTCGCTGACGCGTGGAACTGCGCGCCGACCTGGCGCAGGGGTTCGAAAACCTCGGGCGCGAGCATAATGACCGCGAGGCCGTGGAACAGCGAAATGTTGCCGAAAACGAGGCGCATGCCAACCTCGACGGCGACGAGGGCCACCGACAGGGTCGTCAGGAACTCGAGCACTCCGCCCGACAGGAACGCGACGCGCAGCGTGGCCATCGTGGCCTTGGTGTTCGCGCCGCCCAGAGCGTGCAGGTGCGTGCGCGGTGCCTTTTCTCGGCCGAGGCCGCGCAGCGTGGGAAGGCCCGACATGAGGTCGAGGAGCTGGGCGGTCAGGCGCTTCATCGACGCGAGCTTGTCCTCCGAGGCCGCCTGCGTAAAGCGTCCGATGAGAATCATGAAGATCGGGATCAGAGGGATGACGAGGAGGGCGATAAGCGCGGACCAGAAGTCGAGCAGAAGAATGACGCCGAGGGCCGTCGGGGTCACCGTGCACACGAGGACGAGCTGGGGAAGGAAGGAGACGAAGTAGGGGCGCAGATCCTCGAGACCGGTCGACAGCAGCGTCGTCGTCTCCGCGCCTTTGGTAGCCCTCCAGCGAGGCCCCAGCGTGACGCTTGCGTCGACGACGCGTCCGCGCAGCTCCCTGACCGCGGCGGCTGCCGCGCGAGTGCTCACCGCCTCACGGGCTGCGACGATGAGCGCGCGGCAGGCAAACACGGCCGCGATTCCCACAATGAAGGGCCAAACGTCGGTGAGGGACGCAGTGCCCGAGACGACGGGGGAGAGAGCTGCGGAAATGAGAAGCGCCTGGGCGAGAACCAACAGCGCAGTCAACGTCCCCAGGAGGGCCGTCACAGCGATGGGGCGCCGCGCCGAGCGGGCATAACGCAACAAGCGAGGATCAAAGGGACGCACGTATCTATTGTGCCTCAAAACGGCTCGTCATGGGCCAAAGGTCCCCGCTCTCGTGGCGTGACAACAAACGCGCCCGGCCCCTGGGTGAGGGACCGGGCGCGTCGTGATGCGAGGATCAGCTGGCGAAGAAGTTTCTCGCCCACGCGGATCTTCTTGAGCAGCAGACCGGTGCGCGTCTCAACGTCCTCGACGCCCACGCGAGCGCGGAACATCCAGTAGGACCAGAAGACGTAGACCAGGACGATCGGCAGCAGGCAGACGGTCACGATGGTCATGACGGTCAGCGTCGACGGGGTCGAGGAAGCCTGATCAATCGTCAGCGAGTACGCCGGGGTTGATCGAGGACTTCTGGACGGCCGGAGCCATCGACGCGAACACCCACGCGACAGCGCCGGCGATTGCGACGGAGGAGGCGACGAAGGACCAGCCCTCGCGACGCAGCGACGCCTGCGACAGAGCCGTCGACACGATGATCGCGAGCGCGGCGACCACGAGCGGGATCCACGCCAGAACGTTCGTCGTGTAGGCGAACTGACCCCACACGAGCCAGGCGGCGGCCAGGACGGTCGCGGCGATCGTCGCGGGGGCGGCAATCGCGTTGGCGCGGTCGCGGACCTCGCCCGTCGTCTTCAGCGCCAGGAACTGCGCGCCGTGAGCCAGGCACACGGCCATAACGGCCAGGCCGCCCAGGATGGTGTAGGGCGTGAGCAGCGAGAAGAAACCGCCGGTCAGCTGGTGCGTCGCGCTTGCCAGCGACTGGTTGACCAGCGTCGGGATCGATGACGGTGCCGGTGGCCACGTCAACGACCTCAATGCGCATGCCCTGGACGAAGTTCGCGAAAGCGACGCCCAGCAGGATCGGGACGAGCCACGCGCTGATCGTGTGCGCCCAGTCCCAGGCGTGACGCCACTTCTCGGTGGCGACCTTGGAACGCCACTCGATGGCCATGACGCGGATGATCAGGCAGACGAGGATCAGGAAGAGAGCGAGGTACATGCCCGAGAACATGGTCGCGTACCACTCGGGGAACGCGGCGAAGGTCGCGCCACCAGCGGTGAGCAGCCACACCTCGTTGCCGTCCCAGTGGGGGCCGATCGTGCGCACGGTCTGGGTGCGCTCACGGTCGCCCTTGGCGACGAAGGGGAGGAGCATGCCGACGCCGAAGTCGAAGCCCTCGAGGATCAGGTAGACCGTCCACAGAACGGCGATGAGAACGAACCACAGGATAGACAGAGTCATGATCGGTGTTCCTCTCAGTAGCCGAAGGACAGGTCTGCGGGAGCCTCGTCCTGTGCCTTGTCGGCCTTCGACGAGTGGATGCCCTCGACGGCGTAGCGCTTCATGAGGATGTACCACATGACGCCGAGGACGCCGTACAGCAGGGTGAACAGGATGAGCGAGGTGAGCATCTGGCCAGCGGGAACGTTGGGGGAGATACCCATGTCGGTCATCATGTTGACGGAACCGAGGTCGGAGCCTGCGGACAGCGCCTGCAGGTTCGGGACGACAACCCACGGCTGACGACCCATCTCGGTGAAGATCCAGCCGAAGGAAGCGGCCGCGAACGGCAGGGGCAGGTTGACCAGGGCGAGGACGCTCAGCCACTTGTTGGACGAGGTGCGCCCGCCGCGGGTGGCCCACAGGCCCCACGCCGCCAGCAGGAAGGCCAGCATACCCAGGCCGATCATGAAGCGGAACGACCAGAACGCGACCATCTGCGGAGGACGGAAGTCGTACTGCGAGGCGTCGCCGTACTTGGCGGTGAAGTTCGCATCGGAGTTGAGCAGCTCCACCATGCGCTCCTGGACGTCGGCGACGCCCTCGGAGGTGGCGGTGAAGGAGTTGTGCGACATAAAGGACGCGACGCCGGGGACCTTGATGAACTGGGTCGGCTGCGCGCCGTCATCGCCGAGGGGGCAGGAGCCGAACTGAGCGACCGTGAAGGCCGCGCCTTCGGTGTCCACGCAGATGCCTTCGGCGGCAGCCATCTTCATGGGCTGGACCTCAACCATCTCCTGGCCCTGGATGTGGCCGGAGACGGCGGTTCCGAGGCCGCCGATCAGGACGGCGGTCAGGCCGAAGCGGGCGATCGGGCGCCAGATGTTACGCGACTGAGCCATGGCCTCGTCGGAGCCCTCGCGGGCGGTGCGCACCATCCACCAGATGGAGATGCCGGCAACGAAGGAGCCGGCGACCAGCCACGCGGAGGTAATGACGTGCGCGTATTCGCTCAGGTACACGCCGGAGGTGATGAGCTCCATGAAGCCGCTCACGCCGTCGAGCTCGGCGCGGCCGGTCTCGGGGTTGAAGCGCGCGCCCACGGGGTGCTGCATCCATGCGTTGGCTGCGAGAATCCAGGCCGCGGAGAACATGGTGCCCAGGGCGACGCACCAGATCGTCAGCAGGTGCATGCGCTTGGAGAGGCGGCCCCAGCCGAAAATCCACAGGCCCAGGAAGGTGGACTCGAGGAAGAAGGCGAGGAGGGCCTCAACGGCCAGGGGGGCGCCGAAGATGTCGCCGACGAAGCGGGAGTATTCGGACCAGTTCATGCCGAACTGGAACTCCTGCACGATACCGGTGGCGACACCGAGCGCGAAGTTGATGAGGAGGAGCTTGCCAAAGAAGCGAGTTGCTTGCAGCCAGTATTCCTTGCCGGTGCGGTGCCACGCTGTCTGCATGATGGCAACCAGCAGGGACAGGCCGATCGTCAGCGGCACGAGGACGAAGTGGTAGACGGTGGTAACACCGAACTGCCATCGTCCGACGGTGACCGCGTCAAGCGCTGTCTGCGCGAGGGTCATGATGGGACCTTCTCGTGTTGGGATTGGGGTCGATTGTCCCGTGTCCAAAGTCCGTGGGACTATGTCACGGGTTGATATTAATGTAGCCCAAAAACCTCGGTCGGATTGGTTGAAATGCTGGTTGAGAGCCTGTTTTGTGACATACGCGTCCGAATAATTTTTATGGGTTCTTCCGTGAGATATCGCTCCGCGTTGCGTTGTCCTGATCACCCCATCGTCGGTACCAGGCCCTATTGTGAGACAATAGGGGTGAATGGATGTCGCGGGAGTGCCCCCGCGACGAGAGCCGAGCGATGACGTATTCATATGCCGCCGGCCGCTGCGCATCAGCGCTCCACTAGGTTTCCGCCCCCCGCGGGCGATGAAAAAGGGTGCGTCCAGGCACGGGGCGCGCACCCACCATTGGAGAATCGTGACAACCGAATCCACCACGCCCGTGGCACCCGCCGCGTCGCTGCTCTTCCAGGCACCCGTGTTCCAGGCGGCCCCCGAGGTCGCTCCTCCCGCGATTGTTGAGGAGCCGGAGCCCAAGCGTCGCCGCAAGTCCGCTGCTGTCGACGAGGAGTCCGCTCCTCGCGAAGAAGCTACCCCGAAGCGTCGTCGCCGCTCCAAGAAGGCCGCTGACGAGGCCGAGGCTGCACAAACCCCCGAGGCTCCCGCGACAGAGTCTGAGTCTGAGTCTGAGGAGGCGCCCGCCGAGCCGAAGACCCGCCGTCGCCGTCGCTCCAAGAAGGCGGACGAGGCCGCGGCCCCCGCCCAAAGAAGAAGCCGACAAGTCTGACGCGCCCGCGCAGGACTCCGAGTCCTCGGACGAGGAGGAGACCTCCGGTCGTCGCCGTCGCCGCCGCCGTGCGCGTAGCTCAGCGTCCTCCGAGGAAAGCGGCGATCCCGCGGACCAGGTCCAGGCCCTGAAGGGATCCACGCGCCTGGAGGCGAAGAAGATGCGTCGCCGTGAAGGCCGCCGCGAAGGTCGCCGTCGCCACTCCATCTCCGAGTCCGAGTTCCTCGCGCGCCGTGAGTCGGTCGAGCGCACGATGGTCATCCGCGACCAGGACGGCCTCGACCAGATCGCCATCCTCGAAGACGGCCTGCTCGTCGAGCACTACGTCGCGCGCCGCACGCAGTCCTCGATGGTCGGCAACATCTACCTGGGCCGCGTCCAGAACGTGCTTCCTTCGATGGAAGCGGCATTCGTCGACGTGGGCCGCGGACGCAACGCCGTCCTGTACGCCGGCGAGGTCAACTGGGATGCCGTCGGCATGGAGGGCAAGCCCCGTCGTATCGAGGCGGCGCTGAAGTCCGGTGATCCGGTCCTCGTTCAGGTGACGAAGGATCCGATCGGCCATAAGGGCGCCCGCCTGACCTCGCAGATCACGCTGGCCGGCCGCTACCTGGTCCTCATCCCCGGCGGTTCCATGATGGGTATCTCCCGCAAGCTGCCGGACAAGGAGCGCGCTCGCCTGAAGAAGATCCTCAAGGCTGTCGTTCCTTCGGGCTCGGGCGTCATCGTGCGCACCGCCGCGGAGGGCGCGACGGAGGAGCAGATCCGCGACGATGTCGCTCGCCTGACGCGTCAGTGGGAGGACATCGAGAAGAAGCGCACTAACACGAAGAGTGCCCCGACGCTGCTGCGCGGCGAGCCCGAGCTTGCCGTGCGTGTCGTGCGCGACATCTTCAACGAGGACTTCTCGAAGCTCGTTATCGAGGGGCGCGACACCTACGCGACCGTCAAGGAATACGTCGACGAGCTCAGCCCCGAGCTCTCCGATCGCGTCGAGCAGTGGGTGGGTACGGAGGACGTCTTCCACGCGCACCGCATTGACGAGCAGCTCGCCAAGGGCATGGATCGTAAGGTGTGGCTCCCCTCGGGTGGCACCCTCATCATCGACCGCACCGAGGCGATGACCGTCATCGACGTCAACACCGGCAAGTTCATCGGCGCCGGCGGTACGCTCGAGGAGACGGTGACCCGTAACAACCTCGAGGCCGCCGAAGAGATCGTCCGCCAGCTGCGCCTGCGTGACATCGGTGGCATCGTCATCATCGACTTCGTCGACATGGTCCTCGAATCCAACCGTGACCTCGTGCTGCGTCGCCTGGTGGAGTGCCTGGGACGAGATCGTACCCGTCACCAGGTCACCGAGATTACGTCCCTGGGCCTCGTGCAGATGACCCGTAAGCGCGTGGGTGAGGGCCTCGTCGAGGCGTTCTCCTCCCCGTGTGAGGCCTGCGAGGGCCGCGGCTTCATCGTTCACCACCACCCGGTGGAGACCTCCGGGTCCGAGCAGTCTTCGAAGGGATCGAAGGGTGCGAGGAAGCAGCAGAAGAAGGCTGAGCCTCGCCGCATTGAGGATAATGCCGATCATGAGCGCGCCAAGGAGGCCCTGAGCGCGATCGCCGCTGCCTCGACCCGTAAGGAAGAAGATGAGAGCGCAGCCGAGGAGGCCGCTCCCGCCAAGAAGCGCCGCACGCGCGCCGCTGTGACGGAGGCCAAGGAACCCGAGGCCTCGAACGCTGAGCAGGCCGCATCGACCGAGACTCCCGAGGTGCCCGCCTCTCAGTCTGGCGCTGAGAAGTCTGAGGAGAGCGCGACCAAGCGTCCTCGTCGTCGCCGTCGCGTCGCCCAGTCTGCTCCGCTGCCCGAGCTTCCCGTGCACATTGACCTGCCCGAGCCGGTCGATCACTCGGACGAGCCGGCGGCACCCACCAAGGATGCTTCTGAGATTCAGCTGCCCGAGCATCGCGAGAATGCGTCGGAGACTCGTCGCCGCGCATCCCGTCAGGCTGCCACGGCCTCGTCTGGCGAGCCGGCCGAGGCTCCCGCCCCGAAGAAGACTCGTCGCCGCGCCACCGCGCAGACGTCTGTTCCTGACGTTCAGGCGGACGAGGCTCCGGCCGTCGCGCCGGTGAACGCGCCGGTCGTGGAGGAGGCTCCCGCCCAGACGCCCGCCGCGCCGCGCAAGACACGCAAGCGCCGCGCAGCCGTCTCGACCGGCGTCGTCGAGCCCGATGCGGCTCCCGCTCCCGTCGTCATCGACCTGCCCGCGCGCGCCGAGGCGAGCGTCCCCGGTGGTGCCGACCAAGTCGACCGATGACATTGCGCTGCCCGAGGCGAGCGATCAGCCTCGCGTCAAGCGCCGTCGTCGCGCCGCATCGACCGGCATCGTCGACGCCGGCTAAAGCTCCACGCGCCGGGGGAGGGGCGATCATCCCTCCCCCGCGTGCAGGGTGTGGAATCGCACAGCGCTTCATACCCGCCCGTGACCGTGCCGGCTTGCAATCCGGCGTGCGAATCGGCTAAATTTGATCGTCGGCGCAACAAGCGCCAACGGAATCATGACAATGAGACAAGTCCTCGGCAGTTTCGAGGCGCGATTCCGGTTACGAATACGAGAAGAGATGAGCTCCAACGTGGTCTACGCGATCGTCAAGGCTGGCGGCCGGCAGGAAAAGGTGTCCGTCGGTGACGTCGTCGTCGTCGACAAGCTGGCAGAAGAAATCGGTTCGAGCATCGAGCTCCAGCCGCTGATGCTGGTGGATGGCGACGCCATCACCGTTGACGCAGCCAAGCTGGGCAAGGTTTCCGTCAAGGCTGAGGTTGTTGACTCGGCCAAGGGCCCCAAGATTTCCATCATTAAGTACAAGAACAAGTCGGGCTACCGCAAGCGCCAGGGACACCGTCAGAAGATGTCGGTTGTCAAGATCACCGAGATCGCCTGAACCCGACGTTCCCACGAGCAGAAAGTAGCAACTGATGGCACATAAGAAGGGCCTTGGTTCCTCCCGTAACGGTCGCGACTCGAACGCGCAGCGCCTCGGCGTGAAGCGCTACGGCGGCCAGCTGGTCAACGCTGGTGAGATCCTCGTTCGTCAGCGCGGCACCCACTTCCACCCTGGCGACGGCGTTGGCCGTGGCAAGGATGACACCCTGTTCGCCCTGCGCGCCGGTGCGGTTGAGTTCGGCCGCAAGCGCGATCGCAAGGTCGTCAGCGTTTCGCCGGTCTCTGCCTGAGACCGCGCGCGTAAAGGGCGTCCGGCGTTGCCGGGCGCCCTTTTCAACATTCATTTTCAGTCGTCAGGAGCAACAGTGGCAGACTTCGTGGATCGCGTGACTCTGCATGCGATGGGTGGCAACGGCGGTAACGGCGTTGCCTCGATTAAGCGTGAAAAGTTCAAGCCGCTGGCGGGCCCTGACGGCGGAGACGGCGGTAATGGCGGCTCGGTCATCCTCGAGGTGAGCGAGCAGGAGACCACGCTGCTGAACTATCACCGCAGCCCGCATCGTCGTGCGGATAACGGCACGCCCGGCATGGGTGATTTCCGCCAGGGTAAAACCGGCGCGGACATCGTCCTGCCGGTTCCCGAGGGCACGGTTGTCAAGTCGATGTCGGGTGAGCTACTCGCCGACCTGACGGGCGCGGGCGCTCGCTACGTGGTCGCCGAGGGCGGCCGCGGTGGCCTGGGCAACGCGGCGCTGGCGTCGAAGGCTCGTAAGGCCCCCGGCTTCGCGCTGCTGGGCGAGCCCGGCGAGGAGCGCGACGTCATCCTTGAGCTGAAGTCCGTCGCGGACGTTGCTCTAGTTGGCTTCCCGTCGGCCGGAAAGTCCTCGCTGATCGCCGCCCTGAGCTCGGCGCGCCCGAAGATCGCCGATTACCCCTTTACGACGCTGGTCCCGAACCTGGGCGTCGTGTCGGCTGGCGACACGCGCTACACGATCGCCGACGTTCCCGGTCTGATCCCCGGCGCCTCCCAGGGACGCGGCCTCGGCCTCGACTTCCTGCGCCACATCGAGCGTTGCGCCGTCATCGTGCACGTGCTCGACACCGCCGCTTTCGAGACCGATCGCGAGCCGGTCGAAGACCTGCGCATCATCGAGGCCGAACTGGAGGCCTACCAGGGTGACCTGACGCAGGTCGAGGGCTACGTGCCGATTATGGAGCGCCCTCGCGTCATCGTCTTGAACAAGATCGATATTCCGGACGGCCGCGATCTCGCCGAGATCACGCGCCCGGAGCTGGAGTCTTTCGGCTGGCCTGTCTTCGAGGTGTCCGCCGTGTCCCACGAGGGCCTTAAGGAGCTGTCCTTTGCTCTGGCCCGCATCGTCGAGGCAGAGCGCGCGAAGCGTCCCGCCCTCGAGGTCGCCCGTCCCGTTATCCGTCCGAAGGCAGTCGGGCGCAGCGTGGAGATCACGGTGCGCAAGACCCGCAAGGACGGTGAGGAAGTCTTCCAGGTGCGCGGCGACAAGCCGGAGCGCTGGGTGCGTCAGACCGACTTCGCCAACGACGAGGCCGTGGGCTACCTTGCGGATCGCCTGAACGCCGCGGGCGTCGAGGACGAGCTGATGAAGGCCGGCGCCCTCGCCGGCGACACCGTCGTAATCGGTGACCTGGATGGAGGCGTCGTCTTCGACTGGGAGCCGACTCTGACGACCGGACCGGAGCTGCTGGGTTCGCGTGGCACCGACCTGCGCCTGGATCAGAATGCGCGCCCGAGCCGTAAGGAACGTCGCGAGGTGTACCACCAGGTGATGGACGCCAAGACCGCCGCCCGTGATGAGCTGTGGACGGAGCGTCAGGCCGGGCACTGGACCGACGCGTCGGATCAGTCATGAGCGGAGTGTCCGCGGCTTCTCGCATCGTCGTCAAGATCGGCTCGTCGTCGCTCACGCGCGAGGACGGCGGCCTGGATCTGAACCGTATTGATTCGGTTGCGCGTCTCGTGGCGCGCTGGCGCGGAGCGGACCGAGAGGTCGTCATCGTGTCGTCGGGTGCGGTCGCAGCGGGCCTTGATCCGCTCGGCTTTACCTCGAAACCGAAGGACCTACCGAGCGTGCAGGCTGCTGCCGCGATGGGGCAGGGGCTCCTGATGGCGAGGTGGACGGCCGCCTTCCAGGCGCATCATCTCGATGCCGCCCAGGTGCTGCTGACGACGGACGACGTGATGCGCCGCGACCACTATACGAACGTGCGTGCCTCGCTGACGCGTCTCCTCGGCCTCGGCGTCGTCCCGATTCTCAACGAAAATGACGCGGTGACCACCCGCGAGCTGCGTTTTGGTGATAACGATCGTCTCGCCGCGCTCATCGCGCAGATGATCAAGGCCGACGCCCTCGTGCTGCTGACGGATGTGGACGGCCTCTACACCGCTCCTCCGGACCACCCGGGCTCGAAGCTCATCGAGCGTGTTGAGAGCGCGGACGACCTCATGAGCGTGCTCGTGACGGGCGCGGGCTCCCGCGTGGGCACGGGCGGCATGGCGACGAAGGTGCAGGCCGCCATGCTGGCGACCACCAGCGGTATCGGCGTGCAGCTGGCCTGCGCGGATGCGTTGGAGGCGGTGCTTGCGGGTAAGAGTGTCGGCACGTGGTTCGAGCCCTCGCAGGCGCGTCCGGCCTCGCGCCGCCTGTGGATCGCCCACGTGGCTCCGTCGCGCGGCGAGATCATCGTCGACGAGGGCGCAGCCCAGGCGATCACGGTCGGCAAGAAGTCTCTGCTGGTCGCAGGCGTGCGTTCCGTGCTCGGCCACTTCGAGGCCGGCGACGTCGTCGACGTGGCGTCCCCGACGGGCCTGGTCGCCCGCGGCGTGTCGGGATACGACTCCGACACGCTGGCCGAGATCGCCGGCTCGGGCACCGCGGAACTGCAAGCCGCGGGCCATGAGCACCCCAGGCCGGCAATCCACCGCGACGACCTGGCGGTGTTGGGCGACGCATTTTCTGCGCTGAGCGTTGACTGACGCGGCTTGACAGGCTCTCGTGTGCCATGATGGCCGGTGGATACTGCTGCAGATATTTCCCAGGTGACGGATGCCGCTCGCCGCGCGGCTCGAGTGCTCGCGAACGCGACGACCCAGGTTAAGAACCGCGGTCTCGAAGCGATCGCGGCTGCGCTCATTGAGCGCAGCGACCAGATCCTGGCCGCTAATGCTGAAGATGTCGCCCGCGGCCGCGCGGAGCAGATGAGCGAGGGTCTGCTGGACCGCCTCGCGCTGACCCCCGATCGCATTCGTGGAATCGCCGAGGCCGTCCGGGAGATCGCGGGTCTGCCTGACCCGATCGGTCAGGTGGTGCGCGGCATGCGCACCGATATCGGTCTGCGCGTGACGCAGGAGCGCGTCCCCCCTGGGCGTCATTGGCATCATCTATGAGGCACGCCCCAACGTGACGATCGATGCCGCCTCCCTTGCTTTGAAGGCAGGAAATGCGGTCGTGCTGCGCGGTGGAAGCGCCGCGCAGTCTTCGAATCGCGTCCTTATCGAGGTGTGCCGCGATGCGCTGACCTCCGTCGGCCTGCCCGCCGATGCGATCACCACGGTGGATCCGTGGGGCCGCGCGGGCGCCCGAGCGATGATGCGCGCGCGTGGAGCGATCGATGCGCTGATTCCGCGAGGGGGAGCGGGGCTCATCAACGCTGTCGTTGAGGAGTCGCGGGTTCCGGTCATCGAGACGGGCACGGGCAACTGCCACGTGTACGTGGACGCCTCCGCTGACCTGGAGGCCGCCGAGGCCATCATCATGAACGCGAAGACGCAGCGCGTGGGCGTGTGCAACGCGGCGGAGACGCTGCTCGTGCACGCCGATGTCGTCGAGCGCTTTCCTCGTCGCCGCCATTACCCGTCTGACGACGGCGGGCGTGACGATCCACGCGGACGAGGCCACCCGGGCCGTCGTCGATGGCCAGCCCTCGATCGATGCTGAGATGATCGTCGACGCGACCGAGGCCGACTGGGAGACCGAGTACCTGTCGATGGACCTGGCTGTGCGCGTCGTCGCCGACGTTGACGAGGCGATCGACCACATTCGCCGCTATTCCACGGGTCATACCGAAGGCATCGTGGCGTCCGACGTGGCTGTCGTGCGCGCGTTCCGATCGGGCATCGATGCCGCTGCTATTGCCGTGAATGCCTCGACGCGCTTCACGGACGGCGGCCAGCTGGGCCTGGGCGCCGAGGTGGGCATCTCGACGCAGAAGCTGCACGCGCGCGGCCCGATGGGTCTGGCGGAGCTGACGACGACCACGTGGATCTACGAGGGAGAAGGAACGATCCGCCCGTGAGTGCGCAGGATAACCACGCGGCACCCGCCTCGGAGGAGGTGGCGATCGAAAAGACCACCGAGGCCACGGCGGGGGCGACCGCAGCCCCGGCCTCGCCCCAGCATCCCCCGCGCGCGCTGCGTCGGCGCCGCGCGATCGGCATCATGGGCGGCACTTTCGATCCGATCCACCATGGCCACCTCGTTGCGGCCTCCGAGGTCATGGACGTCTTCGGCCTCGATCAGGTCGTCTTCGTTCCGGCAGCCGTGCAGCCTTTCAAGGCGGATCGACGCGTCACCTCGGCGGAGCATCGCTACCTGATGACGGTCATCGCAACGGCGTCGAACCCTCGTTTTGCCGTGTCCCGTGTGGACATTGATCGTGGAGGGACGACCTACACGATCGACACGCTGGCTGACCTGTCGCGCGAATACCCGGACTCGGATTTCTACTTCATTACGGGTGCCGATGCGCTGGCGCAGATCGCGCAGTGGAAGGACGCCGATAAGCTCTTCGAGCAGGCGCACTTTATCGGTGTGACGCGCCCCGGGCACAACCTGTCGGATCCTGGTCTGCCGCACGAGTCTGTGTCGCTGCTGGAGGTCCCCGCTATGGCGATCTCGTCGACGGACTGCCGCACGCGCGTCGAAGAGGGAAAGCCGGTGTGGTATCTGGTGCCCGACGGCGTCGTCCAATACATCAACAAATACGGCCTGTACCGGTCCTAACCCAAGGAGAAACGTGAGCCTTCCCGACGCTACCGCAGAACTGGCGAGCCTCGTTGCTCGCGCCGCGCACGACCGCGGCGGCATCAACCCGGTGCTTGTCGACGTGACCAGCAAGCTCGCCCTGGCGGACGCTTTCGTGGTTGTCTCGGCACCGACGGACCGTCAGGTGCGCGCCATCGCCGAGGACATCATGGATCGCATCTGGGCCGAGCACCATCGCCGTCCCGCCCACATCGAGGGGCGCGCGGAGGGCACCTGGGTGCTCCTCGACTACTCGGATCTGCTCGTGCACGTCCTGTCCGAGGAGGAGCGCGAGTACTACGCCCTCGAGCGCCTGTGGGGCGACTGCCCGGCCGTACCGATTGACGTCGACACCGACGAGGCCCGCGCCGCTGCCGCCGAGCGTGCCGCCGCGCACGGTGTGGAGGCCGCCCAGTGAGCGCCTCGCGGATCGTCCTGCTGCGCCACGGCCAGACGGACTTTAACGTCGCGCGGCGCTTTCAGGGGCGCATCGATCAGCCCCTGAACGAGGCCGGACGGTCCCAGGCGGCGGGTGCAGCCGGCGTGCTGGTGAGTCGCCTGTGTGAGCCGAGCGCCGAGGTGGGCATGTTTGCCGCCGAGGATGGGCGCAGCTACGAC
The DNA here is from genome assembly GCA_916438365.1 of uncultured Sanguibacter sp. The sequence continues at coordinate 170,490 of CAKAEY010000019.1, forward strand.
GATGGGGGAGTGCGTATCGTGAGTTCGCCTCTGGGGCGCGCGGTCGATACCGCGAGGATCATCGCACGAGTTTTTGACATCGCTGGATATCCCTGCGAGGGCCCGGAGCTCGACGAGCGGCTCACGGAGCGCTTCTACGGGAGCTTCGAGGGTAAGTCATACGAGGAGATCGCCAGCGAGCAGCCCGAGGCCTACGCGCAGTATCGCGCGCAGGGGGAGTGCGACCTTGCCGAGGTGGAACGGTCCGAGGTCGTGGGCGAGCGCGTTCGCGATGCCGTCCTGGAAGCGGCACGCGCGTGTCGAGACGATCAGTCTTTGATCGTTGTTTCGCATGGCTCCGCGATCGCGCGTGGCATCGTGTCGCTGCTGGGCCTGGATCCGGCGGTCTTCAATGGACTGCGCGGCGTCGATAACTGCCACTGGTCAGAGCTCGTGCCCGTGGGGATGTCGACCTCCAAGAGCGCAGCGATCAACGGGTGGCGCCTGGCGTCGCACAACATTGGCTCTCGTGAAGACATTTTGGGCGCGTGATGACTGTTCGGCCCCTCGTTACCGCAGAATATCAAGCTCATTGAGCGCTGTGACGAGGGGCACTCGATTGGATTTGCGTCATTCTCGAAAGGTCCGCTATTATTTATGAGGTCGCCACGGCGACGAACTAAATACGGGGCTATGGCGCAGTTGGTAGCGCGCTTCCATGGCATGGAAGAGGTCGGGGGTTCGAATCCCCCTAGCTCCACAGAAAATGTCGACATCCGGTTTCGGATGTCGATTTTTTTGTTGCATGAGCAGTGCGACGCTGATGGTTATAGGACACTACGTGTTGCTGGAGGGGTAACTTTTCAGCGCCGACGGTGCGGCGACCGCGGCGCGATCCTTCGGGGTCCCACCTCTGTCGTCTCCCTGGGCATATAGAGAGCGTCGGGACGCCTGCGAGCCGTGAGGCCCTCTTGTGTTTCTGTGAACGCATCTGGCGCACGTGAGCCCTTGAACTCGCACGTTAACCCGGTGACCTGCATCTGGGCCCGCTCACCCGCACGTAAACCCGATGACCTGCACGTAGGCAATGCCGCCCAGGTGCACATCTAGGGGTTGACGTGCGTATCAAAGTGCTAACACGCATGTTTAGGGGTTCGCGTGCGAACAGTACACCGAGATTGACACCGAATCCGCCGCACCACCTCGAGCCATGGCCACACCGCAGCCAAACGGGGAAAATGCATCATTAGAACATCGACACGCCGGCGACACGCCGCCAGCCAGCTTCTAATGCTGCAAAACCCCCACCGCCAGCATGGAGGGCTCCGGAGGAACCAGAGGGCCTGACTGTGGCACCCGTGGGTGCCAAGGACTGGCCGGAAAATGTGCCAACGCGCCGAGCGAACCTCGCAGCGCGGACGGTCGAAGTGGGCGGCGCCGACATCACCGCCAGCCAAATCTCGCACGTAATTTATCGCGGTCATTTCGAGACAGCCGAAAAACGTTGCAATTCCGCCGATGCAAATTCGATGTTTGAATGAGTCATTGAGGAATTGCGTGCGAAATTGCTGGTTGGTAGCCATAGCTGGGCATCAGGGCAATGCGCCGAGCAACATCAGCCGCGAAGGCCCCACCGGTGCGGAGGGTACCGGAGGGACCGGGGGGCCTGGCTGCGCCGCTCACTGGCACACACAGCAGCCCTACCCCACAGCAGGGCCCGGTGCCAGAAAACCCGCGGCACCACACAGCAACACGTAGTGTCCTATAATTCGACGCTGATGGTTGCAGCTTGGTCAGTTGATTGATCCAAAATATAACGTTTCGGTATCGGCATGTGGGAAGTTTAAAATCTGTCAAACTGAGAATACCTTGAAAATAGGTGGATTCACCTGTAAAGACTTACTAAAAAAACCTTGAAAAATACTGGACCGCGTGGAAAGATTTACCTGTTCTTGTTCCATCGTGTTAGGCCGGTAGTCAATGTCGTTCCAGCTCACTCGTACACACACGTCCGTGGTCCTCGCTGCAACCACAATTGCCGCTTCCCTCGTCGTGATCCCCACCCTCGCTGAGGGAAACGCGACGACCAGCGACGCTTTCTGCAACGCCCTGTCGGGGGCAGAAGGTCGCATCACTGCTGAATACAATCCGCTCCTGGCGAGCTACGCAGCCGCGGTCGCGGGCAACTCTGCGACTCCCGCCCTAGACCCTGCACGTGAGTCCGAGCTGCGAGCTGCCCTCGCCGATGCGCAGGCCGCACTCGAGGCTGCACAGCAGGCTGCCCTTGAGCCCACCACCTCCGCCGGTGAGACTGCGCCCGCAGGCGATACCGCAAGCCGTGGCCTCGACTGGGTTGACTGGTCCCAGGTCGATGACGCCACCCAGGCACGCGTCATCGAGGCTCTCGTCATTCAGAAGATGAACGCCTACCGTGCGAACGCTGGCCTGCCCGAGCTGGTTGTCTCCGATACGGTGACCGCCGACGCTCGCGCGTGGAGCAAGCACATGTCGGACAGCGACGACTTCAGCCACGACCCGGACTACAAGTACTTCGGCGTCGGCAAGCTTGACGGCGGTGACACGACCTACGCCGGCGAGAACATCGCATACAACCACCGCGAGAACTTCGGCGATAAGTGGGGCGCCTACGGCACCTCCAAGAATCCGATGCAGGCTGCGGACGCCCTTTTCGATCAGTGGAAGAACTCCTCTGGCCACGACAAGAACATGCTGGCCCAGAACAACGTTGTCGGCGTCGGCGTGCACATTGCGAAGCACGGCAACTTCACGCGCATCTACGGCACTCAGAAGTTCTACGCCATCACCGGCGGCTCGCCCAACGTGTCCCGCTTCCACACGACTGGCGATACTGCGTCCGCATACGGCTTCGACGGTGCCGCTTTCAGCGCCGATAACACCAACTACGTCTCCGGCCTCGCGGGTGGCGGTGACGCACAGCGTGCCAACTCCTGGCAGAACAAGGTGGGTGCCCTTCCCGGCGTCGCCCTCCCCGTCGACGTGTCGAGCCTTCCTGCAAAGGCCGGATCCGCTGCTCCCTCGACCTCGACGCCCGCACCCGCCGATACCGCGCCCTCTGCGGATCGCCAGCAGGCCGTGATCGACGCGCAGGCATCCGTGAACGCCGCTCAGGCTGCTCTGGACGAGTACCTGGCCTCGGCCGAGGAGAGCAAGCCTGCGACCTCTCTCGCGGATATCGACGCTGAGCTTGATCGCGTTGCGGAGTCCATTGCGTCGCAGACCGCCGTGCGTCCTGAAAAGGATGGTGGCGTGACGCTGCAGGGCGGCGAGAACGCTGGCCGCTACCTGACTGCCACCGAGTACCGCGACGCCCTGACGCGTTGCACGACGCTGTCTGTCGAGCAGGGCGGGAACAACCCCTCCGTGGGCGATGGGGCAGGTTCGACGCCGGATCAGCAGACCCCGTCGGATGTGGCGACCGCTCCTGCGAACGGCGATGGCAACCCGTCTGTGGGTCAGGAGCCCAGCCAGACGCCGGCTCCTTCTGCTCCGTCGGCCGCGCCTTCCACTCCTGCGAACGGCGATGGCAACCCGTCTGTGGGTCAGGAGCCCAGCCAGAAGCCGGCTCCTTCTGCTCCGTCGGCCGCGCCTTCCACTCCGGCAAACGGTGACTCCACCCCGGCTGCACCTGAGACGAACGCTCCTGCCGACGATCAGGGCACGGTGACCGCGCGCGTCGACATCACCCCGAGTGCTAATCCGGCGCGTACGTCCGCCCCCGCATCCCAGAACTCCTCCACCCCGACGCAGGCGCGCGCTGATGCCCTCGC
>CAKAEY010000020.1 GCA_916438365.1 uncultured Sanguibacter sp.
CCGCACGGATATCCGGCTCTTCGCATTGTGGGGTGTGGGGTGGTGTTCGAAGCGTCCCGGGGATCGTGGGCAGTGTCGTGGGACGACGACCGAACACAGGAGTTCACCTGGGGCGCCTCATCAACCAAAACTCGCACGTAATTTGGGTACCCTAACTATTCATAGGTATCGAGAAAACCGCAGAATTCCAACGGTGTGATTTCAATGTTTGAAATACGCGTGGGGGAATTACGTGCGACATTTCTGAGGAACCACAACATGAGGCGTCACGAAGTGCCCCAAGCGGAAGACAGCCCAAGCCCAGGAGACGGAAGACCTCCAAGCAGAAGACACCCCAAGCCCGGAAGACACCCCAAGCCCGGAAGACAACTCAAGCACAGAAGACCCCCGCAACCCCGACAGCCGCCACAAGCACGGGGGCGCTGCACCCGATATGGGGCGCTGTACCCGTTACGTGGCGCTGCACCCGATATGGGGCGGTGCACCCGAACAGAAGAGGTGCATTGCCTACGGATCGGGTGCAGCACCCCAACAAACAAGAACAAACGCGGAACTGGCACGCCGCCCACGCCACCACCTGCACTCCGGCCCATCCGACACCCTTACATGCGAAGAGCCAGTAAAGCCCCCGCGCGACGAGGCCGTGGTCGGGTTGTCCGATCGCGGCCTCGCTTGTTGTCTGGCGTCTGGTCGTGCCAGCCGGCCCGCACGGATATCCGTCGCACGAAGAAACAAGACTAGGAGTTGTACATGCCGAACTTACCGGCTGTATAGCAGCAAAAAGGGGTTTGTCAGATAGGTTCTTGTGCTACGGTTATCCCGGAGCTGACAGGGCGCGCCGCTGCGTTCCCGCGTGGTCACCCATAACCATAGAGGAGCACATCATGTCATTGAAGAAGTCGTCTATCATCCTGTCGTGCGTCGCGGGGTGCGCGCTCGCGGTCGCAAGTCCCTCGGTCGCCATGGCCTCGCCCGCGGCTCAGGTGGGAGCGACGCAGGCGGCGGGCGTCCAGGCGGCCATGGTTGGAAGTTGGTACCGACCCTCTGAGAGCGTCGAGGTTGTCGTGCGCCTTGAGGAGGGCGCCGACCGTGCGACCGTTCTTGCGTCGATTAGGGAAGCCGTGGCCGAGTTCTTCCCCGGCGAGCCCGTCAAGGTTGAGTACGAGTACGGGTACGTCGTGCAGGGTTTCGGGCTGAGCGTGCCCGCCGGGTCTATCGACGTGATCAGGGGCGTCAGTGGCGTCCAGTCGGCCTACTACGTGCGCTCGAATCGCCTGTGGTAGGCCCGTCCTAGTGTGAGCGCCATTGACGAGGCCGTGGCCGGGTGTTCCGGTCGCGGCCTCGTTTGTTGTGTGGGTGCCCGCAGTGGTGAGGCTTGTGGCGTGCGTGCCACGGCCTCGGCCCTCGTTGTGCGCACGCGACACTGGGAATCGGAACGTGGGTGACTGGCGAAGGAAGCCGTACGTAGATCTAGTTGCTTCAAATTAAGATAAAATTAGAAGTAATTTGATGGTCGTGTGAACGGAGTAGCCATGAAGGCTCCTGTCCCTCCGCCCTATCGTCTTGGCGAGCTGCGTGAACGAGTTATCGCCAGTTTGGCGGACGCAGATGATGAGCGGCGTCTCCCTATCATCGGCGTGCTAGCGGGTGGGCTGGATGATCCAGAGTATCGACCGTGGGAGTACTACTGTCGCGCTGAGCCGGTGCCGGAGGGTCTGACGCGTGAGGAGTGGTGGTACGCGGTACGCGCTGCGCGTGCCTCGACGGCCCGGCCCACCCCCTTCGTTATGAAGGACGGAACGCGCCTGACGTTTAATCTCCCGGATCGCTTCTTGCAGTTGAATGAGGAGATTACGGCGCAGGCGCGCGGTCAGGTGGAGCTGCCGGGCGAAGTGGCGACGCAAGGGGTGAGAGACAGATACCTGATCAACTCTCTCTACGAAGAAGCGATCACCTCCTCCCAGATGGAGGGGGCGTCGACCACGCGACGCGATGCGAAAAAGATGCTCAGGGAAAAGAAGGATCCACGCACTCGCTCGGAGCGGATGATCCTGAACAATTTCCTCGCCCTCGAATTTGTGCGTGCTCACCTGGGTGAGGAGCTCACTCCTCAATTCATCTGCGAGGTTCACCGCATTGTGACGGATGGGACGCTCGACGAAGCGGAGGATGCAGGGCGCCTGCAGCGCCAGGGCGAAGAGCGAATTCGTATCTATGGGAGTGAAGGCCAGGGATCAGCTGCTGCATGTTCCGCCGCCAGCCGAGGAGCTGCCCGAACGCCTCAAGCGCCTGTGCGACTTCGCCAATGGCGTGGGCGAGTATGCGACGCAATATGTTCCGCCCCTCGTGAGGGCGCTCGTTGTTCATTTCATGATGGGCTACGACCATTACTTCGTCGATGGAAACGGGCGCACGGCTCGCGTCATTGCTCAGTGGGTCATGCTTCGCGAGGGATTCTTCCTGATGGACTTCGTGCCAGTCTCGAGGCTCCTGCGCAAAGCGCCCGCGCAGTATGCGCGCTCGTTCCTTGAGGTGGAGCAGGACGAGGGTGACCTCACCTACTTCCTGATCTGGCATGCGCAGATCATTTGTCGTGGAATCCGTGAACTGTACGACTACCTGGCAAGGAAATCCCGGGAGATGGACCAGGTGAAGCAGCTTCTCAGGTCTACCGATCTTAACAATCGCCAAATTGGAGTGATCGAGGAGGCGCTGCGTGATCCCTCGATCATCGTAACCGCGGCGGCGCATGCGGATAAGTTCAGGGTCACGCCGCAGACGGCGCATGCCGATCTGCGCGGCCTTGAGGATGGGGGATATCTGATGCGTGTCAAGCGTGGCCGGAGTTTCGAGTGGTATCCAGTCCCGGATTTTTCAACGCCGGGTTCAGGGTGCCGAGGCGTGGAGATGAGCTTAATTGCTTCGTGCGCGTGAGACGAATAGGATATTTATATGGATATTCATGAACGAGTTTTGGAAGCACTCGAGGGTGCCTGGCAGCGTCATCTCGCTGGTGATGATAGTTTTCCGGAGATCGATGATGAACTCCAGCAGGCAGTGGAGATTGTCTATGCGAGTAAATCGCTTCCAGCACAGCAGATGCTTTTTGCTCTCGCTGCCGGTGTGGAGCTAGAGCCTGAACGTGATCCTGCGTCGTTGCAGTCACAGTCAGGAGTGGATGGAGTGAGACCGGCGCGGACAAGGGGCTGACGTCGCCCGCGCGCTCAATCGTTTTTTTCCGGGATAAAGGAATTGACATGGAAAGTTTCGCAAGATCCGGGTGTGTCGAATCCGTGGCGTGAGGCGCGCATCGATGAAACATGGCTGATGCGTAGGAAAGGATCAGCGAGAGAATGGGTACCGCGCTTTTCTGACGTTCGTGGCGGTATTTGAGGGCATATGATCGGCGCTGTGAAGCACATGTAGTCGTCGACTATATTGCGATGCGCGTGGTTCAGCAGGCAGTGGAGCAGCGTATCGAATATCCAAAATTTGGAGTATCGCCAGCGAATGCGATGAAGATTACGAAAAGAGTTTCTGGAGAAATGCGATAATCCACCCTGATGGGCTTGAAGCTGCTGTCACTGCAGCAGTTCGAGTGGTGTCACATTGTTTAGAACACCCTATGATTGTCAATCGAGGAGACATTAACTCGCCGGATCGAATCGATATCGAAGTTCAATCCGAAAATGATGAAACAAATCGACATGGTGTTGAGGTAACGGATAGTTATCTCACGGAGAATAAGTTGCGTAATGAAGTGATCGAGGCGATGCGGCAGAGGGGATTGCGTCATGCGGTCGTCGTCTCGAGAGGTATTTTGACCGCTGAACTGGATGGAGTATCGAAGGTTGTCGATCATGCGCGTCAGAACCTTGACTTTCATATCGACCTTGTAACGGTTGAGGCTATTGAGCATTGGCTGAGCTTTCCGGGATATGGAAAGCCGCTTGGCGGAGAATATCTGAACGAGTTGGGCGCTGAACTTGATCGGCTCTCCACTCCCTCAATGCGTCGCTGTTGGCTCGATGTGCTGAATCGCTATTGTCAACAGTCACTGAGCGATTGAGGATCATCGCTACTCGTGCCCTTGTGGGAACGTGAGTAGTGAGTGCCCTGCCCGCTATCGGTTGAGCGCGGCGTCAATCGCTTTCGCTGCAGCAAGAGCGAGGCGTGGGGGCACAGCATTGCCGATTTGGCGGAATTGCGCACTCCTCGGCCCGCACCAAGTCATTCCACGAGGAAATGTTTGGATTGCTGCTGCCTCTTCCACAGTCAAACGTCGTAGGAACGGAGGAATTTCCGATGTGACAGCAGTAGAACCACGCGTCCACAATTCCTTGTGATAGCCTTTGAACCCAGGGTGTGACATGCGGCTCCTCGAGTGATCGTTGATCGATGATCGGAGTCTTGTTTCCTCCCATTGATGCCGGAAGCGTCATTGATGGTACTTCAAGATTGAGCGGCCTGCCTGCACCGTTGAAGAGCATGCCGGCGAAAGGTGAGCGGCGTAGGACCGGGGACTTTGCCGTCGTAATTTGGGCGGAGCACAGCGAGTCGTTTCCTGGCGTGCCGTACTTCGGTAGCTGACTCAGTGCATCCCTCACAGAAAAATGATGCGAAGGAGTCGTCGGGATTAAGGGGGCCGGCGTTCCACAGTCGTGACGAATCCCGAGAAGGAACATGCGCTCTCTCGCCTGAGGTACGCCGAAGTCAGCGGCATTGACCAACGTTAAGAGAGTTGAGTACCCAAGACCCTGCGCGCGATCAATAAGCGCTGTGCGAACTTCTGCCCATCGCGCATTCTGGTAGAGGGCCTTGACGTTCTCCATCACAAACGCGCGTGGATGGACACGCTCCACCATGTCGAGAAAATGAAAGACGTGCTTGGAGCGTTCGTCGTTCGGGTCCATCTTTCCGGCTACGCTGAATCCTTGGCAGGGTGGGCCGCCGATGACAAGGTCGGCCATGTGTCGTGTAGGCAGCTCTTCCTCTGCAATGGCGAGGACATCCCCAATGTGAATGGAATGATCAGCAGTGGCCAGGTGAGGATGTGTTGCTGAGAGCTGTTCGTATGCGAGTTCATGGGTGCGCATAGCGAGCGGATCAAGCTCGCTCACCCAGAGGGGGACGAAACCGGCCAGCATAAAACCGATATCGAGACCGCCGGCACCGGCATACAACGAGATGAATGTTCCGCGCGGTTGTGTGATCGGCGAGATATCCGAGTAGTCGCCCATGATCCCGCGAAGCCGCGTGCTTATGCCATCCTGGCTGGTTGCACAGAGGGTGCTGGGCATCTGGGTGTCGATCATGATGACAGTCTAAGCGAGTACACCCTCATCTGTGTTCAGATCTTGCGTGAGCCCCGCAACGTGTGCGTACGAGCCGTGACGCAGGTCGGATGCCACCACGGCATGTGCAAAGAGGTGCGAATCCGGCGCACATCCCCAGCCTCAGGGTCGAGGCCTGGAAAGCTAGCGCTTAGATCAGGTCCTTCTTCTCCATGTACTTCATGGCCAGCCAGCCAAACGGGATGCGCCCGTAGAAGGTGACGAGACGGTAGAGCAGGGCCGTGGCGATGGCGACCGAGGAGGAAACGCCCGCGACCGTCAGGCCCGAGGTCAGGGCCGTTTCGACGGTACCGATACCACCCGGGGAGGGGATGAAGGAACCCGCCGCGTTGGCCGTCAGGTAGGTGATCGCGACCGTCGAGAAGTTCAGGGAGCCGCCCATGGCGATCATGGCGGTCCAGAACGCGCCCACGTAGCCGATGTTCATGAGCAGGTTCCCAGCAACGACCGCGGCGAGGCGGCGAGGCTGGCCGATGATCCACAGGAGGCGGGGGTAGACCTGCTGCCACGTCGGCTGGATCTTCGCCCAGATCCAGCGGCGTACCTTCGGGACGGCCACGATGACGCCGACCGCGAGCATGACGACCGCGACGACCGCGAGGATCGTGCCGTAGGGGAGAGAGACGGACAGGGAGGAGCCTGCGCTGACCATGACGAGCAGCAGCAGGATGATCGTGATGAGCGCCTGCGAGATCTGCATGAGCGTCACCGTGGTGACGGCGGCAGCGGTGGGAACACGGCGCTTACGCAGGTAGCGCAGGTTCAGGGCGGCCGGACCCACACCGGCGGGTGCGACGACCGTGATGATCGAGGCGGCCACCTGCGCGATGAGCGTGTCACGGAAGTGCAGCTTCTCGGGGGACAGGGCCATGAGCGGCACGGCCGACCCCACCCAGATGAGGCAGGCCAGGACGGCGGACGCGGCCATCCACCACGGGTTCGCGCTCTTGAGCGTCGTGACGAGGTCGCTGAAGTTGAGCGAGGACACGACGATGAAGACCGCGATGAACGCGATCGCGATTGTGAAGATCGTGCGCGGACGGAAGCGTTGCAGGTCGGCCGTGGGGGCGGTCTCTGCCTCGGAATTGCCCACGAGGGCGGCGCGCAGGTCACTGAGCAGGTCGGAGCGGCGCAGCAGCTGGTTGACGGATGCGGGCAGGACCGGCTTCTGGATGACGGGCGCGCACGCGATGAGGGTCTCGTCGCCAACGCACCGGCGACCCGCCTCAAGCGCGCGCTCAGGGGCCGACGGCCAGGGCAGTGAGGACCAGCATCTGAGCGATGTCGATGGACTGGTTGAGCTCGCTTGTCGCGACCTCGCCGGAATCCCAGTCCAGCAGCCACACGTCGGAGGAGGCGTCAACGACGACGGCCTCAGGCGTGAGGGCGCGGTGCGAAATACCCCGCGTGTGCGCGTACCGCAGCTGTTCCCACGCGCGATCCAAGACCTCGTCCGTGACCTGCTCACCCAGTTCCGTCAGGGGAGTGGTCGGCGGGAGCGCGGAGAGCACCATGATGATCGAGTCGTTCGCCGAGGCGATCGCGATGGGTTCCTGCGTGAAGACGCCGGCGCGCAGGGCCTGCAGGGTCGTGAACGAGGAGCGCTCGGCCTGTGCCTTGAGGGAGGGGGAGACCCAGCGGCTGATGCCGCGCAGGCGCAGGTTGTTCCACATTTCGAGGAGGGTGCCGGTCAGCTCCTGGCCGGGGTCCATGACGATGAGCTCGTAGGCCAACCCGGTGTCACTCCACACCTGGTAGTGGCGGTTGTGGTCGGGGTCGGGGCGGCGCGTAACGGTGATGCCCATGTCGCCCAGGTCGGCGGGCACCTGGGCGAGGCGTCCGCGCGCGTTCTCGGCGACGGCCCACGTCGACAGCGGTTCGGTGCTGGTGTCCAGGTCGGTGCGCACGATCCTCGAGGGCGTGATGCCGATGCCGAGGAGTGCCTCGACGAGGGCGGTTCCCTTGGCTCTCTGGTCGTCGTAGCCCATGATCCAGCGTGACCCGGACCCGAACGCGCGGCCGAGGAACACGGAGATGAAGGCGACGGGCAGGGTCATGGAGGAGCGCAGGACGCCCAGGATGAGAATGATCCACACGCCCGTCCAGCCCCAGCGAATGGCTCGCATGGACTGGGCTTCGCCGGCGGAGGTGAACATGGCGCACAGTGTGACGATCACCAGGTTGATGGCGATCACGAAGCCACTCTTGTAGCCCTGCGTGGCGATGAGCCGGTCGACGCTCAGGGGGATCGTGAGGTAGGCGGGCAGCAGTCCGGTGAGGATAGCGATGACCCAGCCGCCGAGGGCTGCGACGATGCTCGTGACGATGACCTGGATGATGGTGTGCAGGCGTTTGCGCAGCGCGAGGGAGATGATCACCAGGATCGGTGCGATCAGGATGATGAGGCCCTCGACCAGGTTGACGGGCAGGATCAGAATCTGGCGGATGAGTTGGAATTGCAGGACGTCCATGGTGACGCCGCGCGTGGTGGCGCTGGCGACGGTTCCGATGGTCCAGATGACGAGGATCGCAAGGATCGAGATGACGACGTCGACGACGTCCTCACGCCGACGCCGCATCGTGAAGATGCGGTCGGCAATGTAGGCGGGGCGGGGCAGGCGCAGCCTGCGCGCGGGGACGGGCAGGGCGACCTCGCCGCTCTTGGCTCGTGCCACCACGTCCGAGGCCGGGGTTGCCTGCGCGCCGGTCGTCTCGGCCGCGTCGGTGGAGTCGGTCGGCTCGGGTGCGGGGGCGGTCTCGGGTTCCGCGTCGTCGGTGGAGGTGAAGGCGGGGGCCTCGGCGTCAGCGCTGTCGTCCGGAGCGGGTGAGTCGGCGGGGTCGGGTGCGTCGGAGGAAGCCTGCGCGTCGTTGTCGGCCGGGGCGGAGCTGGCCTCGGGCGTGTCGGGGGAAGCGGGGGCTCAGGAACCATGGCGTCTGTGGCGTCGGGGGCCGGGGGAGCGTTGTCCTCGGGTTCGGGTGCCGGGGAGGTGCGGGCGCGTTCACGATCGACGAGGCCTCGGGAGGGGTGCGGGCGTCTCCAGCGTGTTCTTGACGACGACGGGGGAGGCCATGGCCGACTCTGGCACAATCACGGCGGTGGGAGCGAAGCTGGGGGGAGTGGCGGATCTGCGCGTGGAAACGGAGGGTGCGACGACGGCGTCGATGATCTCGGTTTTGGCTTCAGACGGGGAATCTCCTGCGGCTGGGCAGGGGGCTGACGATGCCCCGGCCTCGTTAATCATGCCCATCAGATCATCGACCCCTAGCGAGGTCGGATCCTCGGCGGACGAGGGGACGAACAGGATGTTCGTACCGGCGGCCGGGGGGCCGTCGTGTGACTCCTTGCGCTTCCTCATGTTGACCATCCTATATTCGCGGTCAAGAAAGGTAGGGTTAGGGGGACACATTCCCGGCAGAAAAGGGCCTTATCGTGACCTGGTTGACACTCGCGTCAGCATCGGATCCGTCGATGCTTCACACAGTTATCGAGTGGTTTAAGAATCCTGAGACCCTTCTTGACGCGATGGGTCCGTGGGTCCTGTGGGGCACGATGCTCATTGTTCTTATCGAGTCGGGTGTCCTGTTCCCGGTCCTTCCGGGCGAGTCGCTGCTCTTCACCGCCGGCCTGCTGCACGACAAGCTCGGTATTCACCTGCCGACCCTGATCCTCCTGGTCGTGATTGCCGCCTTCGTGGGTGCTCAGATCGGCTACTTCCTGGGTGCCAAGTGGGGGCGCCGCTTCTTCAAGCCGGACGCGCGCTTCCTCAAGACCGAGCACCTGGAGAAGGCTGAGCACTACTTCACGAACTACGGCGGTCGCTCCCTCGTCATCGGGCGCTTCATCCCCTTCGTGCGCACCTTCATCCCGATCGCCGCTGGCATGGCCCGCTACCCCTACCCCCAAGTTCCTGCTGTTCAACACGCTGGGCGCAAGCATCTGGGGCGCTGGCTTCATCCTGGTCGGTGCGCTCCTGGGCAACGTGCCCTTCGTGCACGACAACCTGACGGTCATCCTGGCGGTCATCATCCTCGCGTCGGTCCTGCCCGTCATCATCGAGATGATCGGCAAGCGCCGCGCCGCTTCCGACAAGGAGTAATCCATGCTGGCCTGGTGGATGCTGCTCCCGACCCTGCTGGCCATGCTGGTGGCCCTGGTGCTGCCGGGGTTCATGTGGCTGCGCGCGGGCGTGCGCTCGTCGTTGGTTGCCATCGGCGCGGCTCCGGCATTCACCTTCGGCCTGATCACGGCGCTGTCGGTCCTCTATCCGGCGCTTGACATCCCGTGGGAGCCCTCCACGGTCATGCCCGTCTTGGGCATGAGCGCCGTCGGCAACGCGGCCGCGTGGGCCCTGAGCTACTTTCGCCGTGTCAGCAGGGGGCTTTGCGCTCAACGGCGTTCCCTTCCGCGAGGCCATTGGCGTGCGCGTGCCGATCGGCGGGCGTCAGGCCGCGATCCGGACGGCGACGTGGGGGACGATTGTCGTCGGGTTCCTCCTGGCCGCCTGGCCGCTGATGTCCGTGGCTGACCCCGCGAATCCCGTTCAGCAGTGGGATCCGACGTTCCACCAAAATGGCGTCCACGCGATCCTGTACGGCAAGGATGCCAGCCCCTTTGGTGGCCTCCACGAGCTTTACGGCGGGCGCCGCGTCTACTACCCGACGGGCTGGCACGCTTTCGTTGCTCTCTTCGCCCGCTTCGACTCGGTCGTCCAGACCGCCAACGTGTCCTCCCTGGTCCTCATGGCCGTGTGGGTGACGGGCCTGGCCGCCCTGGTCTCGGTGCTGACGGGATCGCGCACGGCCCTCCTGGCGGCCCCGATTATCGGTGGCATGTTGCCGAATATGCCGGCTGACGCGCTGACCATGTACAACCAGTGGCCCAACTCGACGGGCACGGTCTTGGTCCCCGGCGTGGCCGCGGTCGCGATCGTCGTGGGTCGACGCTTGGCTGCGGATCTGAGCGACGGGTGCGGCGCCCGATCTTTTGCCCGTCGCATCCCCCAAGGGCTCTTCCTCCTCCTGGGCTGCCTGGGCCTCGTCGGCGCGCACCCCAGCGCCGCATTCTCCCTCCTCGCTTTCCTGGCCGCGCCCCTCCTGATGGCGATCGGGTTCTTCGCCCGCACCTCGCTCGCGCGCGAGGGACGAGGCCAGCTCGCCGCCCTGCCGTGGATCGGCGCGGGCCTGGCGGTCGTGGTCCTGCCCCTGATCGCCCTGTCCTCCCCGAAGATCCAGGCGATGGGCCGCTACCCGAGGAGAGGCAGCAGCTGGTCGGAGGCCTTCTCCCACGCGCTCTTGCCCTACCCGCCCTTCGCGCAGACCACGGCCATGGCGTGGTGGACGCTCATCCAGGTGCTCCTCCTGATCGCCGGCATCATCGTGACTGCCCGCCTCCACACGCTCATGCGGCGCCCCGGCGTGCGCGACGCGGCGGACGCGAGGTGTGACCTTGACGGCGACGAGGATGAGGCCGCCGCGCTGGTTGACAACGACAAGGCTGCGCCCATGCTCGGCCTGGCCGCTCGTCTCCTACCTGATTCTGGCCTTCCTGACCGCCCTCGCCTACGCGCCAGATTCCGCGCTGCGCACCTACCTGCTGGCCCCCTGGTACAAGGACGGGCGACGGATCATGGGCGTCGAAGACATCGCTCTGACCGTCCTCATGGCCGTCGGCGCCGCCGCCATCGTCCACCTCTTCCACGCGGCATGGACCTCCTCCCTGCGACGGATCCTGGTCGAGCGCGGGCTTGACGACAATGTCGAGGCGCCGCGCTGGCCCCTCCAGGTGGGCGTGGGCGCGATCGTCGTGCTCATGTCCAGCTTCGGTGCGATCGACGCGAGAAACTCCGCCGTCGCCTCCGTGTACGATCCCACGCGCCTGGGCAAGTCCGGCATGGCCAGCGAGGACGAGCTCGCGATGCTGCGCCGCATGGCCTCCACGACCGACTCTGACGCCCTCATCCTGGGCGACCCTATCGCGGGCGCCGCCTACGTCGAGACCCTGGCGGGCCGCAAGGCCGTCTTCCCCCAGCTCAGCACGGTGAACGCCGACGGGGCCTCGCAAAAGGTCCTCACCCAGCGCTTCCGCGACATCGCCGACGATCCCGAGGTGTGCGAGGTCGTGCGCAACCTTGGCATCACCCACTTCTACGAGGAAGAAGACGGCAGCTACTACAACATTCAGCGCTCCAACCGCCACCCCGGCCTCTACGGCGTCGACACGTCGAGGGGCTTCGAGCTGGTCGATGAGGGCGGCACCGCCAAGCTGTGGAAAATCACCGCGTGTGGCTGGGTCACCCCCGGCGGAGGAGCGCAGGCCTTCGCCGACGGCATCAGGTCCGTCCAGCCGGGAGCCGAGGAGCCGGAGGGCCCTCAATCAGGCGACGAGTAGGCCACAAAGCGCCCGTGACGTGCGGACAGTGACGACCGTGCTCGGCGCGGGTCGATACCCTTGACTTCATGACGACGAACATTCCCGGCCCCGCGCCCCTGGGCGATAAGCTTCGTATCGCGTTCCTCGGACCCTTCGGCACGTTCACCGAGCAGGCCGTCCACCAGGTCGCTCCCGCCGGCGCGATCCTCATGCCGATGACGAGTGCCCCGCAAGCGCTCGCGGCCGTACGCCGTGGCGAGGCCGACCGCGCCGTCGTCCCGATCGAAAACTCCATCGAGGGCGGCGTCAACGCGACGTTGGATTCGCTCTCGCACGGCGAGCCCCTCGTCATCGTCGCCGAGATGCACGTCCATGTTGTCTTCCAGCTGGCCGTCCTGCCGGGCACACGCCCCGAGGATATTCGCCGTATTGGTACCCATCCGCATGCGTGGGCGCAGTGCCGCGGCTGGGTCGAGGAGACCTTCCCCGGTGCGATCCACGTGCCCGCCACGTCGACGGCTGCCGCCGCCGAGCTCCTCTCGGACGGCGATGCGTCTTTCGACGCTGCCCTGTGCAACGCAGTCTCGGTCAACACCTACGGCCTGGAGGCCCTGTTCACCGACGTCGCCGACAACCCCGGCGCGATCACCCGCTTCGTCCTGGTGGCCCGCCCCGGCGTGGTGCCCCCGCCGACCGGCGCGGATAAGACGACCATCCAGGTGGCCCTGCCGGTCAACGAGTCGGGCGCCCTGCTGACCCTCCTCGAGCAGTTCTCGGCGCGCGGCGTCGACCTGTCGCGCATCGAGTCGCGCCCCAGCGGTGACGGCCTCGGCAACTACACGTTCAGCATCGATATCGTCGGCCACATCCGCGAGGAGCGTGTCCAGGCTGCCCTCGTGGGCCTGCATCGCTACTCGCCGGAGGTCCGCTTCATGGGCTCCTACCCGCGCGTTGACGGCGTTCGCGCGCGCGTCGAACCGGGCACCACGGACGACGCCTTCCGCGCGGGTCGCGCGTGGGTCTCGGACCTGCTCCACGGCGGGGATGGCACGGGTGAGGCGGGCGGGGCCGCCCCGTGCTGGCCGCTGGTCTGACACCTTCGCGTCCACACTGACAACGTGCTGCGCCCCGGCCTCGTGTCAGACGAGGTCGGGGCGCGCTCTATGACGGGGCCGAATTAGCTGGGCAGCAGCTCCATCCACGTGCGCTCGACGGGAACGGCGATGTCGAGGGCACCGGCCTGCATGCGGATGTGCATGGTGTGGGCGAGGCCGATCGCGTCGCCGTCCACCTGGCACACCTGGGCTTCTTCGGCCGTGACGGACGCGCCCTTCGCCTGGCGGAACGCGACTGTGCCGGTCGAGACCGGCAGGTTGATGGGACGCAGGCCGATGAGCTGGCCGAGCATCTTCCAGGTCACGTCCGCCCAGCCGAGCAGCCGGCGTGCGCGTCGACCGCGATGACGTCGATGAGGCCGTCCGACAGCTCCGCGTCGGGGGCGAGGACCAGCATCTTCAGCTCGCCCGCGTTCGCGAACATGACGGAACGCGCGTCGACGCGGGTGACCTCATCGGCGGGCGAGCGCAGGGGTTCCGCGCGTGAGGAGGTCGCCTCGGCCTCGTCGATCCTGTCCCCGGCGATCTGGTCGCCGACGCCCAGGGGATCTGCCACGCGTGCGGCGGGGGGAACGCAGGGTCAGGCGCGCCTTCATGCGCGGCACGCCCATCGCGCCCAGACCGGCCCACACGTAGGCGATCCATCCGATGCGCTTCTTCAGCTCGGGGTTCGTGTCCGCCATCGTTGCGCCGTCGTAGCCCATGCCCGCGACGACGAGGCATGCGTACTCGTCCGCGCGCGGCTCAATCGACGAGGCCGGGGCGCCCTGGTCCGCAGCGCTGGCTTCGGGGTGTAGCGCGGTGCGTGCCGCGAGGCGAAGTCCGCCCTCGGCGGGCTGAGTGGACTCCTGGGTGACGTCTTCGACGCGCACCCATGCCAGGTCGACGGCGCGGTGGTTGCGGTCGAGCGCGACGGCGAGGGCTTCTTCGGGGTCGTCGGGGACGGAGAGGTTTCCGGCTAGGGACGTTGCCGGTGCCCACGGGGATGATGCCCATGCGGACGCCGGATCCTGCCATGCTAAGCGGCGACGGCGCGCACAGTCCCGTCTCCGCCCGCGGCGATGACGACGGAGGCTCCCTCCTCGAGGGCACGCACGGCTTGCCCGGTGCCGGGGTCCTCGCGCGTGGTTTCGCGCCAGTGCACGTGATCGATGCCCAGTTCCTTGGCCTTACGGTTGATGCGGTCCTTGAAGGCCTGGGGGTCCTCGTGCTTGGAGGGGTTCATGATGATCCAGGGACGTGGCCGTCCGCGCGTCGGGTCGTCCACCGATGCGGGGATGTCAAGGGCCTTGCGGCGACGGTGCTAAGCGGGTGAAGCAGGTTGCTAGACGCGCGACTCCGATCGTTCCGGCTACGGCGGAGGCTGCGAGTGCCCAGTATATTCCGTCCATGTGCACATCTTAGTGCCCTTGTGGATTGCGTGGTTGTGGACAGGTTGTGGATGGTCTTTTCGTTGCTGTTCATATTGGCTGTGACCTGCTGGCGTGCGCGAGGGCTCAACTTATCCACACGGTTATGCACCAAAGGTGGATAACTTTCAGGTTTTTAATCCAATTGATCGGCTGGTTGGTGCATAACCCTGACCTGCGGTGCGGATTTGGTATCGCGCACGGCAAGGGACACGGCGGGGCTACCTGGCATAGGATGGGAGGCATGATTGATGTGCGTGCCCTGCGTGACAACCCCGAACCCGCCCGCGCCTCCCAGCGTGCCCGCGGAGCCAACCCCGGCCTCGTCGATGAGATCATCGCGGCCGACGCCGCCCGCCGCGAGGCCCTGCAGGCCTTCGAGACGCTGCGCGCCACCCAAAAGGAGGTCTCCAAGTCCGTGGGTCGCGCCTCCAAGGAGGAGCGTCCGGCGATCCTGGCTCAGGCCAAGGAGCTCGCCGAGCAGGTGAAGGCCGCCGAGGCCGCCGCGAACGCCGCCGACGCCGAGGCCGACCGCCTCGCGCGTCTCCTGCCCAACCTGGTCGTCGACGGCGTGCCCGTCGGCGGCGAGGACGACTTCGTGGTTCTGCGCCACGAGGGCCCCGCCCCACGCGACTTCGCAGCCGAGGGCTTCGAGCCCCAGGATCACCTCGCGCTCGGCGAGGGCCTGGACGCGATCGACACCAAGCGCGGCGCGAAGGTCTCCGGCGCCCGCTTCTACTACCTCAAGGGCATCGGCGCCCGCCTCGAGCTGGCCCTCATGACGATGGCCATGGACCAGGCGCTGACCAACGGTTTCGTGCCGATGATGACCCCGACCCTCGTGACCCCTCAGGTCATGGGCGGCACCGGCTTCCTCAACGAGCACTCCGACGAGATCTACTACTGCCCGCCGACGACCTGTACCTGACGGGCACGTCCGAGGTGGCCCTCGCCGGCTACCACGCCGACGAGATCCTTGACCTGTCGGGCGGCCCCAAGCGCTACATGGGCTGGTCCACCTGCTACCGCCGCGAGGCCGGCTCTGCGGGCAAGGACACGCGCGGCATCATCCGCGTCCACCAGTTCAACAAGGCTGAGATGTTCAGCTACTGCCGCCCCGAGGACGCCGCCGAGGAGCACCAGCGCTTCCTCGCGTGGGAAGAGGAGATGCTCGCCAAGGTCGAGCTGCCCTACCGCGTCATCGACACGGCCGCCGGCGACCTGGGCACCTCCGCCGCCCGCAAGTTCGACTGCGAGGCGTGGCTGCCCACTCAGGAGCGCTACATGGAGGTCACCTCGACCTCGAACTGCACGACGTTCCAGGCGCGCCGCCTCGGCATTCGCGAGCGCCGCGAGGACGGCATGACCGCGGTCGCCACCCTCAACGGCACGCTGGCCACGACCCGCTGGATCGTTGCCTTCCTGGAGAATCACCAGCAGGCGGATGGCTCGATCTACGTGCCCGAGGCCCTGCGCCCCTACCTGGGCGGCCTCGAGGTTCTGAGCCCGGTCGCTCGATGAGCCAAGAGCGCTTCCTGACGGTCCCCTCCACCGGGGAAGTCGCTCGCCCCTTCGAGGTTCTCCTCGACGAGGCCTCGGCCGCCCTGCCCGCCGACTTTCCGACGTCGGCGGGCCAGGTCTTGGTCGCGCTCGACATTGATGGCACGATCCTGACCCCCGCGGGGGCGACTCCGCGCGTCCTCGAGGGGATCCATGGCCTCGCCGCCGCGGGCGCCCAGGTGCTTATCGCCTCGGGGCGCGCGCTCGAGGGCGTGATTCCCGTTCTCGACGCCCTGGAGTTCACGGACGGGTGGGCGCTGTGTAACAACGGCGCGACCCTCGTGCGCGTGAGCGGCGGGACGTGCGAGATCGTCGAGGAGCGCACCTTCGTGCCCGGCCCGATCCTGGAGGAGATCGCCTCGGCCGTGCCCGGCTCGGTGTTCGCGTCGATGCCGCATCCCGACATCCTGCTCTCCGCTCCCTTCCCGAACAATGAGATCGAGGGGAGCGATCACCGCATCGTGTCGATGGAGGAGCTCGCCTCCACGCCCACGCCGAAGATCGTCGTGCGCGCCGCCGACACGGACCGCGAGGAGTTCGATCGGATCCTGGCCTCCCTGGACGTGTCGCGCACCCACGAGGTGTTCGTCGGCTGGACGTCCTGGGCGGATATTGAGCCGCTCGGGGTGACCAAGGCGAGTGGCCTGGGTCTCTGCGGGCGCGACTGGGTATTCCCGTGTCTGGGACCGTCGCCGTCGGGGATGGCACCAACGACATCGCGATGATCGAATGGGCCGCCTTCGGTGTCGCCATGGGCGGCGCCTCCGACGAGTGCGCGCCCACGCCAATCACGTGACGGCCGCCGTCGAAAACGACGGTGCTGCCGCGGTCATGCACGGCATCATGCGCCGCTGTGGGGTGGCTGGCCGCTGAGCCGGACAGCGTCGTCGTGCTCGCCGTCCTTTGTGCGCGTGCCGTCTGTTTATGCGCGTCTCGGAGCCGGTTCGCGGGCGGTAACCCCTGAGGTGGTTGTCTGCGCCCTTCTATGCGCACGTTAACCCGATAGGTGGCAGTGTGGGCGGCCCGCCCACACTGCCACCAGAAAGGGTTTAGCTGTGCAACGAGGGTTAATGCTGCCAGTTATCGGGCCGCCTTGCCCTCGTGACGATCGCTGGAAGCCTCGCAGCCTCGTGGGCAAGCCCGAGTTCGCGGCGCGTACCATCGAATAAGTGACATGGCCTCGATCAAGCGTTGCCAGTGTGGGAGTGCCCCGCCAACCAGTCGCCCATGATCGCGAAGGCGCGGTCCAAGTCCCCAATCTGACAGTGCTGCGCCATGTCCGGGTCCTGCGCGTGATGGAACGCGCGCACCTCCAGCGACTCCGCGTTCCGCAATGCTCGGCGTACGTCGCCCAGGCGCTCGAAGGGCACGTACTGATCCGCATCCCCAGCGAGGACGAGGCATGGCTGGGTGATGCGCCCCTCGAAAGGTTCCATCGTGTAGTCGCCGAACGCTTGCAGCACCCGGCTGGGACTGTGTAGTCCCGTGAGGTACCGCCCCTGCTGAAGCTTCCACGCCAGATCCGCGCTGAGTCGTGAAGCCATCCCCAGCGCGGTGTCGACGAGCCGCGTGGGCCTCGGATTCTCGACGACCGCCTCCGCGATAGGGCGCAGGGGACGAGGCAGTGGCATCGTCAGGCCGTCGAGAGTCGATACATCATGTCGAAGGTGATCACGTGAGTGATCCGCGGGCAGTGGGCGGCCGCGCGCGTGACGAGGTAGCCGCCAAAGGAGACGCCGAGCGCGGCTGCACTCTCGATGCCGAGTAGTCCATCACCGCGTCCGTCGGATGCTCCCACTCGGGCTCGAGGGGCATGCCCGCCAGTACCGTGTGCCCCTGGCCGGGACCGTCGAAGGTGATGATGTCGAAGGGGCGGGTCGGGAAGTGGGATGCGAAGTCGATGATTTCCTCCGCGTACCCGTCGAAGCCGTTCATCATGACGAGCGTGGTCGGGGTGCCCGCCGGGGCCTGCGCGCGGTCCGCCGGGTCCGCCTCCCACCGCATCGCGGTGAGTTCCCCGCCGCGATAGGGCACCGCGTGCCGCGTGAGCGCGAGGCCTCGGCGGTCCTCGTCGAAAGAGCGTGACATCGCGTCGATGAAGCGATGCTTACGGGGGTCGTCGGCCCCGAGATAGAAGGCCGCGAGCTCGTAGAGGCGCCACGCGGCATCCGCATCTCCTTCCGACTCGAAGCGATCGGCGAGCTGCTGCGCCAGCCTCGTGATCTGCTCCGTCGAGCGAAGTCGGGGAAGTGTAGTGGCTGCGATCGTCTCCATACCCGCGCGATCGAGGATCGGTGCGAAGGTCCGGTTGAGCTGCAGGTCGAATTGGCGATTGCCGGTGTATTCGGTGAACATGCATCGACCGTATCGCGGGTCTACGTGCGGTGAGCCGTACAATAACAAACGGAGTGTTGGATACCGGACGGCACGACCGCTATGCGTAGGATAAGCCTATCGATAGTGGAAAATGATCGGGGAGCGGAACAGTGTACCTTCGGAGCCAGGATAAGCACGGGCGCGACGCCGAGAAGAACCTGGACCTGCGCATCCGCAAGACGCGCCGCGCGATCCGCTCCGGCCTCCTCAAGGCGTGCCAGGCCAAGCCCTACGCGCACGTGAGTGTCGCGGACATCTGTCGCGCGTCGATGGTCTCGCGCACAACCTTCTACGACCACTACACCGACAAGGACGCCCTCCTGGCCGAGGTCGTGTCCTTCCTCCTCGAAGAGATCACCCCGGCGCTCGAAGGCCTCTGGTTCGGCGAGGAGCGCGATGCCCGCACCGTCGCCCGCCACCTCGCCGACGTGTACGCGCGCAATGGGCAGGCCCTGACAACCTGCTGGCAATCCGTGTGGGAGGCGACGGCGACCTGCACGAGCAGCTGTATCGCACGTGCTGTTCGGTATTTACCGATTGGGCGCGCGGTCGCGTCGACGAGGAGGTGCTCCCCCTGGCCTCGGACGTCTACGCCTCCGTCGTCCTCACCTTCATCCGTCGCAGCGCCGCCAAGCCCCTCACGGATAAGGAGCTGGCCGCCATCGACCGTGCCCGCGAGCTCGTCGTCGCAGGCTTCGGCGCTCAGTAGGTCAGCGGTAGATCCGAGACCTGTGATCGATGTTGATGGCGAGGATCAGTAACTCATCGTCTTCGATGGAAGCAACAATTTGATAGTTGCCGACACGGTATCGCCAAAGCCCGCCAGGTTGCCGGTCAGTCCCTTCCCTCGCGAGCGGGGATCCTCGCCGCTCACAGTCTCGCGGAGGTAGTCGATGATACGGCGTGCGGTTGGCTTATCGAGCTTGCTGAGCTGTTCGAGTGCGCGTGGTGACAGCTCAGCCCTCCAGGCCAAGGGTCGTCACCGCCTCGTCGAGGCTCACAGATGCTGCTCGACCGCTGCGAATGTCCTCGAGTTCCGCCTGCAGCGAGTAGGCCAGCTCGATCTCTTCGAGCGCTGACTCGATGGCGCGATTCATGTAGAACGACTTCGTTCGTCCTGTCCGCTTAGCGAGGGCCGTGAGGCGGGCGTCGATCTCGGGATCGAGCTTGACGGAGCGTGCAACCCGTGCCGTAGACATGCGTCCTCCTTAATGGTGACTACGCGTAGTCTACTCCCCCGAGCCGTCAGTTGGAAGGGGACATGTGAGAGGAAGATGGGTGAGTGGGAGCATCGGGCTGATGGGACAACAGCGGCGTGAATAAGGCGCGAATTCGCATATATCGTGCAAAGTGTTCGATAAAGAGTCGCAGGTCCTCGTCGGAGCGTGCGCGAAAGTGTTACCGTTAGCGCATTCCGGGCCCCGGCCTCGTCAATGAAGACACTAGGAGTACACGTGACCACCGACCCCCGCGCGCTCATCGCCGCCGCCGACACCGCGCTCGGTATCGAGTTTGGCTCGACCCGCATCAAGGCCGTCCTGATCGGCCCCGACCACGAGGTGCTCGCCACCGGCGGCCACGCCTGGGAGAACCATCTGGAGGGCGGTCTGTGGTCCTACACCCTCGACGAGGCCGTGGCCGGCCTGCGGGGCGCCTACGCCTCCCTGGTCGCGGACGTGCGCGAGCGCTACGACGTCACCCCCACGTCCTACGGCTCGATCGGCATCTCGGGGATGATGCACGGCTACCTGGCCTTCGACGCCGAGGGTCGCCTGCTCGCGCCCTTCCGCACGTGGCGTAACACCAACACGGGGCGCGCGGCGGACGAGCTCACCCGACTGTTCGGATTCAACATCCCCCTGCGCTGGTCGATCGCCCACCTGCACCAGGCGGTCCTCGACTCCGAGGAGCACGCCCCGCGTGTCGCTCGCCTGACGACGCTGGCTGGCTGGGTTCATCACCAGCTGACGGGCCTGCATGTGATGGGCGTGGGCGACGCCTCGGGCATGTTCCCGATCGACTCGGAGACCGGCACCTACGTGGAGTCCTACCTCGATCAGTACGAGGCCCTGGTGGCGAGTCGGGTCCCGTGGCGCCTGCGCGAGGTCCTGCCGACCGTGCTGAGCGCTGGCCAGGACGCGGGCGTGCTGACCCCCGAGGGTGCGGCGCTCATTGACCCGACGGGCACGCTCCAGGCCGGGATCGCGCTGTGCCCGCCGGAGGGTGACGCGGGCACCGGCATGATCGCGACCAACGCGATCGCCCAGCGCACGGGCAATATCTCGTGCGGCACGTCCGTGTTCCTGATGGCGGTCCTCGAGCGGTCCCTGTCGAAGCTGCACACCGAGATTGACATGGTGACCACACCCGACGGCTCGCCCGTCGCTATGGTGCACTCGAACAACGGCGCCTCCGAGCTCGACGCGTGGGTGGGCTGGTTCGCGGACTTCGCGCGCCTCGTCGGCGCCGAGGTGAGCGTGCCCGCGATCTACGAGGCCCTCTACAACCACGCGCTCACGGGCGAGGTCGACGCTGGCGGCGTCATGGCCTACAACACTCTGTCCGCCGAGCCCCTCGTCAGCCAGGAGGCGGCCCAGCCCGTGTTTACGCACAGCCCCGACGCGCGCGTCACCCTGGCGAACGCAATGCGCGCCCAGCTCATGAGCGTCTTCGCGGCCGTGCGCATCGGCGTCGACATCCTGCGTGAGGAGGGCGTCGGCCTCGACTCGCTCTTCGCTCATGGTGGCCTGTTTAAGACGCCGGGCGTCGCGCAGCAGATCCTCGCCGACTCGCTGAACATCCCTGTTTCCGTTGGCGACACGGCCGGTGAGGGCGGCGCGTGGGGCATCGCCGTGCTCGCGCGTTATCGCGCGGTCCTGGCCGCTGGCGAGTCCGGCCTCACGCTGCCCGCCTACCTCTCGGAGCGCGTCTTCGCGGGCGCCTCGGTGTCCACTCTGGATCCGAGCCCCGAGGGTGTGGCCGGCTACGAGCGTTTCCTGTCCTCCTACCGGGCGTCCCTGCCCGGCGTGGAGGTCCTGGCGCGAGGCGCTGCCAGCTGACGAGGCGCGGGCCCGGACCCTGCGCAGGTGCATGCTTACCCAAAAATGTCGCACGTAATTCCCCTCGAGCTATTTCAAGTTTTGAAATCAGATCGTTGAAATTCCGCGCTTTTCTCGATGCCTTATAAAACTTAGGGGATCCAAATTGCGTGCGACATTGGGGGGGAGGGGGCAGGAAGGGGGCGCCCGGGGTGCCGCCCGCTGCCCGGGCCGACAGTTGCGGGTTCGCCCTACTCACCCGTGTGCCTCGTGCATGCTTATCCAAAAAAATGTCGCACGTAATTCCCCTCGAGCTATTTCAAGTTTTGAAATCAGGTCGTTGAAATTCCGCGCGTTTCTCGATGCCTTACAAAACTTAGGGGACCCAAATTACGTGCGACATTGGGGAGGGGCGGAGTGTGGAGGGAGGGGGACAGGAAGGGGGACAGGAAGGGGGCGCCCGGGGTGCCGCTGACGAGGCAGGGTCTGGGGAGGCGGGGGCGTGTGGACCGGCTCGCCCAGCCCCGGCCTCGTCGATTGGGGAAACCCGCTACGATTACTCCCATGGGTAAAGCTAGCCGCCGTAAGAAGGTCACCGATCCCGCCAAGCTCAAGGCGTATCGCCCGCCGATCCCCTTTGTTGCACGCCCCTACGAGGGCCTGCCCAAGGAGATCGAGCTGGTCGCTATGCGCGAGCTTATTCCGGCGGCGACGCTGACTGCACGCACCGACGCCGACCACGGCGCCGTCGAATTCGACTTCGTCACCCTCCTGCCCGAGGGACAGCCCGCCATGGTGCGCCCCGACGGCCGCATCCTCGTCGCGCTGCAGACCCGCTCGAACTCTGCGGATCTGAGCCACGACGCGGGCGCAGCGCTGCTCGCCGCGATCGCCGCGAAGGAGGCGGGCGACGAGGGCGTCATCTCGATCGACGTGCGCGAGCCGTCCGAGCGTCTCCAGGACATCCTCGACCTCGACAGCTTCACGGACATGAAGCTCGAGGAGGACTTCTCCTTCTGGTTCGACCCGGCCGAAGAGATCGACGAGCAGACGCGCCGCGCGCTCGAGCAGAACCGCGACGAGATCATCCCGACCGAGCCGGTGCCCGGCGTGCCCGGCGCGTACTGGTGCGAGATGAACCGTAACTTCGTGCGCTTCCTGACGGACAACGACGAGACCAAGCTCTTCGACGCGCTGGCCCGCCTGGCCGCGCGCGGCGAGGCTAACGTCGGTGAGGGCTCGCGCTACGTGGGTTCCTTCCGCGCGTGCGGCCTGATCGTCCCGGTCTTCGAGCTGCCCGAGGGCGCCAGGGCGGCCGACGTCGCGCCCGGTACGCAGGCCCTTGCCAAGGCTCTCGCCGAGGCCCTGACCGTCACCGAGCGCCTGGATGACAAGGAACGCCGCGCGCGTCAGGGCTCGTGTCCCGCGCTGTGACGATCCGCTGAGCCTATTTTTACCTGCCGTTTAGGCGGGCTTGTCGCTCACATTACGTGTGGCGGGGCGCAATCGCGTCCCGCCACACATCGCTATGGTGTGAACTATGCCAGCGGATCTCGAAGTTCCCACCCGCAGCGCGTCGCTGCAGTCATCGCTGCGCACAACGTCGGCCGTGCCGTTGCGGCCACCGTGCGTGCGTGCCGCGCTATACCGGGCGTTGACCTTCTCATTGTCGTTGATGACGGGTCGACGGATGATACTGGCCGCGCTGCCCGGGCTGCGGGCGCTGTCGTCGTGCGTCACTCCGTGGAGCGTGGGCGCGCCTCGGCCATCGAAACGGGCGTGAAGGTCGCCGCCATGCGTGACCGCCCCGACGGTCCTCCCCGTCACATCCTGCTGCTGTCGCCCGACCTGGGCGAATCCGCGGTCGAGGCCACCGCGCTGGTCGAGGCCCTCTTTGCCCGACAGACGGACGCGAGGCATCGCTGTTCCCGCCACCGGGCGCGAGTACTCCGGCTACGGCCCCGCTGTCATGCGCCGCCTCATTCGCCGCAAGACCGGCTGGTACTGCCATTACCCGCTGAGCTACCAGCGCTGCCTGACGCGCGAGGCTATCGATGCCGCCATGCCCTTTGCGGGCCGCTACGCTCTCGAGGCTGCCATGACGCTCAGCGTGCTGCGTGCAGGATTGTCTGTCATGGAGGTCCCCTGCAACTTCACGCACTCGGGTGCGGACCGATCCCTCGGATCCCTCAACCGCCCGGCGCGCATGTTCGACGCTGTGTGCGCGACCGTCAGCCAGGTCTTCCACTCGGACGCTCGTTCGAAGCGCCGCGCCGACCACGAGCAGGGGATCGGTGTGCCCTACCCGGCCCCGGCCTCGTCCCGTGACGAGGCGGAGGACAAGGATGCGGCAACGCGCCGCTCGGAGATGGTCAGGTGAGGTTCCCGGTTCGATCGGGCGTCGCGCGTGCCGTCTCGGCGTGGTGGCTGCCCGCTGTGATCGCCTGCGCGGTTGCGGCCCTGTATATCTCCTTCTCGCTGGCGCAGTGGCGCACGCTCAGCGACCCCTCGTGGGACCTCGCGATTTTCGCCGAGGCAGCCCAGGCCTACTCGCGCTTCGAGGCGCCCATCGTTTCGATCAAGGGGCCGGGCTACAACCTGCTGGGTGATCACTTTCATCCGATCCTCATGTTGCTCGGGCCGATTTCGCTTCTTTCCGTCGGCTTTCACCCTCCTGATCGTCCAGGATCTGCTGATTGCGGCGTCGGTGCTGCCGATCGCCCGGCTCGCGCAGCGCTTCCTGGGGCGCGGGGGGTGCGGTCCTCGTGGGGCTGGCCTACGGGCTGGGTTGGGGCTTGCAGGGTGCGGTCGCCGCTCAGTTTCACGAGGTCTGTGTGGCGGTTCCGCTGTTGGCGTGCGCGGGTGCCGCTTTCGTTGAGCGGCGCTGGGGCGCGTGCATGGCGTGGTTGGCGCCGGTCATCCTGGTCAAGGAGGACCTGGGCCTGACGGTCTTCGTCGCGGGCTTGGCGCTCGCGTGGCGCAGGCGGGGTGAGGATCGTTCCGGGATGCTTGCCTCCCTGGCGTACGCGCTGTTCGGTATTGTCGCGTTTGCCGTGACTGTGAAGCTGTTTCTCCCTGCCATGAACCCCGCCGGAACGTGGGCCTATTCGCTCGATGGTTCGGCGACGGGGGCGGGCACAGCGATGGCGGGGGCGACCGCCGCCCGTGAGGTGCCCTCGCTGTGGCAGATCCTCGCTGTCCCCTCCGTCAAGATCGTGACGCTTGCGGTTCTGCTCGCGGGAGCCGGTGTCGTGGGCGCGCGCTCTCCGTGGTTCGCGCTCGTGCTGCCCACTCTCGCCTGGCGATTCGCGGGCTCGGTCGACGCCTATTACCAGTGGAGCTCGTGGCACTACAACGCCGTGTTGGTACCCATTGCCGCCTGCGCCCTCCTCGACGTGATCGCCGGGTGGCTCGCGCCCGCGGACGTGCCCGCCGGCCTTGCTACCGCGGGCGAGACCGACGCGGATTGCGCGAACCCAGCCCCGGCCTCGTCCGGCAGGCGCCGCGCGCTAGCGTGGGCGGCTGCGTGCGTGCCCGCTATCTCCCTGGCGCTCACCGCCACGTCCCTGCCCCTGTGGAAGCTGCCCACCCTCACGGATAGCCCGCGCCTGGACGCCGCTCAGGGGCGCGATCGATGCGGTGCCTGTGGGGGGGCGTCCGTCGAGACGGACACGACGCTGCTTGCGCGCCTCGTGCCGGGCCGCGATGTCTACTGGGTGGGCACGACCGTCGGCATGGATGCCCCGCCTGAGTATGTTGTCGTCGACCGACAGTCCTACGCGTGGGGCGGTGCCGAGGTTGACGCCGAGTCCTGGGCCAGTGCTGCTCACCCTGGCCACACCTACGAGACCATATACTCCGCGCAGGGCTTCCGCGTCGCGCGTCGCACCTCGTGATGCGGCGGTGCCGCGCAGCAGCGATGCTCGGCGCGCGCACTGTCGTCTGACGTACTACTTTGTGCAGCCGACATTACCTATACAAGCGCGCCAGATATAAAGGCACGCATCACGGTCAGCGGCTGCCGAAGACTAATTGGTTGTTGCGGTGAGTATTGCAGCCGATCGGGGAGATTACACAGCTTCTGATCGGGTGTATTGCTCCTTAATGAGTGCATTCCTGAGTCAGGGCTGGAGTCTTGCGGGGAACTCGCCTGTGGGAGGTAGCCATGGTGGCAGTGTTAACCCGTCAATGCGCAGCTAAACCCGATAGGTGGAGCGTGGGCACGGCCGCCCATGCTCCACTTAAGGGGTTAACGTGCGCATCGAGGGGCCCAGACTGCCACCTAAGGGGTTAATGTGCGCATCGTCGAGGATGCGCGGTATGAACTGTTGACAGTGAGGGGCTCGGGGTGAGGCCGCACCCGCATTGCAGGTGGCGAACACCGATGGGGTAGGGGCCGAAAGTGCCGCGCAGCCGGATGTCCGGCCACGCGGCACTCGTGCCGTTTGTGCGGCTACTTGGCTGTGCGCAGGCGCAGCGAGTTGAGGACCACGAACACGGACGAGCAGGCCATCGCGGCGCTCGCCAGCATGGGGGAGAGTAGGCCCGCGATGGCGAGCGGCACCATCAGGACGTTGTAGAAGAATGCCCAGAACAGGTTTTCCTTGATGATGCGCAGCGTCCGGCGCGACACGCGGATCGCGGTCGCCGCCGAGGTCAGCGACGAGTTCATGAGCGTCATGTCCGCGACCTCGATCGCCACGTCCGTACCCGAGCCCATCGCGATGCCCAGGCCCTTCGCGCTCGCCTGCGCGAGGGCGGCCGCGTCGTTCACGCCGTCGCCGACCATCGCGACCGTGCGGCCCTCGGCCTGCAGGTCGGCGACAGTGTCGCGCTTGCCGTCGGGCAGGACTCCCGCGATGACGCGCTCGATGCCCACCTGACGCGCGACGTGTTGGGCCGCGGCCTCGTTATCGCCCGTCAGCAGGATCGGCTCGATGCCGAGCTCGCGCAGCTGAGCAATCGCATCAGCCGACGACTCTTTGACGGTGTCGCGCACGACGAGCGCGGCGATCGCGCGACCCTCGACGCGCTCGGGAATCACCAGGGACGAGGCCGGGGCGCCCTCCCGCTCTCCGGTGCCCTGGTCGGTGGTGCCCCGGGTGGGGGTACCGGTATCCCCGGTCGCGCTGTCACCGGAAACGGGTGCGCCATCGGCGGTCGCGGCCTCGCTGCGCGAGGTGATCTGGCCGGAGTACCCTGCCGCGGCGACGACGGCCTCGAGCTCCTCGTTGCTGTGAGGGGCGGTGAGCGTGATGCGTGCGGATTCGGTGGCGAGGTTGACCTCGGCGCTTACGCCGTCGAGCTTGCCGAGCTTGCGTTCGACGCGGCGCACGCAGGACGCGCAGGTCATGCCGCCCACGCTCATGGTGAGGGTCGCGAGGGGCAGCTCGGCGTCCGGGCCGGGGAGTGCGACGGGCGCGGGTGCCTTGGACGTTGCGGCGACTGCCGCCGGGGTGGAGGTTGCTGCGGATCCCAGGTTCGGCGCGAGGGCGGCGACGACGGCGGAGGCGCCCGAGGCCTCGGCCTCGCGAACGGCGTCAAGGAGAAGAGGAACATCCACTCCCAGGGATGCCAGCCACGACGGGCGGCCGACCAGTACGCCGCCGCGGGCGGTGAGGCCGACGACGCCGAGTCCGGGCTGGTTCGCGAACGCGGTCACGGGCTCCAGCGACAGGCCGCGATTCGAGGCGCCCGCCGTGATCGCGCGGGCGACGGGATGCTCGGACAGGGGCCTCGACGGAGGCGGCCAGCGACAGGGCCGAGGCCTCGTCCGCCTCGGGAGAGTCGCCCGCAGAGGGAAGCGCGACCGACTCGAGGGACATGACGCCCGTGGTGACCGTGCCCGTCTTGTCCAGAAGCATCGTGTCGATCGAGCGTGTCTGCTCGAGGATTTCCGCGTTCTTGATGAGGATGCCCAGCTGCGAGGCGCGCCCCGACCCGACGAGGATCGCGGTGGGCGTGGCCAGGCCCAGCGCGCACGGGCACGCCACGACCAGGACGGCGACGGCCGCCGTGAACGCCGCCTGCACGCCGCCGCCCGCGAGCAGCCAGCCCCCGAGCGTCAGCAGGGAAACGAGGATGACGATCGGCACGAACACGCCCGAAATCTGGTCCGCGAGGCGCTGGACGGGGGCCTTGCTAAGCCTGGGCCTCGGCGACCATGCGCCCCATCTGCGCGAGCGTCGTGTCCGAGCCGACGCGCGTGGCGCGCACCAGCAGGGACCCCCACGTGTTGACGGTCGCACCCGTCACCCGCGTCGCCGGGGGCGGCGTCCACGGGCACGGACTCGCCCGTCAGGAGCGAGGTGTCCAGGGCGGAGGAACCCTCGACGATGACGCCGTCGGTTGCCACCTTCTCGCCCGGGCGCACCGCGAACAGGTCGCCGACCTGCAGGGACGAGGCGGGCACGACGCTCTCCGTGCGCTCGCCGGTCGCGGGGTCGACGCTCACGAGCGTCGCCTCCTTCGCGCCCATGCTCAGCAGCGAACGCAGCGCGTCGCCCGCGCGGTAGCGTGCGCGCGCCTCCATGTAGCGTCCCGTCAGCAGGAACACGACGATCATGCACGCGCCCTCGAAGTAGATCTCCGCGTGGCCGGCGTGCGCCGCGCGCGGTATCAGGCTCATGTGCATGCGCATGCCGAGCATCCCGGCGCCGCCCCACAGCAGCGCCCACCAGCTCCACAGCGTCGAGGAGATGACACCGAGGGAGACCAGCGTGTCCATCGTCGTCGATCCGTGGCGACCCGCCGCGAAGGCCGCCCGGTGGAAGGGCCACGCGCCCCACGTGACCACCGGGATCGAGGCCGCAGCGACGACCCACTGCCACCCCGTGAACTGCCACGCGGGCACCATCGACAGGAGCATCGCGAGGATGCCGAGGGGCGCGGAGACGATGAGGCGAGCGCGCAGGTCGGCGGCGTGGGCGCGGGTGCCCTCGCCGACCTGGGGGGTGGGGGACGAGGCCTGGGATGCCCCGTGCGAAGAGGCGGTAGCTGTGTGGTCGTGCGTCACGGAATTAGTGGACATTGGTACCCTCCGGGGGTATGTAACAAGCGAAAGGAAACGAGGCCGGGGAAGGTGCCCCGGCCTCGTCGGTGAGCGTGGAAGTCCTCAGAAGTCGCGCGAGATTCCGACGAGCGTGAAGTAAACCTCGGACACCGCGTCGCTCAGCGCCGCGTCGTCCAGGGGGTGTCGGTCAGGACGGTCACCTTGGAGGTGGCGCCCGAGTTGAGGATGACGTCGACGTTCTTCACGCCGGGGATCTCGCTCAGCTCTTCGCTGACGCTCATCACGCAGTGGCCGCAGGTCATGCCGTCGACGGACAGCTCGATGGTGCGATCGATTTCGGTGGTCATGGTGTCTCCTTGTGGTTAGGACTTGATGAGGCGCGCGATGGCCGCCGCTGCCTCGTCGACTTTGGCCTGGGCGGCCTCGTCTGATTCGCGCGCCGCCGTGACGACGCAGTGGTTCATGTGGTCTTTGAGCAGGTTGACCGCGACGGAGTCGATGGCCGACTTGACGGCGGAGACCTGTGTGAGGATGTCGATGCAGTACTCGCCCTGCGAGATCATGCGCTGTAGCCGCGCACCTGACCCTCGATGCGGCGCAGGCGCGCGAGGTGGTTCTCGGTGTTGCCGTGGTAGCCGTGCTCGGTGCTCATGCCAACGAGAGTACCCCTAGGGGGTATATCTGTCAAGGGTGCGTCTCGTTCATGGGGTCACATCCCCTCGCGCCCAACTCGCAAACCCCCGTAGGGTGGAGTCAGGACGGACCGCTAGGAGGGGACATGAAGCGACGCTCGCGCCGACGCTATCGTGCGATCCGCCGCGTCCCCCAGGCCTATTCCGGCCTGTACCTACGCCTCAAAGTCGCCCCCGTCCTGCCCGCGCTCGCGGCCACGGTTGTCGTCGGCAGCCTCGCCGAAATCCCCGCGTTGCCCGAGGACGTGCGTGCTCGCGCGCGTTCCCTCTCCGACGACATGGGTACCGCGATCTCTGAAAAGTCCCAGCGCATCTTCTTCGATAACCCCGGCCTCGATACACTCCTCATCCGCTCCCTCTCACACGTGGCGCGCCGCACCGCGAGTGTCGGGCGCGTGTGGGCGAACGCGGTCATCGCGGTCGGCGCCGACAGGGATGGGCGCATGGCCCGCATGATTCCCCTCATCCCCAGGCGCGGATACGACGCCCTCATGACGGGCATGCTCACGGTCGGCACGGCGGTGGGCGCGCTGCGCGGCGGTGAAGTCCACGTGAATCTCCTGCGCGACTCCGAGGCCGACCCAGCCTTCCAGGATCCGCTGCCCGGCCACCCCGAGGCGCAGATCCGCCGAGTGGACGCCCCTGCGATCCTGTCCGACATGTGCGCCGACATCGACGACTCTACTGGTCGCGCACGATCGGTCCCGCCGTCAAGATCACGCGCGTCGGCGAGGGTGAGGCCCGCCGATGGCTCCTCTCCCTGGTTGGTACCGAGTCCATGGCCTTCTGTTCGACGAACAATCCGTCCGACATCGAAACGAACATCCGTCTCATGCTCGGCCTGGAAAGCTCGATGACGGTGGGCGTCGTTCGCGCCCTGCACGCCGCCATGGCACGCGACGGCGTCCCCGCGAAACGCTGGTCGGTCGAACCCGTCCTCATCTGCGGTCACTCCCAGGGCGGGGTCGTCGCCGCCGCGCTCGCCTCGGTCCCACCGCACGAGGCCGGGGTGAACGTCGCGGGCATCCTGTCCACGGGCGGCCCTAACCGCCGCATCCGCGTACGTCCCGATGTGGTGACCGTGGCCGTCAACCATGACCAAGATGTCATGCCGAGCCTCGACGGCTCGCCCGACCGTGCCCCCGACCGGCGCGTCACCGTCGGGCGGAGCCTCGTGCGGCCTCGGACCCGCCCCCTCTACTACGCGCACTCCTCCTCGACCTACACGGAGACCGTGCGCCTCCTTGAGCGCAAGGTGCGCGTGACCCCGTGGGGTCGGTTGGCCTCGTCGATGGCGGCATTGCAGGATTTCCTGCCCACCCCGGGGGGAGTCCACGCGCGTCATGCACTACGAGATCTGGCAGGACCTCCTGACACCCACCGCCGATGCCGCGTGGGACACGGTTGCCGCGCTCGAACGCGGCGGCGCGTACACGGCCGCCACCTATCCCATGGACTACGTGACCACGGTGCCGCGCCTACCGCGCGTCGCCCGCGCCCGGCGTCGCCGCACCTTTGCGCTCGGCACCGCGCTGCGCGCTCTCGTCCCCTTCAGAAAGGACCGCTCATGAACGAGCATCACGCCCCCCTGCGCGAGGTGCGCCGCTGGATGCGCGTCTCGACCCCCGTCAACAAGGCCGCCGCGTCCGGCCTGCGCGGTCAGCTCCCGCAGATCGCCGGGCCGCTCGTGATCGGCGCGCTCGGCGTGGGCGCGATTGGCGCCGGCATCGCCTGGCGAGCCCTGGCCTCGACGAGGGGAACCGGACGCACGCAGCGCTTCGTGGAGCTGGTTTCCTCGGCACTGGAGGCCGCCTTCCCGGAGACGTTCATCGACGAGGCCGGGGCTGACTTTGGTGAACAGGTGGCCGGTGAGCGCACGGCCGGTGAGCGCCGCGTCGTCAACGTCGAGGTTGGTGAGGGCTTCGGTCGCCCATCCCTGGTGTCGATCGACGTGGTCGCCCCGGCGTCGGATGAGCTGACAAACATCGAGATTGCGGCCCAGGCACTGGACGCCGTCACCGCTGCGGCGTGGAACAATCCCGAGATGGCTCCTCTGAGTGTGCGTGCCCGCATCCTCTTGGCTCGAGACGGTGTTCATGCCGATGATGACCGCCGCGATGGGGAATATGTGGGGGCTCCCGGCGCTCAGACCGAGGTGGTTGTTGACATGACGGCGCTGGGATTCGAAGACGAGATCGCGCGCCCCGATGAGCTGTACGCGCGCTATGGCGCGCCCGACTGTGACCCCGCCTGGAGGCCGTAGCCCACTTGTGGTTGTTGTATAACACTCTTGCCCGATCTGCGACCCCTTGGTAGTGTCTCCTGTATCACTGTTGATGATGTGGGCAAGGGGGACCGTATGGCTGGCGATCTGATTATCGAAGAGGGGACCTCGAAGTCCTGCGCGACCGCACGAATGGAAGCGCTGACGACCTGGAGCCGGTGACGGTCGCGACGGCGGGGGCTTCTTGTCATCCGCGCTTGGCGGGGGAGAACTGGCGACGCGGGGGGGCACGCCGCGGCTGACAAAATCGACTCTAACGTCAGCACCATTATCCGGGATCTGCGCGACTATTCTGCCTCCGTGAATGACTCGATACACGCCTACGCGGCCAATGAGAACGATTCTGCTGTGTCCTTCGACGTCACCCCGCACGGCAGGGAGAGGGCTGACCGGTACTGACCTGGCAGAGATGAGGGTGGCACAATGACGGTGACCTGGGCCGATATCCAAGAATGGCGCAGCGACTATGTGAACGAGGCGCAGCAGACAATCGAGGACGCGCTACGCACCGCGCGCGAGATTGTTGACGACCTTGAGTATGCCGCGAATGACATCCGATCCGAGGGGCAGGGGCCGGACCAGATGCGTCAGCAGCTCTCCGCGATCCAGGACAGGCTGGACTCGCGCATCAACGAACTCACCGAATATGCGCTGGCGACTGCGGAGCTGCACGGGTACGTGAGTCGCGTCGTCGCAAAGAGGGAGTCCGCGTGGGAGGTTGCGGCAGAAGTTGGGTATGACATTCCGGAGAGTGGTGTTGTTCAACCGTCACTGCCTGAAATGAGGTTCGAGCCGGTAGCGAGTAAGTTTGCTGAGCTACGCGATTGTGTTGACGATGCAGTGAGAATTGCGACGGAAGCCGAGGAAACGGTGGGGCCCCGATATAAGGCTCTGGCCGACGGGCAGTACACTATGTCCGAGGGACGCCACTCGGAGTCCGCGGGCCTGGCAAATGATGCCGACCCCTCGTGGAGCCCCGAGGAAGTCTCCGTGTGGTGGAAGCTGCTTTCCGATTCCGAGCGCGAGGCGCTGATCAACAAGGATCCCGAGAAATACGGCAACCTGGACGGCATTGATATGGCATCGCGGGCCAAGGCAAACGACCTTGTACTCTATGGGCGCCGAGACGCTGCGGGAAACCGTATCGCGGGAACCGGCCTTCTTGAGCAGGCTCGGCAAGAATACAATGAATTAGAAGCAGAGTTTAAGGCGGAGCAAGAAGCTACTCGGGGCGTCGTCTCGCCGAAATTACAAGAGCTCGGGAGGCGTAGGGAGCCTGCAAGAATTCGCATGCAGGATCTAGAGGCGCTTGATAAGGCACTTCAAGCGGATTCGGACGTATCACTTGTTACCTTGCAGGCTGGGGAGCCAGGGAAGAATGTTCTCGCAGCTCTTGCTATTGGAGATGTCGATAACGCAAAGCATGTAACGACCTTCGTTCCGGGTATGACCACGTCGTGTCGTAAGAGTACTGACCTCAACTTGAGGTACGCGCGTAACTTGATCGACGCAGCGGAGAATGCGGGTGATGCAGAAAAAGGAAGTGTCGCAGCGGTCGCGTGGATGGGGTACGAAGCGCCGCCGGGTCCAGAGACAGGGGACCTGTCTGTCGCGTCTCCAGGCAAGGCACAGGCCGGAGCTGAGAAGCTGAACGGCTTCCTGACAGGAATCCACTCGTGGCGCTCAGAGCGGGGAATGGATGTGCACCAAACTCCGGTCACGCATTCCTATGGGTCCCTGACGGGCGGCTTCGCGATGCGTGATATTGGAGAGGGCGTCGTCGATGACTTCGTGTACACGGGTTCCCCGGGCTCAGCGGTGAATTCTGTCGGGACGCTGGGGGTAGACCCCGAACACGTCTGGGTGTCGGCGATTCCGCTACACGACGAGGTGCAGGGGATGGGGCTCGATGGTTACTTCGGTCGCGACCCCAAGGAGCTGGAGGGCATCGGGCACCTCTCGGGTGACGCGACCGGGGGAGACGGATACAACTCAGATCCAAACGCCGGCAAATATGCGAATCACTCCGCGTATTTCTATAAGGCGAAAGATGGCCAGCATAACAACTCTCTTGAAGACATCGGCAAGGTCATTGCGGATAAGAGGGAGAGGTAATGAGTCGGAAACAGCTGGTCACGCTACTGGGTGCTGCCTGCGCCTCTCTGGTTCTGGCGGCGTGTATTCCGAGCCTGCCGGATGATGCTGAACTGTATTTTGGTCGCAGCAGTGGGAGTATCCCGATCTCCGAGGGGCAGACGACGGAGGTTCACATCAGGGATACCCTGCCCCGGTATCTGGGCATCATCGAGGAGGTCGTCGTCGAGTCCGGTGGCGTGCTAGGAGTCAGTGGCAAGAATCGAGTTGACGGTTGCGCAACGACGGACACGACCGACATGGAAATCCAGTGGATGACGATGTATATTCCTGCGATCGATTATGAGGATTTGCGTCGGATTGTCGTGGAGGGGCGCAGCGTAACGGCTTCGGATATTCGTGGGATCCGGTACGCAGAGATAAACTCAACTCTCGCACGGTTACTGTCGGGGATGGCTACGGGAATAGTCTGATTTTTCTATCACCACGAGGCTCATGACCGCATTATCATTAGTTTGTATTCGGGGTGTATGTTCCCGTCCCAGCCTCTCGATCCGGACGTCCCGCGCTCGTCTTATCCGCTGCCTAGCCCCGAAGAGATGTTTCCGAATCTGACAATCGTGCAGGCCTATGACGATAACGGCGGTGAGAATCCTGAGTTGCGTCCGCAGTCGAGGGGGCAGTCCGGAGCGCAGTCGGGGGAATGAACATGGCAAAGAAATGGACCCCGGCACGCGTGGGTGCGTGGTGCGTCGTGGTGGTGGCCGTGTTGGGTGGGTGTCATGCAGCCAAGTCACGCGATGCTGAGTTCGTTCCTTTTCCTGAGCGTGTGAGCATTGAGGAATACATCAGCCGTCAGCTGCCGGAGATATCGCGCATGGCTGTGCCGGTGGCTGCCGAGACCGGTGGTGAGCTGACGGTGATGGGCCTGCCGTACGTACAGGTGTGTGGCACTGGTGATACCCAGGGGTATCGGGTGGTTGGCTACACCACGGTGGCTCCGTCGATGTCCTTTGAAGGGCTCGAGAAACTGGTGACAGAAAACAAACCCGATTGGGCGGTGGCCGTGCAGGTTGACAGGCAAATCGATAGGGATGCTACTCGGGGTATTCAGCTGATCGACAACTATGGCGGCCTTGTCGAGTTCAAGTTTTCGGAGGAGTCTATCGCCGTGAGGTCGCGCTCCGCGTGTTTGCCGACGGATAAGCCCCTGGATGATCCCGGTCAGTTCGTTCTGCCGTCGGTGGAGGAGGCGTTCCCGGGCGTGCATGTGACGGTCAGTGACAACACGAACCCGGATCTGCATCCGGTTCCTACGCTGACACCGGGTGCTCACGTCACCCCCCAGTCCGGTGCCCAGAGCGGCGCCCAGTCGGGCTCGTAGAGTCCGCCCAGCGTCACTGCGTTCGCCCTGCCCGCCCCGGCCTCGTCGATACAGGGCAGAAACGGGAAAGGCGGCGAGGCGCGGACCAACCGCGCACCCGCCGCCCCAACCGATAGACCAGGCCC
>CAKAEY010000021.1 GCA_916438365.1 uncultured Sanguibacter sp.
GGTATCCCCGGCCTCGTGCGTGCAGTGTAGCCGGGATCAGTGCCCCGGCCAGCTGCGGATCGACGTGAGCGCGGCGACCGAGTAGCGGTCCCACACTCGCCCGCCAATACGCACGGCTGCCTCGAGGACGAGCACCGACCACGCAAGGGCCACGACGTAGGCAACCCAGTCCGGCACGAGGCCGAAGGACGCCAGCACGAGGAGCACGTAGGACGGGATCTGCAGGACTGCGGTACCCGCAAAGCCGACGAGCTGCAGCAACATCGTCATGAGGAAGGAACCGGTGCCCTTCGTCGCGAGCGGGGATGCTCCCGGAGGCTGCACCGGGTAGACCCAGCGCGCGTTCACGACGAGGGTCGTGCCGGCCGCGCCCGCGAAGAGGACGACACCCATCACCTGATGGAACACGAAACCGGAGGTGCTCATGCCCGTGACGGCATCGTGAATGAGGTACCCAATGATCTGGGGAACGAACACCACGAGGGACCCGACGAGGCGCCCGCGACGTTCCTCGCGACCGCTCATACCCGACGAGATAACGATCCAGGCACCCGTCGAGTCGTATTGCATGAGCGCGCCGGTCGTCAGACCGGTCGTGACAGGCACCAGGTAGAGGAAGATACCCGCCGAGAACGCAAACGACTGCCCCTGCGACACCAAGCGCTCCATGAAGATCGCAATGATCGGGAACAGCGCCGCAAGCACCATGTTCATGTTCAGGCGCGGATCCACGATCCAGTAGCGCAGCGTCCGCGCGGCCAACGACGCGCTGCGCACGCCGAGGCCGAGGCGCGTGAACATGTCAACGCTGCGCAGGCCGGCGGCTCGCGACTGCGCGGAGCGTCGACCTCGCGCTTCCTCTTCGAGAGATTCGTCGATGAGGTGACGCCCCTCGTCGATGGCCCGCTGCGCGTCGGCACTGATCTCACCCGCGTAGCCGCTCATCACGGGGCGCAGGACGGCCAGCCAGGCGCGCCAACCGACGATTCCAGTCACGACCGTGATGAGGACGCGGATCGCCGCGGCCACCCACGCCCCCTCGAGCAGAGAGGCAACAACGCCGAAAGGCGCTCCGAAGGGCGTCCACATCGCGACGTTCACACCCGCCCGGAAGGCCTCAACGGAAAAGTTCTGGGTCAGCAAAGACATCCAGTAGCCCATGGGCGTCAGCACCAGCATGAACACGACGGCACCCAGAGCGGTGACAGCATCCTTCTTGCTCGAGCTATCAAGACGCACCGCGAACCAGGTCCCGACCGCGCGCGCCCACAGCACCGACAGAGGCAGCGTCACGACACCGGCAGCAAACCAGCCGAGCGCCTCAAGCCACTGGGCTCGCCACAGCGCAAACCAGACGGGCAGAAAAAGGACCATGGCCGACAGCAAACCGCCGGGACCGACCAGCGTCGCTGCCGCCAGCCCCGCCCCGAGGCGCTTGCTGGGCCCCACGTAGGGCGACAGACGCACGGGATCGAGCGAGTTGTCCATCGAGGCGAAGATGATCGGGAGGACCAGCCAGAGCAAGAAAATGAAGGGCCCGGCGATCGGCATCACCGGCGTGGCCAGGGAGGCCTCGTCGGAGCGCGCGAGGAAGGCGGTGCCCACGAGAGCGGAGGTGTAGCTTCCGCCGAAGTACAGGACGCCGAGGACTGCGAGAACGAGGACGACCGTCTGCTTGCGGACGGTGTTCCAGATGATGCGGAGCTTGAGGCGAATCAGTTGCCCAACCACGACAGGCCTTCCTCGGAGTGGACGCCGCCGACCAGGGAGGTGAAGCGCTCCCCCAGGTCGCCGCCCTGGGCGACCTCGTCGGTGGTTCCTGCGACGAGCACGCGACCCTTGTCGATGATGGCCACGTGCGTGCACAGCTGCTGGACGGTGGCCATCACGTGCGAGGAGAGGATGACGGTGCCGCCACGCTTTGTGTAGTCGGTGAGGATCTGACGAATGTTGGTCGCGGACACGGGGTCGACAGCCTCGAAGGGCTCGTCGAGGACCAGGACTCGAGGGGAGTGAATGAGGGCGGCAGCCAGGGCGATCTTCTTCGTCATGCCCGCCGAGTAGTCGCCGATCAGTTTCTTGCCGGCCTCGGCCAGGTCGAGGGCTGCGAGGAGCTCGTGGGCGCGCTCGCGGGCGACGGAGGCATCCAGGCCGTGGAGCATGCCCACGTGGACGAGGAAGTCGGGTCCGGAGAGGCGGTCGAGGAGGCGCATCCCGTCGGGCATGACGCCGAGGAGGGCACGTGCCTCCTGGGTTCGTGCCCACACGTCAACGCCGTGCACGTAGGAGGTGCCGCGGTCGGGGGTGAGCAGGCCGGTGGCCATGGTGAGCGTCGTGGTCTTTCCGGCGCCGTTAGGACCGACGATTCCCGTAGAAGGATCCGGTGGGGATGTCGAGGGACAGGTCCGCAACGGCGATGAGGTTGCCATAAATCTTGACGAGGCCTCGGATCGCCAGTGCGATATCTTCCCCGACGGGGGCGGCGGGTGCCGCGGGGACGGCGGGCTGCGAATCGGACACGAGATACTCCTTCACGCATTGAAATACCTGCCCATTTTACGAGAGATACAAGGCAATGCCGGGAAGTTCTCAGATGACGACCCTCCCCCGGGCCGATGACATTGTCAGCGGGAGCTGACGATGACGGTCAATCCCTGGTCCGGCTCGTACGTCCAGGTCGCCTTGTAGGAGGCCCACTCCTCCGACTGGGTGCCATCGATCGCGCGGGTTGCGTACATCCGTTCACGCACCGACGCAGGGGTGCCAAGCTTGCCGAGCACGCACTGGAAGATCGGTGTCGTCAGGCTATCCCCACTGTCGGAGAAGGCTTCGAGGGTCAGCGAGGTCTCATCGCTGACCAAGCGAGCATGCAGGCCCCGCGCGTGACAGGAGTCGACGGCGTTCGCGAAGCCTGAAGCAGCCGTGGACCGCGCAATAAACAGGCCACCAACGACGGCTGCGACAAGCAGGAGCGCCGAGATGAAGCCGAGGAGGAACATGAGGAGGCCGCGATAATGCTGTCCGCGATGGGCGGGGCGCTCACGACGCTCCATGCGCGAGGTGCCGACACCCGAGCGCCGGGTCGCCCGCTGGGCACGCGACGCGCCGCCCACCCCAGAGGCCTCCTCACTGTGCGTCGGCACAGGCAATGCCGGCGCGGACACGCCTCGCTTCTGAGCCACCTGCTCCCCCGCCGTGTTCACGACGCGCATCGTTGTGCGGTGCCAGTCGTGATGGACGGGAACGCCAGGGCGCTGATCGCCCTCGAAGGCCACCCCAGCCTCGTCCAGATGCGCGTACTCACGCGCGGGCGCAGGAGATTCCACAGCGGGCGCCGCCTGCGCATGAACAGCGTCGCGCGCAACTACATTGCGTTGCGCCGGCGCGGCAGCATCTTTCGACGGACGAGCTTCCTTCGACTCACGAGGCGGAACCGAGGACTTGCGCCGAACCACCGCAACCTCGGCGGTGACGACCTGCTCGACGGGAGGGGCTTGGGGCGCACGGGACATCGTGGGCAGGCTCGGCTGCTTGCTCAGACGAACGGGCGCGGCGTCGGCCGGATATTCCTGCGTCACCTGTCCCGCACCGATTCGATACGCGTCAGGCGTCCTGGCCCCCATAACTCCTCCATAAATAACTAGCTGTCAGTTTCTTGACAATCATATGTGCTAGTTACCGGAAAAGCAACGGGATTAGTCGATGCCGAGAGCCTGACGCAGGCGGGCCACGTGACCCGTCGCCTTCACGTTGTACTGGGCCAGCGCCACCGTACCATCGGGGTTCACGACAACGGTCGAGCGGATGATGCCCACGTAGGTACGGCCGTAGTTCTTCTTTTCACCCCACGCACCGTAGGCCTCGAGAATCTCGTGATCCGGGTCGGAGGCCAGCGGGAAGGTCAGCGACTGCTTCTCGGTGAATCGCTCGAGGGCGGCCATCGAGTCAGCGGACACGCCGATCACCGAGTAGCCGGCCCCCTGGAGTGACGCCAGGGAATCGCGGAAGTCGCACGCCTCCTTCGTGCAGCCGGGCGTGGAGGCCTTCGGGTAGAAGTAGACGACGACGCCGCGCGACGAGGCGGCGAGGAGATCCGACAGGGACAGGGTTCCCTGGGTGGTCTCGGCGGTAAAGTCGGGGGCCTTGCAGCCAATTTCCAAAGCGCTCATGACCTCAGTCTATCGACCGCCGCGTCCCCGGGGCGACCGGGCACGGGCAACTGTGCGCGAGATGGGACTCGAACCCACACGTCAAAGACACTGGAACCTAAATCCAGCGCGTCTGCCAATTCCGCCACTCGCGCGCGCACCCCAGTCTAACCGATGCGCCCCCGAGCGTCTGCATGCCCTCGCACACGTCCACCTGCGGCGCGCCCGAGGCATTCAGCGCCCGGTTTCGTCGATTGTCCCCTCGCCAAGGACGCGGCTTGCCCGGTACACGACCATCGACTGGCCGCGCGCGACGCCACGTGCACTACCCTCGAGGAGGACGCTGATGGTTCCGGCCGACTCGTCGCGCGTCAGCGAGGCCACGGGCACGGGGGTGCCGTGCGCGCGCAGCTGGACGAAGAGGTCGGTGGCGTCGGAGCCGTCGTCGTCGGAGGCGAGCCAGACGGCGTCCGTGGCAGTAATGCGGGAGATGGACAGGAGCTCAGAAGCCCCCACGACGACCTGGTTGCTCTCAGGCCTCGTCTCGAGGACGTAGCGGGGACGCCCGTCTGGTGCGGGAGCGCCGATGCCAAGGCCCTTGCGCTGGCCGACCGTGTAGTTCCAGTAGCCCTCGTGGCGGCCCAACACCTCGCCGTCGGGCGTGACGATCTCACCCTCGGAGGCACCCAGGTGAGCGCGCAGGAATCCCTGCGTGTCCCCGTCGGGAATGAAACAGATGTCGTAGGAGTCGGGCTTGTTGGACACGCCCAGGCCGAGCCGCTCGGCCTCGGAGCGTACCCACGCCTTGTTGGGCGCGTCGCCCAGCGGCAGGACGACGCGGGAGAGTTCCTCGGGGCCCATGACGGCCAGCACGTAGGACTGGTCCTTGAGATTGTCGGCGCCTCGGTGCAGCTCGGGCCCGGCTTCGCCGTCGACGATGGCGGCGTAGTGGCCGGTGCACACCGCGTCAAAGCCGAGCGCGCGTGCGCGGCTAGCGAGCTCACGGAACTTCACGAACTCGTTGCAGCGCACGCAGGGGTTGGGGGTACGCCCGGCCTTGTACTGGGCGACGAAGTCCGTGATGACAGTCTGCTCGAATTCCTGCGCGAGATCCCACACGTAGAACGGGATGCCGATGATCTCGGCGGCGCGCGCGGCGTCCCCGGCGTCCTCGATCGAGCAGCAGCCGCGCGAGCCGATGCGACACTCCTGGGGCTGGGAGGACAGCGCCATGTGGACGCCGACGACGTCGTGCCCGGCCTCGACGGCCTTCGCCGCGGCGACGGCGGAGTCCACGCCACCGGACAGTGCTGCCAGAACTCGCATCTAGCGTTCCTCGTTTCGTTCGTTGCGCACGTGGGCGACGCCGTCCAGGGCGGCACCCGCGCGGATAGCCACGGGCAGGGCGGCCAGGAAGGCGTCAATATCGTCGCGGGTCGTCTCGTGGCCGAGGGAGACGCGCAGGACGCCGAGCGCCTGCTCCTCACTGCGTCCCATCGCCATGACAATCTCGGAAGGGCGCGTCACCCCCGCGTGACAGGCGGACCCGGCGGACACGGCGATCCCGGCCATGTCGAAGGCCATGAGGACGGCCTCGGGGCGGGCGGTGGGCAGGGACAGGTGGATGATCGCGCTCGACGAGGCCGACTCCCCCACCGTCAGAGAAGTTCCCTCCGGCAGATGGGACAGCAGGTGCGCCCGCAGGTCGGCCGCGCGGGCGGCGAAAGCAGAGCGCTCGGCGACGACCTCGGTAAGGGCGGCAGCAAGAGCGCAGGCACCCGCGACGTCGGGCGTGCCCGAGCGAATCGATCGTTCGTGACCGCCGCCGGGCCGGTCGGTCGTCATGGGGATCCCGCGCCGAGCGAGGAGAACGCCGATGCCTGCGGGCG
Organism: uncultured Sanguibacter sp.; assembly: GCA_916438365.1. The sequence continues at coordinate 6,038 of CAKAEY010000021.1, forward strand.
CGCCGACCTTGTGTCCGCCGACGCTCATGAGGTCCAGGCCGAGCTTGGAAAAGGACACGTCCAGCGTGGGGACGGCTTGGGCAGCGTCGGAATGGACGAGGCCTCCGCTGGCGTGCACGAGCGCAGCGAAGTCTGCGACCGGCTGGATGGTGCCGATCTCAGAGGAGACGAGGGTCATGGATCCCAAGCGCGAGGCGAGCATCCCACGAGGCGGGCGCATCCTCACCGCAAACACCTGGCAGGATGGAAACGCCACCCGCATCCACGGGCAAAACCTCCCAGGAGAAGCCCTCACGTGAGGCAACCTCGCGCTGATGGGCGACCGCGTCGTGCTCGAGGCCCGAAACCACGATAAGGTCGCGCGCGCCGTCGCGGCGGCGCATGCCTCGGGCCGCAGCCATCACGCCGAGAGCATCGGATTCGGTGGCGCCGGACGTGAAGATAACCTCGTGAATGTCTGCGCCGAGGGCGGCTGCGACCTGCTCGCGCGCATCATCGAGCATGCGACGGGCCCGCCGCCCTCCGAAGTGGAGGGCGGCGGGATTGCCGGGGTTTGCGGACAGGTCACGCTGGGCGCGAGTCCACGCCTCGAGGGCGCACTCGCGCAGCGGCGTGGTGGCCGCGTGGTCGAGGTAGACGCTCACGCCTGGGAGCGCGCCTCCTCGATGGCGGCCAGGGCCGCGGGCACGACCTCGGTCACGTCACCGACGACGCCGAAGTCCGCGATCTCGAAGATCGGGAGCGTCCGGGTCGTCACACACGGCGACGATGTGGGCGGAGGACTGCATACCCACCGTGTGGTGGATCGCGCCGGAGACGCCCAGGCCGATGTAGAGGTTCGGGGTGACGGTCAGACCGGTCTGGCCGATCTGCTCGGATCGCGGGGCCCATCCCTCGTCGCATGCGACGCGGGTCGCGCCCACAGCACCACCGAGCGCCTGAGCAACGGAGCGCACCAGCTCGAAGTCGCCGTCCACGCCGCGGCCACCGCACACGACGGTGGAGGCATCACTCAGGGACACGCCTTCCTCCTCGTCGGGCACGGAGGAGACGACCTGAATCGCGCTAGCCTCGGCGCTCAGTTCCACGGCCAGGGCCTGCGGGCTGAGGGCGACGGGAGAGGCCACCGGGGCCTCGTCGATGACGCCGGAGGCGATGCCGACGATCGGAGTCTGGCCCTCGAGCACGATGCGCATCGACCAGGAGCCGCCCAGTGCGGTCTTGCCGATCTGGAGCACGCCGCCGTCGAAGCCGACGGAGGACGCGCCGGAGACCACACCGGCCTCAGTGAGGGCACCGACGCGGCCGGCGATCTCGCGACCGCGGTAGTCCGAGCACAGGAGCACGAGGCCAAAGCTGCCGGTCGCCAGCGCGGAGACAAGCGCGTCGGAGGCGACCACCGAGGAACGCGCCGCGTCACCCAGGTCGGCGTGCAGCAGCTGGGTCGCGCCCAGCTCGGACAGTGCAGCCACGTCGGGGGTGGCGGCCAGGGACAGCGCGACGACGTCGGCGGAGGTCAGGGACGCGGCCAGCGTCACGGCCTGGCGAGCCAGGGGCGTCAGGTGATCGCCCGCCTGGTCGGCCAGAACGAGAATCGGGGAACTCATCTGCTGCGTCATGTCACTTCACCACCGAAAGGATGTAGTCGGCCAGAGCGCGCCCGCCCTCACCGGCGTCCTGAATGATCGTGCCCGAACCGTCGCGGGTCTTCTCCTCGCCGTGGGTGACGGCGGTCAGCGCGCGGCGCATGACGAGGGCCTCGCCACCGGGAACCTCGACGAGGTCGTCGATGCCCCACTGGTCCAGCGGCTTCTTGCGGGCTGCCTTCATGGCGGCGAAGGCAGGGTAACGCGGCTCGTTGATCTGGTCGGTCACGGAGACGACGGCGGGCAGCGCGGCGCGCACGGTCTCGGTGTAGCCGTCGACGGCGCGCTCGATGGTCACAGCGCCACCTTCGACGCTCAGGGAGCGGGCGAGGCCCAGCAGCGGCATGTGGGCCTTGGCTGCCAGGGCGGCAGGCAGCATGGAGGTCATCGCGTCCAGCGAGGCCATGCCGGTGAGCACCAGGTCGACAGGGCCGCACTCCTGCGCAATCTTCGCGATCGCGACGGAGAGCACGGAGGCGGTCGTGATGACGTCGGAGCCCTCGAGGAACTCGTCGGAGACGATGTAGGCGCGGTCGACGCCCATCTGCAAGGCGCGCATGAGGGAGTCCTCGGCATCCTCGGGGCCCATCGTCAGCGCGACGACCTCGACCTCGCGACCCGCATCCTCTTCGGATTCCTTGAGCTGGACGGCAGCCTCGATGGCGTTCTCGTCCAGTTCGTTGAGCACATCGTCCTCACCGCGCACCAGGCGGCCGCCCTCAAAACGGCGTTCGGACTGCATGTCGGGGACATGCTTCACACACACGACAATTCTCATGACTTCTAGCGTGCCACATTCTGCGCAGCACGCCCATATATATGAGGGTTGCCTCACCAGTGCGTGCCGCTGTTCATACCCGCAGCCCGCCCCCTAATCCGACCGCTTAATTAACGGTCACGTATGATGGATGATGGCTGCATCTATCAGGCTATGGTGCAGCTAATAAACGGTAAGAAAGAGGCACATTTTTATGTCCGAGCGTTCCGGCTCGTCCAGCGTCGCCACCGTGCGCGTCACCGAGCCTAATCCCGTTCCTACCCGTCTGGGGGTTTTCCCGTCGGGCGACGGGCTCGATGTCGCCGTGGTCGCCAGGGCCGCCTCCGGCGTAGACATGTGTATCTTCGACGAGGCCGGGGCTGAGACCCGCTTCGCATTGCTCGGCCCGAAGACCGGTATCTGGCATGGTCACATCCCCGGATACGGTGCGGGCACCCGCTACGGTTTCCGCGCGCACGGCACCTGGGACCCGGACGGGGGTAAGTTCTACAACTCGCATAAGCTCCTCCTCGACCCCTACGGCCGAGGCCTCGACGGCGTGGTGGACATGAAGCCTGCGGTCTACGCGCACTCCGTGGATGAGGACCTCTACCCCTCCGAGTACCCCCTGCGTCGCTCCCCCCTCGACTCCGCGCCGTATATGCCGCGCTCGGTCGTCGTGGAGCCCTCCTTCCCGATCGCGCCGCAGCCTCACGTTCCGTGGGAGACCACCGTCATCTACGAGATCCACGTCAAGGGCTTCACGAAGAACATGCCCGGCGTGCCGCCGGAGCTGCGCGGCACCTACGCGGGCCTGGCTCACCCGGCCTCGGTGTCCTACCTGAAGGATCTGGGAGTCACCGCCGTCGAGTTGCTGCCCGTGCACGCCAAGTGCGACGAGCCGTTCCTCACCGAACGCGGCCTGACGAACTACTGGGGGTACTCGACCCTCTCCTTCTTCGCCCCCGAACCCTCCTACGCGACCGACGCCTCGCGCGAGCGCGGCGCCCAGGCAGTCGTCGACGAGTTCCGGGGCATGGTTTCGCTCCTGCATCAGGCGGGTATCGAGGTTATTCTCGACGTCGTCTACAACCACACGTGTGAGGGCGGCGACGCCGGCCCATCCTGTCCTGGCGCGGCCTCGACTCCGACTTGTACTACCGTCACACCTCCTCGCGTCCGGTCCTGACGATCGACGTCACCGGCACGGGTAATACGGTCAACATGGATCATCCCAAGTCCATCCAAATGGTGATGGACTCGTTGCGCTACTGGGTGTGCGAGATGGGCGTGGATGGCTTCCGCTTTGACCTGGCGGCCACACTCGGCCGTTTTTCGACGGGCTTCAGCCCCATGCACCCGCTCCTCATCGCGATGTCGACGGACGGGATCCTCGCCCACACGAAGCTCATCGCCGAGCCGTGGGACGTGGGCCCAGGCGGCTGGCAGACGGGTAACTTCCCCGTCCCCTTCTCCGAGTGGAACGACCACTACCGCGGCGCCCTGCGCAACTTCTGGCTGGCGGACGTGCGCGCCCAGGCCTCGGGCCATGTCGTCTCCGGTCCGAACGATCTGGCGACCCGCTGTCCGGCTCCCAGGACGTCTTCGAACACGGCCTGGGCCGTCTGCGCGGCCCCCGCGCCTCGATCAACTTCGTGACCGCGCACGACGGCTTCACCCTCGCGGACCTGACCGCCTACGACCGTAAGCACAACACGGCGAACCTGGAGAACAACCGCGACGGGTCGGACGACAACCGCTCGTGGAACCACGGCGTGGAGGGCACGCTTGCTTCAAACGGCACGCACCCGAACGCCGACACCCCCTATGCGATTCTCTCCGACATGACGATCGCCGACCTGCGGGCCCGCTCGCAGCGCAACATCCTGGCCACCATGTTCGTCTCTTCGGGTACGCCGATGCTGACGGGCGGCGACGAATTCGGCCGTACCCAGTACGGCAACAACAACGCCTACTGCCAGGACGACCCGATCTCCTGGGTCGACTGGGACCTGGCTGAGAGTCAGCACGCGCAGATCGACGCCGTCTCCTGGCTGATTGCCCTGCGCAAGGCTCACCCTGTTCTGCGTCCCGACCACTTCGCGACGGGCACCCCTCACAACGGTGACACGATCGCCGACCTTTCCTGGTACACCACCCAGGGCACGCCCATGCCGGACTACGGCTGGACGGACTGGCGCCACCGCACGTTCCAGATGCTGCGCTCGGGCGTGACGTGGGGCGACCGCGACGCGCTCATCATCATCAACGCCAACCTGGACAGCGCCGAGGTCACCCTGCCCGCAGGCCACGACCTGGACTGGCTCGTCGCCTACTCGACCGTGTGGGCCACACCCTCCGACGGCGGCGTCGGCTCCACGCTCGACCCTGCCGAGCTCTCGCTCGAGGTTGAGCACGTGACCCCGCGTTCGACGCTGACGATCGAGCCCCTCTCCGTCACCATCCTGCTCTCCGACGTGGCGTTCCAGCCCGAGAGCTGACCCCTCTTCCATTCCCCCGTCTCTCACACATTGGATAGGATTCACGCATGACTCGCAGTGAAGATGCCCTGGAAACCGCAACCTCCGATGCCTCGCTGGCCCGCTCGAAGGCCCGCAGCGCCGAGATCGACCTGGCGATCGACCAGGACCCTTCGCGTTTCCGCATCCTCACGGGTGACCGCCCGACCGGACACCTGCACCTGGGCCACTACTTCGGCACGCTGCGTAACCGCGTGCTGCTGCAGAACCGCGGGGTCGACACCTGGGTTCTGGTCGCCGACTACCAGGTGATCACCGACCGTGACGGCGTGGGCCCGATCCGTGAGCGCGTCCTCGGCCTCGTCGCCGACTACCTGGCCGCGGGCATCGACCCCGAGCGTTCCACGATCTTTAACCACTCGGCGGTTCCGGCCCTCAACCAGCTGATGCTGCCGTTCCTCTCCCTGGTCACCGAGTCGGAGCTGCACCGCAACCCGACCGTGAAGGCCGAGCTGGAGGCGACCGAGGGCCGCGCCATGACGGGCCTCATGCTGACCTACCCGGTCCACCAGGCCGCCGACATCCTCTTCTGCAAGGCGAACATCGTGCCCGTGGGCCAGGACCAGCTCCCCCACCTCGAGCAGGCTCGCCTCATCGCCCAGCGCTTCGACAAGCGCTACGGCCGCGCCACGCCCGAGCGCCCCGTGTTCCCCGCCCCGAGGCCCTCCTCTCCGAGGTCCCGCTGCTGCTGGGCACGGACGGCCAGAAGATGTCGAAGTCGCGCGGCAACACGATCGAGCTGCGCATGAGCGCCGACGAGACCGCGAAGATCCTCAAGAAGGCAAAGACGGACGCGCAGCGCCGCATCACCTTCGATCCCGAGGGACGCCCCGAGGTCTCCAACCTCCTCATGCTGGCCTCCCTGGCGACAGGCGAGGCGCCCGAGGCTATCGCGGACCGCATTGGCGACTCCGGCGCCGGGATGCTCAAGGCCCTCGTCACCGAGTCCCTCAACGAGATGCTCGCTCCGCTGCGCGAGCGTCGCGCCGAGCTCATCGCGAACGAGGACTACCTGCTGTCCGTGCTGCACGCCGGCAACGAGCGCGCGAACGAGCAGGCCGACCAGACCCTGTCCGAGGTGCGCACGGCCATGCAGATGGACTACTAACCCATCACTCACTGCATCATTGGAGACTACTATGACCTACGACGAATACCCCGAATATCCCGACGAGTCCGTCGGCTCGTGGATGCTCACCCTCTTGGTGTGCGGCATCCCAGTGATCGGCGTCATCTACCTGCTGGTGCTCGCCTTCGGCTCCGGCACCGCGCCGTCGAAGCGTAACTTCGCGCGCGCCACGCTCATATGGGCTCTCATCGCCCTCGTGGTGACGGGCTTCCTCCGCATCCTCTCCTGAGTGGCGATCGTCGCAGCGCTCAACAGCGGCCACTGACGTCTCATCTCACGTCTTCCAGCGGGGCGGCATCCGACTTATTCGGATACCGCCCCGCGGGTCTTTATCCGGCTTGTGACGGCCTTTTCGCACCGTCGTGCACACTTGACACATGAGTGACACATTGGGCGCGGTGCCGAGGCGTGGGCCTCATTTTCACCCGGGCACGTCCATAGGCTAGTGTGTGTCTCGTGAGCGAGAAACTGTTGCCCCGTATCCCGATCATCGAAGTGTTCCCCGTCATCGAAGACGGCACGCTTCCCGCCAAGGCGACCGAAGGCGAGCCTTTCCCCATCCGTGCGACCGTGTTTCGCGAAGGACACGACGCATTCGCCGCCGAGGCCGTCCTACTGCGCCCGGACGGAGGTGAATACTCTCGTACCCGCATGGTGGACATCGCGCCAGGCCTCGACCGCTACGAGGCCTGGGTGGCCGCCGGCGTCCCCGGCGCGTGGTCTTTCCGCGTAGATTCCTGGTCGGATCCCTACGCGACGTGGCGTCATGACGCAACCGTGAAGGTAGGTGCCGGCGTTGACGTCGAGCTCATGCTTGAGGAAGGTGCCCTCCTCATGGAGCGTGCGGCCGAAGGCACCGCCTACGGCAACCCCTCCCAGGAACGCCCCCCGGCCTCGGACATCGACATCCTGACCGACGCGGCGCGCCGCCTGCGCGACACCAGCCACTCTGCCCAGCAGCGCCTCTCCGCGGGCATCTCCTCGCGCGTGCGTCTCATCTTCCGTGACCATCCGCTGCGTGACCTCATCGGCTCGTCGCGTGTCTACCCGCTCGATGTGGCCCGCACGAAGGCTCTGGCGGGCGCGTGGTACGAGATCTTCCCACGCTCGGCGGGTGCCTTCCAACGCCCCGACGGCACGTGGGTCTCCGGTACGCTCGCGAGGCGCCGCCGACGACCTGCCGCGCATCGCGGGCATGGGCTTCGACGTCGTCTACCTGACCCCGATCCACCCGATCGGCACGACGCACCGCAAAGGGCAAGAACAACTCCCTGGAGGCCGGTCCCGGAGACCCGGGTTCGCCCCTACGGCATCGGCTCCCCGAGGGCGGCCACGACGCCATCCATCCTGATCTCGGCGACTTCGCCGACTTCGACCGCTTCGTCGAGCGCGCCCGAGGCCTCGGCCTGGAGGTCGCTCTCGACCTGGCCCTCCAGTGCTCCCCTGACCACCCGTGGGTGAAGGAACACCCGCAGTGGTTCACGACGCGCGCCGACGGCACCATCGCCTACGCGGAGAACCCGCCGAAGAAGTACCAGGACATCTACCCCCTGAACTTCGATAACGACCCGGAGGGCATCTACCAGGCCGTGCGCAACGTCATCGAGCTGTGGATCAACCACGGCGTGACGATCTTCCGCGTGGATAACCCGCACACCAAGCCCATCCCCTTCTGGGAGCGCCTGCTCGCCGATATTAAGGCGCAGTACCCGGGCACGCTCTTCCTGGCCGAGGCCTTCACGCGCCCCGCCATGATGCGCACGCTCGGCGCAATCGGCTTCGACCAGTCCTACACCTACTTCGCGTGGAGGACCGCCAAGCAAGAGATCGAAGAATACCTGTGCGAGCTCTCCGAAGAGACGGCACACCTCATACGCCCGGCCTTCTGGCCCACGACCCACGACATCCTCACCCCGCAGATGTGGGACGGCGGCACCGCGATCTTCGCGATCCGCGCAATGCTCGCCGCCCTGGGCGCCCCCACGTGGGGCATCTACTCCGGCTACGAATTCGTCGAGAACGAGCCGCGTGGCACCTACCAGGAGCCCAACGACAACGAGAAGTACGAGTTCCGCCCGCGCCGCTGGGAGGACGCCGAGCCGATCGGCATCTCGCGTCTCTTCACGCTGCTCAACGCCGCGCGCGCCAAGCACCCCGCGCTGCGCCAGCTCCACCAGATCCGTATCCACCCGACGTCCTCGGATCGCCTCATCGCGTTCTCGCGTCAGATACCCGGCAAGTTCACGTCGGACGGCAAGACCGACACCGTCATCTGCGTGATCTCCCTGGATCCGCACCAGGGCGTGGACGCCTCGGTCGAGCTCGATCTGGAGGAAATGGGCCTGGCTACCCCGGGCGGTCATATTACGGTCGTCGACGAGCTGGACGGACGCTCCTACGTGTGGGGCTCGTCCAACTGGGTGTCGCTGTCCCCCGTAACGCGCCTGGGCCACGTCTTCAAGGTCGAGCCCGCCCACTCCTCACCCTGGGCACAGGCCTGACGAGGCGCGCGCCCGGCGTTACCATGTCACCGCGCCGGGCGCACGCACACCCTCCATAACCCCCATCAAAATGAGACCCGGCTCCCTATTTTGCCGGTTAGACGTTAGACTTAACAACACCAGTGAACTAAGCGGTTCACCCTTCTGGAGTAAGGAAAATCCATGAGCTTCGAACTTACGCCGATCCCGGTCAATGACGACATTCTCGACGCCGTTGCCTCAGGCTCCTACTACTCGCCCCACTCTGTGCTGGGCGCCCACCTCGGTGACGAGGGCGTCACCATCCGCGTCGTCGCGCACCTGGCCGACTCGGTCGACATCATCACCTCACCGGTGCCTACGCTGCCACGCACGAGCGCGGCGGTATCTGGGTCGCGGCCCTGCCTGGCAAGGAGATCACCGCCTACCGTGTGTCTATTACATACGGCGAAGACACGATCGTCCGCGACGATCCCTACCGTTTCCTGCCCACGCTGGGCGAGATGGACACCTACCTAATCTCTGAGGGGCGCCACGAGAACCTCTGGAACGTCCTGGGTGCGCACGTGAAGACCTACAGCGACGAGCTCGGCGAGACCACCGGTACTGCCTTCGCCGTGTGGGCCCCCAACGCCCGCGCCGTGCGCGTCGTCGGCGAATTCAACTACTGGGACGGCACGCAGACCTCCATGCGTTCGCTGGGTTCTTCCGGCGTGTGGGAGATCTTTGTTCCCGAGGTCGGCGTGGGTACGCGCTACAAGTTCGAGATCCAGGGCCCCGGCGGCAACTGGTTCCAGAAGGCCGACCCGTTGGCCCGCGCCACCGAGATTCCCCCGGCCACGGCCTCGGTCGTCACCGACTACTTCCACGAGTGGACCGACCAGGAGTGGATGTCCACCCGCAAGGACCGCAACGTCCACACCCGGCCCCATGTCCATCTACGAGGTCCACGCGGGCTCCTGGCGTCAGGGCCTGGGTTACCGCGAGTTGGCCGACGAGCTGGTCCCCTACGTCAAGCAGATGGGCTTCACGCACGTGGAGTTCATGCCGCTGGCCGAGCACCCCTTCGGCGGCTCGTGGGGCTACCAGGTGACCTCCTACTACGCGCCCACCTCGCGCTACGGCACCCCGGACGACTTCCGCTACCTGGTGGACGCCTTCCACCGCGAGGGTATCGGCGTCATCCTGGACTGGGTCCCCGCGCACTTCCCCAAGGACGACTTCGCGCTGGCCCGCTTCGACGGCACCCCGCTGTACGAGGATCCGGACCCGCTGCGCGGCGAGCACCCCGACTGGGGCACCTACGTGTTCAACTTCGGCCGCCGCGAGGTGCGTAACTTCCTGGTCGCCAACGCCCTGTACTGGCTCGAGGACTTCCACATCGACGGCCTGCGCGTCGACGCCGTGGCCTCGATGCTGTACTGGATTACTCGCGCAAGGACGGCCAGTGGCGTCCTAACCAGTACGGTGGCCGCGAGAACCTGGAGGCCATCGACTTCATTCAGGAAGCGAACGCGACCGCGTACCGTCGTCACCCCGGCATCGTCATGATCGCCGAGGAGTCCACGGCGTGGCCCGGCGTGACCGCCCCGACTTCCGGCGGCGGCCTCGGCTACGGCATGAAGTGGAACATGGGCTGGATGAACGACACCCTACGCTACCTGAGCGAGGATCCGGTCAACCGACGCTGGCACCACGGAGAGCTCACCTTCTCGCTGGTCTACGCCTTCTCCGAGAACTACGTGCTGCCGCTGTCGCACGACGAGGTCGTGCACGGCAAGGGCTCGATCATCTCCAAGATGCCCGGCGACAAGTGGCAGCGCCTGGCAGGCCTGCGTTCCCTGTACGCCTACCAGTGGAGCCACCCGGGCAAGCAGCTCCTCTTCATGGGCCAGGAGATCGGCCAGGAGCAGGAGTGGAACGAGTCCTACTCCCTCGACTGGTGGCTGCTGGATCAGGAGGGCCATGCAGGCGTCGCCGCCCTGGTGGAGCGCCTCAACAAGATCTACGCTTCCTCCCCCGCCATGTGGGACGACGACTACACGGGCTTCGAGTGGATCGACGCCTCGGACGGCGACCACAACCTGATCTCCTACCTGCGTAAGGGTTCGGACGATGCGGGCAACCGCGAGGTCGTCGTGTGCATCTCGAATTTCGCCGGCAACCCGCACGAGGGCTACCGCGTGGGCCTGCCGTTCGGCGGCGAGTGGGTCGAGATCCTGAACACGGACTCCGAGGAGTTCGGCGGCTCGGGTGTCGTCAACGTCGGCCCCATCATCGCCGAGGACACCCCGTGGAACGGCCGCCCGGTCTCCGTGTCGCTGCGTGTACCGCCGCTGGGTGCCGTGTGGCTGGTGCCCGCCTCGCAGGTGCGCTGACGCCCTAGGCTGATACGGATGAGGCCGGAGCAGGGATTCCTGCTCCGGCCTCATCCGTTGCCTCATCGTCGTCAAGGTAACGAGCTGGCGTACGCGGCGGCGTATGCGAGCGTTTAAAAGCCCGCCCTCCCCCGGTCTATCTGCCCCTGCAGCTTGATCAGTTCGCGCCTGGCCTCCGGGTCGCTCTCGCGGTTGATCTTCTTTGTCAGTTCGTTGTGCGTGGAATGCCATCCGTACCAGACGACGACGGAAATGAACACGATACCGACGATGATCCACGCTGCCATGGCTCGTGCCCCCTCTCGCAACCGTGCGTTAAGGCGACGATATCACATGAGGAGCATCGCCAGGCGCGTGCGCGCCTTGGAGACCTCGGGGGACGAGCCCGCGACCCGGAAGAGGTCCAGGAGACGCAGGCGCAGCGCGTCGCGCTCCTCGTCGTCCTTCGTAGCCGCCAACAGATCGAGCAGCACGTCGAAGGCTCCAGCGGCGTCGCCAGCAGCGAAGAGAGCATCCGCGCGGGCGGCAGGATCGGTAGAGTCGGCCTGGGCGGCTCGGGCCGCCAGACGCACGCGGGACAGATGAGACTTCGCAGCTTCGTCGCGCGGATTCAGCTCGACAACCTTCTCCCAGCCGGCGATGGCCTCGTCGAGGTTGCCGGCGGCCTCAGCGGCCAGGGGTGCCTCGTGCTCAGGCGGGGTCGGGGCAACGGTGTCCTCAGCGGCCACGGCGATACGCGCCGTGACGCCCATCTGCGCGGCGGCCTCGACAACCTGCGTGACGATGGGAAGCACCTGTTCCTTCGCGGCTGCGCCCTGGAAGAGCGGAACGGGGCGCCCGCCAACGAGTGCGACGACCGTAGGCACGCCCTGGATCTGGAACGCCTGGGCGATCGAGGGTGCCTTGTCGATGTCGACCTCGACCAGCTGGAACTTACCCGCCTGCTCGCGAGCGATCTCCTCGAGCATGGCCAGTGTCGGCTTGGACTCGAGCGAACGCGGAGACCACATGATCATGATGACCGGCACGGCCTGGGAGGTGGACATGATGTCCTGGAAGTTGTCCTCGTCCGTGGTGGTGATCAGCGGGATGTGCAGGCCCTCCCCCGCTGCGGGAGCCTCAGACTGGTCGGAGGCAGGCGCGCTCGCGCGTGCCGACAGGTCGACGGCTCCGTGCGAGTCTACGGGCATGGGCGTCGTCTCAGATGCGGGACGAGGGTCAGGCGTGGTCATGGTGTCCTCTTCGTCAAAACGGTTGTTGCTCAGAACGATGATATGCGTCGTCCCCACGACTCTAAGCCGCGGGGACGAGGTGTGCGCTGTGGGTGAAAATTAGCCCGGACTCGACGAGGGATCGAGCGACACGGACACAATGGCGTACTCGCCGCCAACGATCTGGGGGATTCCCCCCGCGGTCTTCGACGGAATACGCATGAGGATCGTGGCCAGGTACTCCGCGGTAGCGGTCCCCTCGACAGTTGTGCCGCCCGCACTCATCGTTGCCGTCTTACCGCCCAGGTTCATGGTCGCACCCGCAACCGTGCGCTGGTAGGTCAGTGTGTACTTGAAGTTCGCCGCAACGAGAGCCGAGCCATCCTGGAGAACCAGGCCCGAGATCGGGTAGTCAGTCGCGGTCGCCGCGGCGGTCACGCTACCGGCCGCGCTCACCGAGGAGTTCAGATCACTGACATTCGACAGGTAAGTCTTCGTGAAGTCGTCGGCCGCAAACTGCGTGGTGTCCTGGCTGCCGGAGTTCAGCATCGTGATGTACTGAGCGAGCGCTGCCTCAGGGCTCACCGTGAAGCCCTCGGACGTACCGGTGACGTAGGCCGAGCCGGTTCCGACGGGAGGCAGAGTCAGCTGGGTGCCGCCCAGGAGACGCGCATAGTTCGTCAGCTGGTAGTCCGAACGAGCGGAATCCTGCACGTAGACCTGCAGCACGGGCAGGGCCGTCGAGGAGGACTCGGAGATGTTGAAGATCGCGCGCGGCCACGAGTCAGAGTTCGTGATGGCCAGCGAGGCGGGCGTGAAGTCAAGGGCCTGCGGGGTCTGGCCCGAGGCCTTGGCATACGCGTACTGAGCCGTGCGGTAGACCAGGGCACCCTGCGAGACGCGCCCCGCCAGGTCCTGGGCGTCCAGCGACGCATCCGCGGTCGTCATGGCCTTACCAGTCGCGTCGAGCACGGAAGAGATGCGCTCGAGGTCGAGGTTGGCAGCGCTCTGCGCCTCCTCACCCGACTGGGCGACAATCTCGTTCGAACATGCGCTCACCCCCAGGGCGGAGGTCATGAGCAGGGCGGCCGCAGCGGCGGCGAGGGTGCGTCGTTTCATCACTTACCTTCCTGGCGGTCCTTCAGCCAGCCGGACATGATCGAGGTCCAGCCGCCCGTCGAGGACGCGTCATCATCGGGTGCCGACGTCGGCGCGGGAGCCTGCTCGGTGCCGCGCGGACGCGTCACCGGGATCAGGCCCGTGTTGAATTCCTGACCATCGACCACAACGACCTGCTCGCCGTTGTTGCGGGCCTCGCGCAGCGCGCGGCGCGACGGCAGCGTACGCCCACCACGAATACCGGACAGGTCGATGACGCCGGTGTCGGTCGTGGCGCGCTCCGGCGGGTCCTGGTCGATCGGGCCATTGTCGAGGCCGTGGCGACCACGGCGCTCGAACGTGTCGGTCAGCGGGTCCGGAACGTATTCCTCGGAGGAGTCACTGGAGGACTGTACCTGCGCGGCGTTGTCATCAGAGGCATCAGCGGGCTCCACGGGAGCATCTTCGCGGAGATCGTCCTCAGTGCGCTCCTCGGCCACGGCTTCGGCGGTCTCTTCGACGGGAGCTTCGTCGTCCTCGGTCTCGTTCTGGTCGGACGCGAAGGCGGCGGCACCCCACGTGGGAGCGTCGTCGGTGGGCTGCTCGTCGGCCTCAGCCTCGCGCTGCTCCGTCTCAACCACGGACGGCTCGTCGGCCTGTGCCGGCTCGGACGCCAGGGTGGTTGCCGGGGCGGCCTCGCGGGCGGCGGCAATGCGCTCCGCGACGGCGGCAGAGTTGATCGAGGAGGTCTCAAGAGAGTCGGCCTTACGGCGCTCTTCAATGCGGGCCTCGCGAATCTTGCGCAGACGCAGGAGCTGCCAGCGCGTGAGGAACAGCGCGAGGGCAATCAGCGCGAAGACGCAGGCGGCAAGGAACGCAATGATCGCGAGGGTGTTGGTCTGCTCGACCTTCCAGGTGAGCGTGAGCGTCAGGTCGCCGGGGCCAGCTGCCGACGCGGCGAGAGCGGAACGGCTGACGGAACGTTTTCGAGGTCCAGGCTCACGGTGCCATCACCGCTGGCCTGCTTGAACCACATGTCGGAGGAGGCGAGCTGGCGCACCAGATCAGCGGAGGACGGCTCAGCGAGGGGCTGCGCACCGGACTGGACACCCGACTGAGCCCCGGACTGCGCGCCGGGCTGAGCCGGGGTGGGCGACGGGACGCGAGACGGGCCGATCGCGTCGTGCGACTCAGCCTTCAGCTTCGTGCGGTCCGACTCAATGCCAATGACCTCGGTGTAGGCGGCATCGCCGATCCAGCCCTTGACGTCCTGCGTGGTGCCGATACTCAGCGTCACAGGCGCGCCCGACTTCGACGTCGCGGTGACCGTCACGTCATCCTTCACGATCGACAGCACGTTGCCGCGCGTCATGATCAGATCGGTCTGAGAGACGACCGACGAGACCTGATGCGTCGGCGGCCGCAGCACGGTCACACCGAGCAGCCCGACGAGCACGCATACGAGAGCCACAACGCCCATCGACGATGCCGCCACGTATCGCTTAAAGAGTTCCACGGTTGCTCCTCACGTCCAACACCCACACTGCGGGCATTCTTCAGGCTCCACTTTACGTGCTAACCCCGTTGACGGCCGAATTCGCACGCGCGGCAGTGATGCATCACATCCGTGCGTCACAGAGGACGCAGTCCCCGCCGCCAGCACTCCGAGTGCCAGTGACGGCGTCCCTCGACCCCCTGGGGCAGACCAAAGGGTGCTTCTTCGGGCCATGCGACGACGTGCGCCGTCCCCGCGGGTATCGGGCGCAAGCAGGCCGGGCAGGTGTATTCCTTTGCCGAACCGGGCAGGCGGCGCACCTGATAATCGCCGCCGTCGGGGCCGCGTTCCGTACGCGGCACGGAGGCGAGGCGGTCCATCTGCAACGGACGCGCCTCGCCCCAGGGTCGTTTCTTGCTACGTTTACCTCTCACGCAACCACAGTGCCACGTCGCCAGACGCGGCGCACGGCGAGGTCAGAGTCGACCTCGACGATGTCGGCCTTCTTTCCAGCCGCGAGCGAACCGATCGTGTCGTCGCCCAGAATGGTGGCTCCCTGAACGGAGGCCATGTACACCGCGTCGACGAGCGGAATCCCGCCCTTGGTGACGGCGACGCGCACGCAGTCCATGAGGTGTGCGGTACCGCCGGCGATGGCGTTTCCCTGCGCGAGGCGCGCAACGCCATCCTTGACGATGACGTCCTGGGGGCCAAGCGTGTACTCTCCGTCGGCCATGCCTGCAGCCGCCATCGCGTCGGTAATGAGGACGACATGCTCGCGGCCGACCAGCTCATACACGTCGCGCACGAGCGAGGGATCCACGTGGATCGAGTCGCAGATCAGCTCGGCGACGGCACCGCCGCGCGCGGCATCCGACAGAAACTCGGCGATCGGGCCGGTATCGCGGTGATGCAACGGGCGCATGCCGTTGAATAGGTGGGTGATCGTCGCGCGCGGGCCGCGCTTGGTCTCCACTTGTGCGAAACGCTCGCGCGAGTAGGCCAGGGCCTCGCGAGCCTTGACGGAGTTGGAATCAGTGTGTCCCCACGACGGCAGCGCTCCCCCGTCAATGAGTGCCTCAGCGACCGATCCGGGGCCGTAGGCGCCCGGCTTCTCAGGAGCCAGCGTCATGGACAGCGCGTATCCCTGGCAGTCCTCGAGGAGGGTGCGCGTCAGGTCCGCGTCGGGATCGACGATGAAGGTCGGATCCTGGGCGCCGCAGCGCTCGTGGGAGACGAAGGGGCCCTCAAAGTGGATGCCGGCGAGCTCGTCGGCCTTCGCCAGCTCAGCCAGGGTCTTCGCGCGCGCTCGCAGCACCTCGGCGGAGGCGGTCACGCAGGAAGCGACCAGGGAGGTCGTGCCATGACGGCGATGTTCGAGGACTGCAACAAGAGCGGCCTCCGCGGTCTCGGCGTTGGGGAAGGACTCACCGCCGCCGCCGTGGCAGTGCACATCGACGAGGCCGGGCAGGTAGGTCGCATCGCTGGCCTCGGGCGCCTCGCCCTCATAATCGGAAACGGGACACACACGGGTAATAGTCGCTCCGTCGAATTCGATGATTCCGTCCTCAACGACGGTATCTTCCAGAACCAGACGGCCACGCAACACAGAAGTAGTCATGCATTAATTGTGGCACACCTGACACTTCACTGCTGTGTCTCGGACAACCATTTATCCCAGTCGTCAAACGCACGCGCCCCAGGTCGTTGCCGCGACTCATATCCCTTCACCATCACAATCTCGCGCCCCGGTGCTCTCACGGCCACCACTCGACCACCCTCGACGATGATCGGACGGAACATTCCGTTCTTCGCCGGACAGATCAACGCCTCCCCGGCCTCGTCCGTCAGGCAGGAGCGGTCCCTGTAGCCAACATGTAACTCATCAAACGCTGGAAGCGCGCGCATCATCTCCGCTTCGAGGCGGAAGTCTTCCACGAGATCTGCGAGATCTGCGCGAGCCAGACCGGCTCCATATTCCGCAAGAGGAAGACCGACACTCTCCCCCGCCACACGCGCTCCGGCCAATGCTCGACGCGCCTCGGTGAGCGTCAACCCGGTCCATCTAGCCAGGTCGGCCTCGTCGATGGGACCGTGCCCCCATGCGTAACGCGCTGCGAGGACCGCGAGGGCTTCTTCGTGCCCAGCCTCTCCCTTCGCGACACCCGGGAGCAGCCGGAAGTGAGCGCGCGTCGACGATCAGGTGTTCGCCCGCGCGCACAGGCCCCGCGGTGAGCACACCATCCAGATGGAGGCGCATGATGAGGTGGCGACGCCGTAGTCCTTCCTGCGAGGAAGAAGCCGTCACCGTATCGATCCCCCTACTACCCCACGCCTCGACAAGCTCGACGCGGTTCACTCCCAGGGTGACGTCTCCAGCAGGTCACACGCAACCTGCGCCGCACGTTCGACGAGAGCATCGGTGAGGCCCAGAGAAAGCGCCTGGCGTTCCCAGCCCGCACGCCGGTGACGCAGCAGCCGACGCAGCCAATGGTGGTCACGGGCGCTCGTCACGTGAACAGTGCCGCGCATCGGCCAGGAGCGAACCAGCTCACCACGTGCGAATGACTCCTCGACGCGAGCGCGCGACACACCCTTGCAGCGCACGCCAATCGCCCACGGGATCGCGCTCGCCTGCTGACCTTGCAGTGCAGCCAGATTCTCAACGGCGTCCAGCGGTGAACGCGCCGCGGTCGCAGGGACGAGTCCTTGGGCGATGATTCTCCCCAGGCTCACCCTCAGGGATGCGTCCATCAGAACAGTCGAGACTCGGGGTCATCCACACCGCGCATCGCGTCGTAGTCAAGGACCACGCAGCGGATACCGCGATCTTCGGCAAGAGTGCGCGCCTGCTTCGTGATCTCCTGCGCCGCAAAGATACCGGTCACGTCGCCCAGGAGGGCGTCGCGCCCCAGCAGCGACAGGTAGCGCGTCAGCTGTTCGACGCCATCGATGCCGCCCCGGCGCTTGACCTCGATCGCCACGTGGTTGCCGTCGGCATCGCGCACCATGAGGTCCACCGGGCCCACGGGCGTAGGGAACTCGCGGCGCACCAGCTCCCAGCCCTCGCCGAGGATCTGGGGCACCTGCTGGGCGAGAAGCTCCTGCAGGTGCGCCTCGACGCCGTCCTTGACGAGGCCGGGGTCGACACCCAGGTCCTCGGTGACATCCGCGATCACATCGTGGATGCGGATGATCAGCTTGTCGTCAGTCTTGTCAGCCTGAACCGTCCAGACCTGCTCGACGCCCTCCTCGTCCTCGCCGGGCTCCCCCATGGAAACCGTGCAGGGCGCCGTCATCCAGTTGAGCGGCTTGTAGGAGCCGCCCTCGGAATGGATGAGGACCGAGCCATCACCTTTGAGCATGATGACGCGCTTGGCGGGGTCCAGGTGGGCGCTCAGACGACCGGAATAATCAACGGTGCAGGTAGCAATAACAATACGCACCCCGTGAGCTTACCAATCCTGCTCACACGAGGCGCGGAGGACCGGACTCCACCCAGGAGACCAATCCGTTATATGTCAAGCGTTCGACAGCCACCTCGTAACGATGGTCACCGTACGCCAGGCGCACCTCGACGACGGAGCCGTCGGCCGAGTGCGCAATCGGAGCGGAGACCTCCATGCCCCGACGCGGGATCGAATACACCGGCTTGAAAGTAAAACCCACCAGCCGATACCAGGACAGTTCCTCGACGCCGTACACGCCGATGCCCGCCGTCCATCCCGAATGAACGTCCGGACGCGACCAACAGCGGAACGCGCCCAAACGCGAAACGATCCTGCGGGCGCGCACATTCATGTACGCCCACAGGATCGCCCCGCCGCACGCGAGGAGAACCGCACACCAGATCACCATCGTCATCAGGCTCATGAGGTCCTCCTCGCGTTGCGTCGAATTACTGTTCTGCCACTGTAGCGTGGTCGGCCACGACCGTGACGAAATCCGAGTCAACTGAGGCGAATCCCCCAGTGACCTGGAAGGACACGACCTCGTCCGCACGCGACACAGTCACAGTGCCCTCGCTCAGCTGAGCGAGGAGGGGCTGACGACCCGGCAGCACGCCGAGGCTTCCGTCGACCGTCGGAAACTGGACGGACGCGGCCGCGCCGTGCCACAGGCGTCCCTCGTGGGAGACGACCTCGACCTGCAAGGACTTGCCCGATGCCATCAGGCTTCCTTGGCCAGCTCGTGAGCGTTGCGCTCCAGGTCGTCGATGCCACCGCAGTTGTAGAACGCCTGCTCCGGAACGTCGTCGTAGTAGCCCTCGGCGATGCGCTTGAACGCCTCAATGGTCTCCGACAGCGGCACGGTCGAGCCGGGCACGCCCGTGAACTTCTCGGCCATGTACATGTTCTGCGACAGGAACTGCTCGATACGGCGTGCACGCGCGACGGTCACCTTGTCGTCCTCGCTCAGCTCGTCGACGCCGAGGATGGCGATGATGTCCTGCAGTTCCTTGTTCTTCTGCAGGATGGCCTTCACGTGCGTGGCGACGTCGTAGTGCTCGCGGCCGACGAGGGCCGGGTCGAGAATACGCGAGGTCGAGGCCAGCGGATCCACGGCCGGGTAGATGCCCTTGGCCGCGATCTCACGGGACAGCTCGGTCGTCGCATCCAGGTGAGCGAAGGTCGTCGCAGGAGCCGGGTCGGTGTAGTCGTCGGCGGGAACGTAGATCGCCTGCAGCGAGGTGATCGAGTGGCCACCGGCCGAGGTGATGCGCTCCTGGAGCATACCCATCTCGTCAGCCAGGTTGGGCTGGTAGCCCACGGCCGAGGGCATGCGGCCCAGCAGCGTGGAGACCTCGGAGCCCGCCTGGGTGAAGCGGAAGATGTTGTCGATGAACAGGAGGACGTCCTGGTGCTGAACATCGCGGAAGTACTCCGCCATGGTCAGACCCGTCAGGGCGATGCGCAGACGCGTGCCCGGCGGCTCGTCCATCTGGCCGAAGACGAGCGCGGTCTTGTCGAAGACACCCGCCTCTTCCATTTCGCCGATGAGGTCGTTGCCCTCACGGGTACGCTCGCCGACGCCAGCGAACACGGAGACGCCGCCGTGATCCTGGGCCACGCGCTGGATCATCTCCTGAATGAGGACGGTCTTGCCGACGCCCGCACCGCCGAAAAGGCCAATCTTGCCGCCCTGCACGTAGGGGGTCAGCAGGTCGATGACCTTGATGCCGGTCTCGAACATCTTGGTGCGCGCCTCAAGCTGGTCGAAGGCCGGCGGCTGGCGGTGGATCGGCCAACGCTCGGTGACCTCGAGCGTCTCGCCCTCTTCGAGGTTGAGCACGTCGCCGGTAACGTTAAAGACGTGGCCCTTGGTGACGTCGCCGACGGGAACGGTGATCGGGGCGCCGGTGTCGGTGACGGGGGCGCCGCGCACGAGGCCGTCGGTCGGCTTCAGCGCGATAGTACGCACGAGGTTGTCACCGAGGTGCTGGGCGACCTCGAGGGTCATCGTGAAGGTCGACTCGCCCTCACCCTGGCCGGCAAGGTTCACCTCGACGGTCAGCGCGTTGTACAGCGGCGGGATGCGGTCCGGGGGAAACTCGACATCGACGACAGGGCCGACGACGCGGGCGACGCGCCCCTCGGCGATTGCTTTGTGTATCAGTCATGGTGTTACTCCGTGTCTCGAAGGGCTTAGCTCGCGTTAAGAGCGTCGGCCCCGCCCACGATTTCGGTGATTTCCTGGGTAATTTCAGCCTGGCGGGCCGAGTTCGCCAGACGCGTGTACTTGGTGATGAGCTCGTTCGCGTTGTCCGTCGCGGTGTGCATGGCGCGCTGGCGCGATGCGAGCTCGGACGCCGCCGACTGAAGAAGCACGTTGTGGATGCGGGCCTCCACATACAGGGGAAGCAGCGTGTCCAGAACAGCCTCCGCAGACGGAATGAACTCGTACTCCGGCTGGGCCGCGGACGGATCGTCCGCGAAGCCGCGTTCGGTCGCACGTTCCTCGTCCGATTCGGGGGCATCCACAACCGTCAGCGGCAGCATCTGGCGCACCTCGGGGACCTGGCTCATGACGGTCTTGAAGCGCGTGTACACGAGGTGCAGAGCGCCAACACCGGTATCGGGGTCCTTGTCCAAGAAACGCTCGAGCAGCACGGTTGCCATCTCGCGCGCGGTCTCGGGAGACGGAGAATCCGACTCGCCTTCCCACTCGCGCTCGATGGAAACGCCGCGGAAGCGGAAGTACGCCGAGGCCCTGCGTCCGAAGGTGTAGACAACGGGCTCGTAACCCGTCCTCGCGCAGGTCCGCGATGAGCTTCTCCGACTCGCGCAGAATGGTCGCCGAGTAGGCTCCGGCCATACCGCGATCCGATGCCACGACCAGGATGGCCACGCGATTGGTATCCTCGCGTTCCTCGGTCAGCGGGTGGTCGAGGTCCGTGTGGACCGCGACCGCCGCGACCGCCTGGGTCAGGGCCTTTTCGTAAGGCCAGCCTCGGTGGCAGCGCGCCGCGCCGCGCCAATGCGAGACGCAGCAATCATCTCCATGGCGCGGAAGACCTTCGCGAGCGTCGTCGTCGAGGCGATGCGCTGCTTGTAGATCCTCTGCTGTCCACCCATCGCTTAGGCCTTCTCGCTCGTGCGACCGCGCGAGATCTCCTCGCGGGTGCGCTCAGCCACGACCTCGCCGTCCTCGAGTCCGGCGGCACCACGTCCGGCGCTGATCCACTGGTGGTGGAACTCCTCGACGGCGTTCTTGAGCGCCTCCTCCGTCTCGGAGGTGAGGTCGCCGGTCGCCGCGATCGTGTCGAGCACGGTGGAGTTTGCGTGGAGGTGGTCGAGCAGGCCTCGCTCGAAGCGCAGGACGTCCTCGACCTCGATGTCATCGAGGTAGCCCTTGGTGCCCATCCAGATCGAGGCCACCTGGTCTTCCATCGCGTAAGGCGTGGACTGGGGCTGCTTGAGCAGCTCCATGAGGCGCTCGCCGCGGGTCAGCTGGCGACGAGTCGCCGCGTCCAGGTCGGAGGCGAACATCGCGAAGGCGGCCATCGAGCGGTACTGTGCGAGCGTCAGCTTGAGCGTACCGGCGACCTTCTTCATCGCCTTGGGCTGGGCCGCGCCACCGACACGGGACACGGAGATACCCACGTCGACGGCGGGACGCTGGTTCGAGTTGAACAGGTCGGACTGCAGGAAGATCTGGCCGTCGGTGATCGAAATGACGTTGGTCGGAATGTAGGCCGACACGTCGTTCGCCTTGGTCTCGATGATCGGCAGGCCGGTCATCGAACCGCCGCCGAGGGCGTCCGACAGCTTGGCGCAACGCTCCAGCAGGCGGGAGTGCAAGTAGAAGACGTCGCCGGGGTAGGCTTCACGGCCCGGCGGGCGGCGCAGCAGCAGCGACACCGCACGGTAGGCCTCGGCCTGCTTGGACAGATCATCGAAGACGATGAGGACGTGCTTGCCCTGGTACATCCAGTGCTGGCCGATGGCGGAACCCGTGTAGGGGGCCATGTACTTGTAGCCGGCGGGATCCGAGGCCGGGGAAGCCACGATGGTCGTGTACTCCATGGCACCGGCGTCCTCGAGCGTCGAGCGCACCGAGGCGATGGTCGAACCCTTCTGGCCGATCGCCACGTAGATGCAACGCACCTGCTTGTTCGGGTCGCCGCTCTTCCAGTTCTCACGCTGGTTGAGGATCGTGTCGAGGGCAATCGCGGTCTTACCGGTCTTGCGGTCGCCGATGATGAGCTGACGCTGGCCACGGCCAACCGGGATCATCGAGTCGATGGCCTTCAGGCCGGTCGCGAGGGGCTCGTGGACGCTCTTACGCGCCATAACGCCGGGCGCCTGCAGCTCGAGCGCGCGGCGCCCGTCCAGGTCCGTGATCTCGCCGAGGCCGTCAATCGGGCGGCCGAGCGGGTCGACCGTGCGGCCCAGGTAGCCGTCACCGACGGGAACCGAGAGAACCTCGCCCGTGCGGTGCACGACCTGGCCCTCTTCGATGCCGCCGAAGTCACCGAGGACGACGGCACCGATCTCGCGCTGGTCGAGGTTCATGGCCAGGCCCAGCGTCCCGTCCTCGAAACGCAGCAGCTCGTTCGCCATGGTGCCGGGCAGGCCCTCGACGTGCGCGATACCATCGGCCGTTTCGATGACGTGACCCACCTCTTCGGTGGCCACGTCCGCCGGACGGTAGGACTCCATAAAGGAGTCCAGTGCTCCGCGGATTTCCTCCGGGGAGATGCTGAGGTCAGCCATGAGGATTCCTAACTAGGGTAAAAAGAAATTAATGTGTGTACGAGAAGTGCTAGCTGGCGATCGCGTCGCGCGCTGCACTGATGCGGCTGGCCAACGAGGCGTCGATCGCGGTCATGCCCGCGCGCAGGCGGAAGCCGCCCACGACCTCGGGATCGATCGAGATCGCCAGGTCAACGTCCGTACCGTAGCGCTTCGAGAGGATGGAACGAAGGCGCTCGACCTGAGCCTCGCTCATCGGGGTCGCCGTGGCGACCGTGACGAAGAGACGGTCCTGCATGGTCGCTGCCCACTGGGCGTAGCGGCGCAGGTTGTGCAGCAGACGACCGTGGTTCGAGCGTCCGACCGCCCGACGCACGAGACGCATCGTCCAGGTGCTGACGCGCTCGGCGAAGAGCTTCGAGGCGACATCGCCGCGCTCGTGTGCGTCACCCTTGGATGTGTCCGACAGGCGCACGCGCACCTCGCGGTGGTGTGCCAGGAAGTAGCGGACCTGGAACAGCTCCTCACGGACCTGATCGAGGGCTCCCTCGGCACCGGCGGCATTGAGCACGCCGAGGATGCCGAGCACCTCGAGCGTGTCCGCCACATCCGCCGGATGACGCCAGTGGTCGGCGACGACCGCGTTCACGACGGACAGCGTCGCAGCGCGTCACGTGCGAACCGAACGCGCTGGAGGCGAGCCCCTGCTTATCTGCGACCGACCGTGCCGGGTCGGTCACTGCACGCGCGAGACGAGTGTTCTCCTTGAACAGGTCGGCCAGGCCGAAAAAATCCTCGGCAACCCGCATTGCGTCGGTGCCGGGCGTGGCCAGGGCCGCCGCCAGCTCCTTCGCAAAGGGGACGGACTCGATCGTGCGCATCTGTGTCATCGCTTCTCCTCGACCCGGGCGCTGTCGGCCTCGAGCTCGTCAAGGAAGCGATCGACCACGCGAGAGGTCAGCGCCGTGTCGGTGAGGTGCTCACCGATGATCTTCTCTGCCAGCTCGGAGGCGAGCAGGCCCACCTCGGAACGAAGCGAGATCTGCGCGGCCTGCTTCTCGGCGAGAATCTGGCGCTGCGCACCCTCCAGGATGCGGTTTGCTTCGCCGGTGGCCTCCTGGCGGGCGGCCGCCACGATGGCCTTCGCTTCGTCGTTGGCGCGCTCACGGATGGTGTGCGCTGCAGCGTGCGCCTCGCGAATGATCTCCTCGCGCTCGAGCGCAGCGGCAGCCTGATCGGCCTTCGCTTGCTCGGCGGCGCCGAGGCCCTCCTCGATCTTCGCAGCGCGCTCGTCCATCGTCTTGTAGATGCGAGGCAGCGCGTAGCGTCCGACGAGGAGCAGGACGATAAGCAGAACGAGAGCCGACCAGAAAATCTCGTACAGCGGCGGCAGGATGACGGCGAGGCCGCCGACCTCCTGGTCCGACGCGGCGACAATCTGGTGCATGGCGATCACTTAACGATGAGCGGCAGAACGAAGCCGATGAGGCCGAGGGCCTCAACCATGCCGGCGCCGATGATCATGTTGGTGAAGAGACGGCCGGCAACCTCGGGCTGACGGGCGGTCGCTTCCTGGGTCTTGCCGACCATGAGGCCGATGCCGAGGCCGGGGCCCAGGGTGGCGAGGCCGTAGCCGATGTAGGCGAATGCTGCGGTTCCCATAGTGGTTTCCTTCTGTTAGTAACGCCGGGTGGCGTTGGGGGTCAGTGATGTTCGACGGAAAGCTTGATGTAGACGGTCGACAGGATCGTGAAAATGTACGCCTGCAGGAAGGCCACGAAGACCTCGAAGCCCGTCATGACAAACATGGCGGCACCGGTCAGCGCGGACGCGGCAGACAGGACGGAGAGTTCGTGGAGCAGAATCGCCGTTCCGAAGTAGGTCATACCCAGCAGGAGGTGGCCCGAGATCATGTTGCACAGAAGACGCAGGGTCAGCGTGACGGGGCGAACGATAAAGTTCGAGAGGAACTCGATGGGCGTGATCAGCAGGTACATCGGGGACGGGCAGTCCCAGGCGGGAAAGAGCTGCGATGCGAAAGAAGCCGCCCACGCCCCTGCTTGGAGATACCCGCACCGATGAAGGTCACGTAGGTGATGAGAGCGAAGACCATCGGGACGGCGACGACCGACGAGGCTGCGATGTTGATGCCGGGAATGATGCCGGCGATGTTCATGGACAGGACGCCGAAGAACAGGAAAGCGATGAAGCCGGAGAACTTGCGGCCGGTCTTGGGGCCCAGCATGTCGAGGGCGACGTTGTCGCGGATGTAGCCGGCGATGGCCTCGACGGCCATCTGTCCGCGGGTCGGCACCAGCTTGAGACTTGCGCGCGACGAGGACGAGAACCACGCAGACGAGCAGGCCCATGATGACGCGGGCGAGCGTCAGGCGGTTGAACTCAAAGAACGTTCCCTCACCGAAAATCACGGTCGGGAAAAAGTCCTCGAGAGCCGGCTGGTGGGGGTGCTGCGTGAACGCCGGGTAGGCGGTGAGTGCGATGACGATGAGAAGGATCGCGAGGCTCACCCAATACCAACGCGGCTTGGACGCGGTGCGGCGAGCAGGCGCGTGATCGGACACTGAATGTGCCTCCTTCATCTCAACTCCATTGGTTTGTGTCTGCTGCCGGGGCAACTGGACCATTCTACACAGAGAAGGGGCCGCCCAGCGCGCGCAAGGGTTACTGAGTGTCGCTCGGCGCGTCCACGTTCATCGTGCGCTTGCGCATCATGACCATCATCTCGACGCTCGAGGACACGATAACCGCGATGATTGTCGCGATTGCGGCGATGCGCACGTCGATGCCCAGCGCGCGTGGGACGTACAGACCGAGGGCGAGAAATCCGATTTTCGCCGCGTACCCGCCACTGACCCATCCAATGAAATGGGAGGGCGAGCGCAGCGCGCGGGAGGTGAAAAACCACTGCGCCGCGACAGATGACGACGACCATGAGCGAGGGCGAGCAGGTAGCTCATGCGGAAACCTCCTCCGGGGCGGTCTCTTCCTTGGGAAATTCTCGGGTCGTGACGGCCACCCCGATAGCCGCAGCGATGACTGCGACGAGGGCGACGCTCCACCACTCGAAGACGAGGAGCCCCACTGCGGGGACGCAGACGATGGCGGTCCACATCCACAGGATCGCGACGACCCCGCGGTGAGAGTGCCCAGCGACGAGAAGACGATCGTGGAAGTGGGAGCGGTCGGCAACGAAGGGGCTCTTGCCTCGGCTCATGCGACGAATCGACGTGACGACCAGGTCGAGGACGGGCATGAAGATGACCGACAGCGGCAGGATGAGCGGCAGCGCAGACACAATCATCTGCTGGCGACCGAGCAGCGAGGGATCGATCTTGCCGGTGACGATGATGCCGGCGGCGGCCAGGACGAGGCCCATGGTCTCCGCTCCCCCGCCCATCATGATCGAGGAGGGGTGGAAGTTGAACCAGAGGAAGCCTGCGCACACCCCGAGCAGCGCGATCACGATGAGGCTGGCGGTCGTCGCGTAGGAGGCCGCGCCCATGAGCCGGGTGATGATGTAGGAGTAGACGAAGAAGGACCCAGCGCCGATCGCGATCATGCCGGAGGCCAAACCGTCGAGCCCGTCGATGAAGTTGACGGCGTTCATGATGCCGACGATGAAGAAGACGGAGACGAAGAGCCACAGTCGGGAGGATCCGAGCGTCAGGCCGAAAATCGGGAACGAGGCCAGCTGCACGCCTCCGAAGGCCATGCCGCCCGCGATGAGGACCTGCCCGCCGAGCTTGGCCATCCAGTCCAGTTCGATGATGTCATCGATGATGCCGAGGATGCACATGGCGCCGGCACCGGCCATGACGGCCCACGGGACCGTGGTCGCAAAGAGTGGTGCCATGTAGGGGATCCGCGAGGCGAGCAGCATCGTGACGATCAGCGCGATGGTCATTGCGACGCCGCCCAGGCGCGGAATGGGCTTCTTTTGCAGGTCCCGGCCGCGCAGGGGAGGCAAGATGTTGAACTGCAGGCACGCCCAGCGCACGGCCGGGGTCAGCAGGATCGTCAGGGCCATCGCAATGGCACCCAGCAGCAGGTAGACCTTCACGAAGCGGTCCCTTCGACGGGGGCGATGGGCACGCCGGCGGTGGCGCTGAGGTCGTTCAGGGAGATGGTCCCAAGGCGCAGCGCGCGGGGTGCGTCGTGCGCGAAGTCAACAATCGACGAGGCCGTGGCCCCCTGGGTGGAGCCACCGTCGAGGTAGGCGGACACCCGTGTTCCGAAGTATCCGACGGCCTGCTCGACCGAGGTCGCGGGGGGCTGACCGGTCAGGTTCGCGGAGGTGACGGCCATCGGTCCAAAATCATGCAGGAGGCGCAGGAGAGCCGCCTGGTTCGGCATGCGCACGCCGATGGTGCCGCCGGTTTCGCCCAGGTCCCACCCGAGGTCGGGGCGGGCGCGCAGGATGAGCGTGAGGCCACCGGGCCAGAAGGCACGCGCAAGCGCGCGGGCGGCCTCGGGGACATCGACGCACAGCGCGTCGATCGCATCGACGGACGCGACGAGCACGGGCGGCGGCATCTGCCGTCCGCGTCCCTTAGCGGCCAGGACCGCGGCGACGGCGTCGGGGTTGGCCGCGTCGGCGCCAATGCCGTAGACGGTGTCGGTGGGGACGACGAGCAGATGGCCGTCGCGCAGCTCCCGCTTGGCGCGCGCCAGGTCGTCCTCGGTGAGGGAAGGAACGGCGCTCAGGATCGTCTCGGTACTCATCGCGTTCATTGTGTCACGGATGCCGTGGGCTCCGTCGATTCGGGCGCGCGTGCACGCAGGAAACGACGCCTGCCAGCCAGGTCGGGCAGCGCCGAAATCTCCGTCATCCTGAGCTCGGCGGCTATCGCCGCCATGGCTTCTTCCTGCGTGGGCGAGTGTTCCATCAGCAGGACGCCACCGGGGCGCAGGAGGGTCAGCGCGCGGCGCGCGATGCGCGCGGGGATCTCGGTCCCGTCAGGGCTACCCCCATACAGGGCGACGTGTGGGTCGGCGCTGGCCTCGGGCTGCGTGGGCATCTCGTCGGCGGGAACGTAGGGCGGGTTGGTGACGACGACGTCGACCATGCCGTCCAGGTGCGCGAGCGTCGCCGGATCCGTCGCATCAGCGCGCACTAAGTGAAGGCAGGGAACGCCCACGGCGTCACGGTTCTGACAGGCCAGGGCGAAGGGCTCGGCTTCCTTCTCGACTGCCCACACCTCCGTGCGGGTGGTCTCGGTGGCCACCGCCAGCCCAATCGCACCGGAGCCGGCGCACAGGTCGACGACGCGAGCCTCGCCACGTCGGGCAACGACCGACATAGCCTCGTCGATCGCGAGGCCAGCAAGCACCTCGGTCTCCGGGCGCACGACGAACACGCCGGGGCAGGCTGCCAGGGTTAAGCCACGGAAGAACATGCGGCTCGTGACGTGCTGAAGGGGAATGCGCAGGGCCCGCTCCCCCACCGCCGAGCGCAGTTTCTCCGCCTGTTCCTCGTTCAATTCCGCCGGCAGGTCCCACTGGGACGAAGCGTCACACGCCCACTCGAGCAGCTCACGCACGTCCGCATCAACCGAGTCGATGCCAGCGTTCGCCAGGCGCTCGCGAGCCCAAGCGCGCGCCTGCACGACAGACCACGTCCCCATGTCGCCTCCAATCATGACTGCGCGGCGGCGGCCAGCCGCTCGGCCTCGTCAGCTTCCTGCAGCGAAGCGATCACTGCATCGAGCGCGCCCGACAGAACCGCGTCCAGGTTGTGAGCCTTGAAACCCGTGCGGTGATCCGCGATACGGTTCTCAGGGAAATTATACGTGCGGATGCGCTCCGAGCGGTCCACGGTGCGTACCTGAGACAGACGCTGGGCCGAGGCCTCGGCTTCCTTCTTCGCCCTCGCTTCGGCGGCCAAGCGCGAGGCCAGCACGCGCAGCGCAGCCTCCTTGTTCTGCAGCTGCGACTTCTCGTTCTGCATCGACACGACGATGCCCGAAGGAATGTGCGTGATGCGCACGGCAGAGTCGGTCGTGTTGACTGACTGACCGCCGGGACCACTCGACCGGTAGACGTCGATGCGCAGATCGTTCGGGTCGATGACGATCTCCTCGTCGTCCTCGATCTCTGGCATGACGAAGACGCCGGCGGCGCTCGTGTGAATACGGCCCTGCGACTCGGTCACGGGCACGCGCTGCACGCGGTGCACGCCGCCCTCGTATTTCAGGTGCGCCCACACGCCCTCGTCGGGAGCGGGGGTACCCTTCGCACGAATCGCGAGCGTGATGTCCTTGAAGCCGCCGAGCTCCGTGTGGGTCGCGCTCATCTCGGTCACGCTCCAGCCGTGCGCCTCCGCGTAGCGGGCGTACATGCGGGCCAGATCGGAGGCGAACAGCGCGGATTCTTCGCCGCCCTCACCCGCCTTAATCTCGAGGATGACGTCCATCGCATCCTCGGGGTCACGGGGAGCCAGAATCTTGACGAGCGCCTCGTGGGCAGCCGCTTCCTCTTCCTCGAGGGCGGGAATCTCGTCGGCGAAGGAACGATCTTCGGCGGCCAGCTCGCGCGCAGCCTCGAGGTCCCCGAGGCGGAGGCAAGCCGATCAGCGGCGGCCTTCACGCGGCCGAGCTCAGCGTAGCGTCGACCGACTCGGCGCATCAGCTGCGGGTCCGCCAGCGTCTGGGGATCCGCCATCTGCGCCTCGACCTGCTCATATTCGCGCAGCAGGGGGCCCAGGGCACCGAGTTCATCGGTCGCGGCCACGATTCACCACTTCCTTCGTTCCATACAGTTGACAAAGCGGCGGCGCCGTTGGCCATAGGGCCAACGACACCGCCGTTGAGCTAGCCGCTCACCCTCACTTGGAGGGGCGCACGCGCTTGCCGTAGCGAGCCTCGAACTTGGCGACGCGGCCGCCGGTGTCGAGGATCTTCTGCTTGCCCGTGTAGAACGGGTGGCAGGCCGAGCACACGTCCACGCGCATCTCACCGGAGGTGATGGTGGAACGGGTGTGGAACGTGTTGCCGCACGTGCAGGTCACGACGGTGTCCACGTATTCGGGGTGAATACCCTTCTTCATGGAGTTTCTCCTGGATCGTTTGGTGCCCCGGGTCCGGACATGCAGCGTCCCCCGCATCTGGCGGGGACTCGCCTTCCAGCACACTAAAGAGCGCCTGGGGCATGCCGGTGAACCGGTAAGCCGACACGACATTATCGCACACGCCCCCACCCCCTTCAACGAGGGAAGGTCCCCGCGGGCGTGACATCGGCTATGCGCGGGCACGACACTCGCGCCCGCCACTCCACGGGAGCACGAGGCCGACTCGCTCCGCTGCGCTTAACGCGTGCTCGTGCGCGGACCGACGTTCGCAGCCGACGTCAGGTAGTTCGCCCGCGAGGAGCCGTACCGCGAGGTTCCGTCCCACACGAGGTAGCGGTGGAGGTACGCGGGAGGAACGTAGAGCTGCGCGCCAAACGCCGTGAAAAGCGCGGCGGAGTGGGCCGCACTCCCCTTGAGGTTGATACCCGCACTATTGGCCGTCAGGCGGATCGCCTGGCCGGGGTTGTAGGTGTACGTCACGCCGGCAATCCGGTACGCACCGAGGTAGCGGGTCTCGTTGGTGCGCAGCTTCTCCCCCGCGCCGTTCCTCCAGCGCTTGTAACGCCTGCGCCCGATCATGGACGTGTCGGCACCGAGAGCCGCCTCGATGAGGCGCACCAGGCGCACCCTGGCCTCGTCGGCAATCCGATCGAGCTGCGTCAGAGCCTCGGCGGGATCCATCTGCGCGCGCTCGAGGCTCGCCCCCAGGTCGTTCGCGGCCAGGCGCTGATCATTGAGCCACAGCTTTGAGGGACGCCGCCATGCTCAGGACCGTCGGCTCGGAGCTTCGCCGCTGGACAGTCTCCGTGAGGGTCTCGACGACGGTCAGGTCCTCGTACACCGGACCCAGCTCGTTGTTCCACACCGCGCGCCAGGCAGGAGCGAGCGCGAAGAGATCGCACGCGGCCATCAACGCGACGTGCGCGTCCATCAGGGCGTGGAAATCCCCCACGATCGTCTCCGTTTCCCGAGCCGTCGCGGCGCTCAGCGAAGCGAGGAATGGAATCGAAGCCTCCGCAGCGATACGAGCGCGCAGAGTGTCACGCTCGGCCCGAGCAGCCTCGAGGCGCGCGGTCAGACCACGGTCGTAGCGCCCGGTCCCTAGGAGCGGGCAGAAGGCACGCTCGACCTCGAGGTGACGCTTCTCGAGCGCGTCCCATTCGTCGCAGGCCTTGCGCATGTTCTCGCGGGCGAGGCGGCGCAGCATCCACCCGCGCACCCACAGGCCAATGCCCACCAGAGTCGTCACCCACGCGTACCAGGTGGGCCACGCAAGAGCCTGCGTAGCACCGGTAGAGACGGCGATGCCGAGCCACACCGGGGCCACCAGAACAAGGGCCAGACCCGCCAGGAGTCGCACACAGCCACGCACGCTGCGCATGGCCGAAAGAGGATGCTGGGGCGCATTCCTCATCGTTTCCGTTGCCTGAGATGTCATGCCTCCACTCTGGCACGAATGGCGATCAGTTGCCCGGTATCTCGACGGGACTCAGAAGGACGAGGAGGAGCCGGAGCCCGAGAAGCCACCCGAGGATGAGCCGTAGTCCGCTGAACTGGTCGAGGAGCTGGACGGGTCGTAGTCGACGTAGC
This sequence comes from uncultured Sanguibacter sp., assembly GCA_916438365.1. The sequence continues at coordinate 37,644 of CAKAEY010000021.1, forward strand.
GATCGAGATACGTCGGGTACGCCCAGACGGACACATTGTTCGCCTGGAGCGACCGGTCCTCTCCGCAGCCTTGCCCGTGAGGCGAACGCCCGCAGAGTTCGCGGTTAAACGGATTGTCGAGGCGGGATTGTACTCGTGGCGGTGCCCGTCGCTCAGGTAGATGCCCTTGTAGAGCACATCGCTGGCGCTGACGGTGCCGCCCCTGTTGCTCTCCCAGTGTTCGTAGCGCTCACGCCCCGACAAGGATGTGTCAGCGACGAGTGCCTGTCCGATGAGCTTTGTCAGGCGCGCCCGGGACTCGGCCGCGATCCGGTCCAGCTCGTCGAGAGCCTGCACCGGAGTGATCTCCGCGTGCTCTAGGCTGTTTCCGAGTCCGACGATGATGTCCCGCTGCTCGTTCGTCCAGTGGTTGAACGCCTCCACTGCGTTCTTCACTTGACGCTTCTTGACGCGGTTGCGTACCTTGACCGAGATGGAATCCGCCGCCAGCAGGTCTTCGAAGACCGGTCCCACCTCGTTGTCCCACAGAGTGCGCCACGTTGGTGCGAGCGCGAAAAAGTCGCGGGCGGCAAAGATCGCGTCATCGGCAGCCGACAGCAGTTCGATATCTTCGAGCAGATCCTTCCTTTCGCTCGCCGCGCCTGCGCTGAGGGATCCGAAAAACCCTGGGGATCGCAGAACGGAGACTCGCTCGCGCACCTTCTTGCGCTCTTGGTTGGCGCACCCGTAGCGCGCGGTCAGCCCCTTGCTGTATTGCCCCGCATCGACGATCGAGTGGAAGGCGCGATCCACCTCTGGGCGGCGCTTCTCCATCTCGCTCCACGCCTGCGCAATACGCTCCGAGCTTTCTTTCACCGAACGACGCAGGCTGTGCCCGCGCACGAGGACGCCGATGCCCGTGAGCGAGATGAGCCATCCCATCCAGTGGGGCCACACGACTCTGTTCTCGATGCTGCGGCCCGATTCGTTCGGAATGTAGGCGGCTGCCTTCGTGGCCGCCGCGACCATCCCCTCACTCCAGCGGCCCGCACGGAAGTCATCCTTCGCGGCCTCCTGAATCTCCGCTTGAACGGACAGCAGCGGGGCGATGTCCTCGCCGAAGTAGGTCCCCACCTTGCGGTAGGTGGGCGACACCGACAGAATCAGGTAGCCGTCGGCCCACTTGTACCCATTGGGCGAGATCCACTCCTTATGCCCAGCCCGCGCGTACTTCAGGGTCGCCTCGTCCAGGTTGTCATCCACCAGGTCATCGGTCGACAAGATGACGAGGTGGACGGGACGCGCGAACGCGACGCCGCCGAGGACGTCTGTCAGCGGACGACCATCGATCGGCTCGAAGCTCCCCGTCTCGTCGTGCACCTCGACGGACGGGGTAACGAGTTCGTTTGCCGGCACCGTGGGCCGGGTGTAATCAACGAGGGAGAACACCAGCCACACGGGAACGCAGATCGCCATGATGACACCCAGCAGGATCCGTCCCATGCCCAGGGCCGAACGCTTCACATCTCGCGCCGTCATGTGTCCGCGCTCCTCGTTCGCCAATTCGGTCGTCGTAGAAGTCATACAGCCACTCTGACACGACGGTCAGGTTCACGCTCGGCGGTTCAACCGCTTTCGAGTCAGGAAAACAGGGCGAGCGCCTACCGCTCAGGTCGACGAGGAACCCTCACCGACCTCGTCCACGTCGTCGCTCAGGTATCGATCGAGATACATCGGCAGCAGGTAGACGGACGAGTGGCCAGCCGTCAGGACACCGGTAGCCGGGGCTGGCAGCCCTTCGAAGTCAACGCCTGCGGAGTTTGCGACCAGTCGGATCGTGGCTGCAGGGTTGTACTCGATGTCAGTGTCCGCTTCCTCGCTCCAGTAGGCTGCGTCGTACTCCGCGTTAGCCGCGGTGAGCTTAATGCCCTCCCCCTTCCACCGCGCGTAGCGTCGCCGCCCGCGGGCCGAGGCATCGGCTGCGAGAGTCGCCTCAATGAGCTCGGCGGTGCGCGCTCGCGCCTCGCCCGTGATCCGGTCGAGTTCTTCCAGTGCCGCAGCGGGACCGACCTGCCGGCCCTCGAGGCGTTTGCCGAGGCCTGCCACCGTGTCCTTGTCATCCCCCAGGCGCTCCCTGAAAGCCTCAACCTCCATCAGGATTCGCGCGTCCGTAGTGACACTTTCGAGGGTGTCCGCGACGTCATCAAGGACGTCCAAGTCTTCGATGATCGGGCCGACCTCGGTCTTCCACACGTCGCGCCAGCCGGGCGCGAGGCCAAAAAAGTCGCGCGCAGCATTGATCGCGGAATCCGCATCCGCCAGGCGTTCCATCCGTGCAAGGATCTCATCCCCCGCGCCGCTCGACGTCTCGCTCAGCGACGCGAAGAAACCCGGTGCCCTGTGCTCGGCGATCCGAGAGCCAACCCTGGAGCGTTCGGCTCGGGCAAGCTCGTAGCGCGCCGTCAGTGCGCTCTCGTAGTGTCCAGCGCCCACGAGGGTGGAGAACGTGCGCTCGACCTGCTCCCGCTGGCTCTCCAATGCTGCCCATTTCTCAGCTATCAACGCAACTTTCTGGCGTCCCGCGCGTCGAAGACCGGCGCCGCGCCACAGCACGCCAACTCCACACAGCGCCATGACCCAGCCGGTCCAATTCGGCCAGTCCACCGCTTCGCCCATGCCGTGAAGGGCCTGATCATAGACGGCGATCGCCAGCTGAACGGGAGCCACCAGCACGAGAAAGAGACCAAAAACGAGGCGCGCACATCCGCGCACAGCGCTCCATGACCGACGCGAGTTCTCCTGTGCCGCCTGTGCATTGATCGTATTCGGTGTCGTGTTCTCCACGCCCCAAGTCTGACACAGCCCCTCATCAGTTATCCGGTATTCAGGCGCGCACCGAAAAGGAAAGCGGGGCGAGCGGCTCTCGCCACTCGCCCCGCGCTCACCAGCCGATCACTCGGAGGGCGTCGTCTTCTGGATGAGCATGAGGAACTCAGCGTTGGACTGGGTTTCCTTGAGCTTGTCGAGGACCAGCTCGAGGCCCTGCTGCTGATCGAGGGTGCCCAGGACGCGGCGGAGCCTCCACATGATGCGCAGCTCCTCGGGCTTGAAGAGGAGTTCCTCGCGACGGGTGCCCGACGCGTTGAGGTCGATCGCGGGGAAGATACGGCGCTCGGCGAGCTGACGCGACAGGCGCAGCTCCATGTTTCCGGTGCCCTTGAACTCCTCGAAGATAACCTCGTCCATCTTCGAACCCGTCTCCACCAGCGCGGAGGCGATGATCGTCAGCGAGCCGCCCTCGGAGATGTTGCGGGCGGCACCGAAGAACTTCTTAGGCGGGTACAGCGCGGACGCGTCCACGCCGCCAGAGAGGATGCGGCCCGAGGCGGGCGCAGCAAGGTTGTAGGCACGCGACAGACGCGTCAGCGAGTCGAGGAGGACGACGACATCCTGGCCCAGCTCGACGAGGCGCTTGGCACGCTCGATCGCGAGCTCGGCGACGGTCGTGTGGTCCGATGCGGGGCGGTCGAAGGTGGAGGCGATGACCTCACCCTTGACAATCGAGCGCATGTCGGTGACCTCTTCGGGACGCTCGTCCACGAGGACGACCATGAGGTGCACCTCGGGGTTGTTGAGCTCGATGGCCTTGGCCATCTGCTGGATGACCATGGTCTTACCGGCCTTGGGCGGGGAGACGATGAGGCCACGCTGGCCCTTGCCGACGGGGGCGACCAGGTCGATAACGCGCGGCGTGTAGGCCTTCGGAGAGGTCTCCATGCGCAGCTGCTCGGAGGGGTAGACCGGCGTCAGCTTGCCGAACTCGCGGCGCGCCTGCGCCTGCTCGATCGTCATGCCGTTGACGGAGTCGACGCGCACGAGGGCGTTGTACTTCTGGCGCTGGCGTTCTCCCTCGCGGGGCAGGCGCACGGCACCGGCAACCGCATCACCGGCGCGCAGGCCCCAGCGGCGCACGTTGCCAAGCGTCACGTAGACGTCGTTCGGGCCTGGCAGGTAGCCGGAGGTGCGCACGAAGGCGTGATTCTCCTGGATGTCGAGAATGCCGGCGATCGGCGCAAGGTTGTCCTCGCCGCCGCGCACGGGACGGTTCTCGCGGTTCTCGCGACCCTCGCCGCGGTTCTCGCGGCCCCTCGCCGCGGTTCTCGCGGTTCTCGCGGTCGCGACGACCACGGCGGCCGCGTTCACGGCGGGGGCGACGAGCCTCGGTGTCATCGCCGTCGGGCAGCTCAATGTTCAGGACGGTCTCGACGACGGTCGTGTCGGGTTCCGGGGTAGGCTCGGTGCGCTCGGCGGCCGGCAGGGGCAGGTCGAGGGTGACATGCGCAGGCTCGACGGCACCCTGGCTCACCGCGCGGCGGCGGCGCGAGCGACGCGGAGCCTCGGCGGGCGCGTCGGAGACGGGAGCTTGCTCAGCCGGCTTGTCGGCAGCCGGCTTCTCGGCCTTGTCGGCTTTCTTCTTGGACGAGGCAGGGGCATCCTCGCGGGGAGCCTTTCCTGCGGGGTCGAGGCGCCGGCACCGTTGCTCAGCAGCTCGATCAGCTGGGGCTTACGAAGTTGGGAGATGCCCTTGAGGCCGCGGGAAGCGGCCAGAGCCTTCAGCTCAGGCAGCTTCATCGCCGACAGCGACGCGGTCGTCTCGGCGGAGGTTTCGTTGCTCACGAAGTGATCCTTACTGGAATGCGCCCACTGCGGGCGAGGTGATTGCTCAAGCACACGAAAAAGCTTGATCAGGAAGATGCGCGAAAGAGGCGCATCGCGAAGGCCGAAGTCGAACAGTCGTCTCGACCTGAAAAAAATATAGCAAGACCGCCAGCCCGCTGTCGATTAGACGGCACGGCTGGCGGTGCTTGCGCAGAAACTCACAGCGCACAAACGCTCAGAATTCCACCTTTGACAGGCTTCCGCGGGTAATCTGCACGCCCTGGGGTGCCACCCCCATCGGGACGACTCGCCACCCGGCGGCTGCGGCGTCTCGGCGGATATCGGCGCCGACGGACTCCAGAGAAAGGACCGTGGGACCCGCGCCGGAGACGACGGCCGCGAAGCCGGCGCCGCGCAGCCAGTCGACAAGGGCGAGGGAGGGTTCCATCGCGGCCCGACGCTGCTCCTGATGCAGGCGATCGCGTGTGGCCTCCATGAGGAGCGAGTGCAGGTCCACTCCCCCCGCTCGCCTGTGCATTGCCCGAGAGGACGGCGGCCAGCAGAGCACCGCGGGCGACGTTGAAGCTCGCGTCGCCGTGGGGCACGGTAGCGGGCAGTGCGGCACGCGCGGCAGCGGTGCGCAGCTCAAAGTCCGGGATGAAAGCGACTGGGTGAATGTCATCGGGCGGCGTCAGGCGTACGCTGCCAACCTCGGAAGTTTCCTCGTTCATCCAGGACACCGTCGCTCCGCCAAAGACAGCGGGAGCGACGTTGTCGGGGTGGCCCTCCATCTGAGAGCCAATCTCGAGGATCTCCTGGCGGCGAAGAACGTCCGCGTCTCCGATGAGCGCGCGCGCCAGCGTCACACCGGCGACGATCGCACTCGCAGAGGAACCCAGGCCTCGGGAATGGGGGATGCGATTCGTGCAGTGCATGCGCACACCCACCTGGGGCGCGCCGACCCGGTCGAGCGCGAGGCGCAGGGCGCGCACGACGAGGTTATCCTCGCCCTGCTCAACGTTTCCAGCTCCCTCCCCCTCGACGACGACCGAGGTCGCCCCCGTCGTCGCGTGGACCGAGACCTCGTCCCACATGTCAAGGGCCAGGCCCATGGAGTCGAATCCGGGTCCGAGATTCGCGCTGGTCGCGGGAACCTTCACCGCAACGAAATCATCACGCAGGCGCACGTCACTCACCCTCGACGCGGATCGTGGAGGTCACTTCGCGCACCGCGTCGGACACGGAGAGCGCGCGGGCGACGGCGCGCAGGTCGGCCTCGCGGGCGCGGTGGCTGGTCACGACGATGACGCAGGCGCCGGGCACCTCGTCGTTGCGCTGGTGCACGGACTGGATGGAGACGCCGTGGCGGGCAAAAATGCCGGCCACGTCGGACAGGACGCCCAGGCGATCCTCGACCTGCAGACGGATCTGGTAGCGCGTGTACGTCGATCCGGGATCAAGGATCGGCAGGTGGGCGTAGACCGACTCGCGCGGGGCGTGCCCACCGAAGGCGCGATGATGCGCCGCGGCGACGAGGTCCGACAGGACCGCCGAGGCGGTGGGAGCGCCGCCCGCGCCCTGGCCGTAGAACATGAGGCGTCCCGCGGCCTCGCCCTCGACGAGGATCGCGTTGAAGGCGCCGTCAACCGAAGCGAGAGGGTGATCGGAGGGAACCTGTGCGGGATGGACGCGCATGGCGACGCCCTCGCGTCCATCCTCGCCGATGCGACGCTCGGCGATAGCGAGGAGCTTGATGGTATGGCCGACGCGAGCGGCCTCCTCCATGTCTTCCTTGGTGATGCTCGAGATTCCCTCGACCGCGACGTCGTCGATTCCGACGCGCGTGTGGAAGGCCAGAGACGCCAGGATGGAGCACTTGGCCGCGGCGTCGAAGCCCTCGACGTCTGCGGTGGGGTCGGCCTCGGCGAAACCGAGGTCCTGCGCCTGCTTGAGAGCATCCTCGTAGCTGAGCCCCTTGGTGCTCATCGCGTCCAGGATGAAGTTCGTCGTGCCGTTGACGATGCCCATCACGGTCGTGATGCGATCGCCGGCGAGGGACTCGCGCAGGCCGTACACGACGGGGACGGCACCCGCGACGGCGGCCTCGTAGTAGAGGTCGGCACCATTGGATGCGGCCGCCTCGTACAGCTCGGGGCCGTGCGCGGCCAGAAGGGCCTTGTTGCCCGTGACGACCGAGATGCCCTGGTTGAGGGCACGCAGCACGAGGGTGCGGGCAGGCTCGATGCCGCCGATCAGCTCGACGACGAGGTCCATGTTGTCGATCGCCTCCGCCGGGTCGGTCGTCAGCAGCTCGCGGTCGATCGGAGCGTCACGCGGGGCATCCACATTACGGACGAGGACGCGGCGCACCTCCATCTCCGCGCCCGAGCGAGCGGCGAAATCCTCGCGGCTGGACTGCAGGATGCGAATGACCTGACTACCGACGGTTCCGGCTCCAAGAACGCCAACTCCGAGGACGGGACGGGGTGCAGACATAGGACTTTTTCTCCTTTGTGGGACGGGCACTGATACCAGTGTAGGTGGTCAAAGGCCCCCCTTCCCTAACGGGGACCTTCGTCCCATAATTTGAGCCGACGAGAGACTTTGGGACCCATATCCCCTGAGACACAGAACATAGATCGATGGGTCGAAACGGGTTGTCTGAGACCCCGCATCGACCGTAGGACAATGGGCCCAAGCGCTGGAATCCGACGCACTGACGGAGCTATGCTCCCGAACAGACCGTCCCCACAGGGATACGGAAACATCCGAGAAGAGGAAGAATGACGACAGCAGACCAGAAAGCCTGGGAAGGTTTTCGTCAAAGGGTAACTGGTGCGATGAGATCGACGTCCGCGACTTCATCCAGCTGAACTACACCCCGTACGAGGGCGACGCCTCGTTCCTGGCTGGCCCCACTGAAAAGACCCTGCGGGTCTGGAACACCCTCGAGGAAAAGTACCTCTCCGAAGAGCGCAAGGTGCGCATCCTCGACGTTGACACCGACACCCCCGGCCGACATCGACGCCTTTCAAGCCCGGCTACATCTGTGAGGACGACAACGTGATCGTCGGCCTGCAGACCGACGCTCCCCTCAAGCGCGCAATGATGCCGAACGGCGGCTGGCGCATGGTCGAGACCGCCATCCACGAGGCCGGCAAGGAATACAACCCCGAGGTGAAGAAGATCTTCACCCAGTACCGCAAGACCCACAACGACGCGGTCTTCGACATCTACACCCCGCGTATTCGCGCCGCCCGCTCCTCCCACATCATCACCGGCCTGCCGGATGCCTACGGCCGTGGCCGCATCATCGGTGACTACCGCCGCGTGGCCCTCTACGGTGTTGATCACCTCATCGCCGAGAAGCAGAAGGACAAGGATCGCTACGCCGACCAGCCCTTCTCCGAGCACTGGGCGCGCTACCGCGAGGAGCACTCCGAGCAGATCAAGGCCCTGAAGAAGCTGAAGAACCTGGCGCAGTCCTACGGCTACGACATCTCCGGCCCGGCCACCAACGCGCACGAGGCCGTGCAGTGGACCTACTTCGGCTACCTGGCCTCCGTGAAGTCCCAGGACGGCGCCGCCATGTCGATCGGCCGTCTGTCCGGCTTCTTCGACTGCTACTTCGAGCGCGATCTGAAGAACGGCACGCTGGATGAGTCCGGCGCGCAGGAGATCATCGACGCCCTCGTCATCAAGCTGCGCATCACCCGCTTCCTGCGCACCATCGCCTACGACCAGATCTTCTCGGGCGACCCCTACTGGGCCACCTGGTCGGACGCCGGCTTCGGCGACGACGGCCGTACGCTGGTCACCAAGACCTCGTTCCGTCTGCTCCAGACTCTGGTCAACCTCGGTCCGGCCCCCGAGCCGAACATCACCATCTTCTGGGACGAGAACCTGCCCCGCGGCTACAAGGAGTTCTGCGCCCGCATCTCGATTGAGACCTCGTCGATCCAGTACGAGTCCGATCCGCAGATCCGCGCCCACTGGGGCGACGACGCCGCCATCGCGTGCTGCGTCTCCCCCATGAAGGTCGGCAAGCAGATGCAGTTCTTCGGCGCTCGTGTGAACGCCGCCAAGGCCCTGCTCTACGCCATCAACGGCGGCCGCGACGAAATGAGCGGCAAGCAGGTCATGGAAGGCTACGAGCCCGTCCAGGGCGACGGCCCCCTCGACTTCGACGACGTGTGGAAGCGCTACGAGGAGATGCTCGACTGGGTCGTTGGCACCTACGTTGAGGCCCTCAACATCATCCACTACTGCCACGATCGCTACGCCTACGAGGCCATCGAGATGGCGCTGCACGACTCCGAGATCATTCGCACCATGGGCTGCGGCATCGCCGGTCTGTCCATCGTCGCCGACTCTCTGGCCGCCATCAAGTACGCGAAGGTCTACCCGATCCGCGACGAGACCGGCCTGGTCGTCGACTACCGCACCGAGGGCGAGTTCCCGACCTACGGCAACGACGATGACCGCGCTGATGACATCGCCGCGACCGTCGTCCACACCGTCATGGACAAGATCCGCGCGATCCCCATGTACCGCGACGCGATCCCGACCCAGTCGGTCCTGACGATCACCTCGAACGTCGTCTACGGCAAGGCCACCGGTTCCTTCCCGTCGGGCCACGAGAAGGGCACCCCCTTCGCCCCCGGCGCGAACCCCGAGAACGGCATCGACACGCACGGCATGGTCGCCTCCATGCTGTCGGTCGGCAAGCTGGACTACAACGACGCACTCGACGGCATCTCGCTGACGAACACGATCACCCCGCAGGGCCTGGGCCGCTCCAAGGAAGAGCAGATCCAGAACCTGGTTGGCATCCTCGACGCCGGCTTCGTTCCGGACGATTCCTGCGCCTACGACGGCACCAAGGGATACTGATCCACCATCGGCGGGGATCGATGCGCAACCCGTGTTGATCCCCGCCACCCACCAGTCGTGGGTGAGCCGCACCGCGACCCACCCAAGCCGGCACCGCCGGAGTTTCACAAAAGGAGAAATGTTATGGCAACCAAGACCTACGAAGAGCGCCTCGCCGACATGAAGGCCGCCCGCGAAGAGCGCGGCGACAAGGAAGGCCTCTACCACGCGAACATCAACGTTCTCGAGGAGTCCACGCTGAAGGACGCCATGGAGCACCCCGAGAAGTACCCGAACCTGACCGTTCGCGTTTCCGGCTACGCCGTTAACTTCGTCAAGCTCACCCGTGAGCAGCAGCTGGACGTCCTGTCCCGCACCTTCCACCACTCGGCCTGATAGCTGATTGGAGTGGGGCGTCGGGCAACGCTCGGCGCCCCACTACTATGTCTGCCCACGTCGGCGCACGCCGCTGACGATCCACGGCCTCGTTCCCATCACGGCCACCGCGCCCACTCAACCGCGAAGAAGGAATCATGTCGCAGCCCCTCGCTCTCCCCACGTTCCGCGAGCAGGATTTCCAAGCCCCCCAATCCCGTACCGTCGGCGCTGGCGTCGAGGGTCTGGAGGAGATCACGGACCTGGAGCGCTCCGAGCGCCTGCGCCGCATGCGTGAGGGCACGCTGGGTTCCATCCATTCCTGGGAGCTCGTCACTGCGGTTGACGGCCCGGGCACGCGCATGACGGTTTTCCTCAACGGCTGCCCGCTGCGCTGCCTGTACTGTCACAACCCCGACACGTTCCTCATGAAGGACGGCGCTCCCGTGTCCGACACGGAGCTGCTCTCGCGCATTGCCCGCTACCGCCGCATTTTCCGCACGACGAACGGCGGTATCACCCTGTCCGGCGGCGAGGTCCTCATGCAGCCCCAGTTCGCCAAGCGCATCCTCATGGGTGCCAAGGAGATGGGCGTGCATACCTGCATCGACACCTCCGGTTTCCTGGGTGCGAACTGCGACGACGAGATGCTCGATGCCATCGACCTGGTGCTCTTGGACGTGAAGAGCGGCAATGAGGAGACCTACAAGAAGACGACGGGCCGCTCCCTGGCGCCCACGATCGAGTTTGGCGACCGCATCGCGGCTCGCGGTGGCGCCACCCGTATGTGGATCCGCTTCGTGCTGGTTCCGGGCCTGACCGACGACCCGGCGAACGTCCGCCAGGTCGGGGAGATCGTCTCGCGGTGGAAGGACGTCATCGATCGCGTTGAGGTTCTCCCCTTCCACCAGCTGGGCAAGGACAAGTGGCACTCGCTGGGCCTGGAATACCACCTGGAGGACACGAAGGCCCCCACGCCCGAGGCCACCGAGGAGGTCCGCGACTACTTCCGTTCGCTGGGCTTCGAGGTCCACTGACGCGTTCGTAGCGGGACCCCGGGAGGAAGCGGCTTAGGCTCGCTCCCCCGGGGTCCACGTGTGTCCGCAGGTGCCCCATCCGCGCTCGGCGATGACCCGCCGGGCCTGCGCTGCGTAGGGCTCCGCGAGGCGGTCGACGTAGAGGGTGCCCTGCAGGTGGTCGTATTCGTGCTGGAAGATGCGCGCGAGCCACCCGCGGGCGCGCACCTCAATGGCGTTGCCGTTCACGTCGTAGCCGCGCAGGACCGCGCCGAGCGCGCGGCGCAGCGGGTATCCGTAGCCGGGGACGGACAGGCAGCCCTCGGATTCGCGGGCCACGTCGGGTTCGTCGGGCAGGATAGCGCCCGCTCCCTCGGTATCCCACACGAGGTCGAGCATGGGGTTGACGACGACGCCACTCAGGGCCGTGTTGAAGCCGCGCGCGGGTCCCTCGTCGAGCTGGAGGACGTCGCGGTAGTAGGAATCGAAGGCACCGGTGCCACCGTACCTCCACACGAAGATCTGGGAGCCGACGCCCACCTGGGGCGCAGCGAGGCCGACACCAGGCGCAGCGTGCATCGTCTCGATCATGTCGGCGACGAGGTCGCTCAGCTCCGAATCGAAGGACTCGATCGGGGCCGCGATCCGGTGCAGGACAGGCTCGCCGGTGATGCAGATCGGCAGGATGCTCATGCGTGGTCTCCCGCGTGTGCGATGGCTCCGACGCCCGCCGCTTCAATCGCGCGCGGGGTGGCGGGGTCTAGGTCTTTGATGACGCGGGCGGGGTTGCCGACAGCGATGCAGTTGGCGGGGATATCGCGGGTCACGACGGCACCCGCACCGATGATCGAGTTTTCGCCGATGGTCACGCCCGGACACACGACGACGGAGCCGCCTAGCCACACGTTATCTTCGAGGGTGATCGGGGCTGAGGACTCCCATTTCGCTCGACGAGGCCCGGGCTCGGTCGGGTGGATCGCGGTGTAGAGCGAGCAGTTGGGGCCGATGAGGACGTCGGCACCGATGACGACCGGGGCGACGTCGAGCACGGTCAGTCCGTAGTTGACCCAGGAGCCATCGCCGATGGAGATGTTGTGCCCGTAGTCGACGCGCAGCGGAGGCCGGATGTCGACGCCCTCCCCCACGTGGCCGAGAACCTGGGCGAGCAGGTAGGCGGCGATGTCCGGGTCGTTGGGATGCGCCTGCTCGTAGAGGCTCAGGAGGCGGACCGCGCGCTTCGTGAGCGCAGAGAGTTCGTCATCTGCGACGTAGTAGTCGCCGTCGTGCATGCGCTTGCCGGAGGTACGCTCGTCGTCGCGGAATCGGGGGTCGTCGAAGTTCGTTCCCGGGGAGATGGTCATGCGACCAGGGTAGTCGAGGCCCTCTCGAGGCGGGGGGCGCGGCGCGCGTCCAGGTGGCCGAGGAGGGCGTGCAGCTGGGAGATGTCGGCGGCGGGGTCCTCGGGGTGCCACTGCACGCCGATCACGGGTGCGTCGACCGATTCGATGGCCTCGATGGTGCCGTCGGGGGCCTGCGCGCTGACCTGGAGACCGGGCGCGAGCCGTGCGACGCGTTGGTGGTGCGCCGACGAGATGACCAGCTCGGAGTCGGTGAGGACGGGGGCGAGTGCGCGCTCGAGGTTCGTGCCCTCGCCGACGCGCACGCTGTGGCGGATGAAGCGATGGTCGGACAGGATCCGGTTGTTCGTGTGCGTGCCGTCCGCGCCCTCGATGTGCTGCTCGAGCGTGCCGCCGAGCGCCGTGTTGATGATCTGCATGCCGCGGCAAATGCCCAGGAGCGGGGTGCCCGTGCGCACGGCGTGGTTGACGAGGGCGATCTGTCCGCGGTCGGCGCGGTACCAGTGACGCCCCTCGGCCTCGTAGCCCTGGGGGGCACCGTACAGGCTGGGGTGGACGTCCTCGCCGCCCATGATGATGATCGCGTCGGCGTGCTGGGCGCGCAGGGCGGCCCCCTCGGCGCCGTCTTCCTGCGCGTACTCGCGGATGACGTTCCAGTTCGGCAGGGCTGCCTGAAGAAGACGATCCCACAGGCGCATGCAGATGTTGTTGTATGCCTCGTCCCCCGGGCGTGCCGGCAGGACGTTGGAAATCAACAACGTCGGCTTCGTGTGGTTCGTCATGGTCCCTATCATTGCAGTCTCGAGGCCCGCACGCCGGGTGCGTTCACGGGGTGGCCAATTGTGACAGCTTGTATCCGCCCTGCGTGCAACGTGAGAATAGCCCTCCCCCCGCGCACGACGAGGCCGGGGCGGATCCGTGCGTTCACGGCCCGCTGCCCCGGCCTCGTCCATCAGTGGTCAGTTCTCGTTCGCGAAGCGGTCCACGCGCTCTAGCAGCTCGGCCTTCTCATCGTCCGAGATCCAGGCGATCTCGATGGAGTTGCGGGCGATGCGCTCCAGGTCCGCTCGGCCGAGGTCGAAACGCTCGGCGAGCGCCAGGTAGTTGTCTCCGATGTATCCGCCGAAGTATGCGGGGTCGTCGGAGTTGACGCTCACCTTAACGCCCGCGGCGGTCAGCTCGACGATCTCCTTGCCCTTCATTTCCTCGGTAACGAAGGAGTTGGACAGGGGGCACGAGGTCAGGCCGATGCCGTGGTCGCGCGCGTAGGCGACCAGCTCCGGATCCTCGACGATGTTCGTGCCGTGGTCGAGGCGCTCGGCACCCAGCTCCGTCAGAGCCGCGCGGATGTTGTCGATCGAGCCAACCTGGTCGATGTCGCAGTGCATCGTCACGTGCAGGCCGGCCTCGCGGGCCAGGGCAAAGACCTCGGCAAACTTCGTGGGCGGGTTGTCGCGCTCGTCGGAGTCAAGCCCGACGCCGATGAACATGTCCTTGTAGGGCAGGGCCGCCTGGAGTGTCTCGAGCGCGGACTGCGCGCTCATGTCACGCAGGAAGCACAGGATAAGGTCGGCGGACAGGCCGGCCTCGCGGGCCTCGACGACGGCCCGGTGATAGCCGCGGATGACCGTCTCGATGGCGATGCCGCGCGTGGTGTGGGCCTGCGGGTCGAAGAAACATTCGGCGCGCACGACACCGTTGGCGCGGGCGCGCTCGAAGTAGGCTGCGGCCAGGTCGTGGAAGTCGTCCTCGTCCTGGAGGACGTCCATGGCCGGGTAGTAGACCGCCAGGAAGGACGTCAGGTCGTTGAACTGGTAGGTGGCACGCACCTCCTTGACCGTGGACTGACCGATGTCGACGCCGTTCTTGCGAGCCAGGGCCAGCTTCAGATCGGGCTCAAGGGTGCCTTCCAGGTGCAGGTGCAGCTCGGCCTTGGGCAGACCGAAGGCGAAGTCGCGGGTCACGTCGGTGCTCATGTGTCCTCCACAGATAACGGGGCGGGTGTCGCGGAACAATTGTCCCACTCCACCCGCCCCGTGCTCAGGGAGGCCATATAGCGAACGGGCACGATGCTCGCGCCCCGCCCAGCGTGTCAGGCTACGGGCTCAGGCCAGCGCGCCCATCGGGTCCCACGCCGGCAGGTGCGTCGGCTCCTCGGTGATGGCCGCGCGCAGGTCGGCGGGCAGGTCATCGACGTGCACGGCAACCTCAAACACGTTGGCGTCGAACCATGCGGCGTCCATCGTGAAGAAGCCCTTGTCGCCGTGGTCCTCGCCCCAGGAGTTCTCCACGCGGAAGCGGCGGGCATTGCCCTCCTCATCGATGTCGACTCCGGTGAAGAGCATCGCGTGGTTCATCGCGGACTCGCCGGTGTTGACGCGCTGCTCCTTCGAGGTGGAGAAGTCCACGCCAAACAGGTTGTCGAAGTCGTAGAGGCCATCGACGAACAGGCCGGACGCGCGGTCGGACTGCTGGCTGCAGTCAGCGCCGAACCAGACGGCGCGGCCCGAGGCCAGGATGGAGGCCGTGATCTCGCGGATCTGCTCGACGGGGGTGTTCACGTAGAGGATCGGGCGGCCGCCGACGACGTTACCCATGTGGTCGACCGTGAGGGTGTGGCCCTTGGGGTGCTCGGCGCGCGGATCGTCCACGAGGCACACGTACTGCGTGAGGTCCACGTCCACGTATCGGGAGTAGAACTCGCGCGGGGTGAGGACGCCGTCGCGGTGGAACTCACCCTTATCGTCGCGCCACTCCCATTCGAAGGAGACCGGGGGTTCGCCCAGGCAGATGACGAGGATGCGCCACACGTCGGCCAGAGCGGCCTCCTTGACCTCGAGAATCTCCTCCTGGGAGGCTCCGGCCTCGACGAGGGAGCGCAGCTCGAGGGCAGTGCGGCGTAGGAGAACCTTCAGGCGGGCGTTCATGGGAGCGGTGTGGCTGGAGGACTCGGTCTCGGGCATTGCGACCTTGGGGACGAGGCCGTGCTTGAGGTACAGGGACACCGCCATGTCCCACTGGCCGCCGTCGGAGAGAACATCGCCGAGAAGGAACTGCAGGAGGCGGCCGTCGAGTTCTTCGGTCTTCGCGGTGGCGATGATGTCGTTGAGGAAGAAGTTGGCGCGTTCGAACTTGTCCCAGAACAGCACGTAGTTCTGCGAGAACTCGAAGTCCTTGAGGCCCAGGTGGGTGCGCACGGTCGAGCGCAGCAGGTTCAGGGAGGAGAAGAGCCAGCAGCGGCCGGACTTCTTCTGCGACGTCACCTTCCAGTCGTCCACCTTGTGGGATACGACCGTGGGGGTCGCAACCACCTTGGCGCGGTCGAAGGCGACGGGCTCAACACCGGCGTGGGAGACGGCGTTGCGTGCGACCGCGCGGGCGGAGTCTGAGGATGCGTGCAGGGAGGCGACAAATTCGTCGGTAATCTCGTGTGCCATGGGCCGAGGCGTTCCTTTCAATCGAGAGTCATTCTCTATAAGGATACGCGCTCACAGTGACCCAGACGGCTCAAGTCCATTTAGAATGAGTATTATTCATGTTCAGTGAATGCGAAGGAGCATCAATGGTGGATCGTGGCGCGTCGGGACGCGAAATCGCTCTGCAGGCCGGGGGCTACGAGGCGCGGATCGTCACCGTCGGCGCCGGATTGGCTGGTCTGCGCTACCGCGCCCGCGAGCTCGTGGTGCCCCACGGCGTGGGCGAGTGTCCCCCGGGCTATCTCGGCAAGGTGCTCATGCCGTGGCCGAACCGCATTGCCGGAGGCTCCTACTCGTGGGAGGGCACGTCCTACGATCTCCCCGTCGACGAGCCCGCATTCGGGACGTCCCTGCACGGCTTCGTCACCTTCCAGGAGTGGGACATTGTCGAGGCCGACTCCTCCTCGGTCCTCTTGCGCACCCTCATCGCGGCGCGCTATTCCTATCCGTGGACGCTCCTTGCATCCGCCCGCTACAGCCTGGATGCGGAGGCGGGCCTGAGCATCGAGCTGTCCGCGACGAACATCGGCGAGGGCACGGCCCCCTACGGCGTCGGATTCCACCCCTACCTGGCCGTCGACGATGCACGTGCGGACGATCTGGAGCTGGCCAACCCCGCGTCGATCGTCTACGAGGCCGACGCGTCCATGATCCCGGTGGCCTCCCACGACGTGGCGGACTTCGGGTTGGACTTCCGCTCCCCCACCGTCATCGGCACCACCCAACTGGACCACGCTTTCGCGGGCCTTCCCGAGGGCACCTGGACCGTGACGCTGCGCGACCCCGCCTCCGGCGTGGGCGTCTCCCTGTCGTCGGACGCGCGCTGGCTGCAGGTCTACTCGGCCGACTACATCGGCCGCGTGGGCGTGGCCGTCGAGCCGATGAGCTGCCCGCCCAACGCCTTCAACTCGGGCACGGACGTCGTCGCGCTGGGCGCGGGACAGACCCACACGCTCAGCGCGCGGATCGCCGGCTTCGACAGCTGACAGGTCCTAGTATTTCCCCGCGGCCGCGCGGATCAGCGTCAGAGCAACAGCGCCGGCCGTGGAGGAACGCAGGACGTTGTCTCCCAGGCCGATCGTGCGCCCACCCGCGTCCACTAGCTGCGCGGTTTCCTCGGATCCAATGCCGCCCTCGGGGCCCACGATGAGCGCGATCCGTGCGGGCAGCACCCCGTCCTCACTGGACTCCTGGATGCGGGCGAGAGCGGCTCCGAGCGAATCCGTGGCCTCCTCGTGGCAGACGAAGGCCACCCCGGCCTCGCCGGTCAGGGAGGCGACCCAGGAGGCGAGCTCGCGGCTGTCCTTGACGTCCTCAACGACCGGGACGTACGCGCGGCGCGACTGCTTGGCGGCCGCGCGGGCCACGCCCTCCCACTTCGCGCGCCCCTTCTCGGCCTTCGGGCCCTTCCACTGGACGATGGCACGCTGGGACGCCCACGGGATCACCCTGTCGACGCCGATCTCCGTGCAGATCTCGACGGCGGCCTCGTCGCGCCCACCCTTAGCGAGTGCCTGAACGAGGATGACCTCGGGACTCGGGGCGTCCTCCTGCGCGAGCTTGCGTACGACGAGGGACAGCGAGGACTTGTCGCTCCCGCTCACCTCGCACGTTGCGCGCGCTCCGGCACCGTCGACGACGTCGACCCACTCCCCCGCGCCGATGCGCCGCACCGAGGCAGCGTGACGCCCTTCGGCTCCCCCAAGGGTCGCGCTATCCCCCACGGACAGGGACTCAAGGGCCGGGGTCAGGTCCTCGGCGAGGAATACGGGCAGCGTCACGGCGCATCACCCCATGAAGGTGTCGCGGAGCTTGTCAAAGAACGAGGCCTGCTGACGATGGGGTTCCACGCGCACCTCGCCGCGGACCTTCGCGAGCTCCTCGAGCAGCTCGCGCGACTTGTCGTCGAGCTTCTTGGGGATCTGAACGTCCACGTGCACGTGCATCGAGCCGCGGCCCGAACGCTGCAGGTGACCGACGCCCAAGCCCTCCAGGACGATGTCGTCGTTGGGCTGGGTGCCCGGGTTGATCGTCACGTTCTTCTTGCCGTCGAGGGTCTCCAGCTCGAACTCGGTGCCCAGCGCCGCGGTGGTCATCGGGATCGTGATCCACGTGTGCAGGTCGTCGCCTCGGCGATCGAACACGGGGTGCTTCTTCTCGCGGATCAGCAGATACAGGTCTCCGTTCGGGCCGCCGCCGGGGCCGACCTCGGCCTCGCCGCTGACGCGGATCTGGGTCCCCTCGAGGCACCCGCCGGGATGTTGATGTTGAGGGTGCGGCGCGTGCGCACGCGACCCGCTCCCGAGCACTCGGCGCACGGGGTGGCAATCGTGTTGCCGTATCCCTGACACGACGGGCAGGGAGCCTGCGTCTGCATGCGACCGAAGAGCGAGTTCTGAATCTGGGTGACGAAGCCCGAGCCGTGGCAGGTGGAGCATTGCGTGGGCGAGGTACCCGGCTGACACATTGAGCCGTTGCAGGCGTCGCACAGGACGTGGGTGTCGAAGGAGACCTCCTTGGCGGCGCCGAAAGGCCGCGTCCTCCAGGGTGATATCGACGGTCACCTGCTTGTCCTTGCCGCGACGCACTCGGGACGCCGGGCCGGCAGCGGACGCGCCGAAGCCGCCGCTGAACATGGCCTCAAAGATGTCGGAGAATCCGCCAAAGCCGGCACCCGCACCCGCGCCGCCGCCGCGCAGCGCGTCGGGACCGCCGATGTCATACATCTGGCGCTTCTCGGGATCCGAGAGCGTCTCGTAGGCAACGGACAGCTCCTTGAAGGCTTCCTCGGAGTCGGCTCCCGCGTAGTCGGGGTGGAGCTTACGCGCGAGCTTGCGGTAGGCCCTCTTAATCTCGTCCTGGCTGGCGTCACGGGCGACACCGAGAACTCGTAGTAGTCTCTCACGGCTGCTCTTTCTTCTCGTGGGGAATGTTCATCAACGTCTGTGGGGTGGTTTAGTCGCTGTGCTGGGCGGCGAGGTATCGCGACAGGTAGGCGGCGACTGCTCGCACGGAGCTCATGGTTCGCGCGTAGTCCATGCGCATGGGGCCAACGATGCCAAGGTGCGCTGATCCGACGGAGTCGTCGGCGCCAGCACGGTAGGTGCCCGTGACGACGGCGGCTTCCGCTAGGCCGTCGTGGGGGTTCTCGGCACCGATGCTCACGTGAACGTCGTCGCCCGGGTCGGTCTCGGCGAACAGGCGCATGAGGACGACCTGCTCCTCGAGGGCGTCCAGGACCGGGGCGATGTCACGGAAGTCAAGAGCGCCACGGGCCAGGTTCGCGGCACCGGCGACGACGATCTTCGACTCGCTCTGGCCGCTCAGGACGTCCGTCAGGGCGGCACCGATCGCGGCAACCGTTCCCACCAGCTCGGGCCGGGCCGAGGCCGTGGCTTCGTCGACGCAGGACTGCGCGGTTCCAGAGGTCGCGCCGTCGCAGTGGTGGCGCAGGTGTTCGCGCACCTCGCGCAGCTGAGCGTCGTCAAGGGGCGCGTGAAGGGTGAGGCTGCGTTCCCCGACCTCGCCATCCGTCGTGATGACCACGACGAGGACTCGGCCGGGGGCCAAAGCGATGACCTCGAGGTGCTTGAGGACACGTGCGCGTGCTCCCGGGTACTGCACGAGGGCGACCTGGTGCGTCACCTGGGCGAGGAGACGAACGGATCGCTCCACGACGTCGTCGATATCGACGGACTCCGCCAAGAAGGTCTCGAGGGCGTGTCGCTCGGGCCCGCTCATCGGCTTGAGTTCGGCGAGACGATCGACGAACACTCGGTAGCCGCGGTCGGTCGGCACGCGCCCGGCGGAGGTGTGGGGCTGATAGATGAGGCCGGCTTCCTCTTAGCACCGCCATGTCGTTGCGGATCGTCGCGGATGAGACGCCGAGACCTCCGGCGGCGATGGCCTTAGAGCCGACGGGTTCACGGGTGGCCACGTACTGGGTGACGATGGCGCGCAGGACGTCGAGCCTGCGGTTCTGTGCGCTGTTACGCGTCATGCCACCTCCTCCCGTTCTGGCACTCCTACTTCCTGAGTGCCAATGCTACTCCTCGCAGCCAATCGGGGGCGACATGAGGGCCGAGCCAGGTGTGCGCCGAGCGCGAACCTCACACTCGGGCAACGCGAGTCACTGCGCCCAGGGCACGGTCACGAAGTCGATGAGCTCCTCAACCCTCCCGAGCAACGCCGGCTCAAGGTCACGGTAGGTGCGCACGGTGGACAAGATCCGCTTCCACCCCATGGCGATGTCACGCTGATCGGCGTGCGGCCAGCCGAGGGCCTCGAGGGTTCCATGCTTGATATCGATGCCTCGCGGCACGTCGGGCCAGCGCGCGAGGCCGACGCGAGCGGGCTTGACTGCCTGCCAGATGTCGACGAACGGGTGGCCGAGGACGAGGACCGCGCCCGGCCAGCGCGCCGATACGGCCTCGGCGATGCGCGACTCCTTTGATCCGGGAACCATATGGTCGACGAGGACGCCCGCGCGCGCAGTGTCCGTCGGGCCGAAAACCTCCAGGATCGCCTCGAGGTTGTCGACGCCTTCGAGGAGCTGCACGGCGATCCCAGCCTCGGCCAAGTCCTCGCCCCACACGTGCTGGACGAGCTCCGCGTCATGGCGTCCCTCGACCCAGATGCGCGACCGCTTGGCAACCTTGGGTCCGCTCGACGCGGGAGCGAACGAACCGGAGTTCGTGATGCGCCGCCCCGACGCGCTCACCTGAGCCCCCGGCGAGGGTTGGGCGGGAGCGGGGCGCGGAGGCAGCGCCTCAATGGGGCGGCCCTCAAGCCAAAAGCCGGGGCCGAGGGGAAAGGAGCGACGCACGCCTCGACGATCCTCGAGTTCGACGAGATGAATACCGCCAGACTTCTCCGCACGCGTCACTGCACCAACCCAGCCCGAGGCAACGTCTTCGAGGACCATGCCAATCTCAACGTGGACGGCCTGCGAGCGCGGGCGTCGCGCTCCCGGCCCATCGCGATGCGGGTCGTGGGCGAAAATGTTGCGGCCGTAGGGGTCTGAGCTATTCACCCGGCATACTCTAGCGGCACGAGTTTCAGTGCAGGCTCACGACACGAATGAGCATCGACACGAGCGCAGCCAGGATCCACGAGGAGACCGAGCCGATGAGAAACTCCTCGGCCTTCTCGCCCGTCGAATCCTGCGAGATCTCGGGGAATCGAATGACTCCCTTGGCGGCGACGACTGCCGCGATCGCAACCTCCGCGCCAGCACCGGCCAAAACGATGATGAGCAGACGTTCGAGTGGACCGATCCAACGCCCACCACGCAAAGCCGTCACCTCCTCCTCCGACTGCGCCCCAAGACGGGCAGCGCACCGGAAATAACCTCGGGCTCCGCAACCTCATTCGCGTCACCATCAGCATCTTCATTGTCAGACACCAGCATCGCCGGCAGAACGGGAGCATTAATCCACCCGGGAACAGGGGTGGAGGCGCGGCCGCGCGCGCACTGCAGGATCGCCGTGATCAGGTGATTGACGGGACCCGTGACGAGGAAGAGCACTGCGATAATCAGGTCGATAGAGCGCCCCGAACGCAGCGACAGCAGGGGGGAAGTCCAACGGATCCAGGCTCAGCAGCGCGACAAAGCCGACGGACGCCAACGCCCAACGAGCAAGAACGCCGCGCGCCGACGGATCGACAAGGTCCCACGCGAACCACACGACCGCGAGAGTCGCGCCGATTGCGTTCGCGACGGCGCTCACCCCCAGGACGAACCAGGAGTAGCAAATCACTGCGAGGAGCAGCGTCAGGAAGAGCGATAGGCGTCGCGACCAGCGGCGCGGGTCAGAGGTGAGAAGTACGGTCAGCTCCGAGGCGGCGATGCCCAGGAGAAGAACTTCATGCACGAGCGGCCTCCGCAATGATCAGTGACGACTGAATGAGCCCCGCCCCCGTGCCCCGGGCGAAGTCGGAAATGGCCTGCTGCGACAACTTCTCGGCACGCGCGATCGATACCTGCGTCTTACCCAGCAGCAGCGAGGCCGTAATGCGACGATGACGCGCCGACAGCTTAAGAATCGAATGATCGCGCAGGCTCAGCATGGCGTTGATGCAGGTCTGGCAGTGCGGAGAAAACTCAGATTCGATGGAGGCATGCGCCATGAACCACGTGCGAATGAAAGGGTTCGAGGCATCCTGCACATCGTGCGCACGGTTAATCGCGGCTCGGGCCGCCCACCACGCGGATCCGTCCTGGAGAGCCGCCGACTCCACGCCGCGGCCACGGGCCGGAGCCTGGCGTTGCGCGCCCGAGGCGAACTCCTCAATCCGACCAGCTCCAATACCGAAGCGCAGCTGGAGCTGGGGGGGAAGAAGAAGCTGCGCACGCAGCGTCAGGAGGAGAGCGTCCTCAAGCGTGTAGGCAACCGCCTGGAACTCATCCCCCACCGTCGGGTACGGAGCCTGCAGCAGCGCCAGCCCCTCACTGGCTCGCTCCAAGGCCGATTCAAAGATTCTCTGAGCGTCTGCACGATTGGTCAACGTACGAGAGCCCACGATGTCAGCAATGACGGCGTATCGCAGAGTCACAACACCACACTTTTCCTTGTATTTGACCCTCCACAAGCCCCCTCAAGGAGACGACCGGCGGACAGCACAGCTTCACATGACATACCTAGGCAAACATATTTCAACCATGATGTCAACAGTATTGCCACGTAATGCAAGCTTGTCACATTCACAATACTCGAACACTTATAGGCACCCCACAAAACAATCCATAGTTTTACTTGTATCTACTTATCTACAAGTACTACTGCGGACTTTGTGGACAAAAACCATCGTTTACCACCGCATGCAGATTACGGAGATTCGCCAGCAAAAACGACTCAATACCCCATCAATTCACGGGTCACGTAGTCAGCGAGCAGCCGTCCCCGCAGCGTCAGAATCGCCCGTCCCCCCAGGGCGGCGGCGCCATCGATGAGGCCATCCGCGATGAGCGCGGCGACGCGCCCACCCGAGGCCACGCCGGTATCCAACAAAGCCCCGGCCTCGTCGCCCTGGCGGGTGCCGGGCAGGCCGGCCAACTCGATCCCCTCGGACGTGCGCACGCCCAGCATGACGCGCTCAAGCTCGCGCGTGTCCTCATCCAGGATTTCCCCGGCGTAGGCGGGGGAACGCCCATCGCGCAGTCGAGCGGCATACGCGGCGGGGTTCTTGACATTCCACCAGCGCATACGTCCCACGTGGGAATGAGCGCCGGGCCCCAGGCCCCACCAGTCCCAGTCGCGCCAATAGGCGAGGTTGTGCGCCGAGGCGTACGCGTAGAACGTGGACGGGCGTCCCGAGGCCGCATCCACGTCGGTCGCACGCGCAAAATTGGAGATCTCGTACCAGGCGTACCCCGCCTCGCCAAGGAGTGCATCGGCCAGCTCATACTTGGCGGCCTCGTCGTCCGGATCCGGGGTCGGCAGCTCTCCCCTGGCCACCTGCGCGCCCATCTTGGTTCCCTCCTCGACGACGAGGGCGTAGGCGCTGATATGGTCGGTCTCGTAGGACAGGGCGGCGCGCAGGGACGTCTCCCAGTCGGCAAGGCTCTCCCCTGGCGTGCCGTAGATGAGGTCGACGGACGTCGACAGGCCCGCTTCCTTCGCCCACTGGACGACGAGGGGCACCCGCTCGGGCGTGTGCGTGCGGTCGAGCGTTGCGAGGATCGCGGGGACCGCAGACTGCATGCCGAAGGAGATGCGCGTAAAGCCCGCGTCGGCCAGCTGCACGAGTCCCTCGCGCGTCACCGTGTCGGGATTGGCCTCGAGGGTCACCTCGGCGCCGGGCGCAATACCGATGCGCTCACGCAGGCCCGTCAGTATCTCGGCGAGCTCTGCAGTGTCGAGCATCGTCGGGGTGCCTCCGCCAAAAAAGACGGTCTGAGCCTTTCGCGCGGGCAGCCCGGACTCGGCCATGACGCGAGCAGCCAGCGAAGCCTCGGCCAAGACCGACGGGGCATAGTCCCCCACCTGCGCGCCCGGGCCGAACCCCACCGTGTACGTGTTGAAATCGCAGTAGCCGCAGCGCACGCGACAAAACGGCACGTGCACGTACAGGGAAAGCGGACGGCGAACCTCCACCTCGACGAGGCCGGGGTCCAGAGCGCCGTCGTCTGGCCAGCGCTGGCCGTCTGGCTGCGCGGGGCTCACGAGCGCGCTCCCGCCGCCGCGAATCCGTCACCGGACCCCATGCCGGACTCAGTCACGGGGACGACGAATGCCGACAATGTCGTGGGCGTGGCGGCCCGCATCAATGCCTCGGGTCTCAAAGTGCGTGACGACGCGCCCCTCAAAGCGCGGGGCGAATCCGCCGCGCTGTGGCTGCGGATCCTCCGGGTCCGGACGCTGCCCCGCGTGCGGGTTCTCGAAGAACTCGCAGGCCTCGACGACGTCGCGCATCTGCCAGGCGTAGTCGTCCCAGTCGGTGGCCAGGCGCCAGGCTCCGCGATCGCGCAGCAGGCGCGCAACCTCGAGGGCGAAGGAATCGGAGACGAGGCGACGCTTGCGATGCCGGGCCTTACGCCACGGGTCGGGGAAGAAGGTCCAGACCTCGTCCAGGCACGCGTCCTCAAGCATGATCGGCAGCGCCTGGGCGGCGTCGGCCTCGATGACGCGAATGTTGTCCACGCCGGCCTCAACCGCCTTGGAGACGAGCTTGGCGATCCCCGGCACCCACACCTCGAGGGCCAGGAAGTCGCGTTCAGGGTGCGCGGCCGCCGCAGCGACGATCTGTTCGCCCGTGCCCGAACCAATCTCGAGCGTCACGGGTGCGCTGCGCCCAAAGAGCTCGGACAGATCGATCGTGAAATCCGGGGCAACCGTCGTGTAGCCAACGCCGCGACGCGGCTCCACCACGTAGCGGTGCGCGTGAGCCTCCCACGTACGCACGAGGTTCGCGGGCAGCTCGCGCGTGCGCCGCGTGAACGACTTCGTGCGGCTCATAAAGACCGTGCCCTCGGGGGCCTCGCCCGGACGGCGATCCGCGTTCTGGCCGACGGGAGCACGGCCCTCCGCGGCCTCGTTCATCTGGTCCCCGCTCACTTCTTACCCGTCGGAACATCGGAGGTCAGAGCCGCAATGAAGGCTTCCTGCGGCACGTCAACACGGCCGATGGACTTCATGCGCTTCTTGCCTTCCTTCTGCTTCTCCAGCAGCTTGCGCTTACGGCTGATATCGCCGCCGTAGCACTTGGCGAGCATGTCCTTACGCAGGGCCTTGATGGTCTCGCGTGCGATGACGCGCGCGCCGACAGCGGCCTGGACCGGGATCTCGAACTGCTGACGGGGAATAAGCTCCTTCAGGCGCTTCGTCATGCGCTGACCGTAGTTGTAGGCGCCGTCGCGGTGAACGATCGCGCTGAACGCGTCGACGCGGTCGCCGTTGAGCAGGATGTCGACCTTGACGAGGTCGGCACTCTGCTCTCCGCTCTCCTGGTAGTCCAGCGAGGCGTAGCCGCGTGTGCGGGACTTGAGCTGATCGAAAAAGTCGAAGACGATCTCGGCGAGGGGCAGCTGATAGTGCAGCTCCACGCGGTCCTCGCTCAGGTAGTCCATGCCCTGCATGGAGCCGCGGCGCTCCTGGCACAGCTCCATGATGGTGCCCGTGAACTCGGTGGGCGTCAGGATCGTCGCGTTGACAACGGGCTCGCGCACTTCGGAAATCTTGCCTTCGGGGAACTCGCTCGGGTTGTCGACGCGCACCTCGGTGCCGTCCTCCGTCACAACACGGTAGACGACGTTCGGAGCAGTCGCGATGAGGTCGAGGTTGAACTCGCGCTCCAGACGCTCGCGGATGATCTCCAGGTGGAGCAGTCCGAGGAAGCCGCAGCGGAAGCCGAAGCCGAGGGCCGCGGAGGACTCGGGCTCGAAGGTCAGCGCCGCATCGTTGAGCTGGAGGCGCTCGAGGGCGTCGCGCAGGTCCGGGAAGTCCGAGCCGTCAACCGGGTAGATGCCCGAGAAGACCATCGGGTTCGGGTCGCGGTAGCCCTCGAGAGGCTCGGTCGCGCCGCGCACCTGGCTGGTGACAGTGTCACCGACGCGGGACTGGCGCACGTCCTTCACGCCCGTGATCAGGTAGCCGACCTCGCCGGCGCCGATCCCCTCTTCAGGCTTCGGCTCGGGCGAGATGACGCCCAGCTCCAGGAGCTCGTGGGTGGCACCCGTCGACATCATGCGCACGCGCTGACGAGTCGACAGCACACCGTCCACGACACGCACGTAGGTGACGACGCCGCGGTACGTGTCGTACACGGAGTCGAAGATCATCGCGCGCGTCGGGGCGTCGGGGGATCCCTCGGGGGCGGGGACAACCTCGACGATGCGATTGAGGAGATCCTCGACGCCCTCGCCGGTCTTACCCGAGACCTTCAGGACCTCGCTCTCGTCGCAGCCGATCAGCTGAGCGACCTCGTGCGCGTACTTCTCAGGCTGCGCGCCCGGCAGGTCGATCTTGTTGAGGACAGGGATGATCGCGAGGTCATTCTCGAGGGCCAGATACAGGTTCGCGAGCGTCTGGGCCTCGATGCCCTGCGCGGCGTCGATAAGGAGGACTGCACCCTCGCACGCGGCCAGGGAGCGGGAGACCTCGTAGGTGAAGTCCACGTGACCGGGCGTGTCGATCATGTTGAGCGCGTAGGGGGTGCCCTCGTGTGCCCACGGCATGCGCACCGCCTGGCTCTTGATCGTGATGCCGCGCTCACGCTCGATGTCCATGCGATCGAGGTACTGGTCGCGCATCTCGCGCGCCTCGACGACGCCGGTCAGCTGGAGCATACGGTCCGCGAGCGTCGACTTCCCATGATCAATATGGGCGATGATGCAGAAGTTACGGATCTGCCCCTGCGGGGTATGGGCCGGGCGAATCTGCGCCTGCTGCGCGGGCGTGGGGATGGGCACGTGAACCTCCGTGAAGTCGTTAACCTCCTTATCGTCCCATTGTCGTAGGCGTTTGTGCCAGTTCAGGCGCGGGAAGTCGCGCACAGTGGCCACGCCTCACACCATTTGTTTCCCTCCCCCGCGCTCCGACTCGGCGAGGAGGGAAGCAGCCTCACTGAAGTCGCACTCTTCCCAGTCATCAGGGTGATCGTCCCGGAGCTTGCGGGCAATCGACAAGGCCCGCCCCTCGTCTCCGCGCAGCGTCGCGAGGGTCAGCAGGATCGTGCGGATACGGGCAGTCATCGGGTCACGATCCCCCAAATACCTGCGGCAGTCCTCGGCCAGAACCGTCCAGAGATCCTCGCCCGCGTCCCGATCCCCACCCATCCAGGTGTTGCGCGCAATCTCGTTGCGCAGCCGCAGGACGCGCCAGTCGCCATGGTCCGCGACGGTCAGCAGCGCGTCCATGTTGCGCTCATAGAGGGCAATGGCCTCGTCGTAGCAGCGGTCAGCTGAGAGGACCTCGGCGAGGTTGTCCCGCACCGTCAGCAGCGTCATATCGGCCTCCTCACGCTGCCCCTCCATCTCCGATAGGAGCTCGCGATACACGCGCGCAGCCTTCTTCCATTTGCCCGTGTGCTTCCACGGCATCGCCGAGTTGTTGCGGATGGCGATGGAAATCTCAGGGGAAAGATCGGGGCAGTGTTTCATGTCGGCCAGGAGGGCAGAAAACTTGCGGATCGCCATATCGTGCTGGCCGAGGATGGCGAGCCAGTAGGCCTCCGAATTACGCAGCATGAGAATGATCGGATGGCAGCGCTCCAGGTATCTCTCTCCCAAACGAGCCGCTTCGCCGGCCAGCTTCCGACACTGTCCGTAGGATCCGAGAGCCGCGTACCAGTCAATGCACAGCTTGGCGGCCTCCAGACGCAGCTCGGCTGGTGCACCCTCTTCTCGATAGGCCTCGAGGCCGCACTCGAGTGCCTTGTCCACCTTGCCCGCTGCCCCGCAGCGCACGGACTCACGAATCGAGGACCGCGCACGCGTCGCAGCCTCACCGTTCCCCTCGGACGTACCACCCCCTGCCAGCGCATCCAGAGAAACAACCGGTCCGTGCATCGTTGCAGTCAACATCATCGTCGCCTTTCTATTGTTGGTCATTCACCTGCGAACAACAACAGAGTGACACCCGCTGCTATGCACTGTCACGCGCCATCACGAAGCCTGTGGATAACTCGCGATCACGATAGGCCCCTGTGGATAAAACATGCCCTCCAACGGCTGCCGTATGCTGGTCCCATGAACTCAATCGTCAGGGGCATTATCACCTTCCTCATCGGCGTCATCTCAGGCACCACAGAGGAAGCACAGAAGAACACCGAGACGCCGCAGCGCCAGTCGAGCAAGCGGTCGGCTCCCACACCGCGTTCATCCACCTCCTCGTCGACGCGCTCCGGCTCCCAGCACCACTACGAGGACCCGGCGACCTCGAACCGTCCCAAGACCTCGATCCGCGAAGCGAGCATCGCCGACGCACTCGCCCACGCCTCGTACACGCCCGTCATGGACGGCGACGCGGATCCCGGCGAGGTCGTGTGGACCTGGGTGCCCTACCAGGAGGACGCCTCCGTCGGCAAGGATCGCCCGGCCGTCGTCATCGGTGCCCAGGGCGAGGGTGTGTACCTCCTGCAGCTGACGAGCAAGGACCACACGCGCGACGCCGCCCAGGAAGCTGCCGCCGGACGCTACTGGCTCGACATCGGCGCGGGCGACTGGGACTCGAAGGGCCGACCCTCCGAGGTGCGCCTCGACCGCGCCCTGTGGGTCACAGCCACCGACGTGCGACGCGAGGGCTCGATCCTGCCCAAGGCGACCTGGCAGCTCATCGTCGACGCCCTCGAGGAGCACTACCGCACGCACGGCGACTGACACCTCCAACACGTGACCGACCTTACGAGGCGCGAGAACGCCTAGGGATATGACGAAAAGGCCCCACCCTGGTATGATCGGTCGTTGGACTCCCGGCCTGGTCGGGCAGGGGGTCTGGTTAAGACCGTTTGCGGGTGTCCCCACGCCTAAGTCCCGGTCTTGACACAGCCCTCACCGACCCTGTCAGACATACATCAAGGAGAAATCCGACTGTGGCAAACATTAAGTCCCAGAAGAAGCGCATCCTGACCAACGAGAAGCGCCGCGTTCGTAACCAGTCCGTGAAGTCCGAGCTGAAGACCCTGGTCCGTCAGACCCGCGAGGCCGTTGAGGCCGGCGACAAGGAGAAGGCTCTCGCTGCACTGCGCGTTGCTTCGCGCAAGCTGGACGTCGCCGTCTCCAAGGGCGTCATCCACAAGAACCAGGCTGCGAACCGCAAGTCCAAGCTTGCTCGTCGCGTTGCCTCGCTCGGTGACTGAGCGCGAACGATAGTTTGACGTGAAGCGGGCCGCCCATTGGGCGGCCCGCTTTCGTATACCCACTCCCCCGTGCGTGTGCACGCATGGTCGCTCACCCCACCCCATCACCCCCGCACTCCGGTGCCGGGCGCGCATAACGAGCCCCGACCTCGTCAAACGAGGTCGGGGCTAGTCGGTCCATGCGCGCCTACTCGAGCTCGAAGGCGCCCGTGTAGAGCTGGTAGTACACGCCCTTCTGGGCGATCAGGTCGTCGTGGCTACCGCGCTCAATGATGCGGCCGTGATCCAGGACCATGATCGCGTCGGAGTTGCGCACCGTCGAGAGGCGGTGGGCAATCACGAAGACCGTACGCCCCTCCATGAGGTTGTCCATGCCCTGCTGCACGAGGGCCTCGGTACGCGTATCGATCGAGGAGGTCGCCTCGTCGAGGATCATGGCCGGCGGGTCGGCCACGGCGGCGCGCGCGATCGACAGAAGCTGGGCCTGCCCCTGCGAGAGGTTCGAGCCATTGCCGGTCAGCATCGTGTCGTAGCCCTCGGGCAGGCGTCGGATGAAGGAGTCCGCGTTGGCCAGCTTCGCGGCGGCGATGCATTCTTCGTCCGTGGCGTCCAAACGGCCGTAGCGGATGTTCTCCATGACCGTACCAGTAAACAGCTTGACGTCCTGCAGGACGACGCCGAGGAGCGACGCAGGTCCGGCTTGTGGATCTTGTTGATGTTGATGCCGTCGTAGCGGATCTTGCCGTCGGCGATGTCGTAGAAGCGGTTGATGAGGTTCGTGATCGTCGTCTTGCCGGCACCGGTGGCACCCACGAAGGCGATCTTCTGGCCGGGCTTGGCCCACAGGGAGATGTCGTGCAGGATCTGCTTCTCGCCGTCGTAGGAGAAGTCGACGTCCTCCATGACCAGTTCGCCACGCAGGCGCGTGTAGGTGACGGTGCCGTCGGCCTTGTGGGGGTGGCGCCAGGCCCAGATTCCAGTGCGTTCCTCGGTCGGCTCTAGTGTGCCGTCGGGCAGCTCTCGCGCACGCACGAGGGTCACGTAGCCCTCGTCCTCCTCCGGCTCCTGGTCGATGAGGGCAAACACGCGGCCCGCACCCGCCATACCCAGGGCGATCATGGGGACCTGCATGGACATCTGGCCGATCGTCTGCGAGAAGTTACGGACCATGCCCAGGAAGGACACGACCACGCCGACCGTGATGACGTCGATGCCAAAGAGGTGGATGTTCGGCGTCTGCTCCAGGATCATGACGCCGCCAACGATCGCGATGACCACGTACATGATGTTGCCAATGTTGCCCAGGGCGGGCATCAGCACGTTGCCGTAGATGTTCGCCTTCTGCGAGGATTCGAAGAGCTTGTCGTTGTACTCGACGAACTCGTCCTTGGCGTCCTGCTCGTGGTTGAAGACCTGGACAACCTTCTGGCCGTCCATCATCTCTTCGATGAAGCCTTCTTCGTCGGCGAGAGCCGCCTGCTGATCCTTCATGAAGCGACCCGACAGCCCTCCGAGTTTTCCGGTCAGGAAGGCCATGAGAGCGCCCACGATGAGGACGACGAGGAAGAGCCACACGGAGTAGTAGAGCATCGTGCCGATCAGGACAATGATCGTCAGACCCGACTGGATGATCGTCGGGATCGACTGGCCGATCAGCTGGCGGATCGCGTCAGTGTCGTTGGTGAAGGTCGACATGATCGCGCCGTGCGGGTGCGTGTCGAAGAATCGCAGGGGGCAGGCGCTCCATGGAGTCGAACATGTCGTCTCGCATGTGCTTGAGCGTCCCCTGCGTCACGATCGCCATGGCGCGGGTGTAGATGAAGCTGGCGATGACGCCGGCGCTGAAGATGATGCCCATCGTGACCACGAGGCGCACGAGGGTGCCTCGCACCGCGTCAAAGCCACTCTCCAGGCCCGGGGTCACGACGTTGTCGACAATCTGCTGCATGAAGATCGAGCCGACGGCCGAGGCCACGGCTACCGTAATGATGCACACGACCGTCAGGCTGATGCGCACCGGGTAGTGGCGGAACACGTAGACCATGAGGCGGCCGAAGGGACGCTCGATGCCCTCGAGCTTCTCGCCGTCGTTGTCGACGGGACGACCATGCGTGCGTGCCATGTCAGGCCACCTCGCTTTCGCTCGCGGCATTCTGGGAGTCGTAGATCTCTCGGTACTCCCCGCCCGCTGCCATCAGTTCCTCGTGGGTGCCACGTTCCTTGATGCGACCGTCGTCGAGGACGATGATCTGGTCGGCGTGGCTCACCGAGGACAGGCGCTGGGCGATGATGATCGTCGTCGTGCCCGGGATCTCGCTCTCGAAGGCGTGACGAATGAGGGAATCAGTCTTCGTGTCCACGGCGGAGGTCGAGTCGTCCAGGATGAGGATTTTCGGGTTCTTCAGCAGCGCGCGGGCGATGCACAGGCGCTGTTTCTGGCCGCCCGACACGTTGGTACCGCCGCGGGAAATGACGTAGTCGTAGCCGCCGGGCAGCTGCTGGATGAACTCGTCGGCCTGCGCGAGCTTGCACGCGTGCTCAATCTGCTCGTCGGTCGCGTCCGGGTTGCCCCAGCGCATGTTGTCCTTGATGGTGCCGGAGAACAGAACGTTCTTCTGCAGGACGACGGAGACCGCGTCGCGCAGCGCGCTCAGCTCGTAGTCGCGCACGTCACGCCCGCCGACCTTCACGGATCCCTCGGAGACGTCGTAGAGGCGGCAGATCAGCTGGATCAGAGAGGTCTTGGAGGATCCTGTGCCGCCCACGATGCCGAGCGTCGAGCCCGACTCGATACTCAGATTAATGTCGGACAGCGCGTACTCTTCGGCGCTCTCCGAGTACTTGAAGGACACGCCCTCGAAGACCACGGAGCCGTCCGCAACCTCGGTGGCACCATTGGCCGGAGAGGTGAGCGACGGGTCGTGGTTGAGGACCTCGGCGATACGGTTCGCGGACTCTGCGGCCATCGTCGCCATGACGAAGATGAAGGCAAGCATGAGCATGTGCGCGAGGATCTGGATGCCGTAGGTGATGAGAGCCGTCAGGCCACCCTTCGTCAGCTCGGTACCGCCAGAGTTCACGATGATCGAGGCGCCGACGTAGTCGACGGCAATGATCGCGGCGAAGATGAAGAACATCATGACGGGGCTGTTGAGCGCGATGAGCTTCTCGGCGTTCGTGAAGTCCTTACGCACATCCTGCGAGGCGGCGCGGAACTTCGTGGTCTCATGCTCCTCGGTGACGAAGGACTTGACGACGCGGATCGCTGCGACGTTCTCCTGCACGGAGTTGTTCAGGGCGTCGTACTTCTTGAAGATGCGACGGAAAATCGGGAAGGCGACCAGCACAATGGCGGCCAGGATGATGGCGAGAACCGGAACCATCCCGAGGAAGATGAGGGCCATCTGGACGTTAATGCGGAACGCCATGACGATGGAGAAGACGATCATGAGGGGTACGCGTACCGCAATGCGGATCATCATGCCGAAGGCGTTTTGCACGTTGGTGACGTCCGTCGTCATACGGGTGACCAGCGAGGACGTGGAGAAGCGGTCAATGTCCGCGAATGAGAAGTCCTGCACCTTGAAGAAGAGGTCCTGACGCAGGTTCTTCGCCAGACCCACCGAGGCGGTCGCGGCGAAACGCGCGGACAGGATGCCGCACGCGAGCGACGCGAAAGCCAGTCCGGTGAGCACGACACCCAGGCGCATGACGGGGCTCAGGGACACGCCGTCGAGCGCATCCACCAGCGAGACCATGGTCAGCGGGATCAGGCACTCGAGGATGACCTCCCCGATGATGAACAGCGGGGTCAGGATCGCGGGTTTCTTGAACTCGCGCAGCCTCCCCACCAGCGTTCGAATGGTTTTCATTCTTCTCCTCTTCGTTCCCTACGGGCATCCGATAGACGAGGCCGGGGCGCGCATTCAGCGCCCGCGCAGCCTGCAGATGGTGATTAGTGCTTTTTCGATGGCGCGCTGCGGGTCGCGCGATGCGCCCTTTGTTTCGGCATCAGCCGTGGCGATGGCTCCGAAGGCACCAGCCAGAAGAGGCGTCGGACCAGCCACGCAGCTCGCGCCGGGCTCGGTCCACCTGCCAGGGAGCCATCTTGAGGGTGGATGCGGATCCGCCGATCGACACCTTCGCCATGGCGCGGAACTTCATGGCCAGGGCGGTGACGAGCAGCTGGGGGGCGATGCCGGTGGCGAACGCGTGGCGCGCGAGCGTCAGGGCCTTCGCGGAGTTGCCCGCGACAGCCGCATCCGCGACGTCGTAGCCCGTTGCCTCGACGCGCCCGGCCTGGTAGCGCCGCACGTCCTCCAGGGTGATGCGCCCACTGACGTCGGAGAGCAGCTGGGCCAGGGCGCCGGCCATCGCGCGCGGGTCGTTGCCGAGCGCATCCACGAGGGCCTGCTGGGCCTCGGTGTCCATCTGGCGGCGCGCAGCGCGCACGTCCGAGGCGATGAGGGCCAGCTTGTCGCGGTCGTTTTTCAGCGGCTCGGCGGGGATGACGGGCCATTTGGCCTTGGTGATCGCGTCGATGACCTTCTTACCGCGGGCGTTGCCGCCGGGGTGTGCCAGGAACATCCACACGTCGGGCGCGGGCGCGCCGGCGTAGGCGATCAGATCGTTCGCGAGTGCGTCGCTCATCGTTTCCAGGTCCCGGATAATGACCATGCGCGATTCGCCGAAGAGCGAGGGCGACGCGATGACGTCGAGCTGTCCGGCCTGGTAGGTGGCCGCGTTGATGTCGGTGCGCTCGAGGTTTGGGTCGGCCTCGTGGGCGAGGGCGCGCAGCTGGTCGAGGGCGCGGTCGACGAGAAGGCCCTCGGGGCCTTTAATCAACACGATGGGTGCCAGCGTGATCTGGGCTGGCGGCGCCGGGCGCGAACCGCGTGCTGCCACGTCTACCTGCCTTTCCGCTGAAACGGTAACCCTCTAAGTCTGCCACCCGGCGGCTCCATCTGCGTCTGTCTTAGCCGTGGGCGGACGCGACTCGTGGCGGGTGTCACCAGGTTGCAGCGCCGTTGCGTAGTCCCGGCTGATCGGCTCTGAGCACCGATCACTCAGGCCTCGTCGGTAGTGACGATCGGGAGTCCCCACCGTTTCCACGCCCGCCACGCGGCCCATCCGCCGCCACAGCAGGCGTACACGCCCAAAACTGTCGAGGATCCACCGGGCACGTGCACCCCGTTTCCCGGCAGGGAGGCGCACATGCGCGCCGCCCCTGCGATCCACGCGGTCGCCCACGACGCAACGACGGCGCATGCCGAGGCGGCGCGAATACTCAGCGGGGAGATGAGCGCGCCCGCGAGCCCCGAGACGGTGGCGACCGGAACGGCGGGTTCGGCAATGACGTTGGCGACTATCCCCCACACCGGCACGTTCCCGGACAGCGACACGATGATCGGCGCGGTCGCCAGCTCCGCGAAGGCGGGCACGCACACCATCTCCACGAGCCGACGCAGCGCCTTCCCGACGCGCGTGTCCCCTCGTATTCGCCGGCGGCAGCGCCGCACCAGCGCCGCGGAGGGGCCGACGACCGCGAGCGCGGCGAGCGCCGACAGGACGAATCCGTAGGAGCGGGATGACCAGGGGTCGATGAGGAGGGTGGCGATCACGACGGCGCAGAGGGCGGCGATGGATTGGCCGTCGCGTCCGAGGATGAGTCCGAGTGCTGCGACGGCTGCGACGCAGACGGAGCGCACGACGGAGGGTTCTGGTCCGACGAGGATGAGGATTGTTCCGAGGACGAGGATGGTGGCGGCGAGGCGGAGGGGCTTTCGCGCGGGGATGACGAGGGTGACGGTGGCGAGGACGATGACGATGTGGGAGCCGGAGACGGCGGTGAGGTGGGTGAGTGAAGTCGATTTCATGGCCTGCGCGAGGTCTGCGGGCATTCCTCGGTCATCTCCGATCGCCATGCCGGGGACGAGGGAGCGCGCATCCCGGTTCAGATGCATGCAGGCGCGCGAACGCGCGATGTGTGGCTCGCGTCCACGATGCCAGACCGCCGGGCCGCTCGATGAGCTGGGCGCGCCTGACTCGTATCGTTCCCACCGATGGCGCGTCGGCGGCAAAGGTCGCGTCGAGGCTTCCCCAGACCTCGTAGACGTCTCCTCGCGCAGCGTCCCCCCATCCGGGGGCGCGCACGAGCGCGGTGGTGCTCGCGGGGAGCCACTCCTCCCCCACGGAGACGGCGTCGATGCGCGCGCGGGCGCTGCGTGCCGCTGAAAACCCGGACGAGGCCGGGGCCGGGTCGGACTGCAGGGACGACGCGCGCGTGGATGGGGCCGGAGTCGCGGCGGGCGGGGTCGGTGTCGTAGTCTCGGCGGGCCGAGGATCCGACCGCGAGCGCGCAGGCGATGCATGCGAGGAGGAGCGCGAGGCCGAGGCGAGCGGACCTGGGTGGGGTGAGGGCGTGCCTGGGGGCCTTCCGATCTCGGTGTGAGAGTGCGTAGGAGGCGGCGCAGGCGAGCGCAGCGAGAGCAAAGGCGCAGGCGACAGGCCACTGAGCTGGGTTGCCTGTCGCCCACCAGGTGGTGGCCCAGGTGGCGGTGGCTGCGGGCGCGAGGCGCAGGTCGATCATGCGGGGAGCGCATTGGGCGTTGCTCATCAGCACACACCGGGCCTGATCTTTTCGATGAGGGACGGGCCGATGCCGGGCACGTCGTCGAGCTCCTCGACGGAGGACAGGCGAGGGTGTGTGGCCCGGTAGGAGACGATGCGCGTGGCCAGGGCCGGACCGATGCCGGGCAGGGTCTGCAGCTCGTCCTCGGTGGCGGTGGCCAGGCGCACGCACGTGCCGGTACCGGCGGTGGACCCAGCCGCGGCGGACGCGGGAGGCGGCGACTCCCCGACGACGCCTACCCGAATTTGTTCCCCGTCGACGAGGATGCGGGCGAGGTTGATCGACTCTAGGTCGGCCTCGGGCGTTGCACCTCCCGCCGCCGTGATCGCGTCGATCACGCGGGAGTTTGCTGGCAGGGTGAGCACCCCAGGGGACGCGACCGCACCGGAGACGTAGACGACGACATCGTCGGCGCTATCCCCTGCGGATGCGGGCGCGTGCGGGGACGGGCCTGCCTCGACGGGCGCGGAGCCGCTTTCTGCTCGCTCGGAGGACGATTGGGCGAGGGCTTGGGAGTGCTCGCGTGTCGCTGCGTGCCTCCACACCCCCACGGCCGCGATCAGGACGACCACGAGGATCAACGCGGCCACGGTCGTCCCTCCGGGCAGGAAACGGGCGACGCTCGGCTCGGCGGGTTCATCCTCGTCCGTCAGGGCGCTGTCGTACACGGCTTTCGTCAGCGCCGCCATGCGCCGATGAGCCAACCATCGTGACACGTTCATGCTCGCACACTAACCCCGGCGTTCCCCCGAAGAAAACACGAAAACAAGCCCCTGTGGATAACGACGATGCGCGCGCAGGGGTTGTGGACGAATCCCACACCCGACCCACCCCGCACAACTCGCATGGGACCGCAGTCCCAAGGGATACTGTTCCGGTAACGTCGAAGTACGGTGGCGCACCGCGCCCAGAGCCGAAAGGCCACACCATGAGCGAGAACATCGAGGACCTCAAGGCACAGCTCGCCGCAGCGGAGGCAGCCGCGAAGGCCGCCGAGGCAGAGGCCGCCCGCGCAAAGGCCGAAGCACTGCGTCTCCAGCTTGAAGCAGCCGGCACCCCGACCGCAGGCGCGCCCGCCGCCAAAGCACCCGCAGCCGCCCGGGCCTCGTCCCCCGCCCCGAGCGGCGAGCTGTCGGCTTTCGCCACCCAGATCCAGGTTGCCTACTCCTGGGACGTCCCCGCTGTCACGATCGGCACGCTCATCGATGGTGGCGCGCGCGTGCCCGGCGTGAGCGCCAAGATGCCGCTGCCCATGTTCAACCGCCACCTCCTGGTCGCCGGCGCGACGGGCACGGGCAAGACCCGCACCCTCCAGCTCCTGGCCGAGGGCCTGTCCGCGAACGGCTCCTCCGTCCTCCTGTGTGACGTCAAGGGCGACCTGACGGGCCTGGCCGAGGCCGGGGCCAGCTCCGACAAGCTCCTGAGCCGCACCGCGGCCAACGGTCAGGACTGGGCCTCGTCCCAGTTCCCGATCGAGCTGCTGAGCCTGGGTGGCGCGGATTCACAGTTCCCGGGTGTGCCCGTGCGTGCTCAGATCTCCGACTTCGGCCCGATCCTGCTCGCCCGTGCACTCTCGCTGAACACGACGCAGGAACAGGCCCTCCAGCTGATTTTCGCGTGGGCGGACGGCCAGGGTCTCGAGCTGATCGACCTGCCCGACCTGCGCGCCGTCATCTCCTTCCTGACCTCGGATGAGGGCAAGGACGAGCTGGCCACGATCGGCGGCGTCTCCAAGGCCACCGCCGGCGTCATTCTGCGTGCCCTGACCGCGCTCGAATCCCAGGGCGGCGGCCAGTTCTTCGGCGCCCCCGGCTTCGACACGGCCGACCTCATGCGCATGGATTCCACTGGCCGCGGCATCATCTCCCTGCTCGGCGTCGGCGACATTTCCTCGCGCCCGGCGCTGGTCAGCGCCGTCATCATGTTCCTGCTCGCCAACCTCTTCTCCACCCTGCCCGAGGTTGGCGACGTTGAGCGCCCCAAGCTCGTGTTCTTCTTCGATGAGGCGCACCTGCTGTTTGCGGACGCCACCAAGGAGTTCGAGCGTCAGGTCGTCCAGACCGTGCGCCTCATCCGTTCCAAGGGCGTCGGCGTCGTCTTCGTGACGCAGACCCCCAAGGACATCCCCTCCGACGTCCTCGCCCAGCTCGGTTCGCGCATCCAGCACGGCCTGCGCGCCTCGACGCCGGACGACTTCAAGAAGCTCAAGGCCACGGTCCAGACCTTCCCGAAGACGTCCCTCGAACTCGACGAGGTCCTCACCACCCTGGGTACCGGCGAGGCCGTCGTCACCGTCCTGGATCCGAAGGGTAACCCCACCCCGGTCACGCCGGTCGGCATCTGGGCACCCGCCTCCGTCATGGGGCCCGCGTCCGCAGACACTATCGCGCGCATCAACCAGTCCAGCGTCATCATGGGCCGCTACCGCGACGCCGTGAACCCGGACTCGGCCGAGGAGAAGCTCGAGCGCCGCACGGCCGAGGCCCAGGCCGCCCGCGAGGAAGCCCTCGCCCAGAGGCGGCCGCCAAGGAGGCCGAGCGCGCCGCCAAGGAGGCCGAGAAGGCAGCCGCCAAGGAAGAGGCAGCCCGCCAGAAGGAAATGGAGAAGCTGCGCCGCCAGGTCGAGAAGCAGCAGGAGAAGGAGGAGGCCGCCCGCCAGCGCGCCGCCGAACGCCGTACCCGCCAGGTCGAAAACGTCCTCGGGTCCGTCCTGCGCACCGCCGGCCGCGAGATCACTCGCTCCATCTTCGGCACCCGAAAGCGCTGACACGTCGATTTTTCGGCACGAGGCCGGTGCTCGGGACTCTTTTCGGGGAGTCCGGGCCCCGGCCTCGTCTCACAGTGCGGCCATTGTGTCAAGAAACGGCAAAGTGGAGTAAGCTGCAACGCAATCGACCAACTTTCACGGGAGCCCCTGATGCGTATCGGATTCATCGGAACGGGAGCCATGGCCCAGGCCATCGCTCGCGGTGCCGTCGCGTCCGGCGTCGATCCCGCGACCCTGGTCTTCTCCAACCGCACGGCCACCAAGGCCTGCGATTTCGCCGACGAACTCGGCGCGGCAGCCGCGTCCTCGAACGCCTCCCTGGCCCGCCAGGCCGACATCGTCATCCTGGCGGTCAAGCCCAAGGACCAGCGCGCGGTCATCAAGGAGATCTCCCCCATCGTGGTCGGTCGCACCGACGTCTGCGTCGTCTCCCTGGCGGCGGGGCGCACCCTCGACCAGATCACCACCGACTTCGGCGCGGGCATCCCGCTCGTGCGCGTCATGCCGAACGTCGCGGCCACCGTGGGGCAGTCCATGACCGCCCTGACGGCCGCGCGCGCCACCGACGCACAGGTAGCAGCCGTCCGATCCCTCATGGATTCGGTGGGCCGCACCATCCTCATCGACGAGGACTATTTCCCCGTGTTCCAGGCCCTGGCCTCGTGCTCTCCGGCCTGGTATTTCCAGATTGTTGATTCTTTCGCCCGCGCCGGTCTCAAGTACGGCCTGTCCAAGGACAGCGCCGTCGAGATCGCCGCGCAGGCGATGGCGGGAGCGGCCACGCTGCTCCTCGCTGAGCGCGAGGCGGGAACAATCCCCGCGCAACTCATTGATCGGGTGACGAGCCCCGGCGGCACCACAATCGCAGGATTGCTGGCCGCCGAGGAAGGTGGTTTGTCGACCGCACTGGTAGGTGCCGTCGACGCATCTATCCACGCCGACTCCCATCTCGGCTGACACCACCTGCCGCGCTGCGGCTTACGTCCCTTTTATTTTGCGCACCCGCGCACCCTCAACACAGGAACACACATGTTGCTCTTCAACGCAGTCGTGCTCTCCGTGCTCGTCATGCTGATCCTCAGCATCGCACGCGTGCACGTCATCATTTCTCTCTTCGTGGCCTCCCTCGTGGGCGGCCTGGTCGCCGGCATGGGCATGTCCGGCACAATGGTCGCATTCCAGGACGGCCTCGCCGGCGGCGCAAAGATCGCCCTGTCCTACGCCCTCCTCGGCGCATTCGCCATGTCGGTCGCCCACTCCGGATTGCCGCGCCTGCTGGCCAACTGGATCATCAAAGAAGCTGCGCAACGCTGACGACTCGAACTCGGCGCGCGTGGCCCGCTCCGCCAAGTGGGGCATCCTCGGCGGCGTCCTCGTCATGGGCGTGATGAGCCAGAACCTCATTCCGATTCACATCGCGTTCATCCCGCTGCTGGTTCCCCCGCTCATCGGCGTCATGAACGAGCTGAAGATGGACCGCCGCCTGGTCGCCTGTGCGATCACCTTCGGCATCGTCACCACCTACATGTTCGTGCCGATCGGCTTCGGCCGCATCTTCCTGCACGACATTCTCTACAAGAACATCGAGGAAGCCGGCATGGCGGTTGAGGGTGTCGTCAACCCGATGGCCGCCATGGCGATCCCTGCTGCCTCAATGGCCGTGGGCTGTGCCATCGCCCTGCTCGTCTCCTACCGCAAGCCGCGCGAGTACGAGCAGCGCGAGACCTCCTTCAATTCCAACGACGACAAGCCCATCAATATGGTGAAGGTATGGGCCGCCGTCGTGGCCCTCGTCGCCTGCTTCGTCATCCAGGCGGTCCTCACCAAGATGGATTCCGAGGCCGACCCGCTGCTCGTGGGTGCCCTCGTGGGCCTGTGCATGATGCTCGCAATGCGCGTCGTGCGTGGCAGCAGGCCGACGACGTGTTCAGCGGCGGAATGAAGATGATGAGCCTCATCGGCCTCATCATGATCACTGCCCAGGGCTACGCCTCGGTCCTGAAGGCCTCGGGCCAGATCGAGCCGCTCGTCCAGCAGACCTCCGCGATGTTCAATGGGTCGAAGGCACTGGCCGCGGTCATCATGCTGGTGGTCGGCCTCATCATCACGATGGGCATCGGCTCGTCCTTCTCGACCCTGCCGATCATCTCGGCGATCTACGTGCCCCTGTGCGTGACTCTGAACTTCTCCCCCATGGCCACCGTCGCCATCATCGGTACCGCCGGCGCGCTCGGCGACGCCGGTTCTCCCGCGTCCGACTCGACGCTTGGCCCGACAGCCGGTCTCAACATCGACGGTCAGCACGACCACATGCGAGACACGGTCATCCCCGAGTTCATCCACTACAACATTCCGCTGTTGATCGGTGGCTGGATCGCGGCGATGGTCCTCTGATTCCGTCGTTCTTCTCTACGAGGCCGGGGCTGGGTTGCACGTTTACGCAACCTGGCCCCGGCCTCGTTTGTTGGTCGTCGCGTGCGCTCTCTCCACCAAAAGTCGCACGTAATTCCGTTACTACCCTTGATGAACCATAACGAAGTGACACGAAAGTCCGTCGAATTACGTGCGAAAGTAACGATGCGCCCACAACGGCGGCCCCGGTCGTGTGAGCAACCCGCACCCGCTGCGTCGGCGCTGCGTTGGACCGGCGCACCCGCACAAAAGTACGCTAGTGGGGCAAACAGTCCACGACTCGGATGGAGACAACTCAATTATGGCCATGAACACCCGTGCGCAGGCACCTCGCGTGCCCGACCGCGCCGCCCCCGAAGGCCTCGAAGCCAAGTGGGGTGAGGCCTGGGAAAGCCAGGGCACCTACGCCTTTGACCGCAGCGCCACGCGCGAGCAGGTGTACTCGATCGACACTCCCCCGCCGACGGTATCCGGCTCCCTGCACATCGGCCATGTTTTCTCCTACACGCACACCGACGTCGTGGCCCGCTACCAGCGCATGATGGGCAAGTCCGTGTTCTACCCGATGGGTTGGGACGACAACGGCCTGCCCACCGAGCGCCGCGTGCAGAACTACTTCGGCGTGCGCGTGGATGCGACGCTGCCCTACGACCCCGACTTCGAGCCCCCGCACGTGGGCGGTGACGGCAAGTCGATCAAGGCTCGCGACCAGTTGCCGATTTCCCGTAAGAACTTCGTGGAGCTGTGCGAGCGCCTCACCGTCGAAGACGAGGCTCAGTTCGAGGCGCTGTGGCGCTACCTGGGCCTGAGCGTGGACTGGAAGCAGAACTACCAGACGATCGGCGCGCGTGCGCGCAAGGTCGCCCAGGCCGCGTTCCTGCGCAACCTGGCGCGCGGCGAGGCCTACCAGGCCGAGGCCCCGGGCCTGTGGGACGTCACCTTCCAGACGGCGGTCGCCCAGGCTGAGCTGGAGAGCCGCGAGTACCCGGGCTTCTACCACCGCCTGGCCTTCCACATCACCGACGCCGAGGCCGCCGCGAAGGCTGCCGCCGCCGGCGCGCCCGTCGAGGACGGCGTGGACGTGTGCATCGAGACGACGCGTCCCGAGCTGCTGGCCGCCTGCGTCGCCCTGATCGCCCACCCGGACGACGAGCGCTACAAGCCGCTGTTCGGCACGACGGTCGCCTCCCCCGTGTACGGCGTCGAGGTGCCGATCCTGCCCCACCCCGAGGCCGAGATGGACAAGGGTGCGGGCATCGCCATGTGCTGTACCTTCGGCGATACGACCGACATCGACTGGTGGCGTGACCTGGAGCTGCCGCTGCGCGCGATCCTGCGCAAGGACGGCCGTATCATCACCGAGACCCCCGAGTGGATCACGACCGATGCGGGCCGCGCGGCTTTCGAGGAGATCACGGGTAAGACGACATTCTCCGCGCGCGAGGCCGTGGTGGCCGCCCTGCGCGAGTCGGGCGAGCTGAAGGGCGAGCCGACCAAGACGATGCGTCAGACCAACTTCTTCGAGAAGGGCGACAAGCCCCTCGAGATCGTCACTCGCGCCAGTGGTACATCCGTAACGGTGGCCGCGCGTGGACGAACCCGGCCTCGGGCAAGGACCTGAACGAGGAGCTCATCGACCGCGGCCGCGAGCTGGAGTTCCACCCCGACTTCATGCGCGTGCGCTACGAGAACTGGGTGAAGGGCCTGAAGGGCGACTGGCTGGTGTCCCGTCAGCGCTTCTTCGGCGTGCCGTTCCCGCTGTGGTACCGCGTGGACGCGGACGGCCAGGTCAACTACGACGACATCATCACCCCCTCTGAGGCTGCTCTGCCGGTCGACCCGTCGACGGACGTGCCGGAGGGCTACACGGAGGATCAGCGCGGCGTGGCCGGCGGCTTCGTGGGCGAGCTGGACATCATGGACACGTGGGCGACGTCCTCGCTGTCCCCGCAGCTGGCGTGTGGCTGGCTGGATGACGAGGACCTGTTCGCTCGCACGTACCCGATGGATCTGCGCCCGCAGGGCCAGGACATCATTCGTACGTGGCTGTTCTCCACCGTGGTGCGCGCGGACCTGGAGTTCGGCGCGCTGCCGTGGAAGCACGCGGGCCTGTCGGGCTGGATCCTGGATTCGGACCACAAGAAGATGTCGAAGTCCAAGGGCAACGTCGTGACCCCGATGGGCATCCTGGAGAAGTACGGGTCGGATGCCGTGCGTTACTGGGCGGCGTCGGCTCGCCTGGGCCTGGATGCGGCGTTCGACGAGCAGCAGATGAAGATTGGCCGCCGCCTGGCGATCAAGGTGCTGAACGCGTCGAAGTTCGCGCTCACGATGGGCGGCGAGGGTGCGGCGATCGATCTGGATCCGGCGCTGGTGACGGTGCCGCTGGATCGTTCGGTGCTGGCGGCGCTGGCCTCCGTCATTGACGAGGCCTCGGCTGCCCTGGCGTCCTACGAGCACTCTCGCGCTCTCGAGGTCACGGAGTCGTTCTTCTGGACGTTCTGCGACGACTACCTGGAGCTGGTCAAGGAGCGCGCCTACAACCGTGATGGCGCGTGGGACGAGGCCTCGGCCGCGTCTGCCCGTGCGGCCCTGGCGATCGTCATCGACAACGTCGTGCGCCTGCTAGCCCCCTACCTGCCGTACGTGACGGAAGAAGTGTGGAGCTGGTACCGCGAGGGCAGCGTGCACACCGCTCCCTGGCCGGTGGTGGCGGACCTGGCTGGCGTCGAGGGTGATCCCTCGGTGCTCGAAGCCGCGTCCTCTGCTCTGATCGCGCTGCGTCGCGTGAAGTCTGAGGCGAAGGTGTCGCCGCGTACGCCGTTCCTGGCGGTGACGGTGCGCGCCCCGCAGGCTCAGGTGGAGGCTCTGGAGTCCGTGAAGGGCGACCTGGAGGCCGCATCGAAGGCTGTGGGTGCCCTGACCGTGGCCGCCTCCGACGACGCTGAGGCCACCGAGGCCGTTGTCGAGTCCTTCGAGCTGGGCGAGGCTCCTGCGAAGCGCAAGAGCTGAGCGTTAGGCTGCTGGGGGGCCGCCCGTGGGAAACCACGGGCGGCCCCCTTGTAAGCAGAAAAAAGAGCCACTTTACGCTTGCAGCCCGGCCATGTCGACGACGCGGAACGACACGGCCTCCCGTGTAGCCCGGCGGCCAGGCTTGCTACTCACCGGCACCTTCAGCGTTATCATCCGGGCGCGCACTACTACGAGCCTGCTGCGCATAATAACCCCGAGTTTCCCGCGTCGATACAATTAGCTCCTCGGCACTCGGCACATCAAGCCATTCACTGGAGATAATCGGATCTGGCTTC
Organism: uncultured Sanguibacter sp.; assembly: GCA_916438365.1. Next base: position 81,792 of record CAKAEY010000021.1, read on the forward strand.
GCCGCTTGATGCTCATCGTAACGGCGAGTTTCACGAGCTCAACGCCAGGAGGGCAGGAAACATAGAACATCGAATATTGCCCCAAAGGAAGGTCCCCCGGATCGAGCACGCCAGCTCTTCCCGTAGCTCATGCTTACTCTTGGACCACAAAGACTCGGGCATGGAGCCAGGAACTCCGTCCCTCGCCACATCCGTGAGTTGCTCCTCACGCAGGACTAATGGCTCCCACTCATAGCGATACACCTCGTGGGCATACGCCGTCACGCCAGTGTTCTGCATCCAAGCCGCCAGCCACCGAACACCATCACCTGCATCCACATAGCCGCACCCTGTAAAACCAAAATTCACAGACACCGGCAGCGCCTCGCGTTGCGACCGGAGTGCAGCAACCGACACCAACAGGGCAGCAAGAGCCACAATAAAAGTGACAATTGTTCCGAAAATCATGGCTATATTCGTCCAGTCCTGAAGGCTCACCCCCAATCAGGAAATTGTCCCATTCTGGGAGGTCACTTCTTACCCCAGACGTTAAGCCCAAAACGGATATCTCTAAGCGCTATTTCAGCCATCATCCCCATCATTCCCCTTCCACGGACCAACTTTCGTGGCCGCCAATTCCAGACTGGGCCCATACACCTTCCACAATTCGGGCTGCTTTTCCCTGATGCACCTAAATCCCTGACGAACATGAGGACTATCAACCCCCCAGTCTCGCTTACTAACCCCCCAGCCATGCTCTTCATCGGGTATCGACTGGATAGTGTTAGATAGATTTTCAATCATTCGCATCGCCAGATGTTTGTCGGTGTCGGCGACCCACCCGACCACTCTGACGAGCCAAGCAACCGTAGCACTTACAGGTTCGGTCGGTCCCTTACGCTCCCAACGATCAAACGAGCGCAGAACACCTCGATGCAGCAGTGAAGCGAGAGCTTCAGCAACCCTATATCTCAGTCGTTCCACGATTTCCGCATTCAACTTCGACTTTCGGCGCTCCATTTCCACCTCTTGGAGCGCGAGGAGGGTGCCTGCCAGAATGTTCAGCCTAAGCCCACCAGGAGCACGGGGATCAACTTCCTCAACGCGGCGAAGAAGATAACTCGCCACCCCAGGAAGAATGTGGACCAGATCACAGAAAAAGGAGTGACTTGGGCGTTGCTTTTCTGCCGTGGTTCCTGTAACAAGATCCACAATCCTTAATTCATCAATCCTTGCCCTACAGCGTTTTGTCTCTTTAATGAAGTCAAGCAAACCGGGATATGGAAAGCCCCCACTTACTCTTTCTGTATAGCGACGCTCAAGCCCATCAACGTAATCACTCACGACGGCATCAGTCAGGTCATCCTGCACCTGACGCCGGTGGACGTTCCTGGAAGCGCGATAGCAGGATTAACGCGGAAGCGAGCGAGAAGGAGTTCCCGATCCTCCGGCTCATACTTATCATACTTATCATACTTATCAGACTTATCAGACTTATCAGACTCGCGAATCTCCCTCCACAAAATTCCCAGATAGGCAGCATCGGAGGATTGCGCAACGATCTCCAGCAGCGCATCGCGTCGCTGACGCATAGAAAGCGACGCTTGGCTAGCAAGGAATTCCTCATTGCGTTTCGCCTGTTTCTTGCCGAGTCTCCATATCACAAAAGGAATGAGCACAGAAACCACCAAGGAGACTACACCCAAGACGATGTTGGGATCATCCCACGACCACTTATCCGAAAGAGATTCCCACCACATATTCATTTCTTATCCCCAAACGTTAGTCCAGAACGGAATTCCACGAAATATTGATCAGTCAGTTTTTATTGCCTAACTTTATCCAAGCGATCTCTACATTGGAAGCGTAACGATGCGCAGATAGACTGTCTAGAAACCATTCCGACAAGGGTTTCTACACCTTGATCCACAACATCAATTTTTTACGATTCCTGCTGTCGCCTGCACCAATCAACGAGCACATCTTGCTTATCAGTCACTAGACACACTCCTAACCTCCTCGTTATTCGTCGAGTGTTGACGCCGATGCCATCTTTGTCAGCTTAGCAAGGAAGCTACATCTAGCCAACCCCATGCCCATTGGACACTGCAGTCCTGCTTCCCATTGGCGTACCCATTCTCAACTGCACTCTTGAATAACACAGAGCTATACGAGGCTACCTGCACATCTGTCGCCTAGGGTGAAGCCATGGCTATTCAGACGCTTGACAAGTACCTCGCGACCATCCCGAACGGCGATAATCGCGCTCGGATGGTTGACGTTCTGGTGTGGGTCGGGCTCACCTATCCTGAACTGGAGCTGCGCATCGCGCGGAACCAGCCGATGTTCACCCACCACGGGACCTACATTATCGGGTTCTCGGCCGCCTCCAAGCACATGGCAATGGTCCCCGAGCGCGCCACCATGATCCGCTTCGAGCCGGTCATGCGTGAGCACGGCACAGACTTCGGAAAGATGTTCGCACGCCAGCCCTGGAACAAGCCCTTCGACTACGAACTCCTCGACGCCTTCATTCAGCACCAGCTCACCGAGAAGCAGGACATCACATCGTTCTAGCGCCCGAAGTCATGAACATGCCGCCACGAAACAACACGCAAGCTCCTAACAACTTGTACAATTAGTACATGTCAACAGCTACGCTTTCTGATTTTCGCCAGAACCAGGCTCAGTACATCGCCGCCGCCCAGGTTGAGCCCGTCGAGCTTCGCTCGCGCGGCGCGCAGACCCGCGCAGTCCTGGTCTCCCCCGCCTTCTACGAGGAGGCAATGGAGGCCCTTGAGGAACGTCGCGATCGACGGACACGAGACGAGCTCGACCGCTGGCTGCGAGAGGACCTCGCTCAGGCTGTTCGTGATTACGAGGAGAACCCGGACGACGTCTACACGCTCGACGAGATTCGCGCCGACCTGGGGCTGAAATGACCGGGCAACGCTCTCGCCTGATCTTTTCGAGCAAAGTTCGGCAACAGTTCAGAGAACTTCGACGTTCCATCGCGTCCGTGAGCGGCTCCGAAGTCACCGCACGCAACTACATGAGTGCCCTCACCGACTACATCGAGCAGCTCCCCGACTTTCCGCTACGGGGCCAAGCGTTCTCCTTGCATCACCCGGGTATGCGCATCATCGGATTCCGCAAGACCCTCCTCATCGCCTTCCTCGTGACCGACGACAGCGTCGTCATCCTCTCGGTTCTTTCCACGCGCCAGTCCAGGCTGACACTCGAAGAAGCACTCACGCAAGCCCTCGAATCGTTCCAGCGTCGACGCTAACGCAAACGGATTCAAGAGCCCCGCAATGAAGGACCAACGCTAAAGACGGTCCCTCTCCCCCACCCTACGGGCGCGTAGGATAGGAGGAGCAGCAGCGCCGCTGGGCTCGTCCCGCAGCGCACACCGCCCAGCGACCAGGGAGCAGACATGACCGCCGAAGAAACCCCGGCCTCGTCCACCATTGACGAGACGCCGCAGGCGCAGACCACCACCGAAGCCCTCGAGTGGCACGCCCCCGTCCTGGTACGCATCGACGAGCACACGACGATCCCCCACCTGCTCAAAGAGCGCGTGCAGCGCGGCGCCACCCGCCCCCTCATCCTGCGCAAGATCGGCATCGGCGACACGTGGCGCTCCATCACGGCGCGCGAGTTCTACGACGAGGTGCACGCGCTCGCCGCCGGCCTCATCGCGCGAGGCCTCGAGCCCGGCGACCGGGTCGCCATCATGAGCCGCACCCGCTACGAGTGGACGCTCCTCGACTTCGCGTGCTGGGCGGCCGGCCTCGTCCCCGTGCCCATCTACGAAACCAGCTCCATCGACCAGGTCGCCCACGTCCTCGTCGACGCGGACGTCCACTCATCATCACCGAGACCGTGTCCATGGCGGAGATCGTGCGCGCCGCCGCCGAACGAGAAAACCGGGACAACACCCACGTGCTCTCCCTGGATTCGGAGGCCATCGAAACCCTCATCGCGGAGGGCTCGGCCACCCCGCGCGAGCGCGTCCTCGCCCGCACCGATGCCCTCACGAAGGACGACATCGCCACCATCGTCTACACGTCGGGCACGACGGGCACCCCCAAGGGCACGGTCCTGTCCCACGAGAACTTCACGAACCTGTGCCTCAACGCCCACGCGTGGATGCCGGAAATCGCGGCGGGCAAGAACTCGCGCCTGCTCCTGTTCCTGCCTCTCGCCCACGTGTTCGCGCGCTTCCTGCAGGTCTTCCAGATCAGCGGCAACGGCGTCCTAGGCCACGCGCCCAACATCAAGAATCTCCTGCCGGACCTGGCGTCCTTCCGTCCGAGCTACCTCCTCGTCGTCCCGCGCGTCCTGGAGAAGATCTACAACTCGGCGGACACGAAGGCGTCCGGCCCCAAGCGCAAGATCTTCCGCTGGGCAGCCAAGGTCGCGATCGCCTACTCCCAGGCCCTCGACACCGAGGAAGGCCCGTCGGCGTCGCTCAAGGCCCAGCACGCCCTGGCGGACAAGCTCGTCTACCAGCAGATCATCCGCCTGGTGGGCGGCAACGCGGACTACATCGTGTCGGGCGGCGCACCCCTGGCCCCCTGGCTCGCGCACTTCTACCGCGGCGTCGGCATCCCCGTCCTGGAGGGTTACGGCCTGACCGAGACGGTTGGCCCGGTCTCCGTCAACACGCCCCGCCTGTCCAAGATCGGCACCGTGGGCCCGGCCCTGCCGCCCATGTCCTTCAAGATCAGCGACGAGGGCGAGATCCTCCTCAAGGGCTCGAGCGTCTTCCAGCGCTACCACAACGACCCCGAGGCCACGGCCGCATGCTTCACCGACGACGGCTGGTTCCGTACGGGCGACCTGGGGTCCCTCGACCGCGACGGCTACGTGTCCATCACGGGCCGCGCGAAGGAAATCATCGTGACGGCGGGCGGCAAGAACGTCGCCCCCGCCGCCCTCGAAAACCCGATGCGCTCCCACCCGCTCATCTCCCAGGTCCTGGTCGTGGGCGACCAGAGGCCCTTCGTCGCCGCACTCATCACGCTGGACGCGGAGATGCTGCCCGATTGGCTCGCCGCGCACTCGCTGCCCCCGATGAGCGTGGCCGAGGCAGCCACGAACGTCGAGGTGCTGGCCTCCCTGGAGAAGGCTGTGGCCTCGGCGAACGAGCATGTCTCGCGGGCCGAGTCTATCCGCAAGATCAAGGTCCTCACGACCGACTTCACGGAGGCGAACGGCCTGCTCACGCCCTCGCTGAAGGTCAAGCGCCTGGAGGCCACCCGCCGCCTCGCGCCCGTCATCGACGAGATCTACGGCGGCCCCGTGCAGAGCTGACGCACACACAACAACTGACGCACGCGCGACCGACACTCACATGAACGAGGCCGTGGCCAGCTCGCGCTCCCCCCGATCGGTACCGGGATTGCTGAGATGGCCACGGCCTCGAGCGTGCCAGGCAACTTACTGCGAGGCGAGCGCCGCTGTGGGCGGCGTGCGGGCCGCTCGGATCGCGGGGTAGAGCCCGGCGACGGCGCCGATGAGGAGGGTAGCGCCGAGGCCCGCGGCGATCACCCACCAGTGCAGGGTGGGCGGCCAGCCGTACACGTAGCACATGCCCCAGGTGACGCCGGCGCCGATGAGGCATCCGGCGAGTCCTCCGAGGAAGGACAGGAGCAGGGCTTCGGCCAGGAACTGCACGGTGATGTGTCCCCGCTTGGCACCCAGAGACCGGCGCAAGCCAATCTCCTTGCGGCGTTCCAGGACGGAGATGATCATCGTGTTGGCCACGCCGATGCCGCCGACGAGCAGGGCGATCGAGCCGACGCCGGCGAGCAGGGTCGTGAGCGTCTGGTCGGCCGCGTTCTGGGCGGCCAGCGCGTCGGAGGGGCGCGAGACCTTCAGGCCGGTGGCGCCCTGCGGGGCGAGCGTGGGTCCGAGGAGCTCGCGGACGGTCTCCACCTGGTCCTCGGTGGAGCGCTCGTAGATCGTCGTGGGAGTCTTGCCCGCGTCGAAGTACGTGCCCGCGGCGGAAACACCGATGAGGGCGGCGTTATCGAGTTCCTCGGCCAGGGGTGCCGGATCCATGATGCCCAGGACGGTGAACGACATGCCCCCCAGCCACACCTGGGTGCCCGGCTCGACAACGCCGAGCAGCTGCGCGGCCTTCGATCCCAGAACGACGCCCGGGTACTTCGCGGTGGCGTCGTTGAGCCACGCGCCCTTCTTCATGGTCCCGGAGACGACCTTCAGGAGGTTCGTGTCGGCCGCCATCGTGATGATGCCGCCGGTCGCGTTCGGATCGGACAGGCGCGAGCGGTACACGGAGACGCCACTCAGCGTCGACGTCGAGGCAGCGTCGGTGACGCCCGGGATCATGAGGGTACGGCCCACGGAATCCTCGGGCAGGATGAGATCCGTTCCCGACAGGTCCGCGCCGCTGCGCGCGGTCAGCATGTTGGTGCCGAGCGCCCGCAGCTGTTCTTGCAGGCGGGCCTGCGAGGACGCGGAGACGCCGACGACGCCGACCATCGCCGCAATGCCGATCGCGATACCGAGCGCCGACAACACGGCACGCATGGGGCGGGCGCGCAGGCCCGTCAGGCCAAGGCGAGCGACGTCCGAGAGACGCAGCGCCGAGCGGCCGGTACCCGAGTTCTTCTTACTCGCCATGGCCACCTCCCGGGTGCGCGGAGTCGGAGACGATCTCGCCATCGCGGATGGCGATCTGCCTGGGCAGCGAGGCCGCCAGATCGTTGTCGTGGGTGATCACGATGATGGTGGTACCGGCCTCGTTGAGCTCGCGCAGGAGGGCGACGATGGACGCGCCCGAGCGCGAGTCAAGGTTGCCGGTGGGCTCGTCGGCCAGCAGCAGGGCAGGGTGCCCGATGATCGCACGAGCGATCGCGACGCGCTGGCGTTCGCCGCCCGACATCTGGTGGGGCTTGTGGTCCATACGGTGCCCGAGGCCCACGCGGGTCAGGCCTCACGCGCGGCCTCGCGACGCTTGGCGCGGGGCACGCCCCGGTAGAGCAGCCCGTCGGCCACGTTATCCAAGGCGGACACGCCGGCGGTGAGGTGGAACTGCTGGAACACGAATCCGATCAGCGAGGAGCGCACACCCGACAGTTCGGTGTCGCGCAGGGAGGACACGTCCGTCCCGTTGATGCACACGCTGCCCGAGGTGGGCCGGTCGAGCGTTCCGATGAGGTTGAGCAGGGTGGATTTTCCGGAGCCGGACGGCCCGACGATGGCGACGAACTCGCCCTCGTCGACGGCCAGGGACACTCCGTTACAGGCGTGCACAGGCGGGCTGCCGAAGGACCGGTGCACGTCGGTCAGTTGCAGGATGTGGCTCATCGGTTGGGCACCACCACGCGCTGGCCTTCGGCGATCTCGTCGCCGCTCACTTCGACGCGGTCTCCCGCGAACAGGCCGACGGTGACGGGAACCCGGCGAATCTCGCCCTTCTCATCCACGACCTCGACGCCGAACTGGTCGGTGCTCAGGGCCACGAGCGCGCCGAGGGGCACGGACAGCACGCCTGTACGGGTCTCGGAGGTCAGGCCCAGGGAGACCGAGGCCTCCTGCAGCCCTTCGAGGGCGGAGGTGTCATCGGGGGTGACGGTGATCGGAATGATGCGTTCCTTGGTCGTCTCCTTGGATCCCTCCTCGCCGGCTTTTTCGCGAGGCGGCTCGACCGAGGTGATCGTCCCGGTCGTCGTAGCGGCTGAGCCGGGCAGGCGCACGGTCACGGAGTTTCCGACGACGCCGAGCGCCTGGTCGGAGAGCTTCAGGTTCGCGGAGATGATCTGACGCGAGGACGAGGCCGCAAAAAGTTCCGTCTCCATCGTCGCGTTGTCGCCGACGCGGGCCTTGAGCGCACCGATGCGCAGGTCCTCGGGGGCAAACAGGACGGTGCCCAGCGGCAGCGAACCGCTCTGGGGCAGGGTGAGGGCCTTCTGCCACTTCTTGATCGCCGCGATCGTGTTCCAGTCGAAGTGGGCGTTCGGGTGGCTTCGAAGTAGCCGAGCTCGGACAGCGAGGTCTCCAGCTGGGTGACGTCCTCGCCGTCGCTCATGCCCTCCTCGAACGCGCGCCAGGCGGGGGTAGAGCCGTGGAGCAGGTACGTGTTGTTGCCGGCGACCGTGTACACGTGCGATCCCTGGGTGAGGGTCGTGCCGGGCGTGGGCAGGGCTGTGACGACGCCTTCGAAGGCGCTCTTGAGGGTGTAGGAGTCGGCGTAGTGGAGGGTTCCCTGGACGGTGGTCTCCCCCACCAGGTCGCCCTTCGTGACGGTCGCCGTCGCACCATCAAAGGACTGGGGGGCTTGGGCATCCGCGTTGGTGCCCGAGCATGCGGACAGGGTCAGCGCGCCGATCGCCAGGATCGCGAGCACAGCCGCGGGGCGTGGGGTTCGCGGACGCGTCACTTGGCGGCCCCCGACTGCTGGAAGCACTTGTTCAGCACGTCCTCGGGGATATCCTTGACGCTGATGCCTTCGCCGGCCTGCGGGTCCTTCACGTCGTATCCGGCCTCACGCAGGCACTGCGCTGCCTTGACCATGGCCTCGCGCGCGGCGGGGTCGTTCGCGACGTTGTCCTCGCCGGTCATGCCGGAGACCTTCGTCATGCACTCGTTGATCGCGGCATCGAAGGCGGGGTCGTGGTCCTTGGCCTGGTCGGGCGTCAGGCCAGTGTCGGGCACATCGAAGCCCTTGTCGCGCATGCACTGGGCGAACACCAGGTTGGGGTCGTTGCTGGCCGCGTTGGTGGCCGCCGCGCTCGGGCTCTTGGTGGACGCGGACGAGGTGGACGATCCGGTCGATCCGCATGCGCTGAGGGCCGCCGCCAGGGTGATGGCGATGACGGCAAGGGCGCGCGTCTGTGCGCGATTCTTCATCGAAAACTCCTTGAGGACTGCTTATCGGCAATGGTTCTCACTGCCTGACTAGATTACAGTCCACAACCCTGAAAGCTACCTGAAAACTATCGGGGAGCCTGCGCAGAATTTCATCAGACAACCCTGAGAGTTCACGAGGCCGGGGCTTGGCGCTCCCCCAGCGCGCAGTTTAGAGGCGCGAACCCTCGTCGTACTCGGCCTTAATGTCCTCGTGGTGGCGGATGACCTCGCGGACCATGAAGCCAAGGAACTTCTCGGCGAAATCGGGGTCGAGGCCGGAGGAAGCCGCCAGGGTACGCAGGCGCTCGACCTGGCGGGCCTCGCGATCCGGGTCGGCGGGAGGCAGGTCAGGCGAGCCTTGATGTGCCCGACGCGCTGGGTGCAGCGGAAGCGCTCGGCGAGAATGTGCACGAGGGCAGCGTCGATGTTGTCGATCGTTGCGCGAGCCTCCGCCAGCTCGGCGGGAATGCCGCTCACGCCCGCATCCGCCGAAGCGGCCAGCGAGGCCTCGTCACACTGTGCCATTCTTCCTCCCCTAAGGTCTCAACTGACCTCAGTCTAGCGGGAGGACTCAGGCGCTGCGCTTGCCTTCCGAGGAAGCTTCGGGATACAGTTCGGCCTCACCCACGCCCTCGACCAGGTCGCGGGTGATGACCACGCGGGCAACGTCGTCGCGGCTGGGCAGGTCGAACATGAGGTCCGACAGGGTCTGCTCCATGATCGAGGACAGGCCGCGGGCACCCGTCTTGCGTTCGTTGGCGCGCGCCGCGATGGCCAGGAGCGCCTCGTGGGTGAACTCCAGGTCCATACCGTCCAGCTCGAAGAGGTGCTGGTACTGGCGCACGAGCGAGTTCGACGGTTCGGTGAGGACGCGCACGAGGTCCTCCTCCGTGAGCTCCTTCGTGGAGGTCAGGATGGGCAGACGGCCGATGAACTCGGGGATCATGCCGAACTTGTGCAGGTCCTCGGCGGACACAGCCTCATAGAGGTCTCCCATCTCGGAGGTGCTCTTCAGCTCGGAGCCGAAGCCCGTCGAGCGGCGGCCCAGGCGGCCCTTCACGATGTCCTCGATGCCCGCGAAGGCGCCGGCGGCGATAAACAGGATGCCGGAGGTGTCGATCTCCAGGAACTGCTGGTGGGGGTGCTTGCGTCCGCCCGTGGGAGGCACGGAGGCGACCGTTCCCTCAATGATCTTCAGGAGGGCCTGCTGGACGCCCTCGCCCGACACGTCGCGGGTAATGGAGGCGTTCTCAGCCTTGCGGCCGATCTTGTCGATCTCGTCGACGTAGATGATGCCCTTTTCGGCCTTCTTGATGTCGCCGTCGGCCTCCTGGATGAGGCGCAGGAGGATGTTCTCCACGTCCTCACCCACATAGCCGGCCTCGGTCAGCGCGGTCGCGTCCACGATCGCGAAGGGCACGTCGAGGAGGCGGGCCAGGCAGCGCGCCAGGTGCGTCTTGCCCGTGCCCGTGGGGCCCAGCAGGAGGATGTTGGACTTGGTGCCCAGCATGTCCTCAGCGTTGCCGGCCTCGCGCGAGCGCACGCGCTTGTAGTGGTTATACACGGCCACCGACAGGGCGCGCTTGGCACGGTCCTGGCCGATCACCCACGTGTTCAAGAATTCGTTGATTTCGCGCGGCTTAGGCAGCGGCGTCGTCGACGAGGAGGACTGCTGCGAACCGAGTTCCTCCTCAATGATCTCGTTGCACAGCTCAATGCACTCGTCGCAGATATACGCACCGGAGCCACCGATGAGCTTACGCACCTGCTTCTGGCTCTTCCCACAGAAAGAGCACTTGAGCAGTTCCGCGCCATCAGTCAGACGAGCCACGAGACCTCCAAGGTGTTGAACGTTTTGCCGTTCGGTCGGATGCGCTTTCGCACTTACTAGCAAATAACGTAGTGCACGCGAGGTATATTCCCGCGTAGCCACGCCTATTGTTATGAAAAGCTCACACGTAGCCGATAATTGTCAGCGCAACAACCGCCTGACCAGGCACATAGCATCGAGGCCGTGGCACCCATCGCACACATCAGCGCGGGGAGGCCACGGCCTCGTCGACGACAGCGTCACAGAGCCTTGCGGGACTCCAGCACCTGGTCGATCAGGCCGTACTCGGCGGCCTGCGGGGCGGTGAGGATCTTGTCGCGCTCGATGTCGCGGCGCACCTGCTCCACTGGCTTACCCGAGTGCTTCGAGAGGGTGTCCTCGAGCCACGCGCGCATGCGGTCGATCTCGTCGGCGACGATCTGGATGTCCGAGGCCTGCCCCTGCATGCCCTCCATCGCCGGCTGGTGGATGAGGACGCGGGCGTTGGGCAGCGCCAGGCGCTTGCCGGGCGAACCGGCGGCCAGCAGCACGGCGGCGGCCGAGGCGGCCTGGCCCAAGCACACCGTCTGGATCTGCGGCTTGATGTACTGCATCGTGTCGTAGATGGCGGTCAGCGCCGTGAAGGAGCCGCCGGGCGAGTTGATGTACATGGTGATCAGCGAATCGGGATCCTGGGACTCCAGGACCAGCAGCTGCGCCATGACGTCATCCGCGCTGGCGTCGTCCACCTGCACGCCTAGGAACACGATGCGGTCCTCGAACAGCTTCGTGTAGGGGTTCTGGCGGCGGAAACCGTAGGCCGTGCGCTCCTCGAAGTCGGGCAGCACGTAGCGGGCCTGGGGCATCTGGCGGGCGACCGCCTCAAAGTAGGGCTGGGTGCTCATCAGTTCTCTCCTCGCGTTCCGATCTCCTGCGGACTGTCGATCACGCGGTCGACGAAGCCGTACTCGAGGGCTTCCTGCGCCGTGAACCAGTGGTCGCGATCGCCGTCGGCCTCCACCTGCTCGACGGTCTTGCCCGTGCGAGACGCGGTGATGGCAGCGAGTTCCTTCTTCATGCCCAGGATCAGGTCCGCGTTAATGCGGATCTCCGTCGCGGAGCCGCCGGCGCCGCCCAGGGGCTGGTGCAGCAGAACGCGGGTGTGGGGCGTGATGTAGCGCTTGCCGGGGGCGCCCGCGGTGAGCAGGAACTGGCCCATCGACGCAGCCAGACCCATGCCGACCGTCACGACGTCCGGCTTGATGTACTGCATCGTGTCGTAGATGGCCATGCCAGCCGTCACCGAGCCGCCAGGCGAGTTGATGTACAGGTAGATGTCGCGGTCCGGATCCTCGGCCGCGAGCAGCAGCAGCTGCGCGCAGATCGCGTTCGCATTCTCATCGCGAACCTCGCCGCCCAGCCAAATAATGCGCTCCTTGAGCAGGCGCTGGTAGACCGAGTCGCCCAGTCCCAGCTGCGAGCCTTCGCCGGCAGCCCCGGTATTGTGCACGCTCACGCGTACCTCCTCGTCTGTTCGCGGGCCCAGTCGGCCCCATTGGTGTCAACCGTACCCGCTGCGCGCCCGCTCACGCGCGCGCCGGGCCGTCGTTTCGCTGTCGGCACATGCACTGGGTACGCGCCTCGACACATGCGCTGAGGGGGCGAGGCTCGCGCCCCACCCCCTCAGTTGAGAGTTAGTACTCGTCAGCGGGTATGCCCGCCGCGGTTCACTCCTGCTCGTCGGCCACCTCGGTGATGATCTCCGCGCCCTCTTCGGTGGCGGGATCGGTGCCGAAGAACTTGCTCAGGTCGACGTCGGCACCGTTGGTGTCCTTGACGGTGACGACCTTCAGGGCCTCGATGAGGGCCTTGGAGCGACCCAGGTCGGCCACGACGTTGGCCATCTGCTGGGAGGAGGAGAACAGCTGGTTGATGTCGATGCCGAAGTTCTGCGACATCTGGATCGCGTAGTCGATCAGCTCCTGCTGGGAGACCTGCACGTCGAACTTCTTGGCCAGGGCCTCGGAGAGCAGCTCGGTGCGGATTTCCTTCTCGACGGCCTCGCGGGCTTCCTTCTTGGCCTTGGGCTTGGCGTCCTCGCCGACGCGGTGCTCGACCTGGTGGTCGACCGCGGACTCGGGCAGGACGATCTCTACCTTGTCCAGGAGGAGGTCGATGAGGGCGTCGCGCGCGGCGAGGGCCTGCTGGGACTCCTTGGACTGGGCGGCCTGCTTCTTCAGGTCTTCCATGAGCTCGTCGATGGTGTCGAACTCGGAGACCATCTGGGCGAAGTCGTCGTCAGCCTTGGGCAACTCGCGCGCCTTCATGGCCTTGACGGTAATGGTAACCTCAGCCTCTTCACCCTCGTGCTCGCCACCCTTCAGCTTGGAGGTGAAGGTGACCTCGTCGCCGGCCTTGGTGCCGCGCAGAGCGGTGTCCTGGCCGTCGAGCATGGAGCCGGAGCCGATCTCGTAGGAGACGTCGGAGGCGGAGTCAACCTGCTTGCCGTCAATGGTGGCAACCAGGTCGATGGTCGCGAAGTCGCCGGTCTTGGCCTTGCGGTTGATGGTCTTGAGGGTGGCGAAGCGGCCGCGCAGGTCCTCGAGTTCCTTCTCGACGTCCTCTTCGGTGACCTCAGTGGGCTCGACCTCGACGACGAGCTTCTCGTCGATCTCGGGCAGCTCGAAGGCCGGGACGACGTCAACCTCGGCGGTGAAGACGAGCTGGCCGCCCTGTGCACCGGTCACGTTGGGGATCTCGGTAACGTCGACGGTGGGCTGAGCCATGGGGCGCAGGTCGTTCTCGTTGACAGCGTCGGAGTAGTGGCCGGGCAGGACCTGGTTGACGACCTGCTCGATGACGGCGGCGCGGCCGAGGCGCTGGTCGATGATGCGCGGAGGCGACCGTCATGATGGTGCGATAGGACGGCATGGCCACTCCCTGGTTGGCGTGAAAACGGCGGCACGCTGGCCGCCGATGGTCGGGGTGACAGGATTTGAACCGCGACCCTCTGCTCCCAAAGCAGATGCGCTACCAAGCTGCGCTACACCCCTGGACTACTGTCCGCTGCCCCATCATACGGAGGAGAGTTTAAATGTCGCGCACGTGGACCAATAACCGCTAGGATCTTGATGCCCTCCGGGGAGCCAGGATGTAGCTCAATGGTAGAGCCTCTGCCCCAAAACGATCGCGGGTTCGATTCCCGTCATCCGCTCCAGCATTGGGAAGCCCCGGCCACTCGGCCCGGGCTCGTGAGATCCTCCGCTCACGCGGTCTCGGGGAACGTGGAGGTGTCGACGACGTACGGTTGCGCTGACACCAGCCCATCACGACGATCACAAGTGCGTCGTCACTCTGGATACATAGGGTTTCCGGCACAGCCAGGAACTATCCAGGGTGGCGTTTTCGCTGTTCTGTGGCGGTTTTGGGGTGTTGAAGCCGGGTGCGTGGAGCCGTGGAGGAGCCCCTGACGGCGGCTGATCGGAGCCTCGGAGGGGTGACTCAGGGGCTCGCTCGGTGCGTCGAGGCAGAAAGCGTCAAAAAGTACGGCCCTAGCGTCAAAAGGTTTGGCCCTGCGTCAAAAGGTTTCCCGATGTATCTGTGAAGATGTCGGTTAGAAAACCACTGACTTTGATGATGCTTGCGAAGTGATTCACTGAGCTCGCATATCGCACGGGAAAGCGTAATTGTCGGGGCGCTCGGGTGTTTTCGGTCTGCTCATAGAATTCGCTAAAGCCATTATGGGATAGCCTGCCCGATGTCGTTAAGCAGATGTATTCCTCAACGGAGATCTTGTTTAACGCCCTTAGAAAACGATCAAAGCGGGCTGTCCAGGAGTCGACTTCTCCTGGACACCCCCCCCTGCTCTGATGTGGCTACGCCACCGGGATCTCCCAGATATAGGTGTGCATCTGGTCTGCGTTGAGGTAACGCTCCACGGTGTGGCGCTGCGCTGCAGCTCGTTGTTTGAGGAACGTCGACTGCGTCTGGTTCATTGGTAGGTACTGGTTGATGACCCAGGCTCGTGGGGTAATACCAGCGCGAGCGAGGTCATCAGCGAGTTCCTTGGCTTCCAAGATCGGAGTTGATTCCGGAAGCGTTACCAGGACCGGGAATGTCCGGTTCTGGTCTCTCAGACGCATAAGAGCGGTCAGTGTGCCATCGCTCCCTTCAGTTGCCCCAGACTGGCGCATGAGCTCTCGGTGATAGGAGCCGGTAGCGTCCAAAAGCAGCAGGGTGTGCCCGGTGGGAGCAGTATCGATGATGACCCAGCGTTGGTCGGCTTCTTCTAGGACAGCAGAGAAAGCCCTGAAGACGGCGACTTCTTCCGTACATGGGCTGGCGAGGTCCTCGATGAGCTGTGCTCGGCCATCAGCATCCAGTGTCGCGCCCTTGGTGTTGAGCACTTCTTGCCGATACTCTTCCACGACCTTGTGAGGATCAATGCTGACCGCATCGAGACCTAAATATTTCTGTGGAAGCGTCATATCCAGGTGCGAAGCCGGGTCAGTTGTCGCCAGAAGTACAGGCAGTCCCTTGCTTGCGACAGAAGTGGCAAGCGCCTGCGCGACGGTGGTCTTACCTACTCCACCTTTACCCATAGCCAGAACGACTTTG
This sequence comes from uncultured Sanguibacter sp., assembly GCA_916438365.1. The sequence continues at coordinate 97,081 of CAKAEY010000021.1, forward strand.
GGACCACCTTCGATAATCTGTTCTGTTGCCTGAGACAGAGCAGCTTGCACCGCTTCGTTAATATCGGTGGCGTCAAAGGACGGCAGTTCCTCAAGGCCGAGTAGTGTCCCGCATAGTGGTGTAACCGTGTGGTGGTCGGCTCGTTTGATATGGGTGCGGTCACCGTGTGATCCTTCGAGAAAGCTCTCTACTTCTGACTCGAAATGATTTGGAGGCACAACGATGACCGCTCCTCATATTATCGACCCTGCTGGCCTGCTTGGTGAGGCGTTGTCCCAGGCATCCCCGGATTTGATGCGTTCCTTGCTCCAGCACGTCATCAACGCGTTGTTATCAGCGGACGCTGACACCGTGTGCGGGGCCCAGTGGGGCCAACAAGATCCGCAGCGTCAGGCCAGGCGCAATGGGTATCGCTACCGGCCCCTGGACACCAGGGTCGGCACCATCGACGTGGCGATCCCCAGCTGCGCTCAGGAACCTACTTCCCAGAATGGTTGCTGCAGCGCCGTAAAACGCTCCGAAAGCGCTTTGATCACAGTGGTCGCTGACTGCTACCTGGCGGGAGTATCCACGCGCCGTATGGACAAGCTCGTCAAAACCCTGGGGATCACAGGACTGTCCAAGTCCCAGGTCTCACGCATGGCAGCCGACCTGGACGAACACGTGGATCAGTTCCGTCATCGCCCCTCCACGATGCCGGGCCTTTCACGTTCGTCGCTGCTGACGCACTGACCATGAAGGTGCGCGAAGGAGGGCGCGTCGTCTCGTGCGCGGTCCTGGTTGCCACCGGAGTCAACAATGACGGACACCGCGAAGTACTGGGGGTGCGCGTATCCACCAGCGAGACCGCTCCAGCCTGGAAGGAGTTCTTCGCTGACCTGGTCGCCCGAGGCCTGAGCGGCGTGCGCCTGGTCACCAGCGACGCCCATCTGGGCCTCGTTGAGGCCATCGCAGCGAACCTGCCTGGAGCCGCCTGGCAACGATGCCGCACCCACTACGCCGCGAATCTCATGTCGGTCACCCCCAAAGCGCTATGGCCCGCTGTCAAAGCGATGCTGCACTCGGTGTACGACCAGCCCGACGCGGCATCGGTCAACGCTCAATACGACCGGCTCTTGGACTACGTGCACGACAAGCTCCCGCCGTGTGTGATCACCTTGATCAAGCCAGGGCAGACGTCCTCGCGTTCGCGTCCTTCCCCACCGGGGTATGGACCCAGATCTGGTCCAACAACCCCAATGAGCGCCTCAACCGCGAAATCCGCCGACGCACCGACTCTGTAGGAATCTTCCCCAACCGCCAGGCCATCATCCGCCTGGTCGGAGCCGTCCTAGCCGAACAAAACGACGAATGGGCCGAAGGCCGACGCTACCTCAGCCTCGACATCCTCACCAAATCACGACTCACACCCCAACCCACCCAACAGGAGGACACCCCACTCCAACTCAGCGCATAACCCAACCCGAAGGACACAAAACGATTACACCACTCCACAGGACTTGACCCAAGGCCGGGCACGCTCTCGTGGTGCTGCGGGGCAACAGTGGTCAGTCCCGTGATTCCCATGACAGGTTCAGGGTTCATGGGGATCGTGAAGCATGCCATTCCGTTGAGTGTCGGATGGATGGTTGCCACTCCCTTGAGGATATGCTGCTCACCGAGCATGAGCCTACGGTGGAGCGGGTCGTTGTCTGCTTCGGGCAAGAGTGCGTTGACAACCAGTGCTTGCGGATTGACCCCGAGTTCCGAGAGCTCGCTGGCTGCGCGCTCAGCCTCCTGGAGGGTGGAATCTTGAGCACGTGCCACAAGCACCAAAGTGGTCAGTGCAGGGTCCTTCAGCGCATTGACCGCATCGTCGTAGGTCTGACGATGCTTATCGAGTCCTGACAACGGACCAAGACAGGAAGCGTCACCAGCGCCCTTCTCAATGAAAGACGACCAATCGCCCGGCAGGGCGAGCAGCCGCAGCGTATGGCCTGTTGGTGCGGTGTCGAAAACAATGTGATCGTAAGCATCGACGATGTTCGGGGAGACGAGGAAGTCGACAAACCTGTTGAATGAAGCGACCTCCACCGTGCAGGACCCAGAGAGCGTCTCCTCGGACTCGCGCAACACCTCGGGCGGCAGAAGATGACGAACTGGCGCAAGAATCGACTCACGATACTTTTCTGCCTCCATATTCGGGTCAATCTCGATCGCATCGAGCCTGACCTCCATCCCCATCTCCCTGGCGACAACGTCACCTAGCGCAGTAATTTCAGATCCAATGGATTGTCCGAAAACCTGCGCAACATTTGATGCCGGATCCGTCGACACCAGCAAGACTTTGCGCCCTTGCGCAGCAAGTGAAAGAGCGGTAGCGCATGACACCGTCGTCTTACCGACTCCACCCTTGCCGGTGAACATCAGAAACTTTGTTGCTGGCGGCCACTGGCTCAACAGCATCCCGAAGCACCTCCACAACACGACGAGCTTGCCACCGGAAGCTCCGATCGGCCGTCACGTGTAACCTGAGAATCGGGGCTGCCCGCAGAATCTCGACGCGCCCACGCACGCAATTGCGCCAGGGTGGGATACGCGCCCTTAAGGACGATCTCGCCGTCAATCACCACAACAGGAAGAGAGTCAGCCCCTTCAGACTCAAGCAACTCACGCACAACCGGAGTGGATGCAAAGTCCAACGGAGCGCTGGCCAAAGTTGTGCCGCACCACATCCATCCCTTCCTTCCGCGCAGCGCTCACAGCAGCCGCCACATCAACAACTTCCTGATCAACGTTCTCGCCGCATACACCCGACGAACAGCACATCGCCGGGTCAAAGATCTCGATCTTGGTCATCTTTGCACCTCCATATGTCATATCGATGATTATCGATACATAATATACTAGACGCACATATCGATAACTGTCAATATGATGTATCATGGAGAAGTGAATGATAGTCGCACGCGTACCTGCCCCGTAGGTGAGGTGGTTTCGCCATCGGTGTCGCTTGAAACTCGGGTGGAGCAGTTCAAGGCGTTGGGTGATATCACTCGACTGCAGCTAGCTTTGATGGTGTGGCGTGCTGCCCCGTCCCCAGTGTGTGCATGCAACTTTCCTGAAGCCTTCGGCATGAGCCAGTCAACGATCTCCCACCACTTGGCCAAACTGGTGAAGGCAAGGGTTCTCGAAAGGCAGAAGCGAGGGAAATGGGCATACTTCACGCTCAACCCAGACTTTGATCAAAATCTTCTCGCAAACTTAGTCACCGGAGCCACTATGAACGTTAATGACACAACCTCAGGAACCACGATCTTGTTCGCCTGCCGGCAAAATGCTGGACGTTCCCAGATTGCCGCAGCATTAGCCAAACAGCTTGCACCAGAAGGGGTGACGATCCTGTCGGCAGGATCTGAACCTGCTGATACTGTTCACCCTGTCGTCGTTGACGCCCTTGCCGAGCTCGGCCTTCAACCTGATTCTCAACCCAAGCCACTTGACCCCGCACGGGTGAAAACATCTGACTGGGTCGTCACCATGGGATGCGGCGAAGCCTGCCCCTTCTTCCCAGGCGTCCATTATCAAGACTGGGAGATCGACGACCCCAGCGATCGTTCACTCGAAGAAGTCCGGGGCATCATTGACCAGATCAGAACACGCGTCCAGGAACTGCTCGACACAGTCTCCCAAGGGTAATCCCCATGAGCCTCTCTGGTTGCAAAGAGTCTTGGTGCAACTAGGAAGGTCACCGGGACCATGTTTATTGCTCTCGCGCAGCTTCCGGAGCTCTAGCAACAGCTGCATTGAGCCAGTGAAAAGCTTCTGTCGGAGCCCCAATGTCGCTTCGGCACTCCTTCATTAACAGTTCTGTTCCCTGCATTGCGTCGCCTAACAGCAGCAAAAGCTATAGGCCTTGCCGCCACACTCAGCACCCCGCAATTACCCGCACACGGGAAGCCTCACAAGTCCTCGTCGACCAGGCCACCATTCACCCCGACGACGCTATCGCCATCAGGTTCAACAACGGAGCAACACACTGACTCAACAGGACCCTTCACCCAACGCGCTCCCGTCATATAGTTTCCCTGTCTTCCGGACGACGTGCACCCACGGGCTCGAACTGTGCACCCAGCACGGCTAGATACGCACCCACCGGGCCGCCAACCGCACCCATCCCGAACTTTGCATCCATCGTGACCACCTTTGGTCCAGCACTGGGAAATCCCCGGGCCACTCGGCCCGGGGATTTCTTGTCACGTTCTCACGCTCACGCGGTCTCGGGGAACGTGGA